>JBQTHL010000014.1:0-383119 GCA_052389915.1 Panacagrimonas sp.
TGCGACAGCGGCCTGACAGCAGCCTGCCTGACCCTGACTCCCGGCACCGCCGGCGCCGGCTACTGCTACGCCGGCATGTGCGAATTGCAGGGCGGACAGGCGGAATACCTGCGCGTGCCCTTCGCCGACTTCAACTGCCTGAAGCTGCCCGAAGACGCGGAAGAAAAAGAGAACGACTATGTGATGCTCGCCGATATCTTCCCCACCGGCTGGGCAGCGACGCGGCTCGCTGGCCTGATGCCGGGCGACTCGGTGGTGATCTACGGCGCCGGGCCGGTCGGGCTCATGGCGGCGTACTCGGCGCACATCCAGGGCGCCTCGCAGATCATGGTGGTCGATCGGCATCCGGACCGGCTGGCGCTGGCGGGGAAGGTCGGCGCCATCGCCATCGACGACTCGAAGTTCTCTGCAGTCGATCAGGTGATGGACCTCACCAAGGGCGAGGGCGCCGACCGCGGCTGCGAATGCGTGGGCTACCACGCGCACGATCCGCAAGGCCGCGAGGTGCCCAATCAGGTGATGAACGACCTGGTGAAATGCGTGCGGGCCACCGGCTCGCTTGGCGTGGTCGGCGTGTTCATGCCGGAAGATCCCAGGTCGGCGAACAAGCTGGCGCAGGAGGGCAAGATGGCTTTCGACTTCGGCGCGTTCTGGAGCAAGGGCCTGCGCATGGGCACCGGCCAGGCAAATGTGAAGGCCTACAACCGGCATCTGTGCAAGCTGATTGAGATGGGCCGCGCCAGGCCGTCGATGATCGTGTCGCACGAGTTGTCGCTGCACGATGCACCCGACGCGTACAAGCATTTCGACGCGCGCGAGAACGGCTGGACCAAGGTGGTGCTGAAGCCGCAGCTCGCTGCTGCGGTCAAGGCCCCGCATCGTCCTCTGCGCGAAGCGGCTTGAGAGTTTGTCGCGATGAACTCTCCCTCATCCCCGGCCCTTTTCCCTCCTGGAGAAAGGTTGGGGATGTGGGAGAGTAATGGACGCCAACGAAGCTAAGAGCTGCTCTTCGCGGGGTCCGGCATCCGCCCGTCGTGCGGGTAACGCGAGAACTTGGTCATGTCGTAACCCATGGCCTCGATCTTTGCGCGATATGCATTGAACTGGGTGTCGCTCATCTTCGGGCTGCGCGCCAGGATCCAGACGTAGTCGCGCTTCTCGCGCGCGATGATGGCCGCCGAGTAGTCCGGCTCCAGGTGCGAGATCAGGTACTGCTGCTTGAGCGGCCAGAGGGTCCGGACCTTCCATTCCGCATTGTTGGTCCCCTCTTGCACCCAGGCCGTCGTGTTCTTGGTTTCCAGTTCGCCGTTGAAGCCGTCCTTGCGAAACTGGAACACCGTATCGATGGTGCCGTCCGGCTTCATCGTGTACGTCTCCACGGCGTTGTGCGCCCCGTCCTCCAGGCCGAGCCCGATGGCGCCGACGATGAACCAGGGCCCCATGTAACGTTGCAGATCCACATTGGTCACCACGGGCACCGGAGCCTCCTTTTCAGCGTTGCTTGCGGCGTAGGCCGTGACGGCCGTGCCCACCAAACCGATCGTCGCCAGACTTGCCGCGCGTAGATAGTTGCCGATCATTAATGTCCTCCAGTCGAAAAACGCACGACGCGTTTTTTCGTGACTCCGCAAGCGGCATTCCCGAACCTAGCAAGCACCGGCTGCCGTGCACCGCGCACCGGGCTCCCCCGAACGTCCTGCATCGCGCAGCGGCGCTGGCTGGCCGCGACCCATCACAGGCAGTGGTTCGCCCGAATGCCGGGCGGGCATCCCTCGTGCGAGAAGCCCTCGCGAATCACACGACGGCCCGGCATTTCCGGCCCCTCGCAGTGATGCTTCCCATCGACCCAGGAGCTTCCAACGATGAACAAGAGACTGACGATTTCACTGCCGACCTCGCTGCTTGCAGCCGCTCTCGCCGGCGCCATGCCCATGGCGGCCTACGCGGAACGAGGAAACCTCCTCGACGGCCGGACCCTCCTCAACAACGGCCTTTTGTTTGAAGGCAATCTTTTCAGTGGCGCCTTGCTCGAGGGTGACGGCCCCCTGGCTTTCGACGGCGAACGTCTGTTCGACGGCGACGGGCTCGCGATTTTCGACGGCGAAACCCTGACCCTTCGCGACGGCGACACGGAGTTCTTCAGCGGCAGCCTCGACGAGTTCGTCCAGGAGCGCGCCTCGCTCGCCGGCGATCGTCTGAACGAACAGGGCGCCGAGATCGACCGGCGTTTCGACGACGCAGCCAATCAGGCCCGCGAAAACGGTCGCGACCGCATGGCGAGCCTGCTCGACCAGACCGGCGATACACTGCAGGAAGCCTATGAGCGCCGCAGCGATCGGATCCAGGATCGTGCGGACCGTCGCGCCGACAGGATCGAGCGGGCGCGCGACCGCTAGAACGCCAGCCTATGGAACTCGGCCACATGCGGTTCGATCGGTCCGGCGCGGACGGAGGCGTCCCTGCCCACGCACGTCGGCACGCCCCAGCGTTCGAGCACGTGACGGCCAGGACCTCCCGCACCAGATCCTTCGGCGAATCGTTCGACAGCGCCGGCACTGCGGAGGGCGCAGGACGAGCGCCGACCGATCCGGGTTTGCGCAGTACTGCAGCCTTGTGCGAACTGGGCCACTGGTTGCTGGAGCAGCACTACAGCTTTATCTGTCCCACGCCGGAGACCCACGCCAGAGTCAACGCGCGCCCGGGCTGCGGTGAGGCTCGAGATCTGCGCGCCGTGTTCGGCTGGAGCCGCGCCTTCCGAGCCGAGTTGCTGCCCGCGCGAGCGCTCGAGTTGTTGCGCAAGGCCGGCGCCCTGGAGGAAGCGAGCGGACCCGGCGGCCTGTTGCGAAGCAAGGTGCGCTACTCATCGATAGGCGAAAAGCTCTTCGTGCATTCCGCGTTTCCGACGTCTGCGCGAGACGCGGTGTTCCTAGGACCGGACACGTATCGATTCGTGTCTTTCATCGGCCAGTCGATCTGCGGATTCTGGCCATGCCCCGTGCGCAGGCTGCTGGATATCGGCTGCGGCTCGGGTGCAGGCGCCATTCTCGCAGCGGACTTCTTGGACCCGCACGAATTGCCCGACCTCGTTCTGGCCGACATCAACCCCCTGGCGCTGCAGATGACGGCGGCCAATATCGCGATCAACCGGACGCCGCGTGCGCAATGCGTGCTGAGCGACGCGCTGTCGAACGTGGACGGGACGTTCGACCTGATCGTCTCCAACCCTCCCTACATGCTCGACGCCAGGCAGCGGACTTACTGTCACGGCGGAGACAACTGGGGCGTCGATATCGCGGTGCGCTTTCTGCGCGACGCCGTGGCGCATCTTGCGCCCGGCGGCCGTCTGATTCTCTACACCGGCACGCCGGTCATCAACGGCCAGGATCTTTTTCAGCTCGCCGTGCTACCGATCCTTCAAACCGCGCAGCTCCGTTACCGATACACCGAACTCGACCCCGACGTTTTCGGAGAAGACCTCGATCTTCCCGGATATGCCGCGGTGGAAAGAATCGCGGTGGTCGGGCTGGTTGTGCACCGATGAGAACCTCCATGAATCAAGCTCTGAAGAACCCTTTTCTGCCGGAGATCGTCGATCTGAACGACGCCCTGCATCGACGCCTGGCTCACTTCAATCGAAGACGGCTCTGCCCCGCCACCGGCACGCTCGATACAGGGGACGCACAGTGGGCCGGTGCGCTGCGCGAAGATCTGCACATGAGCCTGATCGAGGGGCAGTTCATCGAAGCCGAGCGGCGCGCGATACAACCGCTGATGGACGGCGTGCCGACCGACCCGGACGATTTCATGACGTGGTTCGAATCGCTGCGCGAGCACGGTCCCGGCCAGAACGATCGCCTGTTCGACTGGCTCGCAAGCGACGCGGGCCTGCCCGACATGCGCTGGTTCCTGGAACAGGAAGTCGCGGGCGAGGCCGGCTTCGACGATCTGGTGGCGTTGACGCAGGTGCGCATGCCGGTCCGGGCGAAACTCGAGATGGCGCGCAATTACTGGGACGAGCTGGGCCGCGGTCGCGCGGTGCGCATGCACGGCCCGATGCTGGAGCGCACCGTCACCGAACTGCGACTCGCGCCGGTCGTCGAAAACACCGTCTGGGAAGCGCTGGCCCTGGCCAACCTGATGCAGGGGCTGGCGTGCAACCGGCGTTATGCCTACCAGTCCGTCGGCGCGCTCGGCGCGGTGGAACTCACCGCGCCCACGCGCGTCGTGCACGTGGACGCAGGACTTGAGCGCCTCGGCATCAGCCGGCACGGCCGCAGTTATTTCATCTTGCACGCGAGCATCGACCTGAAGCATTCGCAGGACTGGAACGAGGAGGTCATCTGGCCGCTGATCGACGGTCGACCGGCGGTGCAGCGCGCCATCGCCGAAGGCGCGCTGTTGCGCCTCACAGCCGGCGCGCGCTGCTTCGAGCGCTACCGGCGGGCCTTGCCGATGTCGTCGTCTTCGTATTGCACGGTGACGAGTCTGCCCATGCCGCCGCCGGCAAGTGTGCGTGCGCTGCCGATGCTGGCGCGGTAGATCCCTAAATCGCCTGTTGTAGGTCGGGGCTTGTTGTAGGTCGGGCTTCAGCCCGGCCTACAACATCAGATCGACACTGGTGCTTCGACGACCGCTGCGTCGTTTTCCACCTTCACAGTATTGTCGCGCTCATACGTTCCGATCAGACATCCGCTGGCCAGCGCGTGCGCGCGCAGAATGTCGAGCACTTCGCCGCGTCCCGGCGCTTCTGAAAACTCAGGCTTGCCGGTCAGCGCGAACACCTGGAAGGCATAGCGATGCGGCCCATGGCCGGGCGGCGGGTCCGGCGGCAGCCAGCTTTGCATCAGGTACGAGTTGCGGCCGGTCTTGAGGTCGCTGCCCGCTTCGTGTTCGGGACTTTTCAGCGCGCCTTCGGGCAGCGCACCGTCATGAGGTTCCAGGCCTACGGCTATCGCATGGACCAGCGGCTGCGGCGTCGGCGCATCGGCGTCCTCGACGATCAGCACCAGTGAAGTGGCCTCGGGCGGCACGCCCGTCCATTGCAGCGGCGGCGACAGCGCCTCGCCGTCCGCGGTGTAACGCATCGGGATCGGCGCGTGATCGGCAAACGCGAGACTGCGAACTTGCAGCGCCGCCGTTCCCAGTCGCAGATCGACTTTCTGGAAAGCGATCTTCTCCAGCCCCGCGCGGTGATGACGCAGCGCGTGGCCGACCGCGTCGGGGAGTTTTTCGAGCATGGAGAAGTTCCTCGTGGACCAGATGCCGGTTTGAATTCGTGCCTGCGATGGCCGCAACCGCCATGCCCGAACCCGCGGAACGGCCGCCGGGAACAAGCCTTGCGCCGAACTTCTGTTACCCGCATTTGCCGGATATCGACCGAGGATTGCCCCATGAAAACCCTGACGCCGACCCTCGATCGATTCGTGGATCCCACCTGCTTCGCCGCACAGTGGCGAAACCTGGAGCGGAGACTCGACGCAAGCCTGGACCTCGCGGGCGCCGCTGCCACAATTCGACGGCGAGACCGCCGCGGCAGTCCCACGCGAGCGGCGCAGCCTCGCGGGCATGGCCCACTTCTATCAAACAAGCTCCCCGCGTAGGAGGGGCTCTGCCTCGACAAGGCGTTCGCCAAACGGACCGCGACTCGTCGTGAGAACGCCCGTCGGGGCTTATGCAGACACACGAAAACGCTAGCGCAGATAGCGATCCAGAAAATCCACTCCGTGATCGCGCGCCGCGCCTCCGAGCAGGAACGTCGCGATGTGTCCAAGGCCGTGCACGCGCACCAGCTCGGCGGGGACACCGGCGGCTTGCAGGCGTCGCTGCATTTCGACGCTTTCTTCGGGCTCGACGATTCGATCCCAGGTTCCCTGAAACAGGAACATCGGCGGATCGTCGGAAGACACGTGCGTGATGGGAGAGGCGCGCACCCAGGCAGCGGGCTCCTCGCTCATGGTTTTCCCGATCAGGTCGGTGATCACGGGGCTGGTGGGATAACGCTGAAAGTCGGCCGGCATGCCGCCCGCCACGACCGCGCGGAACAGCGGCGTAGCGCCGGATCGCTCCATCGCAGCCATCGCCAGCAGGTGCGCGCCGGCTGAATAACCCCAGCCGCCCACACGCTGGGGGTCCAGTTTCAACTCCCCGGCATGCGCGCGCAGATACGTCAGCGCGGTGCGCACATCGTCGACCTGCGCCGGATGACGAAACCCGGGCACCAGGCGGTAATCGATATTGGCCACCACGAATCCGCGCCGCGCCAGGGATCGCGAAATGGAATCCATGTCGCTGCGATCCCGTCCGTTCCAGCCGCCTCCGTGCACGACAATCACGCCGGGATGAACGCCCTCGCCCGCCGGAATGTAGAAGTCCGCCTTCACGGCCTGGGAATGGCCGGGCGGCGTGTAGACAACGTCTTTTCGCTCCTCGAACGAAGTACGTAGAGGTTCTGGCTGAGCGGCGTTGTCGGGGCGACCGGAATAGGTGGTGCACGCAGCCGTCAGCAGCAGGGGAATGCTGGCCAAGGCGCCGGCCATGGACCGCATCGGCGGATTTCGAAGCCAGGAATTCCGCACGCGCTCGAGGTCGGCCCACATCGGCACCGTGGCGCGGATGGGCGCGCTCAATAGCTCGGCGTGGGCAGACTGTCCTTGCCGCCGGACGAACTGGATTTTCCGGTCTGGTCGGCGGACTTCCTGCGGTCCATCGCCAACAGTTCCGAAGGCTCCACCATGCCGTCGGCATTCGAGTCCATTTCCTTGAAGCGCTTGGACCACGTCGCGTCCGCCTTGGCCTCGTCCGCGCTGAGCTTGCCGTCATTGTCCTTGTCGAGCTTCGCCATTTCCTTTCCGCGGAGGTCCGAGGTCCCGCGTTGCGAATCGGAAAGCCCGTCGCCTCCCGGCGAATTTCCGATGCCGGTGGTCGACCCGGAATCCGGCGTCCTGCCGACTTCCGCTTCGACGGAGAGCGACAGCACCGATCCAAACAACAGCAGGCCGGCAATGTGGGTACTGAGCTTCATGGTCAACTCCATAAGAAGGTGTGAGGTGACAGTCAGGCCGCAAGTTGAATGCCCGGTGCACCGGGCTCGGCTTTCCAGTACGGCGCTCCGCTCGTCGACGTCGGCATGGCGCCCGGCCCGCTGCTGTCGCCGCTGGGCGGCTTTCGTTAAGGTCGGACGTCAGCCCGACTTTCGGCCCGCCTCACCCACCCGGCAACTGCTCGCCGAGATATTCTTCCAGGGCCTCGGTACCGCCCACCAACCGCCCGTCGACGAAGTCCTGCGGCACTGTCGTCGCGCCGGCTTCGGCGCCGAGCACCCGGTAGCGCACGCCATCGTCGAGCGCGACTTCATCGAAGCGCAGATCGCGATCGTTCAGCATCTGCCCGGCATGCGCGCAAAACGGGCACCCCAGCCTGGTCAGCATGTCGATGCGCGGCGGACGCGCGGACTTCGGCGCAAGCCAGTCGAACATGGTGTCTGCGTCCGACACGGAATATGGATCGCCCGACTCGCGCGGCTCGGCGAACATCTTTTCGATGCGGTCGTCGCGGACCAGCATCGAGTAGCGCCGCGAACGCTCGTCCATACCGATCTCGCGGTCGTCGAGCAGCATGCCCATGCTTGCGCGAGAACTAGCCGTTGCCGTCCGCCACCAGTTGCACTTCTTTCAGACCGTGATGCCGTCCCCACTCTGCCCCCGACAGCAGGCGCAACGCCCACGCGATCCACAGCGACTTCAGCGGCGCATATGCGGCCTCCTTCCTTCCTGATGGTCGGACCCGCGGATGGTGAACACAGGCGGTCCGCCGGCCCATTCGGTACCGGAATTGGCGAGCCCCCATCGCAGCGCCGAAACGAGGCGAAGCACGCTCCAAATCGCAAGGCGCCGGCTGCGACAGCGGTCATTTCGCCCGGCGACCGGCTTCAATTTTGCAGCTCGAAGGCTCAGTGAAATGCATGCTGCGATCGCCCGTAAAAAGCGGGCACAAGACCGGCGCAGGCCTGAAATTCCTTGCCGGGACCGGCGTTTGTGCAGCCTTTCCCGGGGGAAGCGGCAGCAACTGCGATCACTTTCTCTGTTGTCGGCAAGGACCTTGCGTTGGAGCCGGTGCGGAAAAGCACGAGGGGCCGCAACGCGCACCAATGCCCACTGATGCCGATGAAGATTTCCACCTCAACATTTCCAAAACGAACGGGGGTTTTGCGAATGCCGATGAAGTTATCCAGGGACCTGGAAATTGCCACACTGCCAAAGACGGCAACCGGGATTCAGGGCCTCGATGAAATCACTCAGGGCGGGCTGCCGCAGGGGCGCCCGACCCTGGTCTGCGGCGCGGCGGGTTGCGGCAAGACCATGCTCGCCGCGGAATTCGTAGTCAGAGGCGCAACCGAGTTCGACGAGCCGGGCGTCTTCATGCTGTTCGAGGAAACCGCAACCGAACTGGCGCAGAACCTGGGTTCCATCGGCTTCGATCTGGACAGGCTGCAGAAGCAGAAAAAGATCGCGCTCGACTTCGTGCAGATCGAGCGCAGCGAAATCGAGGAGACCGGCGAATACGATCTGGACGGGCTGTTCATCCGTCTCGGCCATGCCATCGACTCCATCGGCGCCAGGCGTGTGGTGCTGGACACCGTCGAGGCCTTGTTTGCCGGGCTGCCGAATCACGCGGTGCTGCGCGCCGAACTGCGACGGTTGTTTCGCTGGCTGAAGGCTCGCGGCGTGACCGCGATCATCACCGGCGAGCGCGGCGAAAATTCCTTGACCCGTTACGGCCTGGAAGAGTACGTGGCGGACTGCGTGATCATGCTCGATCACCGCATCGTGGAGCAGGTCTCGACGCGCAGGCTGCGCGTGGTGAAGTACCGCGGCAGCTCGCATGGCACCAACGAATATCCTTTTCTCATCGGCTCGCGCGGATTGGTCGTGTTGCCCATCACCTCGCTGCGGCTGGACCATCGCGCGTCGACCGGAAGAGTCTCGACCGGCATCGCCGGCCTCGACGAAATGCTCGGCGGAAAGGGGGTCTTTCGCGGCAGCAGCGTACTGGTATCGGGTTCGTCCGGAACCGGCAAGAGCAGCGTGGCAGCCACGTTCGTCAATGCCGCCTGCGCGCGTGGCGAACACTCCCTGCTCTTTGCGTACGAGGAGTCGGAAAGCCAACTCCTTCGCAACATGAGTTCCATCGGCATCGACCTGGCGCAATGGGTGCGCAAGGGCTTGCTGGAAATTCATGCATCGCGCCCCACCCTGCTCGGACTGGAACAGCACCTGGTGTCCATGTACGAGCTCGTGCGCAGGGCCAAGCCTTCGGTGGTGGTGGTGGACCCCATCACCAATCTCGCGATGGATCAAGCCGACCTGGCGCTGAAATCCACCCTGATGCGGCTCATCGATTTTCTCAAGGAACAAGGCATCACTGCGCTGTTCACCAGCCTCACTACCGACGGCACCGTGCCGCTGGCCGGCACCGAGATCGGCGTGTCCTCGCTGATGGATAGCTGGGTACTGCTGGCCAATGTCGCCGGCAACGGCGAGCGCACGCGCACCTTGCAGGTGCTCAAGTCGCGCGGCATGCCGCACTCCAATCAGGTGCGCGAGTTTGTCTTCGGCGATCACGGCATCGATCTGGTGGACGTGTACCTGATGGGCGACAAGGTGCTGACCGGAACTGCGCGGCTGACCCAGGAGGCCAACGAGGTCGCCGCTTCGGAATGGCTCGAACGGGATCAGCGCCGCCGATTGCAGAGCCTGGACAAGCGCCGCGCGGTGCTGGAGGCGCAGATCGCAGCGCTGAATGCACAGGCCGACGAGCACGCCGGAGAAATCGAGGCAGGACTGTCGCGCGAACGTCTCGCCACCCGGGGCCGTGTCGTCAGGACGCGGCCGGCTTCCGCCGCGATCGAGCCGCGCAAGCAGGCCAAGCGGAATCGCTGACATGCCCAACGTGACTTCCATCCAGGCGACGAAACCGGCGCCCAAGACCAAGCCCGAATGGCAGCTCAAGTTATACGTGGCCGGACAGACGGCCAAGTCCGTCGCCGCGCTCGAAAACCTCAAGCGCGTCTGCGAAACCCATGTGGCGGGCCGCTACCACATCGAGGTTATCGATCTGCTGGTCAATCCCAGGCTGGCGGCGGGCGACCAGATCCTTGCGGTGCCGACCCTGGTGCGAAAGGTGCCGCAACCCATCCGGAAAATCATCGGCGATCTTTCCAACGAAGAGCGCGTGCTGGTCGGGCTCGACGTGCAGCCGCTGCGCTGACCATCGCAATGGAAAAACCCTACCAGTTCCGGCTTTACGTGAGCGGAGCCACTCCGGCCTCGTCGCGCGCGGTGGTCAACACGCGGCGGATTTGCGAGGAACATCTCAAGGGGCGATACGACTTACAGATACTCAGCATCGCGGAGAACGTCGAGATGGCGGCGGCGGACCAGATCGTCGCGGCCCCTACGCTGATCAAGAGCGCACCGCTGCCGCTGCGGCGCTTCATCGGCGACATGTCCAGGGTCGACCGCATTCTCCACGGGCTCGACCTGCGGCAAGGAACGTAGACCCATGAGCATGCGCGCCGTCGCCATGAACTTTCCCAGCGCCCCCCACGAAGTACTCCTGCGCGAGAACGCGGAGCTTCGGGAGCGTCTGGCAGAGGCCGAAGAAACGCTGTCGGCAATCCGCTTCGGCGAGGTCGATGCGCTGATCGTCGGCGACGATATTTACACCCTCGACAGCGCCAACGCTGCGGCCAATGCCATGCGCAAGGACGTGCTGTCGCAGATGGAGGACGCAGTCATGGCCTTCGACGTGGACGATCACGTCATTTACCTGAATCCGGCGGCGGAGCGGCAGTACGGCAAGAGCGCTTCCGACGTCCTGGGCCGCGCGGGCAGCGAACTGTTCATGGAGCATTGGCCCGATACCGACACCGCTACGGACATCAAGGTCTCGTCGCAGCAGCGCTTGCAGCAGTCGGGCATGTATCGCGCGCAATCGATACACCGGCGGCACGACGGCCGCGATATCCACGTGGAGGCAACGGTCGCCCGCCTGAGCGACTGCGCGGGACAAGTCGTCGGCCGCCTGTGCGTGGTCCGCGACATCGGCGAGCGCATTCGTACAGACGAGGCCATGCGCAATGCGGACCGCCGCAAGGACGAGTTCCTCGCGACCCTGGCGCACGAGTTGCGCAATCCGCTCGCACCGATCCGCCACTCCTTGCAGATCATGCGGCTGACGCAGGGCGCCGAGAATCCGGGAGCACTCGACATCGTCGAGCGGCAACTGCAGCAGATGGTGCACCTGGTGGACGATCTGCTCGACGTAAGCCGCATCAGCCAGGGCAAGGTCGTTTTGCGCCGCGAGACCATGGATCTGCGCGACGCGGTCATGGCGGCCGTCGAAACCAGCCGCCCGCTGATCGAGCGCGCCCGGCACCGGCTCGACATCGAACTGGCGCCTGCCGGTGAACTGACGACCAGTGCGGACGCCACGCGCGTATGCCAGATCGTCGCCAACCTTTTGAACAACGCCGCGAAGTACACGCCCCAGAACGGGCATATCAGGCTGGCCACAGCACGCGAACGCGGTCATGCCGTCATCACCGTGCAGGACTCTGGTATCGGCATCGGGCCGGAGGTTCTGCCTCGGGTGTTCGACATGTTCACCCAGGTCGATCACACCTTGCATCGCGCGCAGGGCGGACTCGGCATCGGCCTCGCGCTGGTGAAGAAGCTGGTGGAAATGCACGGCGGCTCGGTGGCCGCGCATAGCGACGGACCCGGCAAGGGCTGCACGTTCGTCGTGCGTATTCCGCTGGCATCGACCACCGTGGACGCACCGGTTGCCGAGCTGCCGGTCCCGGTTCTACACCATGACCCCGCCAATGTCCGTGTGCTGGTGGTGGACGACAACGCCGACAGCGCCGAGAGCCTCTTACAGTTGCTGCGTATCTGGGGCTACCAGACCTGCATCGCTTTCGACGGGATCGAAGCGACCGAAGCCGCCGAATCGTTTCTGCCGCATGTCGCGGTGCTCGACCTGGGCTTGCCCCGAATGAGCGGCCTCGAAGTGGCCAGGCACATCAAGCAGCAGGACTGGGGCCACGACATGGCGCTGATCGCGCTCAGCGGCTGGGGCCAGGAGTCGGACCGTGCCAAGACCACGGAAGCCGGCTTCGTCCGCCATTTCGTCAAGCCGGTCGATCTGGATCGGCTTTCCGGCGCGCTAGTCCAGTTGACGACCGGCCCGGCGCCGGTCGACACGCAGGGCTCTCAAGGAGACTCCAAACCGGGCAACTTGCGCCGTAGGTCGGATTTCAGCGCGACATCGTAGCGGCGCAAGCCGGACTGAAGTCCGACCTGCATCAAACCTGCGGAGAGCCGCCTCAGGAACCCTCCGTACCTTCCCGGCCCGATGACGCTGAGCCCGCTCCGGCAATGCTCGCAACCGCCGCCACAAGCTCCGGCGGCTCGATCGGCTTGACCAGATGCAACTGGTATCCCGCGCCCAGCGCACGCGTCCGGTCCTCGCTGCGCGCGAATGCCGTCAGCGCGATGGCAGGAATCGTTCCGCCGGCATCGGCGGGCAGCAGGCGCACCAGCCTCATCAGTTCGTATCCGTCGACGCCGGGCATTCCGATATCGCTGACCATCAACTGCGGCCGAAGGCTCCTGACCGCGACGAGCGCCTCTTCGGCCGATGCGGCACGCAGTACCTCGGCGCCCCGGCCCTCGAGCACCATCGCGATCAGCGCGCGCGCGTCGTGATCGTCCTCCACCACCAGGATGCGCAAACCTTTCAGGGACACGTCGCTGTCGTCGACGCCGCCGCTGCGGCCCGGGCGCGCGTGCTCGCGCGGCTCGACCGCATCCGGAACGTGCACCGCCACCACCGGCAGCGTCACGGTGAACCGGGCGCCCTGCCCGACCCCGGCGCTGTGAGCGGCCACGGAGCCGCCGTGCAGCTCGGCCAACTGCTTGACGATGGCCAGGCCCAGGCCGAGACCGCCGTACTGGCGCGTGGTGGAACTGTCGGCCTGGCGGAAACGCTCGAACACGTGCGGCAGAAAATCCGGCGCGATGCCGGCGCCGCTGTCGGCGACCGCGATCTCGACGCGCGACTCGACCCGCGTCAGCGATATCTCCACCCGGCCGCCGCGCGGCGTGAACTTGATCGCGTTGGACAGCAGGTTCCAGACGATCTGCTGCAAGCGGGCGGCATCGCCGCGGATGGATTGCGTGCCCGAATCGATCACGGTGTTCAAACGGATTTCGCGCGCGTCTGCAGCGGGGAGCACGGTGGCCACGCCGGCGTCGATCACCTCGGCCAGATTCACCGGCTGAATGTCCAGCCGCACCTTGCCCGAGACGATGCGCGACACGTCCAGAAGGTCGTCGATGATCTGGGTCTGCACACGGGCATTGCGCTCGATCACTTCCAGGCCCTGAGCCGTCTGCGCATCGGGCGGGCCGGTGCGCTTGAGAATCGCGACCCAGCCCAGTATCGGCGTCAGCGGCGTGCGCAGTTCGTGCGACAGGGTGGCAACGAATTCGTCCTTCATGCGGCTCGCGCGCTCGGCCTCGGCGCGCGCGGAGCGCTCGGCATCGAGCAGCGCCTCGCGCGCGGCCTGCGCCACGGCCAATTCGCGCTCCTGCTGCTGGATCTGACCCAGCATCTCGTTGAACGCATCGGTCAGCGATCCGAGCTCGTCTGCGCTGAGCTTCTTCGCGCGCAGCGCGTAATCCTTGCTGCGCGAAACGCTGTGAGCCGTCCGCGCCAGCTCGTCGATGGGCCTGACCAGGTTGCGGCTGATTCCGCGGCCGATCCAGTAGCCGACCAGGGTTGCGCCCAGGGTCGCGGCGAGCGCCACCAGCAGCCCGCTCCAGAGCCGCTGGCGCAGATGGCTCAGGTCGTAGACGAGCTGGACGCCGCCATGAATTTCCTCGCGATCCAGCACCGGCACACGCACCACCAGCCAGCCCTGGCGCTCGTGCGTACCCACCGCTTCAGGACCGAAAACAGGCCCGGGATTCGACGCACGCCGGTACTCGGCAAACACCTTGCCGGCGGTGTCGTATTGCACGGCGGAGGCAACGTCAGGCGTTGCGCGCAGCACCGCAAGCGCTTCGGCTCCGGCCACCGGATCGCCGAACGCAAGCGGCGCGCCGCTATTCAGCGCGACGAGCTGCGCATGAGAATTCGCCGAGGCGACCGCCTCGCGCTTGAAATCCGTGTACGCAGCCAGGGACAGCAGCGCGCTGACCACGATCACCGCGACACCGCTCGCAATCGCTGCGAGCAAGGTCACCTTGTCTTCGAACGAACGGGACCCGGCACGAAGCTTCATGGCGCGTCTTCCGGATGCACGTGCCGGGCGAGCTTGAGCACCTTGGCGCTCAGCATGAGACCCGCCCCGCGGATGGCAGCAGGATGGGCGTCGAAGACGATGCGCGAACCTTCCAGCCGCAGCCCGATCATGCCTCCCGCAGGGATGAAGCCCTCGCCGTCACCGACCACCAGGAGCGGCCTGCCAGCCAGGGACCGGATGATGTCGGGCGCCTGCGCGCTGCGGTCGCGGCCGACGAAAACGAGGTCCGCGGCCAGCAGGTCCTGCGTCCCTCCGGGCAAGGCCACGTCGAGCGTGCGCGCGTTCACGGCGACGCCGCCGGTCGCCGCGATATGCAGCGCAGAGGCCAGCGCCGCGTCGCCGACCACGACGATGCGGTAGGGCGCATCGGCGGGCCGGTCGCGTTGCCAGGGGAAGTCGGTGTAGCGCAGAAAATTCAGGACGTACCCGGCCTTGACCTGGGCTTCCTTGACCGGGTCGATGTCCTGCCCATGGACGGTCGTGGCCGTCATCGCCCACGCCGTGACCGCCATGGAAACGGCAAGCGCCATCGAGCCGATGCGGCCGTGACGGCATGCGAGCCGCAGGAAGCGCATGCGCAGGTTACAGATCGAGTTGGAGCTGCGCGTAGAACGAGCGCGAAATCTCGACCGCGCTGTTTTCCTGGCGCTCGCCGTCGGTCAGGTTCTGGCCCCATAGCGCAAGCTGCAAGCCGGGCCGGACGTCCCAGGTCAGTCCCAGGTCGAAGCGGGCGTAGGCGTCGATGGGCAGACCCTCGATCCGTCCGACGTAGTACAGCGAGGAATTGAGTTCGAGATCGCTGCGCGCTTTCCAGGAACTGCGCCATTGCGCCAGATGCCGGGGCACGTTGCTCTCGTCGAATTTCAGCACCGGACCGCTCACCGTCGTCTCCAGGTAGCTGTAGGAGGCTTCCATCTGCCATTGCGGCAGGGGCTTGATCGAGGCCGCGATCTCGCCGCCATGGGTTTCGCCCTGGCCGCTGTCCACCAGATTGCCGAAGACTTGCGCCGGTATGCCGATCAGGCGCTGGTAATCGTTGCGGAACGCCGCCACATCGAGCGCCAGCCAGTCGCCGAAGCGGTAACGATGACCCAGTTCATAGGCCAGCAGGCGCTCCGGTTTCAGGTCGTCGTCTCCGCTGACGCCTACGGGCACGAACACATTGGTCGGGTCGGTGCCCGCCAGCAGACCGCTGTCGGCGATGGCCAGGACGATGAAACCGCTTTCCTCCAGCCGCGAGGGCACGCGCACCGAGCGCGACACCGCACCCCACAGGGTCTGCCGGTCGCTGGGCGTCCACCACAGCCGTGCACCCGGCTGGGTATAGCTGCCAACGAAATCGTGATGCGAGAACTTAGACCCGAGCATGAGGAAAACCCGTTCGCTCACCAGCTCCGAGGTGTTCTGCACGAAGCCGTTGAGGGCGGTCCACTTGCGCGACATCGGATCGAACCTGAAGCCGCTGCCGTTCTCGATCCTGTCGTCGTGCTCCCTGAAACCCACGCCCCAGATGAATTCGTTGCGCGCTCCCAGGGGGGTCCAGTGGCACACGTCCACATCGACGGTATTGCGGTGGTTGCCGATACGGACGCCATCTCGCTCCACCCGGTCGTAGTAGGCTTGCGCGCTCAGGCCGGAGCCCGGCGACATATCGTGATTCATGCGCAGCAGCAGGTGTCCGCCGCTGATGTCGTCCGGTGTGGTGTCTTCCACGAATTGGGCATGCACGCCGGGCACCGGCACGTCCACCCGCAAATCCGCGGTGGGAAGCTGGTAGAGGTTGGCGTCCAGCGTCCAGGTGGTGCGCTCGCTTTGCGCGTGTTCGGCGCGAATACCGGCACGCGCGGTGGAGTAGGCGTCGTTGTTGGAACTGCCGTCGAAACGCTCGAATTCGGAGTAGTCAGCAAACTTGGCGAACGCACGCACCGCGGTCTTGCCCACGGTGAAGCCGTGTCGCAGCGTGGCGATCCGTTCGGAATCGCCGGCGCCCGCACTCAGCAGGCTGCCCTGCGTATCGCGCGCGCTGCGCGTGATCACGTTGATGACGCCGTTCATGGCGTTCTGGCCCCACAAGGTGGCGCCGGGGCCGCGGATCACCTCGATCCGGTCGATGTCCTCCATCACCACGTCGGTCACGTCCCACAAGGTGGTGGACACCAGCGGGTCGTGAACCACGCGACCGTCCACCAGGACCAAGTAGCGGGTGGAGGTGATGACCGAGGCGGTGAGCCCGCGCGCACCGATGACATAGCTCGAAGCGTTGATACGCCCGACATACATGCCCGGCACCATGCGCAGCGCCTCGGCGATGGACCGGTGACCGGCCCGTCGAATCGCATCGCCGCTGATGACCGTCAATGCAGCGGGCGAGGCAAAGCGCGACTCCGGCGTGCCGGCGACCGTGGTCACGTTGACCTCCATCAACTCTTCGAGACTCAGGCTCAGGTAATCGCCGGCTGCCGAAATCTGGGTATTCGCGTGCGCCGACGACGACCCGAGCAGCATCGATACCATCGCCAGTCTGCGCAGCAGACAAGGCGCTTCCTGTGGCTTCTTGTCCAAGTCCCCTTGCATCGCCGCTCTCCCTTCTAATTGCCCGAATTGTAGTGTCATCGCCGCGGCGTCCCATAAACCGCACGGCGCGATTGAATCTTCCAGTCGCCTCGCTCGTTCCCGCCTCCCCAAAAAAAAGAGGCGACCGACACCCTTGTCGGTCGCCCAGGTAGCCGCTGGGGATGAATCAGCGGCTGGGGGAGTCAGCAGCTTCTTCTCCGTCTCCTGCGAATGCGGAGACGGAGTTCGAGACGGGTTACGGCGTTGCGGTCGCCATCGTGGCGCCGGACCCGAGCGCCCTTCCGGCGACGGCCTGAGCGGTCTTGGCGTCTTCCACCAGGGCGGCCGCACCGAAGAACTCATGCGTCACGCCTTCGTACACGTAACGCTTCACCGGCACGCCGGCGGTTTTCAGCGCCGCTTCGAGCTGCGCGCCGTCGTCCAGCAGCGGATCGATCTCGGCGTTGATGATCGTGACCGGCGGCAGACCCTTGAGATTGGCGTGCACCAAGTCGATCCGGGGGTCCTTGAGATCGGCCGGTGAATTGGTGTAGTGCTTGACGAACCACAGCATCATCGGACGATTGAGCGGCTTGGCGTCGGCATATTTTTCGTACGACGCCGTGGTGGTCCTGGTCTGCGCCACGGGATAGACCGCAAGCACGTGATACGGCGCCATGCCGCCGGCATCGCGCGCCGCCATGGCGGTGGCCATCGCCAGGTTGCCGCCCGCGCTTTCGCCGGCAAGGGCGATGCGCTCGGGGTCGCCGCCGATGCTCACCGCGTTCTTGACCGCCCATTGGTAGATTGCGAACGCATCGTCGTGGGCGGCGGGAAACTTGTGCTCGGGAGCCTGCCGGTAGTCGGCGGACACCACGACCGCGTTGGCCTGCTTGGCAATGCCGCGCGCGCCGCCGTCGTAAACCTCCTTGTCGGCAATGACGAAGCCGCCGCCGTGGTAGTACACGATCACCGGAAAAGGGCCGATGCCGGCAGGCGTGTAAATCCGCGCCGGCAGGCTGCGACCGGAAATCTCGATGTTGCGATCCGTGCTGGTGATTCCCGGCACCAGCGCCTCGGGCGCAACGCTGCGCTCCTTGTCCTTGAGTTCAGCCATCACGGCGTCGGTGACGGTCGGCTCCTTGCGCGCTTCGGCCGGCGTCAGCAGTTCGATGGCCCGGGGTTTGAATGTCGTCATCTTGTCCAGCACCGCGCGCATGTCGGCGTCGGTGCGAAACGCCATCTTCACCGTGCTGACGGCCTCGGCTCCGAAAGGGCGGCGCTTGTCGCCGTCATCGGCCTGGACGGTGGACAGCGTCAGCGCAAGCAACGCGGCAGAAGAAAGGCGAAGGGGTTCGAAGAGATCGCGGTTCATGTGCAAGTGCAAGTCCTTTGATGAGTGGATGAGGCAGGTATCAGCCGATGCAATTCGCATCGCCCGTACGAGTCGATGCCGCAAAGCGCAACCGTTGAGCCGCAGCGCGTTAAAAGAAGCGGTTCTGAAAAGCGCTCGCCGATGCCGCGTCGGGAGTCATGGCAGTGACATCGCTAAGGGTTAGCCCCTCGGCGACTCGGCGAGCACGCAGAGTGTTTGCAACCGGCGTGCCCAGCCTTCACGTCATGTTCGATGGCTGCCCGACATCGCAGAAGCCGAGCGAAGCCAGCCGGTTCAAGTCCTCGCGGAGGAGCTTGTCGCCGATGTCGGCCCGGTAGCGCAGATTGGGAACGACCAGCTTGCGCGCCAGCCGGTAGGCGCTGTCCCGAGCCGTGACAAGCTCCTCTCCGATTCCGGTGACGACCATGGCCTCGCCAAAACCCCCGCAGACCACCATCTGCCCGCTCACCAGTGCGATGTCGCCGAGGTGCAACCGATCGAGCTCGTCCGTGTCGAGCGGTTCGCGAAAAAACACCGGGGCGTCGCGAGCGCTGGCATCCGCATACGGAAAAGGCGGCACGGTGAGCACGACTCCCACCGAAAATCCCGACCGTGTGGCAATGCTCGCCGGCGGCAACTGGCGCAGCATTCGCTTGAAGACGATCGCCCAGGATTCGCGGTGCAGGGCCGCGCAGATGGAGTAACCGGGGTAGCCGAAGCGGCAGGTGAATTCGAGCGGCCAGATGCCGGCTTCGTTGACGATGGTGTTGAGGTTGATGTATCCGCAGTAACCGGAAACGCGCAGCAGTTCTTCCATCCGGCCGAGCGTGAGATCGAACAGACGTTCGGCTCCGCGATAGGTCACGACCGTGCCCATTTCGCCCGTGAGTTCACCGAGATCGTTCGGGAAGAAATGCTTGTGCTCCCAGTCGAGACACGCTGGTTTCAGAAACGAGCGTCCGTCGAAGTAGGCGCCCACGCCGACCTCCACACCGCTGACGTGTTCCATCAGGACGAATCGCGATGCGGACACCGCCAGTCCGTCGTCCACCGCACGACCGTCCTCCATGCGCAGCATGCCGATCACGTCACTTCCGTCTTCGAGCTGGCCCACGTAATTGCGCGTCGAGGCAGCCTGGCTGCCGCACAGCTTGTACACGTAGCGCGCCGGTCGCTCGCGCACGAAGGCGATGGCCTGTTCGAGGGTGTCGAAAGAGTGCGTGGCCGCAGTCTGCACACCGGCTTCGCGCAGTATCTGCTGCCCGAACGCGCGATCCGATTCCAGGCGGTCGCCGAAAGCGCTGCCGCCGATGACCTTGAAGCCGTCGCGTCGCAACTGGTCCTGAAGCTCGCCCTGGCAGGCGGATTCGAAAACTACGACGCCGCCCTCGCCGGCGCGTCTCACCCAGTCCAGCTCGGCGCGCCAATCATCGCAGCGCGCGACCATCCCGCTCATGACCCGCTGCGAGCCGGGATGCTCGATGAAGACGCGGGTCTCGTGCCCTTCGACGGTGAGCCTGCGATAGAGATCGCCGAGGTAGTTGTGCTGGCCGATACCGAGGATTCTCATCGGTTCACGCGATGCGCCTCAAGGCTCCGCGCCCCACTCCTCGCGCGCGTAATGCTTGTGCCGCGCCATGGTCGCAACGGCGCTCGCCCATTGCTTGGCATTGCCGGGCATGTACAGCACACCCGCCGCCTCCGCGCTCACTTCCGCGGCGTCGATCAACACGCGCGCGTGCTTGCAGAAAACGATGGTCTTGAGATGCCGGTACATGTCGTGCACGAACTCCACTTCGTGCTTGAAGCTGGGGCCGCCGGGCCAGGACGGGCGACCGGGCACGATCACCGCGTCGAACAGCACGGACGGCATGGTGGCGTAGGTGTGATCGACGTCCACCTTGCCGTCACCGCCCTTGACCGGTGCGAGCGTGGGCGCCAGCACTTTCACCGTGGCGCCTTCGCCTTCGAGCATCTCGCGCGCCATGCTCACCTGCGCCACGTCCACGCCCTCGCCCGCCAGCACGGCGACGGTGCGACCGCGGATGCCGGTGGTGCCCGGCCGCGACAACAGGCTGAGCAAGGGCGAGGGGGCCAGAGCCGCCGATTTTTCGGGCGCGATTTCAAGATTGGCAACGCGAATGTTCAGCGCCTCGCCCACCGCCTGCGCCAGCGACGAATCCACCCGCGACAGGTTGCCGACCATGCGCTCGCGAATCTCTACCGATTCGCACTTCGCCAGTTCGAACTGGAACGCCGCGACGATGTGACGCTGCTCGACCGGCGACTGGCTCAGATAGAACATGCGGGCCTGCGAGAAGTGGTCGGCAAAACTGTCCGCGCGCTTGCGGATCTTGCCTCCGGTCACGGCCGCCGCAAACGTCGCGAACCCGCTCTTGGTCATGGCCGGACACCCGCCGCCCAGCGAGTTGGGCTGATACGCCGTGTTGCCCTTGTCGATGGCCATGCGCATGTGCCCGTCGCGCTGGTTGCTGTTGACCGGACACTGCGCGCGATTGATCGGCAGCTCGTGAAAATTGGTGCTGCCGAGTCGCGAAAGCTGGGTGTCCTGGTAGGAGAACATGCGCCCTTGCAGCAGCGGGTCCTCGCTGAAGTCGATACCCGGAACGATATGGCCCGGACTGAACGCAACCTGCTCGGTTTCGGCAAAGAAATTGTCGGGATTGCGATCCAGCACCATCCTCCCGACGATCTGCACCGGCACCAATTCCTCCGGCACCAGCTTGGTCGCATCCAGCACGTCGAACGGCCACTTCGCCGCATCCTCTTCGCTGAAAACCTGGAGCCCCAGTTCCCATTCGGGACTGAAGCCGTTCTCGATCAGGGTCCACAGATCGCGCCGGTGAAAATCCGAATCGGCGCCGGACATGCGCACGGCCTCCTCCCACAGCAGACTGTGAGTGCCCGACTTGGGCTTCCAGTGAAACTTGACCAGGGAAGCCTCGCCCGCCGCGTTCACCAGGCGGAAGGTGTGCACGCCGAAACCTTCCATCGTGCTCAGGGATCGGGGCAACGCACGGTCCGACATCACCCACATCAGCATGTGCGTGGTCTCCGGCTGCAGGGACACGAAATCCCAGAACGTGTCGTGCGCCGAGGCCGCCTGCGGAATGCCCTTGTTCGGCTCCGGCTTCACCGCGTGGATCAGATCCGGAAACTTGATTGCGTCCTGGATGAAGAACACCGGAATGTTGTTGCCCACCAGATCGAAGATGCCTTCCGCCGTATAGAACTTGGTGGCGAAGCCGCGCACGTCCCGGGCGAGGTCTGTGGAACCGGCGCCGCCCGCTACCGTGGAGAAGCGTACGAACACCGGCGTGCTGATGCCGGGCTTGAGAAACGCCGCCCGGGTCAGGTGCGACACGTCTGCGGTGGCTTCGAAATAGCCGTGTGCACCGCTGCCTCGCGCGTGTACGGCGCGCTCGGGGATGCGCTCGTGATCGAAGTGCTGGATCTTTTCCAGGAAGTGGAAATCTTCCAGCAGCGAGGGTCCGCGTTCGCCGGCGCGCAGGGTGTTGTCGTCGTCGGAGACCGGGATGCCCTGGTTGGTGGTCAGCGCGACGAGGTCCCGGTCCTCCCCTGTGGTCTGCCTGGACGGATTGTTTGCGGTTTTCGTTTTGCCTTTCATGCGAATTCCTTGCTGGTAGAGCGCAGGGGCCGCGCCGGTGATCGCAGGCCAGCAATTTGGAGACCCGGAAGGAGTGCGATGCGTCCACGCATGCCGGGGAGTACCGCTTGGCGGCGGGACCTGCGAAAGCCGCTGCCGGGCACAACTTCTGCGCTCACCCGGTGGTGAGCTGCATTTCCGCGGCACCATCCGAGCCCCTCATGAACCCATCCAGACTTTCCGCCCTGCTGATCGCCTCTTTCGTCATCGCGCTTCCCGCGACGGCTGGCGACGACGCCCACGGCGCAGGCCAGAACACCGATGGCCTGAGCCAGGGTCCGGGTACGACGAAACAAGATCCGGACACCGATTCGCGAACCTTCGGCGCCACCACCAAGGATGCGGCGATCACGGCGACCGTGAAAACCAAGCTGCTGGCCGACCGCGACATCGCCGGCATGAAGATCGACGTGGACACCCGCGACAAGATCGTGACCTTGTCGGGCATCGTCGCCACCCCGACGCAGATGGCGCGGGCAGCGACCCTGGCCTCCGGGGTCGATGGTGTGACCAGCGTGCGCAACAAGCTGCTGGTCTCCCTGAAGTAATCGCTCGACCGGCCTGGGCATTTCGGCGTCCAGGCCGCAGCGCGTTGGGATACGGGGCAGATGCTCGAGATCGACGAGTCACCCAGTTTTCAGGCCCGTTCCTGGTGGTGGCAGCGCCTGGGATGGGCGGCCCTGGCCCTATTCGTCGTCGCGGGCGCCGCCGGCCTGCTGGGCGACGGCTGGTTGAGCCGTGCGCGCGCGACGGACGATACCGGCACCCTGTCGCTCGAATACCAGCGGTTTGCCCGCATGGGCGCGCTGACTGCGCTCGTGATCCACCTGCCGCGTCAGGACCTCAAGTCTTCGGTGGCCGTTCGCATCGGTCGGGACTATCTGGACACGGTGCTGATCCGGTCCATCGTGCCGGCTCCGGCGCGCGTTGCTGCAGATGCCGGCGATTCGATCTTTACCTTCGATACCGGCATCGGCGCCGACGCGGCGGTGATCCGCTTCCAGTTAGAGCCGTTGCATCCCGCCATGAGCACGCTCAGCGTGGCTCGCGGTCATGGCCGCGCGCTGCGCCCATGGCATCTGGTTTATCCCTGAGCATCAGGACGTAGGCATGGAAACCGTACTGCGGGCGCTGGGTGTATATCTGTTTCTCCTGCTGGTGTTTCGCCTCAGCGGCAAGCGATCGCTGGCGCACATCACCACCTTCGACTTCGTGTTGCTGCTGCTGATCGCCGAGGCGAGCCAGCAGGCGCTGGTGGGGCAGGATTTTTCCGTCGTGAACGCGATGCTGGCGATCGCGACGCTGGCCGTGGCCGACATCGGCCTTTCGATGCTCAAGGAACGGTCGCCGCGGCTCGAACGCCTGATCGACGACATGCCCGTGATCATCGTCGACCATGGACGCCTGCTGAGCGAACGCATCAAACGCGAACGGATCGACGAGGCCGATATTCTCGCCGCGGCACGCAAGCTTCACGGCCTGGAAAGACTCGACCAGGTGAAGTACGCGGTGCTGGAAGTCGGCGGCGGAATCTCGATCGTTCCGTATCGCTGATACGGCGGCGGCCCTTCGACCAGTTCAGAGGGCCCGCTCCTGTCGCAGGAGCGGGCCATGCCCGCGACAGACTCAGCTCCAGTGAAAGATCTCGGTGCGCTGCCCGCGTTCCGGAACGGTCACGCGACGCGCGATCGTCTCGCCGTGGAGGGTGGCCTTTACCTCGTAGGTTCCAGGTTGCAGTTCCGCGAAAACCAGCGGCTCCGCCTGATCCACGCTCAACACGTCCTGGCCGGTTGCGTCGGAAATCCGCACGTCGACGTCGGTCAGATAAGCGCCCGATCGCTCGGCAAATACCAGTTGCAGACTCATGTCGCGGCCGAGCGGAAGGATCTGCTCGCGACTGTCAATGCCGATGCCGCCGGTCACGTAGTTCACGCCATTTTTCTGCGCGACCATCGGGCCGGAGGGAGCAGAAATATCCACCGGGTGCGAGGACGATGCCGGCTGCGCCATTTCCGCGCCGACCGGCGTGAGCGCAGCCGCCAGTGCCAGGGCCAAGGTCGTGCGGCCTGCAAAACGCAAAGTGCGGGGCAAACTGCGGGTTTGTCGTTTCATGACATATCTCCTGTTTCGAAACATGGTTCGGACAAGGCCGGCGCCCGCGAGCGGGAGTGCCCATGAAAAATGGGGCCGGCCGGACCCAGGCGCGAATGGCGCTCGGGAATGGGATAGAGCAGCAGGAACTTCGATCGCCGCTTCGAATCCTCGCTGGGAAAGCCGCAATCGGCGTGCCCGGCTATCGACCTCGCGTCAATTCGAGAGGAAGTGCGCTTCCGTGTTCCGGGAGATATGGCGGACATGCATGTCGCGCAGCGCGTTGTCGCGCGAATCGAAGCTCATTCCACTGGCGTCGGCGTCCACCAAAGACCCATCTCCAGTTCCACCGCTTCGAATGGCGGCGTGCGCACGCGCTCCTCGTCCTCGAACGTGGCGTCGAGCTGCCAACGCTCGTCGCGCAAGGTGAACGCTTCCAGGGTGCGAGCGAGCGGGTCGAGCAACCAGCAGTGTGCGACGCCCTGCTCCGCGTAGATGCGCATCTTCTTGATGCGGTCCTTGCGCGCGGTCGAGGGCGAAAGAATTTCGCAGACCCAGTCCGGCGAAACCGTGAAGCGGTGATCCTGGGGAATCTGCGGCATGCGCTCACGTCGCCAGCCGGCGAGGTCGGGGACGATCACGTGGCGGCCGAGATGCAGCTCGGGTTCGACCAGGATCCACCAGCCACCTGGCCCGCCGCGGCCACGGTCGAAAGGACTGCCGAGATCGACCATCAAGCCCGACTCAGCGACAGCATGCGGCCCCGCCGGACGCGGCTGCACATGCAACTCGTCGTCCAGAATTTCGCCGACGAGGTTTTCCGGCAGCGCCACGATGTCGGCATAGGTCGCGACGCGCTTGGTGGCTTGCGGGCTTGCGGGCAGGTTCACGGCTGGGCTGCTCCTGGAATCACGATGGCTCACGCCGGCATGGTACGACAGCTCATGGACCGTCCGAAGGCCGTGGTCATGACGGCGCCCTGACCCGCTTGCGCCGCGCAGTTTCTGCCGCGGGGGCGTGCCAGCCGCCGAAGGTACCCACCATCTTGTCGGACTCGCGCGGCCCCCAAGTGCCGGCGGCGTAACTCTTCACCGGGCTGGGATGAGCCAGGATCGGATCGACGATGGCCCAGGCCGCTTCCACCGTGGCCCTGGCCGCGAACAAGGTCTGGTCGCCCTGCATCGCATCGCCCAGCAATCTTTCGTACGCATCCAACTCGCCGCTCTGCTCGCTGCACACGAACAGCTCGATTTCCTCGCCCACCATCGGTTCGCCTGCGGTCTTGGTGCGCGCGCCGATGGCAATGGAAACGCGATCCGGCCCCAGACGAAAACGGAAATAGTTCGAGCCGTGCGGCAGCGGTTCGGCGAACACCTGTTGCGGCGGCGCCTTCAGCACCACCCGCACTTCGGTCGCGCTCACCGGCATGCACTTGCCCGCACGAATGAAAAACGGCACGCCCTGCCAGCGCCAGGTATCGATGCCGAGCCGGATGGCGACGAAGGTTTCCATGTCGGACTCGGGGTTTACGCCCGGCTCGTCGCGGTAGCCCTCGAATTGACCGCGCACCAGGGTGTCGGCCGACAGCGGCGTGCAGGCACGCAGGATTCGCGTCTTCTCATCGCGATAAGCAACGGCCGAATCGCCCAGCGGCGGTTCCATCGCCAGGGTGGCGAGCACCTGGAGCAGGTGGTTCTGCACCACGTCGCGAATCGCGCCGACCTCCTCGTAAAAGCGGCCGCGCCCTTCCACACCGAAGCTCTCCGCCATGGTGATCTGCACGCTCTCGATGTGGTTGCGATTCCACAGCGGTTCGAGAAACGAATTGGCGAAACGGAAGTACAGCAGGTTCTGCACCGGCTCCTTGCCCAGGTAATGGTCGATGCGGAACACGGACGCTTCGTCGAACACTTTTTCCAGGGTGGCGTTGAGCGCGCGCGCGGATTCCAGATCGCGCCCGAACGGTTTTTCGATCACCACGCGCGCGTTGCGGGCGCAGCCGGATTCGTGCAGCAGTTGCGTGACGGCAGCAAACAGGCTGGGCGGGATGGCCAGATAGTGCAGCGGACTTTTCGCATCGGCCAGCGTCTTTCGCAGCAGCTTGAACGTGGACAGCTCCCGATAATCGCCGCCGACGTAGTCCAGGTGTTTGGCCAGCAAGGCGAAGGCCTTCACGTCCAGAACCCCCTGCTTCTTGAGGCTCGCCCGCATGTGGCTGCGGAATTCCGCAACGGTCCATTTCTGCCGGCCCACACCGACGACGCGCGCATCGAGGCGACCGCGCCGCGCCATCGATTGCAGCGCCGGGTAGATTTTCTTGTGCGCCAGATCGCCGGTGGCGCCGAACAGCACGAGTGCGTCGGAGAACTCCGGCGAACCGGGTGCCGTGTTCTCGCTCGCGGCGCTCATGCGGATTTCTTCTTGACGGGTTGCTCGGGACTTTCCGGGTGACCACCGAACTGCTGGCGCAGTGCGGACAGCAGCCGGTCGGCGAATTCGCTTTCGCCGCGGGAACTGAACCTTTGCACCAGGGCCGCGGCGAGCACCGGGGTAGGCACCGCCACATCGAGCGCCGCCTTCAAGTTCCAGCGGCCCTCGCCAGAGTCGGACACGCGACCGGTGAAGCTTTCGAGCCCGGGGTCCTGGAACAACGCACGCGCGATGAGATCGAGCAGCCAGGAACCAATGACGCTGCCGCGTCGCCAGACTTCGGCGATCTGCGGGAGGTCTAGGTCGAAGCGAAACGCCTCGGGATCCTCAAGGGGCGTCGCATGCTCGGAGAGTTCGTTCCCCGCTGCGCCGGCGTTGGCATGCGCCAGCAGATTGAAGCCTTCGGCATACGCTGCCATCAAGCCGTATTCGATACCGTTGTGGACCATTTTCACGAAGTGCCCCGCGCCGGGCGGACCGCAATGCAGATAGCCCCTCTCGGCAGTGCCTCCGGCGTTGCCTCGGTCGGATTTTCCGGTTCCGATCCGGGTCGGCTCCACTTCGCCGCGACCCGGTGCGAGCGAGGCGAAAATCGGATCGAGCCTCGCGACCGGTTCATTCGCGCCGCCGATCATCAGGCAATAGCCGCGCTCGCGTCCCCAGATGCCGCCGCTGGTACCGACGTCGACAAAGAACATTTCGTCCCTGGCCAACAGTCCGGCGCGGCTCATGCCGTCTCGATAATTCGAGTTGCCGCCATCGACGACCGTGTCGCCCTTGTCCAGAAGCGGAGCCAGTTCCTTCATGACCGGGTCCACGAGCGCAGCCGGCACCATTACCCATACCGATCTCGGTCTGGCCAGTTTTTTCACAAGCTCTGCGACCGACGCGGCGACCGACGCGCCCTGGTCGGCCAGCTTTGCGCCGGCCGCGGCATCGCGGTCGTAGACCACGCACTGGTGGCCCTCGGCCAGCAGCCGCAGCGCCATGTTGGAGCCCATCCGGCCCAGTCCGATCATTCCCAGTTGCATCGTGCTCTCCTCGAGGCAGCGCCATTTCGCCAAGTGTTCAGGGTTGTAGTACTGCTGCTTCAGCAACGCCAGCAGTTACTGGTGTAGCCAGTCGGAGTTTCCCTATGCACCCCCTTCATTCGTCCGCTGCACGGACAAGACGCCGGTCAGCGTATCCAGGTCGACCGGCTTGACCAGGTGGTGGTCGAATCCCGCCTCGGTGGAAAGCCGGCGATCGCCCTCCTGTCCCCAGCCGCTCAGGGCGATCAGCAGCATGTCGCGGCCCAGCGAATGTGTGCGGATGCGTCGCGCCAGTTCGTAGCCGTCCATCTCCGGCATGCCGATGTCGAGGATGGCGACGGCGGGACGGTGTTGCTCCAGCGCCACCAGCGCGTCGCAGCCGCTGTACACCACCCTCGGGTCGCTACCCAGCGTTTCGAGCAGCATGCCCAGGGAATCGGCGGCATCGCGGTTGTCGTCCACCACCAGCATGCGGCGCGCCGGGATTCGCAGAGGCAGGCTTGCTACCGCGTCTTCGTGGGCCGCGGCGATCGCGAGCGGCAGGCGCACGACGAATTCACTGCCCTTGCCGATACCCTGGCTGCGCGCCTCCACCACGCCACCGTGCAATTGCACCAGGCTGCGAGCCAGCGACAACCCGATACCCAGACCGCCACCGGCGCGCTCCGACCGGCGTTCGACCTGCGCAAACATCTCGAACACGCGCGGCAGCATCTCCGGCGCGATGCCGATACCGCTGTCGACAATACGAATCACCGCCTGCCCGCTTTCCGTGCCGAGCACAAGTTCGATGCGGCCGCCCTCCGGCGTGTACTTGGCCGCGTTGTTGAGCAGATTGGCGAAGACCTGGCTCAGGCGCACTGCGTCGCCGCGCACGCGCGCCGGGCCGCGCGGAAAGTGCAGGCTCAAGCAGTGGCGTGCGGATTCGATCAGCGGCCGCGCGGTTTCCACCGCGCTGCCGACGACCTCGGCCAGATCCAGAATCTCCAGCTTCAGCTCGATGGCGCCGCGCGTGATGCGCGAGACCTCCAGCAGATCGTCCACCAGGCGCACGAGCTGCCCGGTCTGGCGCTCCATCATTTCGTAGATGGGTTTGGCGATGGGTTCGGCCGGCACGCTGCCGGCCGCCGCGTGACGCAACACACTCAGACCGCTGCGAATCGGTGCCAGCGGGTTGCGCAATTCGTGTGCGAGCGTCGCCAGGAATTCGTCCTTGCGCCGGTCGGCCTCGCGCAGTTGTTCGGACAAGGCGAGCAGGCGCGCCTCGTTCAGCGCCAGCACCTCGGCGGATTGTTTTTCTTCATGCACGTCCACGCCGGAGCCGTACCAGATCAGCACCTTGCCCTGATCGTCGAGCACCACCTGCGCGCGCAAGGTATGCCAGCGATAGACGCCGTCGCTGCGGAGCATTCGTGCGGTGTACTGGTAAGGCGCAGCCGTGGCCACGCATTGCCCCCACACCTCGATCAGGCCAGGCACATCGTCTTGATGCATAAACTCCGGCCAATAAGCGGAGCGCATTTGTTCCAGGGGCCGGCCGGTGAACTGAAGAAACCACTGGCTCATGTAGCCGATCTCGCCCTGAGCGTCGGCCGTCCAGATGATGGCGGGAATCTGGTCGATCAACTGACTCAGTCGTGCTTCGTTTTCGCGCAGCAGCCCCTGTGCGCGGACGCGCTCGATATGCGCCCATGAGCGCTCCGCCACCACCTGCACCAGACCGATCTCGGCGGCAGACCAGACGCGCGGCACCGCGCTGTGCACTGCCATCATGCCGCGCAGGCCGTCGCGCTTGATCAGCGGGCAGCAGACGATGGCCTTGATCCCGATCGCGTTGAACATCGCCGCACCGTCCTCAAACGTCAGCTCGGCATCGACATCGTCGACCGCCAGCGTTCGACCTCCGCGCAGCTCGGCAAGGGCGCGGCGACCGAATAGCGCGAGCGAGTAGCTGCCGACGGTGGAAGCTGCGTCGTCTGCGGTCCAGTCGTCGCGGATGGTGAAGTGGTCGTTGTCGGGCTCCACGTCGGCGTAGGCACAGCGGGTCACGTCGAGGCGCTCGCCCACCAGCCGCGCCGTCGCACGCATGACCTCTACGGGATCGTCGGTCACGCGTATCGCCTCGCTGATCGCATCGAGCAGACGCGCCCGCTCGATGGCTTCGCTACGGGCCTGCCGATCTCTTACGAGATCGGTCTGATCGCCGACGATTCCGACCAGGCGCACCGGCGCGCCGCCGGCATCGCAGCGCACCGCCGCCCGGGTCCAGATGTGGCGCTCCATGCCGTCAGCCCTGCGGATGCGGCACTGGATATCCCACAAATTGCTGCCGGACTTGGCTTGCTCGAACTGCGCGTCGATCCGCGACCGGTCTTCCGGCACCACGTGCTCGAGAAAGCGCTGGTAGCTCCAATCCGGCAACAGCGTCTCGTACCCGAAAATCCGGTCGTGCTGCAGGGTGCGCCGCGCGCGCCCCGAGCGCAGATCGAGGTCCCACCAGCCCAGCTCCGCAGCATCCAGCCCGAAGTGCAGCATCTCCTCGGTGTCGTGCAGCGATTCCTGCGCACTTCTGAGATCGTCGATATCCCAGGCGGTGCCGTACCAGAGCCTCACCTGCCCGGATGCGTCCGGCTGCGGCTGCGTCCGCATCTCGTGCCAGCGCATGACGCCGTCGTGACGAAGAAAACGCGCCTGGCCACGAAAGGGCTGGCCGGTGCGCAACGACTCGCGCCAGTTCGCTTCCACCCGGGGCAGATCGTCGGGATGAAAAATGCGCGTCCAATCCCAGCCCAGGCCGGCGCCTTGCTCCAGCCCCGAGTACTCGCAGAAGCAGCCGTTGAACCACGACACGCCGCCGTCGGGGCCGATTTCCCAGGCCATGCAGGGCAGGCTGTCCGCGAACTGCTGCTCGCGCGTTCTTGGTCTGAGAGGACCGCACTGCTGTATGCGCTGGTTCACCATGCCTCCCGGAGGGAACTACTTGCCCGGCGCACTCCGCGAGCAAGCGCCATGCCCGAATCCGATCCGGTTGCGGCCGAATCGAGCGGCCTGGTGCTCAGTCCACAATCTTCGGGTCCTCCGGCGCGGCCGGCGCGGATTGCAGGAGCCCGAGCAGAAGATCGAAATCGACCGGCTTGACCAAGTGATGGTCGATGCCCGCATCCCGCGAGCGCTCGCGATCACTGGCCTGTCCGTAGCCGGAAATGGCTACGATCAGGCAATGCGCGCAAGCGTCTTGCCGGCGCAGGGACTGGGCGACGGCATAACCATCCAGACCGGGCAGCCCCAGATCGAGCAGCACCACATCGGGATTAATGACCAGGGCTGTGGCGATGGCGTCGCGACCGTCGTGCAGGGTATGCACGGTGTGGCCCACACTTTCCAGCAGCGTCGACACGGCCTCCGCCGCATCCAGATTGTCCTCCACCAGCAGCACGCGACGCGGGGTTGCACCTGTCGCCGCAGTCCCGTGTCCTACCGCTTTTTTCTCGATGGCGGAGGAGCCGCTGCGCAGGGGTATGCCGAGTACGAATTCGCTACCCTCGCCCAGCCCGCCGCTATGCGCACGAACGAAGCCGCCCTGCTCTTCGAGCAGGCGCTTCACCACCGTCAACCCCAGCCCGAGACCACCCTGCGCACGATCCAGCGAGCCGTCGGCCTGGATGAAGGCGTCGAACACGCGCGGCAGCATCTCTGCGGCGATGCCGATGCCGTTGTCCCTCACCCGCACCAGCGCGAACCCGCCGTCGCGTCCCGCACTCACGACGATTTCACCGCGCAGCTGGCAGTACTTGGTCGCGTTGTTCAGCACGTTGACGAAAATCTGTTCGAGTCGAGTCGAGTCGGCTTCCACCGGCAGCGGCTCGTCTGGAATTTCCACGGTCAAGGTCTGGCTCTTGAGTTCGACGGCGGGGCGGATTCCTTCGATGGCGCGGCGCAGCACCTGGGCCGCGTCGAGCGCTTCTTTCTGCAGATGAATCTTGCCGCTGCTGATCCGCGAGACATCCAGCAGGTCGTCGACCAGCCGTGTGAGCTGGCGCGCCTGGCGTTCGACCACCTGCTGCGACCATTGCCGCATTTTCGCGTCGGCACCAGGCTGCGCAGCAACCCGGTTGGCGCTGACGATGGCGGAGAGCGGGTTGCGCAATTCGTGCGCAAGCATGGCGAGAAACTCGTCCTTGCGACGGTCGATCTCGATCAACGACTGCTCAGCGCGCTTCTGCCTGCTGATGTCGAGATTGATTCCCGCCCAGCAGTAGATGCTGCCGTCCGCGTCCCGCACCGGTACGCCGCGCGCAAGAATCGGGTGCCATTCCCCATCCACTCCCTTGAAGCGGTGTTCGATGTCCCAGGTGCCGCCACTTTGCACGCAGTCCTTCCAGGTCTCGATGGTGCGTTGCGCATCTTCCGGATGCAGCACGTCGCCCCAGCCGAAGTCGCTGCACTGCGCCTGGGTCATGCCGGTCAGCCTGAGAAAGGACTCGCTTGCGTAAATATTGCGCCCGTCCGGATTGCACACCCAGACGCCGTAGTCGAGCGATTCGCCGATGGCGCGATAGATCTGCTCGCTGGCGCGCAGTCGCTGCTCCGTGTCCCGACTCCTTTCTTCGCTCGAAGACTTTAGCGCCGCGTTTGCGCACTCCAGTTCCCGCACCGTGTTCTCGAGCTTGCCGCGCGTGGCGGCCAGTTCGCGCTCGAGCTGGTCGATCCTTTGCTCCCGCACCTCGCACCCCTCTGCGGAGGCCGCTACGCCCTCGATCCCCATCAACCCCACCTTTCCTGTTCGGTCCGGCGAATATCGCCGGCCCCATGCGCTTCCGAACCTTAGCCGCCGTCGCCTGCCTCGGGCAATATTGGACGGGGCTCTGGAGAGGCCGGGCCTGCACTGAGCAGCGGATACGGATTGATCGCGCCCATCGGCGTGTAGATGCCGTAGTGCAAGTGGGGCGGCGTGCCGCGCGCATTGCCGCTGGTGCCGACGTAACCCAGCACTTGGCCGGCATGCACGCGCTGGCCGGGCGAGACGGGGCCGATACGATCGAGATGCGCGTAGTAATGCAGTTGCCGGCCAGGCCCCATCACCCAGACCACGATGCCGCCGAGCCGGTTCTCGCCGGTGCGCCAGACCAGTCCTTCGATACTCGCGACGACTTCGCGGCCGCGAGGCGCGAAAATGTCGATGCCCTGGTGGCGCCGTCCTTCGCTGCGCGCTGCGCCCCAGGTGTCGCGCAGCGCGCGAGTCACCACGCCGGCCACCGGTACCGGCAAGGCGGCCGGTGCGTCGCGCAGCGCGAGGCGTAGTGCGTAGACCGGTTTTTCGGACAGCAGGCTGGCGCCCGCAATCAGCACGACTACGACGCTCAGCCAGGCGAGCGAGCGCAGGGCGCGTAACCAGAGTCGTCGAGGTGCGGGGGCGTCGATATCAGACTTCCACACTCCTCAATCGGAGGTTCACGCGTAAGGAATCTTCGTTCGCGGCGCCTCGGGCGCCTGTTCGTCGAGGGACTGCCGATACCTCACGCAGCCCTGCAGGAACTGCGACCACTCCGGAACGATGGGCAAGGAATCGCTCTTTTCGGGCAGCAGGCCCCATAGCGCCGGGTGATGCCAGCAGAGGTTGTGTCCCTTGCTGTCGCGATGCCCGCGGATGCCCTCGCGCAGCTTCTTCACCTCTTCGACGAGTTGCGCGCGAGACATCTGTTCGACGTCGCTATCCATCGCGTCGACGCGGCCTCATTTCGATTGCGAGGCCCGCAGGGTTTTCAGGGCGCCACCCCAGGCGACGAGCTGGTCGAGCATCTTGTTGACGTTCTGCTCGTTGCGCGGATTGGGCTTGAGCACCTTGAAATTCTCGAAGTCGGTGAACAGCGAAAGCACGACCTGGTTGCGCACGTCGGCCACTTCCAGTTCGGCCATCACCAGCCGCAGCGTTTCCACCGCACGCGTGCCGCCGGCGCTGCCGTAGCTGACGAAGCCTGCCGCCTTGTTGTTCCACTCGTACCAGAGAAAGTCGATCGCATTCTTGAGCGCACCCGAAGTGCCGTGGTTGTACTCCGGCGTCACGAAGATGAACGCATCGAACGACGCGATCTTCGCCGCCCAGGCCTTGGTGTGCGGCTGACTGTACTTGCCGGTGGATGCGGGCTCGGGCTCGTCCAGCAGCGGCAGCTTGAAGTCCTTGAGATCGACAAGTTCGAATTCCGCATCCTTGCGTTGCTTTGCGGTCTCGTAAACCCAGCGGGCCACGCCTTCGCCGATTCTTCCCGGCCGGGTGCTGCCGATGATGATGGCCACTTTGATCATTGCAAACCTCGTCGTTGAAAATCGATAACTGGGAGGCAGCAAGCCTCAGGCCCGGACGACGAACGTCATCGGCAAGCCAAGAGGCAGGCACCGTGAAGACTCAAGCAAAGCTGCGGAGCGGAGGCCCGCTTATCGGCCGCTCGAAACCTTGTCCGCCTTGCTGTAGAGCGCAGTGGCGCGCTCGCGTTGGCGTTCGATCACCGGCAAGGTCTCGGAAACGAATGCACGAAGGTCCGAATCCTTGGTCTCCTTGGACCTCATCGCATAGAACGCGATGGTGTTGTCGGTGTCATGCACGATCTGCTCGACAAAGGCCCGATCGAATTCTGCGCCCTTCAACTTCTCCAGCCGGGATACGACTGTCTTGCGCGCTTGATCGAGCTGCTCCATATCGTCGGCTTTCAACCTGGACGCCAGGCTCGTGAGCTTTGGCGCCATGGCCGCGTGATCTGCGATCAGCAGTTCCGATAAGGCCTTGACCTGGGGATCGCTGGCGCGTTGGCTCGCGAGGCGACTTTGAGCCAGTGCCGCCATCGCCGTCAGATCGAGTTCCTCGATGAAGCTTGCGTCGGTTTGCTTCCTGTCTTTCGGGTCAGCTTCCCCTGGCGTCATGGTTGATGGCGACCCGCCCAATTCGGAGCCGCCCTGCTTGGCGGCCTGGCCTGCCGACGGTATGGACTCGGCATTCGGAACCGTAACGGACTTCTCCTGACCCGGACCCGGCGTCTGAGCCAGTGAGACCATCGATATCGAGGCGCATATCGCAACGATCGCGCCCTTCGGATGTATGAATTTCATTTCGTCCTCGCTCTTTGTGGTTGGAAGCGAAGCTACGCGGCGCAACTCCCGTTCCCGCTGTCGCGACAGGCCAGCGTGCCGTCGTCATCGCAATACAGCAGGAAGACCGTCATGTCCGCGCGCCGCGCAGCGTCGGACAGGTAGAACGGATGCGGCGCCTTCGGCCCGCGCGCCGGATCGAACAGGGAGTCCAGGCTCTTCACCGGGTCGTCGTGCAGAAAGACCGGCTTGCGTGCAAGGCAGCGCCACACCGGACATCAGCAATCCAGCAAGACAACCGATAATCCTTCCTTGCATGACCATCTCCATCCTTGACGAAGCGTAATGAGCTTGAGGGCTGCCGAACTGCGAAGTGCTTTCGGTTTGCCGCGTGTCGAACGGGCGACCGCAGTCCTGGTCCCACCTGGAGCGGGAAGTGCTTTCGTTATTGCGAGGCACGGCATGTCATTCGTGATGATGCGGGAACGCTGCTTGCGGCTATGCAACGAAAACGACGCAACAGCCGCCATGCCCGATATGACCCGCAGAACCTTGTTGAAAACGGCAACGGCCGCTCCGGCTGCGGGTCTGGCGATCCGGCTTGCGCCCGCCTCTGCGGCGGAAACCGGCATGCGCGCAACGCGACGGCAGATGACGCTCAAGGTCAACGGCAAGCGTCACAGCCTCGACCTGGATTTGCGCACGACCTTGCTCGACGCCGCACGCGAACACTTGAAGCTCACCGGGTCGAAGAAGGGCTGCGATCACGGCCAGTGCGGCGCCTGCACGATGCTGGTCAACGGGCGCCGGATCAATTCCTGTCTGACGCTCGCGGTTATGCACGAGGGCGACGACATCGTCACCATCGAAGGACTGGGCACACCCGCAAAACTGCACGCCATGCAGGCCGCGTTCGTCTCGCACGACGGCTTCCAGTGCGGCTATTGCACGCCGGGGCAGATCTGTTCTGCCGTCGGCATGCTCGACGAACACCGCAGGGGCTGGCCCAGTCATGCGAGCGCTGATATGGCATCGAAGAGCATCGCGCTGAACGATGCCGAAATCCGCGAGCGCATGAGCGGCAATCTCTGCCGCTGCGGTGCGTACTCCAACATCCTTGCCGCAATCAAGGACGCCGGAGGTCTGACGTGAAGCCCTTCAGCTACGAGCGCGCCAGCGATCCCGCACAGGCTGCGCGCGCGGTGGCAGAGCATCCCGGCGCAAAATTCATCGCGGGCGGCACCAACCTGCTCGATCTCATGAAGCTGGAGATCGAGACGCCGACGCACCTGGTCGATATCAGCCGGCTGGATTTCGGCAGCATCGAGGAGCGTGACGGCGGCTTGCGCATCGGCGCGCAGGTTCTCAATTCGGTGCTGGCCGCGGACCGGCGCGTGCGCGAGCAATACCCGGTGCTCGCGCAGGCGTTGCTGGCTGGCGCCTCGGGACAACTGCGCAACAAGGCGACCACCGGCGGAAACCTGTTGCAGCGCGCACGTTGCCCGTACTTCTACGACGGCACCCAGGCCTGCAACAGGCGCCGGCCGGGTTCGGGTTGCGCCGCCATCGGCGGATACAACCGCATGCACGCGATTCTGGGCGCGAGCGATCGGTGCATCGCGGTGCACCCGTCCGACATGGCCGTTGCGATGAGCGTGCTCAATGCCACGGTGGAAACCGTTTCCGCCGACGGATCGGAACGCATTTTTTCGATCGGCGAGCTGTACCCGCTGCGCAACGACAAGCCGGAGATCGAGACCACGCTGACTCCCGGTGAACTCATCACCGCCGTCTCCCTGCCCGCTCCACCCGAGGGCCGGCAGGCGTATCGCAAGGTGCGCGACCGCGCCTCCTATGCGTTTGCTCTGGTGTCCGTGGCGGTCGCCGGCGAGCGCATCGCGCTCGGCGGCGTGGCGCACAAACCCTGGCGTGCGTCGAAGGCCGAGGCCGCGCTTGCAGGTGGAGCGCGGCCCGTCGAGGCCGCGAAGGCGGAACTGCAAGCTGCGCTCGGCCATGGCCGCAACGACTTCAAACGCGTGCTGGTCGAACGCACGCTCACGGCGGCTCTATCGCAAGTTGTCCCGGAGTCCGCCCGTGGCTGATTCCCTCTCGCCGCCGCCACCGTTTCCGCAAAGCGCCATCGACCTCAATGCGCAAGGCCTCATCGGCAAGCCGCTCGATCGGATCGATGGGCCGCTAAAAGTCGCCGGCCAGGCGAAGTACGCCTACGAATATGCCGGCGCCGACCAGGCGGCTTACGGCTACATCGTCGGCGCAAGCATTGCGCGCGGGCGCATCAAGGCGCTGCATACCGAGGCCGCCGAAGCGATGCCCGGCGTGCTGCTGGTGATGACGCATCGCAACGCTCCGGAGCAGCCGGCGTTCGTGCCCAACGATGTCGCTATGCCCGGCTTGACCACCGGCCGTTTCGGCCGCCCGCGTCCTTATCTGGCGGACGACCGGGTGCGCTATCGCGGAGAGCCCATCGCACTGGTCGTCGCCACGCAATTCGAACAGGCGCGCGAAGCGGCGGCGCGGGTCACTGCCGACTACGAGGAAGAAGAACCCTCATCCGATCTCGCGGCCGCACTTGGGCGCGCCTACAAACCGAAGACGCTCAACGCCGGTATCGACACCGATACGGCGAAGGGCGATTTCGACGAGGCGTACGCATCGGCGCCGGTGAAGATCGACGTCACGTACACCACCCCGTACCAGAACCACAACGCGATGGAGCCGCACGCGACCCTGGCCTCGTGGGACGGCGACACGCTGTCGATTCACTCGTCCTGCCAGATCCCCATGGCGAGTCGCGAAGCCATCGCCCTTACCACCGGCTTGCCGCTAGACAAGGTACGGGTGATTGCCAAGTTCATCGGCGGCGGTTTCGGCGGCAAACTTGCGACCGAGTGCGACGCGATTCTGGCCGCGCACGCCGCGCGCAAACTGCGTCGCCCGGTCAAGCTCGCGATGACGCGGCAGCAGACCTTCACCAACACCGGCCATCGCCCTTCCACGATCCAGCGTGTCCGCTTCGGCGCCAGCGCCGACGGAAAACTGCTCGCGACCGCGCACGAGGTGATGGAAGAAACCAGCCGCTACCAGGAGTTCGCCGAACAGACTGCGCAGTTCGGACGCAGCCTGTATGCCGCGCCGCATCGACGGACCTCGCACCGTCTGGTGCGGCTCGATCTGCCCGCGCCGGAATCGATGCGCGCGCCCGGCGAGGCGATCGGCATGCTGGCGTACGAGGCCGCGTTCGATGAGCTTGCCCACGCGCTCGGTATCGATCCCATCGAGCTTCGCGTGCGTAACGAGCCCAAGGTCGATCCAGAAAGCGGCCTGCCGTTCTCGACTCGAAATCTGCTCGCGTGTCTGCGCGAAGGGGCGAGTCGCTTCGGCTGGCAGAACCGCCCGACGAAGCCTGCTTCGAGGCGCGAGAACGACTGGCTGATCGGCTACGGCATGGCCGCCGCCATCCGGCCCAACTACCTGCAAAAGTCGCAGGCGCGGGCGCGCATCGACACCAAGGGCCGGGTCACGGTCGAAACCGCGATGACCGACATCGGCACCGGCACCTACACCATCCTGGCGCAGATCGCGGCCGAGGCCCTCGGCGTGCCGGTGACGCAGGTGACCGTCGAAATCGGCGACAGCGCATTGCCTCCTGCGCCAGGCTCGGGCGGTTCCTTCGGCGCCGCGAGCAGCGGCTCGGCGGTGCTCGACGCTTGCCGGAATCTCAGATCGAAGCTCGCCGGTCTGGCGGGCGCCAGAGACGACGACATGAGAATCAACGGTGATCGTCTGGTGGTGGCGCAGAAAAACCGATCGCTCAAAACGCTCATGGGACGCGAAGCCAGCGTGGAAGCCGAGGGAAAAGTCGCGCCCGGCGCCGAGCAGGATGCTTACAGCCACGCCGCTTACGGAGCGCATTTCGCCGAGGTCGCGGTGGACAGCATCACCGGCGAAATTCGCTTGCGGCGCATGCTCGGCGTGTTCGCCGCCGGCCGCATCCTCAATCAGAAGACCGCGCGCAGCCAGGCGCTCGGCGGGCTCGTATGGGGTCTGTCGTCGGCGCTGCATGAAGAGACCTTGATCGACCATCGATATGCACTGCTGCTGAATCACGACCTTGCCGAATATCACGTGCCGGTCCACGCCGACGCCGTGGAAATCGATGCCGTATTCCTCGACGAGCCAGGCGATCCGGGCAATCCACTGCGGATCAAGGGCGTCGGCGAACTCGGGATCTGCGGTGCGGGTGCCGCCATCAACAACGCGGTATTCAATGCCACCGGCGTGCGGGTGCGGGAGTATCCGATCACCTTGGACAAGCTGATTGCGGGGCTGCCGCCGTTGTCGATGGGTTGAGTGCTTATTCCGTAACGTCGTCATTCCTTTAATCGGAACGAATCCCGCGCAGGCGGGAATCCAGTCTCGCCGCCTCAACGCCCGTTGGAGTTGCGGAAAAAACCGGATGCCCGCCTTCGCGGGCATGACGTATTTTTGTTCACGGGTCGCATAACCCGCTCCGCTGTCCCGGAGGGAGGGCCTGTCTGCCGTGCAGCGCACCCGCGACAATGCGTCTGGCTTTCAGCTTCGCAGCAAACGTGGCCCCTCTGCCTCCGACCCAAAACCCATGGCAACGCGGCGCCGCGATGCTCGCCCTGATCGTGGCCGGCGAAAGCGTGTTCGTGCTGCCGTTCGTGGTGGCGCGCGTGTTCCGGCCGACTCTGCTCGATGTGTTCGGGCTGAGCAATCTCCAGCTCGGAGCCGCATTTTCGGTCTACGGGGTGGTGGCAATGGTCTCGTACTTCCTCGGCGGTCCACTGGCGGACCGCTATCCCGCACGGGGCCTGATCGCCGCAGCGCTGGCCGCGACTGCCTGCGGAGGACTGCTGTTCGCGGGTTTCCCGTCGCTGCCGGTGCTGACCGCGCTCTACGGCTTCTGGGGACTGACCTCGATCCTGTTGTTCTGGGCCGCGCTGATCCGCGCCACCCGCGAATGGGGAGGCGTGAATTCGCAGGGCCGTGCCTACGGCTTGCTCGACGGCGGACGCGGATTGCTGGCCGCACTGCTGGCTTCGGCAACCGTGCTGGTCTTCGCGCAACTGCTGCCCGCGGACGTGGCGAGCGCCACGCTCGAACAGCGCACGGCGGCGCTTCGGCAGATCATCCTCACCTGCACCGGCTTCACCGCGATGGCGGCGCTGCTGGCGTGGTGGGTGTTGCCGAGTCGGCCGCTGGGCGCCATGCCCGATAAGACCCTCAACTGGAACGGAGTGCGCGCGGCGTCGCGCCTGCCGGGTGTGTGGCAGCAGGCGCTGATCGTTCTTTGCGCCTACGTGGCCTACAAGCTCACGGACAACTTCGGCCTGTACGCTCGCGACGCCCGGGGATACGACGAGGTGGAGGCTGCACGCCTCGGCACCTTGAGTTTCTGGATGCGTCCGCTGGCCGCACTGGCCGCCGGCCTGATTGCGGACCGTATCGATGCGTCGCGCGTGCTGATCGGCGGATTTGCCGTGATCGCGCTGGGATGCCTGGCGCTCGGCGCCAGCGCGCTTCCCTTGAGCGTGCCCGTGGTTCTGGCGGCCGCGGTGGTCACCACCAGCCTGGGCATCTACGCGGTGCGCGGCGTCTATTACGCGGCGATGGGCGAGGCGCGAGTGCCGCTGGCCATAACCGGCAGCGCGGTTGGGTTGGTGTCGGTCATCGGTTACACGCCGGACATCTTCGCCGGACCGCTGTTCGGTTATCTGCTTGACCGCTCGCCTGGGGCGGGCGGCCATCGCCAGGTTTTTCTGCTGGTGGCAGGAGTAGCGATGCTGGGGCTGGCCGTTTCGTGGAATCTCAGGCGACGGTCGCGGCAGTCGCGCTAGGCCCGCTCCTACGCAGTCCGATACCCGCAGGAGCTATCAGCGCGGATCGCGCCGTAATCGCGAAGCAAACTGCAGGAGGGGCGTGAGCCCCGACAGGCGCTCGCAATACGAACCCAGGCTCAGAATTCGGGCCGGCTGTCGGGATTCGAGCCCCTCCTACTTTGGGTCGCTACGCGATCAGGTCATCAGCGCAATCAGGATGACGATCGGAATGGGGACGCCGAGGAACAGCAGCAGAATCGAGCGCATCGTGAGTTCTCCTGGGACCGCTTGGGGCCGTGCTTATCGAGCGAGCGGACGCGACTGTCGAACGGCCGGGATCGCACCGTCGCGATCGCGTTGTCTGCCGCCGATGGTGGCGGCATAGCTGCCGCAGAACGCACCGACCAGCAAGGACACGAACAGCCACAGCGAGAGTTTTGCGCCCGCCTTGCGCGCCTCGTCCGCGGCTTCGCGCGCGGTTTGCTCGATCTCCGCGGCGGCAGCCTTGGCGTCTTCGATCACTTGGGCGACACGCTGCTCGGCCTCGGCCTGACCGATGGCCGCGTGACGGGCGACGAGCTGGGCCAAATAGGTCTCGTCTGCCGGCGCAAGCCCCCCTTCGCGCAGGGCGACGACGAAAATCCGGCCGACCTCGGCGCGCGCTGAAGCATCATCGGTATCCGTGCTCGGCGACTCGGCGCGCATGGGTCTTGGGGCTGGCGCCAAACCCGCCGCAGGGGACGCCTCTTCCGCCGCGCCGCCTCGCAAGCCGCCTGCGCTCCCCGGACCCGCTGCGCCAGCGGCACCGGCATTATCGGCCTCGGCGCTGTCCATGACGGGACTGGCGCCAGGAGCCTCGGCGACTGCGGTGCTTTGCGGACCCTTACGGAACAGCATGTCGACGAAATAGCCGTCGGGCGACGAGGACTCCGCCGCATCGCCCAGTGCCGTGGCACTTCCCGCCATCGCGCCTGCCGCCGCGCCGCCTGCCTTGGCCGCGCCACCTATCAGCGAGCCAACTGCCGAACTCAACAAGGCCGCGGTCAGGAGCGTTGCGATGGCCCAGGTCAGGAACCCGTGCGCGGTATCGCGAAAAAACACTTCGTCGGAATGAACGTCGGCCCAGCGGGTGCGAAGACGACCGGACAGATATCCGCCCATGCCCGAGGCGATAGCCGCCATCAGGATGATCCAGATCACGGTGGCGATACCGATGGCCTTGGCCGAAGCACCGTCGTTGGCCCAGGGCGAAACCGAGGAAAATCCCAACCCGCTACCGAGCACCAGCAGAATCAGGGAGAGGGCGGCGGCGGCAAACGCGCCGACCAGAATCGCGGCCCAGGAAACGGCGGAGGACGCGGTTTTGGTTGTCGGCTCGACGTAGGCAGCTTCTGCGTACGCGACGCCGGGGTAACCGGCTGCCGTGGAAAGAGGGGGCGTTTGCATTTTCTGGATTCCTCGGACTTCGGAGACGTTTCTGTCGAGGTCCGAAAGGGCACGATCCGCGCCAGAATTTTTACCGGAAAGAAGCGAGCCGCAGAACACTTGTTCCCGCGAAAGCCCCGGCGCCCTCATGCGCGATGCGGAACGCCGACGAAGTGTCCGTGCGTATTGCGCTGCGAACGGGTCGCCGGCACGTCCGAGGTCCGTGGCCACCTCTCGATCATTCGTTACAGTCCACGGGTCAAAACCCAGACCCTTCCTCGTGATCACTTTCCTGTCGATGTTCGCCGCCGTGGTGACGACCACGATCTACTTCATCGCATCCCGTCGCCGCCGCACCCCGCGTCTGCAACTGGAACTGGACTGCCTGCCCTCGCTGCAAGACGGTCTCAAGACGCTGGCGGGCCTGACCGGCGCATCGGTCCATCGCGGCAACCAGGCGACGGTGCTGCAAAACGGCGAGTTGTTCACCGCGATGGAAGCGGACATTCGCGCGGCCCGGCATACCGTGCACCTGGAAACCTTCGTCTGGTGCAAGGGCGCGCTGGAGCAACGGATGGTGGATGTGTTGTGCGAGCGCGCCCGGCACGGCGTGAAGGTGCGCACGCTGATCGACGCCGTGGGCGCCTCGGGCGCCGATCCGGCGCAATTGAAGCGGCTGCAGGCGGGCGGCGTCGAGCTGATGGAGTACTGCCGTCCGCGCTGGTGGAATTTGCGCCGCTTCAACCATCGCACTCACCGCAAGCTGCTCATCGTGGACGGCGCCATCGGTTACACCTTCGGACACGGCATCTCCGATCAATGGCTGGGCGAAGGGCAGGACAAGACTCACTGGCGCGACACCGGCGTGCGTCTGCAAGGGCCGGTCGTACACGGCCTGCAATCGGTCTTTATGGAGAACTGGATCGAGGAATCCAAGTGCATACCCTGCGGCGACGGCTGCTTTCCCGAACTCGCCGAACAGGGCGATATCGACGCGCACGTGGTCAGCAGCGATTCCGGCGAAGCGGTCTCTTCGGTCGCCCTGCTCTACACCGTGGCCATCGCCTGCGCGCGGCGCGAGGTCATCATCCAGAATCCTTATTTCGTCCCCGGCAAGGGCGTGGTCGATCTGCTCGGCATGATGGTCGAGCGCGGCGTTGCGGTGCACCTGATGGTTCCGGGAATGCAGACCGACAGCCCGTTCGTGCAGCGTGCGAGCCGTCACCTGTACCTGGGACTGCTGCGTGCCGGAGTGCGCCTGTACGAATTCCAGCCGACGCTATGCCATCAGAAGATCGTGATCGTCGATGGTGTGTGGTCGCACATCGGCTCCACGAACTTCGATGCGCGCTCGCTGGCGCTGAACGAGGAGATCGGCGTCGGCCTGCTCGACCGCAACGTGGCCGGGCAACTCAAGGCTGCGTTCGAACAGGATTTGCGCGCCAGCCGCGCGGTCAGGCTGGAAGAGTGGAGCAGGCGTTCACGTTTCAAACGCGCCAGCGAGTGGATGGCCTACCAGGTGCACGAACAACTGTGACCGCTGCGCCGCCGGCGCAGGCTCCCGCTCCGCTAACTCTTTGCGTCGAACCCCAGCCGTCGATGCCACTGCGCGAGCGACTCGACCGGATACTCGTCGAACATCTTGTCCTTGCGCCCGGCCTGCACCCCGACCCAGCCCGCCTTGGAGCCCAGCATCATGTGCGTGTGCTCGGGCGGAACGGGAAGTTCGCTGTCGATTGCGGAAGCGTGCGGATGAACCAGCTCGGGCCAGGTCGGATCCCACAGCCATAGTGCGCTGCCGCAGAGCCGGCAGAAATGCCGGTGTGCCGTGCTGCGCTTTTTCTTTCCGGTCGCTTCGTCGAGCAGGCGCGCGCGATAGACCGCGACATCCTTTCTGCCCCTGATTCTGAGCGACGCGTAATCGCCGCCCAGGTTGATCGCGTAGCCGCCCGCGCCGGCGGTCTTGCGGCAGATCGAGCAGTAGCAGCGCATGAAGGGACAGGGCGCCGCCGATTCGAGCGTGAACCGGACCGCGCGGCAATGACACGAGCCTTCGAGTTTCATGGAGTACCTGTGCAGCTCCGTTGAGAGTGGGTCGGCGCAGGTCGCTATCGATACAAACCCGCGCTGCTTGCAGGCAGACCATACAGGAGCCGCGGGGTGCGCCCGGAATCGCCTGCAGGCGCCATCGCCCGCACTTCGATGCAACAATGTCGGCCGACACCGATCCTCTTGTGGACCGACCCACAAATCATGAAACCCAGCCCCGAACAACGCCAGGAACACGCCGCGCGCCGCAGCGAGATGATGCGCCGAATCGGCCGCAACGCCGTGGCCATCATCCCCGCCTCGGACGAGGTGATTCGCGCGCGCGACACGCATTACCGCTTTCGCCAGAACAGCGACTTCGCCTACCTCACCGGCTTTCAGGAACCCGAGTCCATCGCGGTGCTCGCGCCAGGCCGCGAGGACGGTGAATTCGTGCTGTTCGTGCGACCCAAGGACAAGGATCGCGAAATCTGGAACGGTCGTCGCGCCGGTCCCGATGGTGCAAAAAGAAACTACGGCGCGAACCAGGCATTCACGCTCGACGAATTCGACGCGAAACTGCCGGAACTGCTCGCCGGTCGAGAAGTGCTGCATTACACGCTCGGCGAATTCCCCGACATGGACGCGCGTATCGCGCGCCTGGTGCGGCACCTGCGCGAGGTCTCACGCCGCGGCGCCGCGGCACCCACCACCATCGTCGCTCTCGAAATGACACTGCACGAGATGCGCCTGTTCAAGCGCCCGGCCGAGATCGCGCTAATGCGCAGGGCAGCAGAAGTCTCCGCGCAGGCCCATGTGCTCGCCATGCAGGCGACCAAGGCCGGCAGGTACGAGTGGCAAATTGCCGCGGAGATCAACGCCGCGTTCGAAGCGAACGACATGCAGCCGGGTTATGGCTCCATCGTCGGCGGCGGCGACAACGCCTGCATCCTGCATTACGTCGAGAACGATGCACGGCTCAAGAGCGGTGATTTGCTCCTGATCGACGCCGGCGGCGAGTTGCAAGGCTATACCGCCGACATCACGCGCACCTTCCCGGTCAACGGCAAGTTCTCGCCCGAACAGAAAGCGGTTTATGAGGTCGTGCTGGAAGCGCAGAAAGCCGCGCTGCGCCACATGAAGCCCGGCGTCTCCGCCGGCAAGCCGCACGAGGCGGCAACGCGCACCCTGACCGAGGGCATGGTGGAACTGGGCCTGCTGCGCGGCGCGCCGGCTGCGCTCATCAAACAGGAAAAGCATCGCCAGTTCTACATGCACGGCACCGGCCACTGGCTGGGCATGGACGTGCACGACGTGGGCCGCTACAAGCTCGATGGCCGTTATCGTCCGTTCGAACCCGGCATGGTGATGACGGTGGAGCCGGGCCTTTACATCCAGCCCGGCACGCCGGGTGTCAACAAGAAATTCTGGGGCATTGGCGTGCGCATCGAGGACGACGTGCTCATCACCAAGACCGGCCACGAAGTCCTGACCGGCGGCGTGCCCAAGACCGTGCGCGACATCGAGCAGTTGATGGCCGCGTGAGCCAGGTCCAGTGAGCCACGACCTCTTCGATGTCGCCATCGTCGGCGGCGGACTGGTCGGATGCAGCCTGGCCGTTGCGCTGTCCGCGCAGAAGCGCAGGGTCGCGCTGATCGAGGCGCTGCCGCCGCGCGACGAGGGCCCGAGCTGGGACGAGCGCTGCATCGCGCTCAACGCCGGGTCGCGGCGCATTCTCGAACAGCTCGGGCTGTGGTCGGCGCTGTCGAGCGAGGCCGAGCCCATCACGTCCACGCACATTTCCGAGCGCAGCCGTTTCGGCGCCGCGCGCTTCGCCGCGAGCGATGCCGGTCTGCCTGCGCTCGGCTACAACACGCCGCTGCGCGCGATCAACGACGTTCTTTGGCGGCAGGCGCGCGCGGCGGGGGTCGAGGTGTTTTGCCCGGCGCGTGTGGTCGGAATGGAGGTGCTGGCGGATCGAGTCATGGTGTCTGTAGGAGGGGCTTTGCCCCGACCACCCCTCTCGGACTCAAGCAAGGCTGTGTCCGCCAACCCCGGGTCGGGGCAGAGCCCCTCCTACATGATCGACGCCCGCCTGATTGTGGCCGCCGACGGCGCCCGCTCCGCGGTACGTGACCTGCTCGGGCTGCAAGCCGAAACCCGCGATTACGGCCAGTCCGCCATCGTGACCGCCGTGCGGCCGAAATACACACACGCCGCGGTCGCGTACGAACGCTTTCTTCCCGGCGGCCCGCTTGCCGTGCTGCCCAAGCCGCGCGATGCGCAGGGTCATGCCTGCTCGTTGGTCTGGACCGTGCGAACCGAACAGCTCGCCGAATTCGAGACCCTCAGCGACGCGTCCTTCCTCGCGCTTGCCTCGGAAAATTTCGGCGAGCGCCTGGGTCCGTTTCTCGCGCTGGGCCGTCGGCAAAGCTACCCGCTGACGCGCGTGATGAGCGCGCACCTGCGCGCGCCGCGCACGGTGTTCATCGGCAACGCCGCGCAGAGCCTGCACCCGGTCGCGGCGCAGGGTTTCAATCTCGGCCTGCGCGACGCTGCGACTCTGGCGGAACTGCTCCAGGATCGGGCCGACCCGGGCACCGAAACCCTGCTCGCGGACTACGAGACCCATCGTCACGAGGATCGCGAAAGGATCGCGGATTTCACCGACCGCCTCGTCCGCGTGTTCTCGAATACGGTGCCCGGCCTGCGCGGCCTGCGTCATCTGGGCCTGCTGCTTCTCGAACTTGATACACCGGCGCGCGAGGCGATCCTGCGCCAGAACCTCGGCTTCGGCAGGCCGGTGCCGAACCTCGCCCGCGCATGAGCATCGAGCAATGCGACATCGCGGTCGTCGGTGGTGGCATCGTCGGCGCGGCGACGGCCTGCGCGCTCACGTCCTGCGGATTCGACGTGCGCCTGATCGAGCGCGGCAAGCCGCCTGCTGCATTCAGCGCGGATCGCTATGACCCGCGCGTCTATGCCATCACGCCGGGATCGGTGAGTTTTCTCGACGAGTTGGGTCTCTGGTCCGGTATCCGCGAGCGCCGCGCCGCGCCGATGCAGCGCATGCAGGTCTGGGACCGCGACCCGGCGCTGGCGCTGCGCTTCGAGACGGCCAGCCCGGGCAGCGACCATCCAAGCTGGATCGTCGAACACGGCCTGCTCGCCGAACTGCTGTGGCGCGCCTTGCCGTCCGAGAGCGTGCGCAGCGGTGTCGATGTGTCGAGCGCAACTTTCGACGAAGAGGCCGCGCAGCTCACGCTCTCGGACGGCACTGTCCTGCGCGCGCGCCTGGCCATAGCCGCGGAAGGCGCCGAGTCGTCCTTGCGCGAAGCGGCAGGCATCGATACCGCGGGCTGGAGCTACACCGCCGCGGCCGTGGTCTGCCACCTCGAATGCAGCGAGCCGCATCGGGACAGCGCGCTCCAACGTTTCCTTCCTTCGGGTCCGGTGGCCTTGCTTCCGCTGGCGGATGGCCGCCGCTCGCTGGTCTGGTCCACCACCGATGCCGATGCGCATGCACTGCTCGTGCTGGACGATGAAACCTTCGCACGGCATCTCACCGATGCCATGCAATCGGCCGCCGGCAAGGTCGGCACCATCTCACGCCGCCTGTCGTTTCCGCTGCGCCTGATGCACGCACAGCGTTACGTCGCACCGCGCTGCGCGCTGGTGGGCGACAGCGCGCACCTGATTCATCCGCTCGCCGGCCAGGGACTCAACCTCGGGCTGGCCGATGCGCACGAGCTTGCAACAACTCTCCACGAGGCGCGTCGGGCCGGCCGCGACTGGAGCGCGCTGCGCACACTCACGCGCTACGAGCGCGCGCGGCAAACCGCGAACCTGGAAATGCTGGCGATGACCGACGGCCTGAGCCGCGCCTTCGCGCTCGACCTGCCCGGCTGGCAGCGGCTGCTGCACGCCGGCATGCGCGTGGTGGACCGGCTGCCGCCGCTCAAGCAAGCGCTGGCGAGTCGGGCGGCAGAAGCGTCGTAGGGTGCTGATGGCGGTTTGGCCTATCGCCTCATCAGCACCCTACCGTCGAAATCGGACGTAGCGTGCGCACCGCACACGACTTCCACGATTCCACCGGTCTCCACGTGCGCAACGCGCACGCTACAGGTCATCGCCCTAGATGCGACCTGGCACCGGCTTGGGCAGACTCCGCGCACCTCATCCAAGATATTCCTCATGACTCCTCGCAAACACCAGCTACTCGACATCAACGGCGTTCGCATCCACGCGGTCGAAGAAGGCAGCGGCCCGCTGGTGCTGATGATTCACGGCTTCCCCGAGTCCTGGTATTCCTGGCGTCACCAGCTCACGGCGCTGGCACAGGCCGGCTATCGCGCGGTGGCGATCGACCAGCGCGGTTACGGGCGCTCGTCCAAATTCTGGAAGACCGATGCGTTCCGGATCCATCGCCTGGTCGAGGACGTGGTGGGCGTGGTCAAGGCGCTGGGCGAAACCAAGGCCGTCGTCATCGGCCACGACTGGGGTGCGCCGGTGGTCTGGACGGCGGCCTGGCTGCATCCGAAAATCTTCCGCGGCGTGATCGGCATGAGCGTCCCCTTCTCCGGCCGCGGGCTGGTGGCCCTGCCCGGCAGCCCTTTCGGCGAACGCAAGCCCGACGAACTGCACATGGAACTGGCGGGCCCAGGCCAGACGTTCTACCAGGATTACTTCGGCGCGATGGACGGGATCATCCGGGAAATCGAATCGGACCTGCGCGGCTGGATTCGTGATGTCGTGTGGTCGATTTCGGGCGATGCGCTGTCGGTCGTGCTTCCGGACTTCGCCTCGATGGACCAGGTGGCGCTGATTCGAGGTGGCGCGGTGTGCATCCCGGACGGAGCCCGCATGCGCGATCGCTTCGCCGCGCCGCCGAGCATGCCGGCCTGGTTCACCGAAACCGATCTGGATTACTTCGCCGGGGAGTTCGAGCGCTCCGGGCTGGGCGGCCCGCTCAGCTACTACCACAACATCACGAATAGCTGGCAGGACCTGGAGCGCCAAGCCGACAAGCCGCTGACCGCGCCGGCGATGTTCATTGGCGGCGAGTACGACGTGACGACGGGCTGGGGCCAGGAAGCCATCGCGCGCGCCGGCGAGCGCATGCCCAATTATCTCGGCACGAAAATCTTCAAGGGCAGCGGTCACTGGATCCAGCAGGAACAGCCGGCGCAGACCAACGCCGCCATTCTCGAATTTCTCAAGGCACTGGGCTGAACGACATGGCTATCCTCCACAGCATCCCCCTGCTCGACGAACTTCTCGACGCTTACGCAAGCGAGCTGGGCACCGATCACACCGCGTACCGCAACCACAACTACCGCGTCGCCAATTTCTGTATTGCCCTGGTTGACACTTCGGCCGAGCAGATCGAGAAGATCGGCATCGCCTGTGCGTTTCACGATCTGGGCGTGTGGACGCATCGCACACTGGATTACCTCGAACCGTCGAGAGTGCTGGCTCGTGAGTATCTGGAACGCATCGGCAAGACCGCATGGTCGCCGGAAATCGAGGCGATGGTCGTGGAGCATCACAAGCTGCGCCGTGCGGACACCGCGCCCGGCTCGCTGGTGGAAACCTTTCGCAAGGCCGACTGGATCGACGTTTCGCTCGGCATGCTGTCATTCGGTCTGCCGCGCTCGTTCATAGCCGAAGTGCGCAACACGTTCCCGAACGTGGGATTCCACAAGCGCCTGGTGCAGCTCACGGGAGCGCGTATCCGCACGAATCCCTTGAGCCCGATGCCGATGATGCGTTTCTAGGAAGGCGCTGCAAGGGTCGTCACCCCGGCGAAAGCCGGGGTCCAGAGCACTGAAGCCCTGGATACCGGCTTTCGCCGGTAAGGCGATGATGGTTAATCAGAGCTTCCTCAGCGCAGATACCGGTCCATGAAATCCAGCGCCGCATCCACCGCGGCGCCGTCGGCGAAGAAGGCCGAGATGTGACCGTGTTTCTTGATGACGAACAGTTCGTTGGTGATGCCCACGCCGTCGAGCTTCGCCTTGTACTTCGTGGCCTGCTCGAACGGCACATAGTCGTCGAGCGTGGCGTGGTAGATGAACACGGGCGGATCGCCGCCATTAACGTGCGTGACCGGCGACGCCTCGCGAAACGTGTCGAGCTTTTCTTCGCGCGAGCCGCCCATGAAGGCCGGCACCAGATGCCCGCCTTCGTACAGCGTGAGGTCCGCCGGCGTGCCGCCCGCGACGATCACTTTCATCCGTGTGTTGAGGTCGCCCAGCTTCGGATCGTCGGCGATATGTCCGAGCAGAGCGGCCAAGTGCCCGCCCGCGGAATAGCCGAACGCACCGATGCGCTCGGAATCGATGTCGTACTGCTTGGCGTTGGCGTACATCCAGCGCGCGGCCTGCTGCACATCGTGCAGTTGCGCCGGGTAGATGTACTTCGGCACCAGCCGATACGTCGTGTTCACGACCAGATATCCGCGCGACGCGATGCGATCGGCCAGGCTCGTTACTTGGTCACGGTCACCGCGCTTCCAAGCGCCTCCGTGAATCAGCAGCACGCTGGGAAACGGTCCCTGGCCATCAGGTCGATACACGTCCGCGAGCAAGGTTTGCGGCCAGTCAGCCGGCGTGACGGCGACGTCGCGGCTGATGGTGTAGGTGGAATGAATCGGCGGCGGAGCTGCAGTATTCGGCTTGCCGATGTGCTGGCTGCATGCCGCTAGAAAAAAAATGCATGCGGCGAAGATCGGTCGCACTGACATTGACGAAGAGCTCAAGGAGGTTGACGCCGATACGGATGGTATCGGCAACCGGACGCCCGCAACTCCCTACAAGCCAGCTTGTGGCTGCAGGATGCTGGCGTAGTTGCCCTGGTTGTAATCCGTCGCCTCCGCGGGGCTGCTCTGATAGATGAAGGCGGACGCGCCGATCGCACCGACTTGTTCGACCACGGCGGAGTTGCCGCCGCCAATCTGAAAGACGAACGAGGACATCCCGTTCCCCACATGATAAACGCTGGTGGTGTTGTAGTCGCCAATCTGCGCGAGCACGGAAAGGTTGCCGGGTTCGGACTCGGTCTCGTCCGAGAGCAGCTGAAATGCCTTGGCGCGATTGAAGTCGCCGTTCTGCAGGATGATCGAGTCGTTGTCCGCTCCCGCCTGGCCGATGAAGGCCAGAGACTCCTCGCCCGACTGAACGATCAGCGCATCCTGAGGTTCGTCCGTGTCTTCCTGAGCGTGGTCCGGATCGTCGTAGAAGCTGCCGTTCTCGGTTGTGATGCCGTCAACCGAAAAGCCTTGGGCGATGACCGCGGCATTGCTGAGGGCGCTGAGATCGGTGCGTTGCAGATCGCCGCCCAGCAACAAGGCTTCGCCATCGCCGTATGTGAGCGTCAGGCCGGAGTCGTCATAGGTGACGATGATCGGCGCGTCACTAGCCAGACCGGCAGCGGGCGTGAATTCGTAGACGGTAGGGTCGGTGTCCTGTTCGAGGGCGATCTCCGCCACCTCCTCGGGGGAGGCCTGAACGATCGTGGTATGGGGGCCGAATTGCCCGATCTGGAAGAACAGCGCTCGATTGTTTTCGGCGCTCGGGCCGGTGACGAGGTTCTGATCGATGCCACTGCCGAACTGGACGATGACCGTATCCTGGAATATCTGGTCGCCGATCTGCCGGATGGTCGACCTCAGGTTCTCGCCGCTTTGAATCAGCGTCACCCCCGTGCGGTCCTCGGAGGGAAGCGCGAGGCGGTCGAGCACGGCGGAGGGCAGATCGAGATCCTCGGCCTCTTCCAGAATGCGTTCCTGAAGAAAGGGGATGACGGTTTCCACGATGTCGGTGTTGTCGAACGGATCGTCGGCAGCGCGCGCCGAGGGTGCCAGTTGTGCCGCGCACAGACCCAGAACGAATGCGTTGCAGAGCGATACACGAAGCCATCCGCTGCTGCCCGGAATCAGGAAATACATGGTCACGACTCCGAAAAAACGGTGGCGTGACTATCAGTAAGCGGCTCGGGGATTTCGCCCACCAGATGGGCGGACTCCGGCGAAATATTTTTGAGCCTAGATCAGAGTGGCATTCCGATGCCCTTCTATCGATCGCCGGCCTGGGGGTCGCAGGATGGCGTCTCGATGCACCGTGTCGGAGGCCCTGAGCCGGAGCCGCGGGTACAATCCCGCCGCGTTTTCGTCGCCGCTTCCATCAACCCCGGGGTAAAACTCATGATGAATGCCATGCCTAAAAAAGTCCTGGGCCACGCCTTCCTCGTCCTGTTCGTCGGGATGTGCGCGGGACTGGGGCTGACCGCGAGCCTGCTCGAGGGCTTCGAGTTCATTCCTGGCTTCATCACGAAATTTTCCGTGCCTGGCTCCACCGATACCTGGGCGCGCGCACACGCCGGCGGCATCCTCAATGCGCTGATGATGCTGGGCGTCGGGCTGGCCTTGCCGGTACTCCAGTTTTCGCAGGCCGCGACGACGCGGATCGGCTGGGTGCTGATCGGCACCGGCTGGGCCAATACGCTGTTTTACTGGGCCGCGCTGTTCGCGCCGAATCGCGCGATCAGCTTCGCCGACAACCGCTGGGGCGAGTCCAACCTCGCCGCCGTCATTGGGCTTGCGCCCGCGTTCATCGCGGCGTTCTTGATGTTGTATGTGGCGCTGGTGATGGCGCGCCAAGCGTTCGCGCTCCGCAGCTAGTGCAGATGATCGATTCCGTTTCCGGCAGGATTGCCGGCGTCGACGAAGTGGGGCGCGGATGCCTGGCCGGCCCGGTCTACGCCGCCGCGGTGATTCTTCCGAACGGCCTGAACATCGACGGCCTCGACGACTCCAAGAAGCTCAGCGCGCGGCACCGCGCCGAACTCGAACCGCTCATTCTGCGCAGCGCGCTGGCCTGGGCCGTGGCCTGGGCCACGCATGAGGAGATCGACCGCATCAACATTCTTCAGGCCAGCCTGCTCGCGATGCGCCGCGCGGTGAACACCCTGGCCGTCGCCCCGACCGCCTGTTGGGTGGACGGCAATCAGGACCCGAAGCTGGGCGTGCCGGTACGAATGATCGTGGGTGGAGACGGCCTGGAAGCCTGCATCATGGCGGCATCGATCATCGCGAAAGTGGCGCGCGACCGCGAAATGCAGCGGCTCGACAGCGAACATCCCGGCTATGGATTTGCGCAGCACAAGGGCTATGGCACGCCGGTGCATCTGGCGGCCCTGAGAGAACGCGGGCCATCGGCGATTCACCGGCGTAATTTCGCACCCTGTTCACTTCACGCTTTCACTTCTCATCCCTCGCCCGCCACCGCTCACCCCTCACGCTGATGTTCGTTCACCTGCGCCTGCACACCGATTTCTCAATCAGTGACGGACTGATCCGCGTCGAGCCGCCCAAGCGCAAGGGCGTCGAGGGCGCAACGCTTGCCGCGCGCGTGGCCAAGCTCGGCATGCCGGCGGTGGCCTTGACCGATCGCATGAACCTGTTCGCGATGGTCAAGTTCTACAAGTCGTCGGAATCGGCGGGCGTGAAGCCCATCGTCGGTTGTGATCTGTGGCTGGCCGAGCGCGCCAAGGGCGAGGCGCCGGAGCGGCTGACTCTGCTAGTGCAGAACGACACCGGCTACCGCAATCTCACGCGTCTGATCTCGCGCGCGTACACCGAAGGCCAGGCCAAGGGCGTTCCGCTGATCGAGCGTTCCTGGCTTGCCGAGACTGCCGAAGGGCTGATTGCGCTAAGCGGGCGCGATGGCGGTGCGTTTCGCGCGGCGGCGCAACGCAACGTGGAAACCGCCGTATCGGCCGTCGAAGAATTGATGCGGCTTTTCCCGCGACGCCTGTATCTCGAAGTGTCGCGCTGCCAGCGACCGGGCGACGAGGAATGGGTGGAAGCCGCCTCCGCACTTGCGCGGCATTGCCTGGTCCCGCTGGTCGCGACCAACGACGTGCGCTTCCTGGAGCGCAAGGATTACGGCGCGCACGAGGCGCGCATCTGCATCGCGCAGGGCCGCGTGCTCAACGACGAAAAGCGCCCGCGCGAGTTCACCGAGGAGCAGTACCTCAAGCCCGCGGAAGAAATGGTCGCGCTGTTTGCCGACATCCCCGAGGCCATCGAGAACACGGTCGAGATTGCGCGACGCTGTTCACTGTCGCTCAAGTTCGGCGTCAACCATCTGCCGAATTTTCCGGTGCCTGTCGGTGAGACCACCGACAGCTTCCTGCGTGATGCCGCGCACGGAGGGCTGACCCAGCGCCTCGTCGAAATTCGGCCCGCACAACACGAGGACGAATACCGCGCGCGGCTCGACCACGAGCTGAAGATCATCGCCAGCATGGGGTTCGCGGGTTACTTCCTGGTGGTGTCGGACTTCATCAGGTGGGCCAAGGCCAATGGCTGCCCGGTGGGGCCGGGACGCGGGTCGGGTGCGGGTTCGCTGGTGGCCTACGCCATCGGCATCACCGATCTCGACCCCCTGCCCTACAACCTCTTGTTCGAGCGCTTTCTCAATCCTGATCGCGTGTCCCTACCCGACTTCGACGTCGACTTCTGCATGGACAATCGTGAACGGGTGATCGACTACGTGCAGCAGAAATACGGTCGCGAAAGGGTCGGCCAGATCGTCACCTACGCGACGATGGCGGCGCGCGGAGTGGTGCGCGATGTGTGCCGCATCCTGAGCCACGGATATGGTTTCGGTGATCGACTGGCGAAGCTCATCCCCGGCACGCCGGGCGCAACCCTGGCCGATGCGGTCGAAGAGGTTCCGGAGTTGAAGAACGCTTACGCCGAAGAGGACGACGTGCGCGCCGTGCTCGACCTGGCGCTCGAACTTGAAGGCCTGACCCGCGGCGTCGGCGTGCATGCCGGCGGCGTGGTCATCGCGCCGCAGCCGCTGACCGACTACGCGCCGCTGCTATGCGAGCCCGGCGGCGCCGGTATGCGCACGCAGTTCGACATGAAGGATCTGGAAAGCGTTGGGCTGGTGAAATTCGACTTCCTGGGTCTGAAAACGCTGACCATCATCCAGACCGCGATCGAGACCATCGCCTCGTCACGCGGCGAGCACGTGGACGTGCTGCAACTGCCGCTCAACGATCCTCGCACTTACGCGCTCTACGCCAGCGGCGACACCAGCGCGGTGTTCCAGATGGAATCGCCCGGCATGCAGCGCGCCTCGCGCGACCTCAAGCCCGACACCTTCGAGGACATCATTGCGCTGGTCTCGCTGTACCGGCCGGGGCCGATGGAGCTGATCCCCGAATACTGCGCGCGCAAGCGCGGCGACTCGCAGGTCACCTACCTGCATCCGGACATGGAGACCGTGCTGTCGCCGACCTACGGCATCTTCGTGTACCAGGAGCAGGTCATGCAGATGTCGCAGCGCATGGCCGGCTACACGCTCGGCGGCGCCGACCTGCTGCGCCGCGCGATGAGCAAGAAGAACGCGAAAGAGATGGCGCAGCAGCGCGAGGTGTTCACCAAGGGCTCGCAGGAAAAAGGCATCACCGAAGAAACCGCGACCGCGGTTTTCGATCTCATGGAGAAGTTCGCCAACTACGGCTTCAACAAGTCGCACGCCGCGGCCTACGCCCTGGTGAGCTATCAGACGGCCTGGCTCAAGACTCACTATCCCGCCGAGTTCATGGCCGCGGTGATGAGCTGCGATATGGACCACACCGAGACGGTGGTGGCCATGCTGGCTGAGTGCCGGCGCATGAAACTGAGCGTGCACTCGCCGGACATCAATCGCGGCGACTACCGCTTCACCGTTCCGAAGCCGGGCGACATCGTCTACGGCCTCGGCGCGATCAAGGGTGTCGGCGAGGCGGCGCTGGCCGGCATCATGGCCGAGCGCAAGGGGAATGGTCCGTTCCGCGACCTGTTCGATTTCTGTGCGCGCATCGATCTGAAGAAAGCCAACAAGCGCGTGCTCGAAGCGCTGATCTACTCCGGTGCGCTCGACGGCTTCGGATTGAATCGCGCCTCGCTGCTGAAGAACCTGCCCAAGGCCCTGGCGATGGCCGAAGCTGCATCGACCAGCGCCAGCACGGGTCAGAACGACATGTTCGGCATGGTCGATACCGGGCCGGCCGAACAGCCGCGCATCGCGCACGAAGTGGTCCCGGAATTTGCGCAGCGCGAGCGCCTGGAATTCGAGCGCCAGACCCTGGGATTTTATCTCTCCGGCCATCCGATCGAAGCCTACGCGCCGATCATCGATGCGGTGTGCTCGGGCCGCCTGGCCGAGCTGATCAAAACGCACGCGCAGCCCGCACCCATTTCCAGCGGCGACGGCAAACCCGCATGGCAGCCGCGCGCCAAAGCCCTGTTCGCGGCCTGGGTCACGGACGTTCGCTTCTTCAAGGGCAAACCCGACGGCGAAGGCCGCAGTGCACGCGCCAGCTACAAGTTGACGCTCGACGACCAGGGCGCGCAGATCGCGACCTGGATCGACATCGAGCCCTACCAGCGCTGCCAGGACCTGCTCAAGCCGGACCGGCTGGTGTTCGTGATGGCAGAGATCGGGCTATCGCCCGGACGCGAAGGCCGCGAATCCGAGCCGCGCATCTATGCGCCGGAGTTCCTGGGGCTGGACGCGATCTACGCGCAGTATCTCGTGCGCGTGGAACTCGACTGGCGCGGCACTGCAACCGACCTGACACGCCTGCGCAAGCTGCTGGAGCCCCTGCGCAACAGCAGCGGCGCAACGGTTTCGGTCAAGCTTCAGACGCCGGCCGGACGTGCGGTGCTCGACTTCGGGCCGGACTGGAAAATCCGGCTGGACGAAGCCGCTGCAACCCAGTTGCGCCAGCTTGTCGGTCAGGACTGCGTAAAATTGAAGTTCCGGCGCTACATCGCCCCTGTTTCGGAACGACGTGCGCAACGCAGCTTTGTTCCCAGTTACGACGACGAATAGCCGCCAAAAAGACGCCCGCACTGCGCAACCCCATCCCGTAGGTCGGGCTTCAGCCCGATATCCTGACCTCGCCAGTCGGACTAAGTCCGACCTACATCGACCTCATAAGAGTTCCCGGCATGAACCTCAACTTCCTCGACTTCGAACAACCCATCGCCGACCTGCAACAGAAGATCGAGGAGCTGCGCTACGCCACCGCCGGCAGCGAGGTGAATCTCACCGAAGAGATCACGCGGCTGGAAGCCAAGAGCCAGGAACTGACGCGGCAGATCTTCAACAATCTTTCGGCCTGGCAGATCGCGCAGCTCGCGCGCCATCCGCAGCGGCCGTACGCGATGGATTACATCAAGGCGCTGTTCACCGAGTTCGACGAGCTGCATGGGGACCGTCACTTCAAGGACGATCCTTCCATCATCGGCGGCATGGCGCGGCTCGACGGCCGCGCGGTGATGGTCATCGGCCAGCAGAAAGGTCGCGACGCCAAGGAGCGCGTGTTCCGCAACTTCGGCATGCCCATGCCCGAGGGCTACCGCAAGGCACTGCGCCTGATGAAGATGGCCGAGCGCTTCAACCTGCCGGTGCTCACGTTCATCGACACGCCGGGCGCGTATCCCGGCATCGGCGCCGAGGAGCGCAACCAGTCAGAGGCCATCGCACGCAATCTGTTTGAGCTGGCGCGACTGCGTACGCCGGTGATTGCGACCGTGATCGGCGAAGGCGGATCGGGCGGTGCGCTCGCCATCGGCATCGCAGACCATCTGATGATTGCGCAGTACGGCATCTACTCGGTGATCTCGCCCGAGGGCTGCGCGTCCATCCTGTTCAAGTCCGCTTCGCGTGCGCAGGAAGCGGCCGAGGCGATGAAGATCACGGCCAAGGATTTGTACGAGCACAAGCTGGTGGACGAAATCATTCCGGAGCCGCTGGGCGCCGCGCATCGGGATGTCCCGGGCATGATGGCAGGGGTGAAGAGCCGGCTGATCGCGAACCTGGAACGCCTGCGCCGTACGCCCATCACCGCTTTGCTGGCCACGCGCTACGACCGCCTGATGTCGAACGGGGCGTACGAGATCAAGCACTGAGAGTCGAGTCGGCGCCGCGCTCGGCGAGGACATGTCAGATTCCCTGCCGATTCCCGACATCGCCCTTCCCCGCCACGGGCGCCTCTGGGTCGGGTTCAGTGGCGGACTGGATTCCACCGCGCTGCTGCACGCGCTCGCGCATGACCCCCGCTTCGAACCCACTGCCGTTCACGTCCATCATGGGCTCCAGGCCGTAGCCGCCGACTGGGCCGCGCACTGCCAGCGCATCTGCACCGGACTGGGCGCGGACTTCCGACTTTGCCGCGTCGATGTCGTGGACCAGGGGCAAGGCATCGAAGCCGCCGCACGCGACGCCCGCTACACCGCGCTGCGCGCATGCATGGCGTCGGGCGATGTGCTCGCCACCGCGCATCATCAGGACGACCAGGCCGAGACCGTGCTGCTGCGCCTGCTGCGCGGCACCGGTCCTGCGGGCCTTGCGGCGATGCGGCCGCTGACCGGGTTCACACCCGGCTGGCTGTGGCGGCCGCTGCTCGCAGTGCCGCGTTCGCGCATCGAGGCCTACGCGCGTGCGCAGGGCCTGCGCTGGATCGAGGATCCGCACAACGGCGATTCGCGATTCGCCCGCAGCTTGCTGCGCAAGGAGATCCTTCCGCGTCTGACGGAGCACTGGCCCGGCGCATCGCGCAATCTCGCGCGCGCCGCCGACTTGAGCGCCGAAACGGCGCAGCTGCTGAGCGAACTGGCGGCGTCCGACCTCGCCGACATCGTCGAGCCCGGTGGATCGCTACCCGTTGCCGCGCTCGGGAAGCTTCCGCCTGCGCGCCGCCGCAACCTCCTGCGTGCCTGGGTTGCGGGGCTCGGCCTGCCGGCGCCGTTTCACGACACGCTGCTGCGACTCGATGGAGAAGTGCTGGATGCCGGCCAGGACGCCAACCCGCTGCTGAGCTGGCCGGGCGGAGAGTTCCGCCGCCATCGCGACCGCCTGTTCGCGTTGCTGCCTTTGCCTCCACGACAGGCGGAGTTTTGCATCGAGTGGGACGGACACGGCGAACAGCTACTGCCGCCGGGCTGTGGCATGTTGCAAGTTCGCTCCGCCGAGCGGCCTGTCGGACCCTGTGTCGTTCGGCTGGCTCGCACGGGCGAGCGCTTTCGCCCTTCGGGATCGCGCAACAGCCGTACGCTCAAGAACCTGTTCCAGGAACTGGGCATTCCGATCTGGGTGCGCGAACGCACGCCCGTGATCGAGCGCGACGGCGCGAAACTCTGGGTGGGCGGGATCGGCTGGGCCAGCGATTTCGACGGCGCCGAGGCGCCGCCGGACATCCTGTGGCTGCACAGACCGCCGGGCGGGCGCGCCGACGGATCGGCGCGTTGAATCTCGTCGACCCTGGCGGCGCAGGCCTTTCCGTGTTCCTGCGGATGCGCGCCGTTATCGCGGAGCAAACCGCAGGAGGGACGTCAGCCCCGACAGGCGCATCGGAGCCAAAACTGAGGTCGTGTTGCGAGCGCCTGTCGGAGCTTGCGCCCCTCCTACACGAGACTTACAGAATTCCTGTTTGATGAAAGCAGCCAGACCGCGACCCGTACCTGGATCGAGCTACGTCAACGGTTCAGCCGGCCGCCGTCGCGGCGACCTTGTCGAGGATGGCGGCAATCGCCCGTGCTCCGGCTTCGTCGGAGAAATTGTCCAGCGCATATTGTCTGGCGGCCTTTCCCAGTCTCAGTCTCAGAGCCTCGTCGTTCCACAGGGCAGAAATGGCCTCGCGCAGGCTTTCCGGAGAATCCGGTTCGACCAGAAGTCCCGTCTGCCCGTGGACGATATAGTCTTCGGCGCCGGCACATCGACTCGCGATGACCGGCCGGCCCATCATCATTCCTTCGACGATCGTCAGCATCCCGCTCGCGATATCGGGTCGTGAACGCAGGGGAACAACCGTCATCCTCGCCTGGTGAGTCAGCCGCAACATCGTGTTCCGCGGCATGCTCTGCGGCGCCTCGACGTTGCTGGGAAGATCGAGATTTGCCGTGGCCTTCCGGCTGGCCGAGATGATGGTCGGCACCCCCAGTTCCTTGACCGCAGACAGCAGACACGCGTAATCGCGGTGGCTCGACCCCGACGAAATGATGAAAGGGTGCTCGCGCTCCTCTTCGATTTCTTCACGGATGTCGGGCATGACGCACCTGACAACTTCAAACTTCTCGACGGGAAGGTCGAGGTAGCGGCTGTACAGGGTCCGCTCCCGTTCGCAAACGACCACGAATCGATCGACCCCGCGCAGCGAGAGGCGAGCCAGCCACTTCCTCACGCCGGGTAAAAGGTTTCCTATGGAAAACAGGCAGGCGACGACGGGCCGGCGACGACGAAAGGGATGCATGATGGCTTGCCGCACCGACACCGTCGCCGGAAATTGGGGATATGCCGTGACGAATCCCCGATTCGGGTTCTCCAGCGCCCTACCCGCCTCCCTCCAATAGATGAGCCAGAACGAAGGAGGACTCACACGGAAGCCCGCGCTTTGCCAACTGGGCAAGGGTCGCCGAAGCGGTTGCACGTTCAGAAGGTGCTTGCCCCAGCTATTGACGTACGGAACGATCCACTGGACGCTGACTTCCGCAGCATTTGTTTCGTTGATCCAGGGCACAAGGACAGTCCACTCCACGACGACGATCTCCTCTCTGCACGCGTGGCGCCCCCGCTACACGCGTAATGCCAGTCTAATCCAGACGCGCTCAATCGCGCCGCACTCGATCGCACAATTTCATAGCCGGAGATCGATCGCTGCACCGACCTTTGGGCGCAGGCTCTGCCCGATCGGCGCAACCCGGATTCAAGCGCCCTTGTCGGCCAGGACCGCGCTGCGCGCGACGAAGAGGTTGTAGCCCCGGCGCTGCTCGTAATCGAAACCGTTGGTCGCGTTGTAGACCGCACGCGCGCAACCCGGCCTGAAACGATCGTGCAGTTCGACGGCGATCACGTCCACGCGATCGATCCATCGCCTGGCCGAAGCGCCGTCCTGCGCCGCAAACAGTTCCTTCTCCGCGCCCTCGATGTCGATCTTGAGCACGTCGATGCGCTCGACCCCCGCCTTCGCGGCGTAGCGCTCGATGATCTGGTCCACCGTGATGGCCTGTACCGGGTTTCCCTCTACCGTTCCCGCGACGTAGTTAGTGGTGCGAAAGGCATCGTCACCCCAGCCAGGATCGACGATTTCCAGCGTCGCCGGCTCGTACCAGAGTGCGTTCAGCAGTGGCAGCACGTTCGGGTACGGCGCCACGTTTCGCTGCAGCAGTGCGAAGTTGGACGCGACCGGCTCGATCGACACGATCGTTGCGCCGGGATACTTGTTCGCGTAGTAAATCGCCGCCAGCCCGACGTTGGCGCCGGCGTCCACGATGAAACGCGGCTCGCGCGCCAACTCGATGGCGTATTCGTCGCCACTCAGCACCTTGACGGAGTTCGGCACGTCGGTGGTACCGAGCCGCAGCGTTACCGGATGTCTTATGCCGGCACACTTGACCACAACTTCGCGCGGCTCTCGCAGGAGCGCTTCGCGTACAGCAAGCCACCGTCCTCGCCAAGTACCGAACATTCTCGCGTAGCGACGGCCCCTACGTCGCAAGCGGGTGAATTTTCGAAGCATGCAGCACCTCCTGGAACTATCGGGCAGCAGTTTACGTGTGAAGGCTGTCAGTCAGTCTCCACCGAGGGCTGGCTATCGCTGGCTTCTTGACAGACCGGCGCCCGCATCGAACGCTCCGCGGGCAATCACGGAGGAATAGTTTGGACAATGCACGACCGCAGTTCTCGAGCAGGCATCACCCACGGCAGCACCGGCCGGCGTTGCGGACGCCACAGGCCATGTCGCGCGATAGACGATAGATAGGGCTCGCCGATGACGGAACCCAGGGTCGTACTCGTCACCGGTGGTGCCGGTTACATCGGCAGCCACGCCTGTTCGGCTCTCGCCGGAGCAGGCTATCTGCCCGTAACGGTGGATAGCCTGGTGACCGGGCATCGTGAAAGCGTCAAATGGGGGCCGCTGGAAGTCGGCGATATCGCCGACCGCCTATTCCTGGACGACGCGATGCGGCGCCACAGACCCGGTGCCGTGATGCACTTCGCCGCGTACACGTCGGTCGACGAATCGATGAGCAATCCCGTCAAGTATTACGAGAACAACGTTCTGGGCACCCTGAGCCTGCTCAAGGCGGCCACCGCGAACGGGATCCGCCGCTTGGTGTTCTCCAGCACCTGCGCCACGTACGGCCAGCCGGCGGACGACAGCAAAGGCATTCCCGAGACTGCGCCGCAATTTCCGCTGAGCCCTTACGGTGCGAGCAAGGCGATGGCGGAGCGTCTGATCTCCGATTGCGGTACGGCTTACGGGCTGCAATACGCGCTGCTCCGCTACTTCAATGCCGCGGGAGCGCATCCCTTCGAGGCCATCGGAGGGTCCCACGATCCGGATACGGCCCTGATTCCGGTAGTGCTCGAAACCGCTGCCGGACGAAGAACCGGGCTATCGGTTTTCGGGGCGGACTATCCGACAGCCGACGGCAGTTGCGTCCGCGACTACGTCCACGTGTGCGACCTCGCGGACGCCCACGTGCTGAGCCTGCAACACCTCGAACAGGGCGGCCCGAGCCAGGTTTTCAACCTCGGTAACGGCACCGGATTCTCGGTGTTCGAGGTGGTGGAAACCGCCCGCCGCGTCACCGGCGAACTTATTCCATTCACGGTACGGGACCGCCGGCCCGGCGACCGGCCGTCCGTGTTCGCAGACGCGACCAAGGCTCGGCGCGTTCTGGGCTGGTCGCCCCGGTACCCGCAGATCGAGACTATTCTGGAGCACGCGTGGCGCTGGCATCGCAACCGGCAGTACTGAGTGGGCAGTCCTGGGAAGCGGCGGATGAATGACTCGATCGCACTCGCGGACCGCAAGGGCTTTACCTGCTCCCACCCTGGCGACCGAGAGCCGCATATGTTCTCCGGATACCGGAATGCTCAGGACCCGTTTTCCATTTGATAACTCCTTGAAATGCTCGTCCGCCCTTTCCTCGTTTCCCTGGAACCGTCGCCCGAAATCGGGGGTCGCCTGCAAGCGCTGTTTCCGTTGCCGATCAACCGGATCGGCATAGACGGCCGTCGACTGCCCGCTTCCGAGTATTTCCGGTTCAACGCCGCCCGATTACGCGAGGGGTTGGCGCCGCTTACGCCCGCCGAACTCGGCTGTGCCCTGTCTCACTTGCATGCGCTCGAAGATTTCCTGGCCAGCTCCGCGGAACTGGCGGTGATCTTCGAGGACGACGTCATCGCGAGGATCGGTCCTGCCGACGACCTGCCCGCGGTCCTGCAGCTCGCGGCAGACTACGATCTGGTGATGCTCTCGGAGCAATTCGGCCAGTCCGCAACGCACCTGCTGCACGGCTGGCGCAAGCCGGAAGAGGGGGTCTTCGGCCACCCCTTCTGGGAGATTCCGCAGAAATTCCAGCGTTACCTGCAACAAACCACCGCCTACGCCGTCAACCGCTCCTTCGCCGGATACCTCGTCGAGCAGCAGCACAAGACGATCACGCATGCAGATGCGTGGAGAACCTGGTTTGGGAGGCGCAGGTGCAGGGTTGCGTATACCCCGGTTTTTGCCCATCCCAGGGATCTTTCGTCCAGCCTGATCGAACCCGAACGGCGCGCCATGAATGGCCGCACGGGTGTCCGCGCGGACCGGAATATTTCCGCGTACAGACGCATTCGCTGCGCAATGCGAGGATGGTCGATCAAGGCAGAGAAATGCGTCTGATGGGGCCGGGGCGATCGATGGAGTGCGTGATCGCTGCGTCCTGGGGGTGGTGACACCGGTACCCGCTGATCGAGACGATCCTGGAACACCCGTGGCGCTGGCATTGCGACCGGAAGTACTGAACGCGGTTCCTCAGCTGCCCGCGCGATTCGGATCCCGCCAGGCCCGCTCGAACGGCAGCCGCCAGGCATGCGGCGCCACGAGCTGGTGGATCGCCTTCGGCCCCCAGGAACCAGGCTCGTAGAAGCGTACCGGCGGCGGCGCTTCCAGAATGTGCGCGGAGACTTCCCATAGCCGCTCGATGCCGTCGGCGGTGGTGAACAGCGTGTGGTCGCCGCGCATCGCATCGAGAATCAGGCGCTCGTAGGCTTCCAGCACGTCGCCGATCAGGCCGGTGTCGTTCATCGCGAACTGCAAGCTCAGCTTGTCCAGCCGCATGCCAGGGCCCGGACGCTTGCCGTAGAACGAGAGCGAGACCTTGGACGCATCTGCCAGATCGAAAGTCAGGTGATCCGGCCCCTGCGCGCCGACACCGGACCCGGCCGGGAACATGCTCTTGGGCGGCTCGCGGAAGGCGATGGAAATGATGCGCTGGCCATCGGCCATCTTCTTGCCGGTGCGCAGGTAGAACGGCACGCCGGCCCAGCGCCAGTTGTCGATGAAGCACTTCAGGGCAATGAAGGTTTCGGTTTCCGAGGCCAGATCCACGCCCTCTTCGTTGCGATAGCCGGCGTACTGCCCGCGCACCACGTTGGCGGGCTCCAGCGGCAGCATGCTGCGAAAGACCTTGTTCTTCTCCTCGCTGATGGGTTTCGGCTCCAGCGAGGTCGGCGGCTCCATCGCCATGAACCCGAGAATCTGGAACAGGTGCGTCACCACCATGTCGCGGTACGCGCCGGTCTGCTCGTAGAACGCGGAGCGCTTGCCCAGGCCCAGGGTTTCCGGCACGTCGATCTGGACATGGTCGATGAAGTTGCGATTCCAGATCGGCTCGAACAAGCCGTTGGCAAAACGGAACGCGAGAATATTCTGCGCCGGCTCCTTGCCCAGGAAATGATCGATGCGGAAAATCTGGCTCTCGTCGAAGACCTCGTGCAGCTTGGTGTTCAGCGACACCGCGCTGGCGCGGTCTGTGCCGAAAGGTTTTTCCATGATGATGCGCGAATTCGCGACCAGGCCCGCTTCGCTGAGCAGATGCACCGCCGACAAGGCGGCGCTCGGCGGAACGCTCATGTAGTGCACCCGGCGGCTCTCGCCGTTCAGCGAGGCTTCCGCCTTTTCCACCGCAGCCTTGAGCACGCTAGCGCCGGCCGAAAGCGGCACATAGTCGAGAATGGAGGAGAAGGCATTCCAGTCGGCCTCTGCCAGCTTCTTGCGCGCGAAGAACTCGTCGAGCGCGCTGCGCGCCGCGGCGCGGAAGCCGTCGGCGTCGAGATCGTCCAGCGATACGCCGATGATCCGGCACCCCGGAATGAATCCGGCGTTCGCCAGGTGATACAGGCCCGGCAGGAGCTTGCGTCGCGCCAGATCGCCGGTGGCGCCGAACAGCACCACGACCTGCGGAAACCGCGGACCCACTCCCGGAGGAATCTTGGCCACCGTGCATACCCCCTTGAACGGCCGTAGCCGCTAGCACCTCATGAGACGCAAAACGGAAGCCAAGCTTTGCGGCCCGTCCAAACCTCCTTGCGTATGCCCGCGACCGTGCGCCTCTAATCCACGACGCGGTACACCGTCACCGGCGCCCGGGTCTGGTGCAGCAGTGCGGAAACCGGGAGAACCATCGGGTCGAAGCTTCGTCTTGCGCGCTCATAGACCGCCAGCTTGGCTGCGCCCGCAATCGGAAGCACGATCTGGCGCGCGTCGAGCAGTGCCGACAGGGTTAGGGTGATGCGTGCCAGGGGCGCGGTGAGCGGTTCGATCGCAGCCAGCGCAGCCTCGCCATCGAGCGCCATTGCCGCAGCGAGATTCGTCGCGCCGGGAAACAGCGAAGCCGTATGACCGTCCTCGCCCATGCCGAGCACGACGACATCGAACGGCCTGGGTAACTGGGCCAGCGCGGCGCAGCTTTCGGCAAGCCCGGCCTGCGGTGTGGCCGCAGGCAATTTCAGACCGACGAAGCGCGCCGCCGCGGCCGCATCGCGCAGCAGGTGCCGACGCAGCAGGCCCTCGTTGCTGTCCGGCGATTCACATTCGACCCAGCGCTCGTCGGCGAGCGTCACCCACAGCTTCGACCAGTCGAGCGTCTGCGCACGCAGCGCGTGGAAGAACGGCACCGGACTTTTGCCGCCCGAGACGACCAGCGAGGCGGTGCCGCGCTCGGCAATGCCGGCGCGCAGCAAAGCAGCCACGTCAGCCGCGAGCGCCTCGGCCGCGGTTGCTGCATCGGTGAAGTGTTGCTCGACAATCGGCATCGGTTTTCGTCCGGCCATACAGAGAAGGTGAGAATTCAACACTGCCATTTGGAGGAGTTTTCTCGCAAAACTCCAGCCTCAAGACTGCAAGCTCGGTTATAAAATCCCCTCGCAACTTCCGGTCCGATCCTTGCTGCAACCTCCGCAGCCTCGCTTGTCAGCCGGCCTGCACAAGCGCTATCGCTGGAGTGCCCATGTCGTTGAATCCGGTCGTCGCCGCCGTCACCGAACGCATCCGCAAGCGCAGCGCGTCTTCGCGCAGCGCCTATCTCACACGGATGGACACAGCCCGCGCAGCCGGCACCGCGCGCGGCCGGCAGGGTTGCACCAATCTTGCCCATGCCTTCGCCGCCTCCGACAGCGGCGACAAGCAGAACCTGCGCGCCGCGCGCTGGCCGAACATCGGCATCGTCTCCGCCTACAACGACATGCTCTCGGCGCACCAGCCGCTGGAGCGCTATCCGCTGATCATCAAGCAGGCTGCGCGCGAGGCCTTTGCGGTGGCGCAGTTCGCCGGCGGCGTGCCGGCGATGTGCGATGGCGTGACCCAGGGCGAAACCGGCATGGAACTGAGTCTGTTCTCGCGCGATGTAATTGCCATGGCGACCGCGGTCGCGCTCTCGCATAACGTGTTTGATGCGGTGCTGTGCCTGGGCGTGTGCGACAAGATCGTACCGGGGCTGCTAATCGGTGCGCTCTCGTTCGGCCACCTGCCGGTGATCTTCGTGCCCGGCGGGCCGATGCCCTCGGGCATCCCCAATAGCGAGAAGGCGAAGGTGCGGCAACTCTTCGCGCAGGGCAAGGTCGGGCGCGAGGAGTTGCTGGAGTCCGAGGCGCAGTCCTATCACGCGCCCGGCACCTGCACGTTCTACGGCACTGCCAACAGCAACCAGATGCTGATGGAAGTCATGGGCCTGCACCTTCCCGGCGCCGCGTTCGTCAATCCGAACACGCCGTTGCGCGATGCACTGACCGCGGCTGCGGCCAAGCGCGTGGCCGCCATGACCGCCCTCGGTGAAGGCTACACGCCGCTGTGCGAGGTCATCGACGAGCGCGCGATCGTCAACGGCATCGTCGGTCTGCACGCCACCGGCGGATCGACCAATCACACGATCCATCTCATCGCCATCGCGCGCACCGCGGGCATCGTGATCGACTGGGACGATTTCGACGCGCTCTCCGGCGTGGTACCGCTGCTGGCGCGCATCTATCCCAACGGCGCGGCCGACGTGAATCATTTCCACGCGGCCGGCGGCATGGGACTCTTGATTGCCGAGCTGCTCGGCGCCGGGCTGCTGCACGGTGACATCAGGACCGCGTCCGGACGCGGCCTCGACGCCTATGCCGAGGAACCGGTGCTAGGCGAAAGCGGGCTGACATGGCGTGCCGCGCCCGCGCAAAGCCACGACCTGTCGGTGCTGCGCACGGTCAGCGAACCCTTTGCCGTCGATGGTGGCCTGCGTTGTCTGAGCGGCAATCTCGGCCGCGCGGTCATCAAGACTTCGGCGGTGAAGCGCGAGCACCGGATTGTGGAGGCGCCCGCACTCGTGTTCGACTCTCAGGAAGCGGTGCAGGCCGCGTTCCAGCGCGGCGAACTGCGGCGCGACTTTGTCGCCGTGGTCAGATTCCAGGGTCCGCGTGCGAACGGCATGCCGGAACTGCACAAGCTGACACCGCCGCTCGGCGTCCTGCAGGACGAGGGCTTCCACGTTGCGCTGGTCACCGATGGCCGCATGTCCGGCGCCTCCGGCAAGGTGCCCGCAGCCATCCATGTCACGCCGGAATGCCTGGCCGGTGGCGCGCTCGCAAAAATTTGCGATGGTGATCTGATCCGGCTCGATGCCGAGGCCGGCGTGCTCGAAGTGAAGATCGACGCCGCCGAATGGGCGAAGCGCGCGCCTGCTACACCCAATCTCATCGCAAACCAGTACGGCCTGGGCCGCGAGTTGTTCGTGGCAGCGCGCGCCAACGTCAGTGGCGCCGAAGAGGGTGCGATGATCTTCGGTGAGGTTCCGGTGTCGGTCTGCGCGCCGGAAGCGACCCCCGCGGTTGAAAACCTCGCAGCCGAGTAGGAGCGCGCACATGCAGATCGTCGAGATCATGAAAGCCAGCCCGGTCATACCCGTGATCGTGCTGCACGAGGTCCGCCATGCCGTGCCACTGGCGCGCGCGCTGGTGGCGGGCGGCATCCGCGTGCTGGAAGTCACCATGCGTACGACGATCGCGCTGGACTGCGTTCGCGCGATGCGCGCCGAAGTGGCCGAGGCCATTGTCGGCGTCGGCACCGTCACCAGCCCGGAAGACCTCGCAGCCGCCGTCGCCGCAGGTGCGCAGTTCGGCGTCAGCCCGGGCGCAACCGACACCCTGCTGAACGCGGTGAAAGCCTCCGGCCTGCCCTTCCTTCCCGGCACCATGACGCCGTCCGAAGTGGTTGCCGTCCGCGAGGCCGGCTTCCGGGCGGCGAAGCTGTTTCCCGCCCAGCAGGCTGGCGGCATCGGCATGCTCAAGGCGCTCGGCTCGGTGTTCAGCGACCTGCTGTTCTGCCCCACCGGCGGCATTGATGCCGCTTCGGCTCCAGGCTATCTCGCTCTGCCGAACGTGGCCTGCGTCGGCGGCTCCTGGCTGGCGCCAGCTAACCTGGTCCAGGCCGAGGATTGGCCCGCTATCGAAAGCCTTGCACGAGCCGCCGCGGCCCTTCGGTAGTCCGCGTTAGAGAGCGAGCAATCGAGGCTTACGGAATCAGTTCCACCCTCACGTCTTCCTTCGAAATCAGCGGCACCTCGACCGGCCCGACCTTCCAGATATCGCGGCAGTATTCGGCGATGGTGCGGTCGGACGAGAAAGTGCCGGAGCGGGCGGTGTTGAGAATGGACATGCGCGTCCATTGCTCGCTGTCGCGGTAAGCCGCGCCGGCGCGCATGTGGGCTTCGGAGTAACTGTCGAAATCGGCGAACAGGCAGTAGGTGTCGTGGTAAACGAGGCTATCAACCAGCGGCTTGAACAGGTCGCCGTCGCCGCGCGAAAAATAGCCGTGGCGGATCAGGGCGACCACTTCCTTCAGTTCGTCGTTTTTCTCCAACCATTCGGAGGGGCGATAGCCGCCAGCCCACAGGTCCGCTATTCCCTGCGCGGTGCGGCCGAACAGGAAGAAATTGTCGGAACCGACCTGCTCGCGAATCTCGATGTTGGCACCGTCCATGGTGCCGATGGTCAGCGCGCCGTTCATCTGGAACTTCATGTTGCCGGTGCCGGAGGCTTCCTTGCCGGCGGTTGAAATCTGCTCGGACAGGTCTGCGGCCGGGTAGATGCGCTGGCCGTTGGTGACGCTGAAGTTGGGCAGGAACACCACACGAAGCACGTCGCGCACGGCCGGATCGCGGTTGACGACTTCGCCAATCGCGGTGATGAGCCGGATGATGAGCTTGGCCATGAAATAACCCGGCGCGGCCTTGCCGCCGAAGATGAAGGTGCGCGGCGTCATCTCCAGGTTGGGATTGCTCTTCAAGCGGTGATAGAGCGCGATGATGTGCAGCGCGCTCAGGTGCTGGCGCTTGTACTCGTGGATGCGCTTGACCTGCACGTCGAACATGGACGACGGATCCACCGCCACGCCGCAGCGCTTGTGGATGACGTTGGCCAGGTCGCGCTTGTTGGCGCGCTTGATCTCGCGCCAGCCGGCGCGGAAGTTGGCGTCCTCGGCCAGGGGTTCGAGCTGGCGCAGCTCGTCGAGATTCCGGATCCAGCCGTCGCCGATGTGCGCGGAGACCAGCTTGGTCAGGCGCGGATTGGCCAGCGCGATCCAGCGCCGCGGCGTGACGCCGTTGGTCTTGTTGCCGAACTTCTCCGGCATCATCTCGTAGAAGTCCTTCAGCACATCGGCCTTGAGCAATTCCGAGTGCAGCGCCGCCACGCCGTTGATGGCGTGGCTGCCCACGCTGGCCAGATGGGCCATGCGCACGTAACGCTCGCCGGATTCGTCGATCAGGCTCATGCGGGAAATGCGGGCGTCGTCGCCGAAGTAGCGCCTCCGTACCTCGTCGAGGAACTGCGCGTTTATCTCGAAAATGATCTCCAGATGCCGCGGCAGCATGCGCTTGAACAGCTCCAGCGGCCAGCGTTCCAGCGCTTCCGGCAGCAGGGTGTGATTGGTGTAGCCGAAGGTTTTCTGCGTGATGTCCCAGGCCCGGTGCCAGGGCATGTGGTGTTCGTCGGTCAGCAGGCGCATCAATTCGGCCACGGCAATAGCCGGGTGCGTGTCATTGAGCTGCGCGGTGAATTTTTCGTGGAAGCGTTCGACCGGAATGCGCTGGCCCTTGAGGATGCGCAGCATGTCTTGCAGCGAACACGAGACGAAGAAGTATTGCTGCGCCAGGCGCAGTTCCTTGCCCTCGATGTGCTCGTCGTTCGGATACAGCACCTTGCTGAGATTTTCCGAGACGACCTTCTGGTTCACCGCACCGTGGTAGTCACCGCGATTGAACACCGCGAAGTCGAAGGACTCCGGCGCCTCGGCCTTCCACAGGCGCAGCGTATTGGCGGTGTTGTTGCGATAACCCAGGATGGGGGTGTCGTAGGGAATGCCGTTCACGGTGCGATTGGGCACCCAGCGCACGTGCAGTTGTCCGTCCTCGTCCCAGCGGTTTTCCGTGTGGCCGCCGAGCTTCACTTCCACCGCCCACTCGGGCCGCGCCAGCTCCCAGGGATTGCCGTTGCGCAGCCACTTGTCGGTCTTCTCCACCTGCCAGCCATCGACCAGGGTCTGGTGAAAGATGCCGAATTCGTAGCGGATGCCGTAACCGACCGAGGGGATTTCCAGCGTGGCCAGCGAGTCGATGAAACAGGCCGCCAGCCGCCCGAGACCGCCGTTGCCCAGGCCCGGCTCTTCTTCCTGGTAGAGCAGCTCGTCCAGGTTCAGGCCCAGCTCGCTCATCGCGGCGCGCGCGTCGTCGAAGATGCCGAGATTGATGAGGTTGTTGCCCAGGTGCGGCCCCATCAGGAACTCGGCGGAAAGGTAGGCCACGGTGCGCGAACCGCGCTGGGTGTACTCGTTGGCCGTGCTGATCCAGCGCACCAGCAGGCGGTCGCGCACGGCATAGGCCAGCGCAAGGTAATAGTCGGTCTTGGTCGCTAGCGCCGGGAACTTGCCCTGCGTCGAGAAAAGATGGTGCAGAAAGTCGTGCCGCAGGCGCTTGACCGGATCGGCTGCGGCCAGGGCCTGGGGGTCTTCCTGTGTCAGGTGCTGGTTCATTCGTGCTCCCCGTACGCGTTCCGGTGCTCCAATCGCTGCAGACTTCTTCACCACGATTTGGTGCAGCAATTTCTGTGCATATCGGGTTTGGGTCAGGATCGGCGGGCGACGGTCGGACCGAATGATCGAACCGAGTTGGTTTACGAAGCGTCCGCCGTTATCTTTCGCGCTCCGCAGGCAAACCAATAATTTCAGAGGAGAACGAGATGCTCGGACAGATGATGGATATGCCGTTGATGATCTCGTCGCTGCTGGTCCACGCGGACCGGTACCACGGGGATACCGAGATCGTCTCGCGCACGGTGGAGGGGCCGATCCATCGCTATACCTACAGCGACGCGCATGCGCGGGCGAAGAAGATGGCCAATGTCCTGAAGTCGCAGGGCATCGAGTTCGGCGATCGTGTCGCGACATTGGCCTGGAACGGCTACCGGCACTTCGAGCTGTACTACGCCATCTCCGGCATCGGCGCGGTGATGCACACCATCAACCCGCGCCTGCATCCCGAGCAGGTGGCGTGGATCGCGAATCACGCGGAAGACAAGCTGGTGTTCTTCGATCTGACCTTTGCGCCAGTGGTTTCGATGATCGCCGCCCAGTGCCCGAACGTGAAAGCCTGGGTTGCGATGACGGATCGGGCGCACATGCCGGCGCTCAAGATCGAAAACCTGCTGTGCTACGAGGAGCTGGCAGAGGCCTCGTCCACGAGCTTCGACTGGCCGCAGTTCGAGGAGCGTTCCGCCGCCTGTCTCTGCTACACCTCCGGCACCACGGGCAATCCCAAGGGCGTGCTGTATTCGCACCGCTCCACCATGCTGCACGCCATGGCCAGCATCCAGCCCGACGTGTTCGGCTTGTCCGGCCGCGAGGTGGTGCTGCCGGTGGTGCCGATGTTCCACGTCAACGCCTGGGGCATCGCCTATACCGGGCCGATGGTCGGCGCCAAGCTGGTATTTCCGGGGCCGGGACTCGATGGACCCAACCTCTGCGAGTTGTTCGAGAACGAGAAAGTCACCTTCAGCGCAGGTGTCCCGACGGTCTGGCTCGGGGTACTGCAATACCTGCAAGCGAACGGCAAGAAGCTGAGCACCGTGAAGAAGATGGTCTGCGGCGGGTCGGCCGTGCCGCCTGCGCTCACCGCGACCTACGAGAAGGATTACGGCATCAAGATTCACCAGGCCTGGGGAATGACGGAGATGTCGCCGCTCGGCACCTTCAATTCGCTCAAGGAAAAGCATCTGAAGCTGAGCAAGGAGGAACAGTTCGGTATCGAGATCAAGCAGGGCCGCGGCATCTTCGGCGTGGACCTGAAGATCGTCGATGCCGAGGGCCTGGAGTTGCCTCGCGACGGCAAGGTCTCCGGCGACCTGTTGGTGCGCGGCCAGTGGATCATCGACCGCTACTACCGGATCGATAGCAGCCCGCTGGTGGATGGCTGGTTCCCCACCGGCGACGTCGGCACGCTCGACCCGGACGGGTACCTACAGATCACCGACCGCTCCAAGGACGTCATCAAGTCCGGCGGCGAGTGGATCAGCTCCATCGATCTCGAAAACCTCGCGATGGCGCACCCGGCTGTTGCGATGGCCGCGGTCATCGGCGTGGCGCATCCCAAGTGGGACGAGCGTCCCATGCTGGTCGTGGTCAAGAAGCCCGGCGCGGAAGTGACGAGCGCGGAGTTGCTCAAGTTCTACGACGGCAAGATCGCCAAGTGGTGGACGCCGGACGACGTGCAGTTCGTCGATGGGCTTCCGCTGGGCGCGACCGGCAAGGTGCAGAAGAACAAGCTGAGGGAGCAGTTTTCGGCGTACAGGCTGCCGGGGACTTGAACCGCCTGTAGCCTGGATGCAATCCAGGTTGGTCGCCAACCCTACAAACCCCGGATTTCATCCGGGCTTGCCCCTCTCCCCGAGGACGAGGGGAAAATCTCAGATCGGCTGTAATTGCAGATGCAGCAGCCGCACCCGCTCGTACTGAAGTTTCAGTGCGTCTTCGAGTATCTGTAGCTGCCGCCGCGCCTCGCTATGTTCCCAGCGCTCGGTTACGGCGTCGATCATGTGGCGCTTGGCCGATTCGATCTTCTCGGTCTGAAGCCGCGTCCACTCGTTGACCGTGGCCTTGAAGGTTTCCATCTCGTGTTCGAGCAGCTTCTGGAACGCTTCCAGCCTCGTGGTCGGAGCGGCGGCGAGCAGCTTTGCCTGTGCGTGCGCGAACTGCCGCTCGATCATCGCGCGGCGGATACGGAACTCAGGCACGCGTCGCAGGTTCTTCGCCTGCCCCAGCCATGAGAGGGTGGCGATCCACCACTTGGTCAGGTCGATGTGCCACCAGCGCACGCCGTTGCGATAGTCCCAGGAAAACAGGTGGTGGTAGTTGTGATAGCCCTCGCCGTAGGTGAGCAGCGCGATCAGGTCGTTGTCGCGTGCTGAGTTCTCCTCGGTATAAGGACGACGGCCCCACATGTGCGCCAGCGAGTTGATGAAAAACGTCAGGTGATGACTCACCACCAGACGCAGCAGTCCCGCCACCAGCAGCACGCCCCAGGGGTCGCCCACCGCCAGACCGATCAGGCCCGGCAGGCCCAGGTTCATGAACAGCGCCAGGCCCAGGTAATGACGGTGCTGGAACATCACGACCGGATCGCGTTCCAGATCGCGCACGTTGGAGAAGTCCTGCACCTGACTCGGATAGTCGCGCAGCATCCAGCCCATGTGCGCGTACCAGAAACCGCGCCGGATCGAATACGGATCGGTATCCACGTCGTCCACGTTCTTGTGGTGCACGCGGTGCATCGAGGCCCAGACCAGGATGCTGTTCTGCAGCGACTGCGCGCCGAACAGCATGTAGAAAATTCGCAGTGGTAGACGCGCCTCGTACGCCCGATGCGCCCATAGCCGGTGATACCCGCCCGTGATCGAAAGGCCGCTCGCATACAGGAAGACGAAAAACCAGATCCAGGCCGCGCCGGAAAAATCGTGATGCCACGCGTACAGCGGGAACACCGTCAGCAGCAGCAACGTGGTGACGGAAAACAGTATCGCCGCCGGCTTGTTCAGGGGCGCATGATCGGAATCGCGGGCTTGCACGTCAGGGTTCATCGAAAAGATATCTGGGGACGACGCGGAAAAAAGAAAGCCGCGGCAAGACGCCGCGGCTTTCGATCACTGCAACATCGAAAAAGACGCTCGAATCAGAGCGCCTTGATCTGGGTGGCCTGCATACCCTTCTGGCCGCGCTGGGCGATGTACTGCACGCGCTGGCCTTCCTTAAGGGTCTTGAAGCCCGAACCCTGGATTTCTTTGAAATGAGCGAAAAGGTCTTCGCCACCGCCTTCCGGGGTGATGAAGCCAAAGCCCTTCGCATCGTTGAACCACTTGACTACACCGGTCGACACGTTCGACATGAAACGTTCCTCTGAACAGTTGATGTTGCGTGGGCGAAATGCCCACGGGAAGCAAGCGTTCAAGAAACGCGTGCAGGGGAGCTGGAGCGTCCCCGGACAGGTGATACGGGGCACAGAAGATCGCGGAGCAAGCACTGCTTGAAACGACTGCGGGCGGAACGTTAGCGGACCTGTGATCGTTTGTCTAACCGGGTCGATACCCTACGGAAAAGCCCATCCGGCCGCTGTATTTATCGACTTGCCGGGCGGTATTTCCACGGCGTCGAACGGCGTCGCGAAGTTCCCGTGTTGCCGCTCCCGAGCCACATCTTGGAATTGCTCCGTTGTCGGTGTTAGGTTCCGACAATGGACGACGTGCGTACCCGGCTGCGCTCTTGCTAACGAAATCTCACGGACGTTCCGACCGTGGGCTGGTTCGTTCCCACAACGAGGATGCGTTTCTCGACGATGCGCTGAATCGTCTATGGGTGGTTGCCGACGGCATGGGCGGACACGCGGCGGGCGATGTCGCCAGCCAGACCGTGATCCGGCATTTGCAGCAGGTCGCGGGGTCCGCGCCCACCGCCGATTACGTCGATCGGATCGACGACGCGCTGGCCGCAGCCAACGCCGAATTGGTGGTCTACGCACGCGAGCACGGCGTCGGCGTGGTCGGCACGACCGCGGTGGTCTTGCTCGATGCCGGGCCCTACATGCTGTGCGCCTGGGTCGGGGACAGCCGGCTGTATCGCCTGAGCGGCGGCAGCATCGAGCAAGTCACGACGGATCACGTACAGACGTCGGCCGCGCGTGCGTCTTCGTCCGGCGCGCACAAGAGCGCTCACTCCGGCGCGCTGCTGCGGGCGGTCGGGGCGGAGGCCGAACTGATTGTGGAATGGCGCGTGATCGAGGTGGCAGCGGGCGATGTGCTGCTGGTGTGCTCGGATGGCGTGACCAAGGAACTGAGCGATCGCGAGATCGCCACGTTCCTCGCACAGGCTTCGCCGCTGCAAGAACTGGTCGATGCGCTGGTCAATACCTGCCTGGCCCGAGGAGGCCACGACAACATCACGGCCATCGTGGTGCGGGTTGAGGCATGACCCAGATCGGGACGTGGCTGGACGAGTTGCAGCAAGGCAGCCTGGGTCTGCCCGAGCTTGCGGCCAAGGTCGACCAGCGCGGTGCGATATCGGAATCCGAACACCGGCTGGAACTGGCCGAGCTTGCGACGCTGATGGAGGCGGGCAAACTTGATCGGCGCCTTCACCAGGCGCTCTCGACCAAGCTGGCGCAGTTGCAGCGGGCAGGTTCCGCAGACTCCGACGATCGCACGGTGATGTCGTCACCCCCGCCCCCGTCGGCACCGGATGGCGACCACACGGTCATGTTTCCGTCGCCGCCTACTCCATCGGATAGCGACCGCACCGTCCTCAACACCCCGCCCGCCGGGCCCGACGATGTCACGCAGTTGCGGGAACCCGACCCGACATCGACCGATACCGCGCCCACCGCCTCCAACACCGGCGGCACGTCGCCGAGCACCGGAACCTCGTCGTCCGGCAGCCGCGCCAGTTCCTGGAAGCGCCTGGCCGAAACTGACGCTCCGAGCGAGCAAGTGGGTGTGGGCTCGCGTCTCAAGGACCGTTTCGTCCTGGAACAAATGCTCGGCCAGGGCGGCATGGGCGTGGTGTACCTGGCGCTGGACGAACGCAAGGTCGAGGCGCGCGATCGCAATCCCAGAGTCGCGGTCAAGGTACTCAACGACGAATTCCGCCGGCACCCGGATTCGCTGATCGCGCTGCAGCGCGAATCGCGCCGCTCGCAGCAACTGGCGCATGACAACATCGTGCGCGTCTACGACTTCGACAAGGACGGCACCATCGTCTTCATGACGATGGAGTACGTCGACGGCGAAGACTTGAAGGTTCTGATCCGCAGCCTCGACGGCAAGGGCCTGCCGATGGCGCAGGCCTACCCGATCATCGAAGGCATGGGCCGCGCGCTGGAGCGCGCCCATCGCGACGGCGTGGTGCATTCCGACTTCAAGCCCGGCAACGTCATGCTGACGCAGGACCGGGTACCCAAGGTGTTCGACTTCGGCATCGCCCGCGCCGGCAAGCATCGCGGCGAAACCGCGGGCGAGCAGACCCTGTTCGACGCCAGCACGCTGGGTGCGCTGACCCCGGCCTATGCCAGCCTGGAAATGCTCCAGGGCGTCGACGCCGAACCGGCCGACGATCTCTACGCGCTGGCCATCGTGGCCTACGAGCTGCTCAGCGGCATCCACCCGTTCAACAAGCTCAATGCCGAACAGGCCCAGAAGCAGGCGCTGGTGCCAAAGCGCATCGATGGGCTCAGCAACCTGGCATGGCGCACCTTGTGCCGCGGGCTGGCGTTTCAAAGAAAGGACCGTATTGCTTCAGCCGGCGAACTGATCGAAGGCCTGCGTCCGCGAACCCTGCGCGAACGCGCCCTGCCGTTGGTGCTAAGCGGCGTTAGCGGCGTGGCGGTGCTGGCCGTGCTTGGCTGGGGTGGCACGACGCTTTACTACCGGCACAAGGTGCAATCCGTCGAAGACTGCATCGGCTCGACCGAATGCGCCGATGCAGCGGTGCTGACGCAGCGCCTGCACGATCTGAACGACGACGATCAGGTGCGCATCAGCGAAGCGCGTCGCGACGAGATCAAGGGCATCTTCCACTCCACCCTGGCGCAGCACTGGTCGCCCGACCAGAACCGCTACGACCATCGTCAGGCGGCAGACGTGGTGAAACTCGCGTTCGGCTTGTACGGCGCGGATTCTGCCTGGGTGAAGGAACTGGGCGACGGCCTGGAAGCGAGCCGCAACACCACGCTGTCGCGGCTCAACGACGAGTTCAGCCGGCAGATCGAACAGGACGCCTTCGGCAAGGGCGACGGCAAGGACCGCGGCCTGCTCGCGATACTCGACGCCGTGCGCGCCATCGATTCCACGCAGCCGCTACTCAAGGACGGACGCATCGGGCCGGCGCTGGAACGCTCCATCCGGAGCACGCTCGATGCTGCGCAACTCAACCCGGCACAGCAACTCGATGCGGCACAGAAACAACTGGAGATCGCGCAGCGCTATGTCAGCGATGCCGAAGCGCTCAAGCCGCTCACGGCCGACCTCGCGGCCCGTCGCGAACAAATCGAAACGGCTGCGCGCGAAGAGCAGCGCCTGGCTGCGGCGCGCAGCGCGCGCGAGCAGCGCATCGCCGTCGTATCGCAGGTGCTGGCGCAGGCCGCAGACAGCGCGCAGTGGCGCTCCAAACTGCGCGATGCCTGGGTTGCCGCACGCGAGTCGGTGCCGGCAGACGATCCCGAATTGCTCAAGCTGGGCCAGAGTCTGGCCAGCACCCTGCTCGCTCAGAGCACGCGTGCACAGACCGGCGGCGATCTGGAAACCGCGTCCGAATCGGCTCGCCTCGGCGTCGAACTCCTGCCCGGCAACGCCAGCCTGGAAAGACAGCTCGGCCAGCTCGACCAAGCGCGTGATCGCCTCATTGCTCAGGCGCAGTCCGAAGTCGAGCGCGAGCAACTCAAGCTCGCGCGTCTGGACCAGTTGCTGCAACGGCCGGTCGCGACGACCGCGTGGATCGACGATGTGGACGCCACACTCAAGACCTTCGCCGAGACCGATCCCGCCAAGTCGCAGGCGCAGCGCGAAGCCTTTGCGCGCGGCATCGAACAGTCGGTGACGCAGGCACTCGGCGCCGGCGACTTCGACAAGGCCCAGTCTCTGGCCGAACGCGGTGCGGCGTCCGCCAGCGTGGGTCGCCAGCTTGCGGCCTTGCCGAAACGCGTCTCGGAGGCGCGCGCTCAGGCGCAAGCCAAACAGATCGAGCGCCTGCGAGAATTAACGCGCGAGAAAGCCTTCACCGCCGAGTGGCAGAAATCGGTGGAGTCGGCCGTCGCCGCTCTACGCGCCGCCAACGACCAGGGTCTGCCAGCCTTGCTGGAATCGCTCGGCGCGGCCTATGCCGAACGTGCCGACAAGCTCGTGGACGAAAAAAGTTACGCCGCGGCACGTCAGATCGCGGACGCAGGAGCGCGGGTGGTGCCGAAGTCCGCGGCGATCCAGGCCTCGCAGGCGCGCATCGCGCAAGTGGAGCAGAACGACAAAGTCGCGCGCGATCGCCAGCAGCTTCAGTTCAAGATCGAGGAACTCGAACGCACCGTAGCGCTCAAGGCAGCAGCGTCCGAAATCAACGACGCCGTCGCCGCCTTGCAGCAACTGCGCAAGCTCGACCCCTCGAATCGTTTTGCCACCGGCGATGGACCGAAACAGATTGCGGACGGTGCGCAGAAGCTCGCCGAACGCTTCGCCTCGGCCAGGGACTTCGGCAATGCCGTCAAGGCGGTGGATCGTGGCCTCGAAGTGCTGCCCGGCTCGACCACCCTGATCCAGTCGCGCGCTCGGTACGAGACCGGCGCCTGCGCCGCCGATCTCGAACGCGAGACCCGCAAGGCGGGCGCCCTGACGGCGCCGCGCAAATCAGAGTGTCTGGCCTTGCTCAAGAAGCAGGACCCGGCGCTGTACGCGAAATACAGGGGCCTCGAAACGGCCGTGGTTCCGACTCCGCCCCCACCGGCGGTGACGCCAACACCTGCGCCGACCCCTCCTGTGGTCGCCCCGGTCGCGCCTCCTCCCGTTGCGGCGCCCGCTCCGGAAACTCGCACCACCGCCACCGGGCCGGACCCTTGCAAGAAGGGTTTCGCGGGCGACGGCACGCGCACCCGCGCTCAGTGCAACGACGATGCGGGCGGGGTCAAGGGTCCGAACATCGTGGTGGTGTCGGGTCTGGGCACCTACGGCATCACGCAGACCGAACTCTGGGCCGAGGAATTCGCACGCTACTGCCGCAGCGCGGGGCAGCCCTGCCCGGCCATGCCGGCCGACGGCTATCTGCCGGTAACGAACGTCAGCATCGACCAGGCAAAAGGCTACGCACGCTGGCTCAGCAGCGTCACCGGCCGCCGCTATCGCCTGCCCACGGCAGGCGAATGGCGGCACGCGGCCTCGGTCGGCGGTCGCGATGTCTTCTCCGACGGCTACTGCAAGGACGAATCGGGCGGCGCCGGACCGCACCAGATCACAGCCGGCGTGATGAACAAATGGGGACTGGTCAATAGCGTGGGCAACGTCTGGGAGCTGGTAGACGACGGCGGATCGGCGATGGCGGTCGGCGGCAGTTTCCAGGAGGACTCGCGATCCTGCGACGCGGATGCCCGACGGGCGTACGAAGGCCCCGACCCGGCCATCGGCTTCCGCCTCGTCAGAGAGCTCGACGAATGAACCGCGCCGGGCAAGTGAATCGCGAGTTGGCGCGGCTCGACAGCGATCTGCGTCGCCGGCGCATCGACCTGGCGGCTTTTCGCGCGCAGCGACGCCGCCTGTTGCTGGACTTCGAGGAGCACAGCACCACCACCGCGCGCGGTGCCTCGGCGCGCATGCCCGAATCCGTGCGCGCGCCCGAGCCGGATGCGCCGACCCGCCCGTTCCCCAGACGGGAGAGCCCCGCGGCTCCTGGCATCGAAGACACGAAGCCATCGACGCAAGGACGCAGCACGCTCGTCGCCGCCGTCATCGTGGCCGCGGCCCTGGTGACGACCTGGCTGTGGCTGGGAGCAGCGCCGGACGACAAGCCACAAGAGGCACCGCTCGTGCCCCAGGCCGCGAGCGTGGATCTGCCGCAGGACGCGGCCAGCGCGCTGATCGATTCGGACTGGAGCGAGGGCGATATCGCCGACTTCCTGCGCCGCTGGCGCAAGCTCCCGCCGGAAGCCATCCGCGCCGCCGCGGACGATCCGCGTGTTTGGCTGCTGCGTGGCGAAACCGAGACCCAGTTGCGCAATGCGCGCGACGCGCAGTCCTTGGACCAATCTGCCGGGTCCGAATCGCGGATTCGTCAACTCGAAACCTTGCAGCGCGTGATCCGCGCGCCGTAATTGCTGTCGTCGCACAAGGGAGAAACTCATGCTGGATCTCGAAGCCTTGTTGGCCCCTATCGACCCCGCGCAGCCGGCCGGCCCCGACCTCGAATACGACCCGGACTGGCAGGAACTGGAACGCCTCTCGCAAGGCAAGCCGGAGCAGCAGTTCGGCAACACCATCATTCCCGCCGAAGAGCCCGACTGGCGCGACGTGGCGCAGCGCGCAGAAACACTGTTGGGACGCTCCAAGGATGCACGTGCTGCCTGCCTGCTGGCGCGGTCGCAGATTCATCTGCACGACTTCGCCGGTCTCGCCTCCGGCTTGCAGTTGATTCACCAGTTGATGGATCGATACTGGGACAGCGTGCATCCGCAGCTCGACGCGTCCGACGGCGACGATCCCACCATGCGCCTGAACGCGCTGGCCGCGCTGGCCGATCCGCAGGGCTTGTTGCGCGATGCGCGCAAGGCGCGCCTGTTCGTATCGCGCAAACATGGCGACCTCAACGTGCGTCAGATCGAAGTCGCCGCCGGCAAGCTGCCCGCGCGCGAAGGCGAGACCGCGCTCACGCCGCAGCAGGTCGAGCAGCAGATCGCGGCCGTCGCGGCCGAGGACGCGGCGCTCGCCTCCACGGTTTCCAATTCGCTGAAAGCCGCGCGCGACTTGGCGCGCCTGCTGGACGACAAGGTCGGATCGGATCGATCGCCGGATCTCAAGCCCCTGATCGCGACCTTGTTCACCGTGGACCAGATCGCCGCGCGCGCCGTGGCGACGCTTGGGTCCGGTGTCGATGAAAGCGGTGGAGAAGCATCCGGCGAATCTGCGTCCGACGCCGCAGGCGTCGGCGGATCGACTGCCGTCGCGGCCAGCGGCGCCATCCGCTCGCGTGCCGACGTGGTCGTGCTGCTGGACAAGATCTGCGAGTTCCTCGAACGCACCGAACCGACCAATCCCGCGCCCCTGCTACTGCAGCGCGCCAAGCGCCTCATGGAGATGAACTTCATGCAGTTGATGAACGAACTGGCGCCGGACGGACTCAGCCAGGTGCGGACCATCACGGGCGTGCAGGAAGAGTAGCTGCTGCACCGGTTCGAGAACACGGTCGCGGTCCTTCGACAGGCTCAGGAGGCCCGCTTCCATCAAACAACCGCTTCCGTTGTAGGAGGGGCTCTGCCCCGACTGGCGCTCGCAACACGACCCGAGGTTCCGGAATTCGAGCGGCCGGTCGGGCGGAGCCCCTCCTACAGGTCGCTTCGCGATTACGGCGCGATCCGCGCTGATAGCTCCTACGGACGGCGATGCATGTAGGAGCGGGCCACGGCCGCGACAGACCGGCACGGCGCATGAATGCGCCCTACTCCAGCATCCGCGCGTAATCGTCGATCACCGCGCCGTAACACTCGCAGGCTGCCGCTTCCAGGCCCTTGCGGTCCAGAATCCTGATCTCGCCGCGGGTGTAGCTGATGATCCCCCGGGTCTGCAGCGCGCCGGCGGCGATGGTGACGCCGCTGCGACGCACACCGAGCATGTCGGCCAGAAATTCGTGCGTGAGATGGAAATGGTCGGCGTGCGCACGGTCGTGCGTCATCAGCAGCCAGCGCGCCAGCCGCGCCTCGACCTCGTGAAAATGGATGCAGGCCGAGCTTTGCACGAGCTGCGCCATCAGCACGTGCAGGTAGCGGTTGAGCGTGCGCAGCAAGGCCGGGCAGTCGCGCAATTCCCGCCGGAACTGCACTGGGGTCATGCGCAGGGCGGTGCCGCTACCCTGGACCACCGCGCGCAGCGGCGCCGTGTCGACGCCCAGCACCATCGTCGCCCCGAGCACGCCTTCGGCGCCGATCAGTCCCATTTCCAGGGGCGGATGCTTGCCCACGGTCGCCACCAGGGAAATGAAGCCGGTGAGGGGAAAGTAGATGTGCCGGTACGCCTGTTCGGGCTCGCACAGGATTTCGCCGAAGACCATGTCCACCGGCTCGCAGCGCTTCAGAATCCGCTCGCGATCCTTGCGCGGCAAGCCTGCGATCAGGCGGTTGACCACTCCCAACGTAGTTGCTACTGACACGGCGTTACCCTTTGCAGCGATGGGAAAGCCGTAAGGGCAGCGAGAAGCTGCTGATGCACTCTCGATCCCGCACGGTGACACACCACAGCCCCCGCCATCTGTGTGCTAGGCCGCAGACGGTGTGCCGGCCTGTGCGCATCGTCCATCGATGGTCGCACCGGGCAAACGTGGCGGTGTCCGCCAGAAAGGACGCTCTACCAGAAAGGACGCTCTATGTACGGTATCGCACAGAGCATCGTTGAAGACTTTCGCAGAATGCATGATCGGCGACGGCCCTGTACCTCGCGCAACCGACCCGAATCGAACCAGGAGACCGCGTGCCGGGGACCAAAAAATCTGCCGTCCAACATCTGCCCAAGATTGCCACCGGCATTCTCGGGTTCGACGAACTGAGCCACGGCGGGCTGCCGCGCAACCGGGTCTGCTTGCTCAAGGGCGGGCCCGGCTCCGGCAAGACCGTGTTCGCGCTGCAGTCCCTGGTCAACGCCGCGCGGCTGCGCCAGGAACCGGGCATTTTCGTGGCGTTCGAGGAAAGCGGCCGCCAGATCGTGGCCAACGCGGTCGGCTTCGACTGGGGTCTGCCGGCGCTGGCCAAAGGCAAGCTGTTCTTCATGGACGCGCAGTTGTCGCCGGAGGTGGTCCAATCCGGCGAGTTCGACCTGAGCGGCATGCTCGCCATGCTCAAGGCGAAGAAAGAGGAGATGGGCGCGCGCTGGATCGTGTTCGACGGCATCGACGTACTACTCACCCTGCTGCGCAACCCGGCGGCGGAAATGCGCGAGATCTACCGCCTGCGCGACTGGCTGGCGGACAACGCGGTGGACGTGGCCATCATCACCGCCAAGATCGACGGCGCGGGTTCCGAGATGGTGAATTACGGCTTCCTGCAATTCATGGTGGATTGCGTCATCCGCTTCGAGCGGCGCCTGGAATTCGGCGTGGCCCTGCACCGCATCCAGATCACCAAGTACCGCGGTTCCGGCTTTTCGGCCGGCGAGTACCCGGTGAGCTTCGGCTCGGACGGCATGGAAGTGGGCGCGCCCGAACCGGCCGAGATCAAGCAGGTTGCCTCGGCCGAGCGCGTCTCGGCCGGCTTCGAGCGCCTGGACACCATGCTCGGCGGCGGCCTGTTCCGCGGCAGCAGCACACTCATCACCGGCGTGCCCGGCACGTCCAAGACCACCTTGGCGGGCAAGTTCGTGGAAGCCGCCTGCCTGCGCGGCGAGCACACCCTGTTCGTGAGTTTCGACGAGGGCGCCGACCGCATCGCCAGCAATCTCACCTCGGTCGGCATCCAGCTCCGGCCGCATCTCAAGTCCGGCCTGCTGCGCATCTATTCGGGCCGCACCGAATCCGTCGGCGCGGAAGATCACCTGATCAAGCTCAAGGCGCTGATCCGCGAGCACCGTCCGCGCTGCATGGTGATCGACCCGCTGTCGGCCATCGCCAAGTCGGGCGGGGTTGCCGCCGCGCGTGCGGTGGCCAACCGTTTCATCTACATGGCCAAGGACCAGGAAATCACCGTCCTGGTCACCGCCATCAACGAGGGCGACCATTTGGAGAGCGAGGCCACCGACCTCCAGATTTCCTCGATCGCGGATACCTGGATTCACCTCTCCTACCTGGTTCACAGTGGCGAACGTAATCGCGCGCTCACCATCATCAAATCGCGCGGCACCTGGCATTCCAACCAGGTGCGCGAACTGGTGCTGAGCGACGCCGGCCCGACCCTGGCCGATGTCTACACCGCCGGCGGCGAGGTGCTGATGGGCACCTTGCGCTGGGAGAAGGAAGAGTCGGAGCGCGCGCGCATGCTGCAGCGCCGCACCGAGTTCGACCAGAAGCTCGGCGTGCTGGAACGTGCCGAGGCCGAAACCCGAACCCGCATCAAGACGCTGGAAGACGACCTGGAACGGCAGCGGCTGGAACTGGAGAGCTACTCCAGCGGCAATGACGCGCGCATGCTGTCCTCCAGCGATCGCGAGAACGAGCTGCGCCGAATCCGCGGCGGCGATCCGGACGCACGTACGGAAACCGCTACGCCGACCCGGCGTCGCGGGGCCAACGGCTCCGGCAATCCATCGAAGTCGAAGAAGAACAGGACGGACGATCCCCATGCCTCCTGAAAAGACCCTGCGGAAGACGGTTCGCAAGGCCGTGAGGAAAACCAGGCCCGTCCCACCCGCGACCACGGTGGTCGTCATGTGCCTGTACATCGCCGACAGCGCACCCAACTCGGTGCGAGCCGTGGCCAATCTCGAAGCGATCTGCAAGGAGCACCTGAAGGACAACTTCAAGCTGGAGATCGTGGACGTGCTCGAATACCCGCTACGCGCCCTGGCCGACGGCATTCTGGTCACGCCCAGCCTGGCCAAGCTGTCACCGTTCCCGGCGGCCAAGGTCGTCGGCAATCTCAGCGATACCGGCAGCGTGCTGCGCGCGCTCGGAGTCCATAGACATGCCTGAAATCCAAGCGGGTTTGTCACCCGCCCCCCCCCCCGCTAACTCGGGTGCTGAGCGAGAGCGAAGAATCGCGCGAAGGCGCAAAGAAATTCTTTCCTGCGTCTTTGCGTTTTTCTTAGCGCCTTGCGTTAGCGCCTTGCGTGATTCTTTTGATGTTGCTGTCGGAACGAAAACGACATGAAACCCAACCCTAAAACCCAGGCGCCTCTCCAAGCGGACCGCGCGTTCGAGAGGGTGGTTCTGCGGCTGGTCAAGGGCGGCCCCGAGCGCCTGGCGATAGCAGCGGGCCAGATCGATGCGGTGGTGGACCGCGCGAGCGGCACCGCCATCCTGTTGCCCGCGGCGCAGCAGGCGCTGATCGCACGCAAGGCGAACTTCCAGAGCCTGATCGGATTGTCGTCCGACTGGTACTGGGTGCAGGACGAGCACTACCGCTTCCTCAGCTATTCCAGCACCGCGGTCGATGATTCCGGATTCGCCCACAAGAGCTATGTCGGCCAGGCGCTGTGGGATCTCCCCTTCGACAACATGAGCGAGACCGACTGGCGCACGCACCGCCAGCAACTGGAATGGCGCGCGACGTATCGCGACCTCGAACTCCGTTACGTGGACCGTGCAGGCAGGCTGCGCTATTTCAGCGTCAGCGGCGAGCCGATTTTCGACGACCATCACCAGTTCAAGGGCTACCGCGGCATCACGCGGGACATCAGCGTACGCAAGCGGGCGGAAATCCTGGCGCTGGAGAAAAACGAGTTCGCCTGCGCCACGCTCGATGCGCTCGCGGTGCAGGTCGCAGTGCTCGACAGCACCGGAACGGTGCTGGTGACGAACCAGGCCTGGCGGGTTTCAGCCGGTGTGGCCGGCATCGCAGCGGACGTTTGCGAGACCGCCAATTTTCTTGCGGCCTGCGAAGCCGCCGACGGCCACCAAAGCGAGGACGCTCGCGCCGTCGGCTCCGGCTTGCGTCAGGTGCTCGCAGCGGAGCGCGATCTGTTTCAGTACGAGTACGCCTGCGATTCGGCTGCCGGGCGGCGCTGGTTTGCGCTTGACATCACCCGTGTCGACGACGGCAGCGCAGCGCGCGCGGTGGTGACGCGTGAAAACATCAGCGAGCGCAGGCACGGCGAACTGCTGCTGGAACTGGAACTGCGCGTGGCTCGCCAGCTGGCCGACGCCGGCACCGCGCGCAGCGCGATCCAGGCGGTGATTCGCAGCGTGTGCGAAACACAGGGCTGGGAGTGCGGCCGCCACTACCGACTGGAGAGCGCCGCCGGGGTGCTGCGCTTCGACGAAGCCTGGGGCGTGGCGACCGCGGAGGTCCGGAGATTCCTGGAAAAGTCGCGCGGCCAGACCGTGCGTCCCGGCGCCGGATTGACCGGTCGGGTGCTCCGGTCCGGACAGCCGCTGTGGGTGTTCAAGAACGCGCGCGGAAGCGGCGTTTCCCCGACGGCCCTGGCCCCCGAAACCTGCTGCGACGGCGCCTTCGTCTTTCCCGTCGTGCTGGACGGGAAAACCGTCGGCGTGCTCGCGTTCTCGTGCGACAAGCTGTGCGCGCCCGACGACCGCATGCTGCGAGCGGTGCGCTCGATCGGCGAACAGCTCGGCCGCTTCCTGCAGCGGCAGCAGGCGCTGGACGAACTGCGCCGCAGCGAGGCGCTCTTCCGCCGGCTGACCGAGCTGTCGACCGACTGCTACTGGGAGCAGGATCGCGAGTTCCGCTTCACTTGGATCACCCACGCCGACGTTCTTGGCGCCTGCGAACTGCTGGGCAAGACATTGTGGGAGCAGCCCAGGCTCGTTCCGCAAACCGCGGAATGGGCCGAGCACTGCTCGCAGCTTGCGGCGCAATGGTCGTTCTGCGACTTCGTGTTCGCCAGCCTCGAGCCGGACGGGCAGCGACGCTATTTCAGCTTCAGTGGCGAGCCGGTTTACGACGAAGCCGGTGCGTTCACCGGGTATTGCGGCACCGGCATGGACATCACCGAGCGCAAGCGCGCGGAGCTGGGGTTGTAGGAAAGGCGTAAGCCCCGACCGGCGGCCCGAATCCCGAGCCTCGGATCGTATTGCGAGCGCCTGTCGGGGCAGAGCCCCTCCTACGGAACCTGCCGACCCGGCACATACGGCAGCAGCCGATCGGTCTCTCGCTTGACCACGGCGTAGCACTCGCAACTGAGCTTTTCGAGCTTGGGCCGATCCAGCACCGTGATCTGCCCGCGGCTGTACTTGATCACCGCCGCCTTCTGCAACTTGTTGGCCGCGTCGGTCACGCCTTCGCGGCGCACGCCCAGCATGTTGGCGATCAGCTCCTGCGTCATGGTCAGCTTGTTGCTCGGCAGCCGGTCCAGCGACAACAGCAGCCAGCGGCACAACTGCTGGTCGATGGAGTGATGGCGGTTGCACACCGCGGTCTGCGCCATCTGCGTGATCAGCGACTGGGTGTAGCGCAGCATCAGCACCAGCAGTTCGCCGTGGCGATTGAATTCGTCCTTCAGCCGTTGCCCTTGCAGGCGATAGGCAAAACCGGCGCTCTGCACGATGGCGCGGCTCGGGGTGCTTTCGCCGCCCATGAACAGCGAGACGCCGATCAGCCCTTCGTTGCCCACCACCGAGATTTCCGCCGACGCGCCGCTCTCCATCACGTACAGCAGCGAGACGATGGAGTCGGTGGGAAAGTAGACGTGGCGCAGGGTGTCGCCGGATTCGTACAAGACCTTGCCCAGCGGCAGCGGCGCGCTTTCCAGGTGAGGAAAGAGGCGATCCTGCACAGCCTTGGGCAAGGCAGCCAGAAGATGATTCTGCTGCGGCGTGGGTGAATCGGACATGTCGACGATGGTTCGCTCGGGAGCGAAGGGGGCCTCTCCGGATCGATCAGTGTAGGCTCGAAGGCAGATATGTTATGTACGTTACCGAACATATGAAGACAAGCCGGTGGACCGATTTCATTCGTCTTGCGTGCGGCATCGCACAGACGCCATATCGCGAATTTTTCTAATGCCCCGACGCGGTGCACGGGAGGCTGAGCCGCAGGGAACCTGCGTCGTTCGCCCGGCCCTTCGGTCCCGGGCAATAAAAAAATCACGCACGTTCGTGTATCGGCCCGGGCAATACATCCGGCGTCGATCACCCCTCGGGAAAATAAATTCACGGGATGTTCAATGCGTTGCCGCTGGGTCTGGCGATCATCTCACCGTTTCTCCAAGCGTTTCCCCAGCATCCGCTCACGGGTTGCGGACGACTAGCATTGATGCGGAAGCGGGATTACGATCCGGAACATCGGTGTGACGAGATGCAGTTTGTAGAACAAGAACGTCTCGGGGACCGGTCGCCAGTAGGAGGAGTCAGCGGAAGGAGTCGATCGCTTCATCGTCGGCAGCGCCCAAGGTGATTGCCGGAATTCGCGTCACACACCGGTTTCGAACATCCAGGAGAGACACCATGCCACCCAGCAGTCAGAAATTCATCGCACGCAACCGGGCTCCCCGCGTACAGATCGAATACGACGTCGAGTTGTACGGCGCGCAGAAGAAAGTCCAGCTCCCGTTCGTCATGGGCGTGCTGGCCGATCTGTCCGGCAAGCCGGCCGATCCGCTAGCCCCTGTCGCCGACCGCAAGTTCCTGGAAATCGACGTCGACAATTTCGACAGCCGCATGAAGTCGATGAAACCGCGAGTCGCATTCCAGGTTCCGAACACGCTCACCGGCGAAGGCAATCTGTCGGTGGACATCACCTTCGAGAGCATGGACGACTTCTCGCCTGCGGCCATCGCGCAGAAGGTCGAGGGACTCAAGCAATTGCTGGAAGCGCGCCAGCAACTGTCCAACCTCATTACCTACATGGACGGCAAGACCAACGCCGAGGAGCTGGTATCCAAGGTTCTCAAGGATCCCACCTTGCTCCAGTCGCTCGCCAGCAGCGCGAAGCCCGAAGACAAACCGCAGTCCTGATCGGCAACGACACCACGAACAGATAGGGGATAGAGAATGGCCGACACACAAACCAGCGCATCGTCCTTGCAGGGCGTCGCGTTCGAAGGCAACGACTTCGCGTCCTTGCTCAACAAGGAATTCACGCCCAAGACCGAGGAAGCCAAAAGCGCGGTCGAACAGGCGGTACAGACCCTGGCGCAGCAGGCGCTGTCCAACGCCAACCTCATCAGCTCGGATGTGGTCAAGACCATCGAGTCGATGATCGCGGCGCTGGATCGCAAGCTCACCGAGCAGATCAACCTGATTCTGCACAACGCCGAGATGCAAAAACTCGAAGGCGCCTGGCGCGGCCTGCATCACCTGGTCAGCAACACCGAGACCGACGAGATGCTCAAGATCCGGGTGATGAACATCACCAAGCAGGATCTGGGCAAGACGCTCAAGCGCTACAAGGGCACAGCCTGGGACCAGAGCCCGATCTTCAAGAAAATCTACGAGGCCGAGTACGGCCAGTTCGGCGGCGAACCCTTCGGCTGTCTGGTCGGCGACTACTACTTCGACCAGAGTGCGCCGGACGTGGAATTGCTCGGGGAAATGGCCAAGATCGCGGCCGCCGCGCACGCGCCTTTCATCTCCGCCGCGTCGCCCACGGTGATGCAGATGGAAACCTGGCAGGAGCTGGCCAACCCGCGCGACCTGACCAAGGTGTTCGGCACGCCCGAATACGCCGCCTGGCGATCCCTGCGCGAAAGCGACGACGCACGCTACATCGGCCTGACCATGCCGCGTTACCTGTCGCGCATGCCCTACGGTGCCCGCAGCAACCCGGTCGAGGCATTCAATTTCGAGGAAGAAACCGGCGCGGCCGATCACAGCAAGTACACCTGGGCCAACTCGGCCTACACGATGGCGGTCAACATCAACCGCTCGTTCAAGATGTACGGCTGGTGCTCGCGCATCCGCGGCATCGAATCCGGCGGCGCGGTGGAAGGGCTGCCTGCGCACAGCTTCCCCACCGACGACGGCGGCGTGGACATGAAGTGCCCTACCGAGATCGCGATCTCCGACCGGCGCGAGGCGGAACTCGCCAAGAACGGCTTCATGCCGCTGGTGCATCGCAAGAACTCCGACGTGGCCGCCTTCATCGGCGCGCAGTCCTTGCAGAAGCCCACGGAATACGACGATCCGGATGCCACCGCCAACGCCAACCTCGCCGCGCGCCTGCCGTACCTGTTCTCGACCTGCCGCTTCGCGCATTACCTGAAGTGCATGGTTCGCGACAAGATCGGCTCGTTCAAGGAGCGGGCGGATATGGAAGTCTGGCTCAACGACTGGATTCAGCAATACGTGCACGGCAGCCCGGAGAACGCGGGCGAAGAATCCAAGGCACGCAAGCCGCTGGCTGCGGCGGAAGTCATCGTCGAGGAAGTGGAAGGCAATCCCGGCTACTACACCTCCAAGTTTTTCCTGCGTCCGCATTACCAGTTGGAAGGCCTCACCGTTTCCCTGCGACTGGTCTCCAAGCTGCCTTCGGGCAAGGGCGGTTAGTACAGCGTTTCCTTAATCCCGTCCGCTGGTTGCGGACTTTCATAGCAACGTGTTGAACATTTATCCACGACAGGAGTAGAGCAATGGCACTTGACATGTTTTTGACGCTGGACGGAGTCAAAGGCGAATCGCAGGACGCCGACAGCAAGTTCAAAGAGCAGATCGACATCCTCGCCTGGAGCTGGGGCATGTCGAACTCCGGCACCTTCCACCAAGGCGGTGGTGGCGGCGCCGGCAAGGCGAACGTGCAGGACATCTCGGTCACCAAGTACGTCGACAAATCGAGCGACGACATCCACCTGGCCTGCCTGAACGGCAAGCACTACAAGGAGGCGACGATCTCGGTGCGCAAGGCCGGCGAAAAGCCTTACGAGTACATCACCATCCTGATGACCAAGGTGCTGATCACCTCCGTCTCCACCGGCGGCAGCGGTGGCGAAGACCGCCTCACGGAAAACATTTCGCTGAACTTCGCCAAAGTCGCGTTCAACTACAACCAGCAGAACGAGAAGGGCGGCGTGGTGAAGGCGGGCGAATACACCTTCGATATCGCCGGCAACGCCAAGGTCTAACGCTCCTTCGACCCCGGGAAGACGCTCGTGAACAAGGAAGCCGCGGAACAAGCCGTACGCGAGGGTCGCCCGGACCTCGCGCTGGCCGCACTGCAGGACGCGGTGCGTGCCAAACCGGGAGACGCGAAACTTCGCGTCTTCCTGTTCCAGCTTCTCTGTGTCGAAGGCCAGTGGCAGCGTGCGCTCAACCAGCTCAACGTCTGTGCCGAGATGGACCCCGCTGCGCTGGCGATGCGCGAGATGTACCGGGGTGCCGTGAGCTGCGAGGCCCTGCGTGCGGAAGTTTTTTCCGGCCACCGCGCGCCGATGCTGTTCGGCGAACCCGAGCCCTGGCTGGCCTTGTTGATCGAGTCGATGCTGCGTGCCGGTGCAGGCGAGCCGGAAGCCTCGGCCAGCCTGCGCCAGCGATCCTTCGATGCAGCACCCGCCAGTTCGGGCACGCTCGACGGCACCGCGTTCGAATGGATTGCGGACGCCGACCCGCGGCTGGGCCCGGTGCTGGAAGCCATGGTGAACGGTCGCTATTACTGGGTGCCGTTCACGCGCCTGACTCGCGTGGTCATCGAAGAACCTGCCGACCTGCGCGACTTCGTCTGGATTCCGGCGAATCTCCAGTTCAGCAACGGCGGCGAAACCCCGGCGCTGATTCCGGTGCGTTACCCGGGATCGGAGAAGGCAGGCGACGGCGCGCTGGCGCTGGCGCGCAAGACCGAATGGCAGACTCAGGGCAACGACCTCTTCACCGGCCTGGGCCAACGTCTGCTCGCCACAGACGCAGGCGAGTATCCGCTGCTGCAATGCCGGGAAATCCTCTTCAACGCCGCGGCCTCTGAATGAGTCGCCGCGGTCATGCCGACACTCTCTCCTCAAGAGCGACTGCAACCCGCTCTGCTTGACCGGCTGATCGACGAAGAGCCGGACAAGACCCTGGAGTCGCGCGAGGCGCGGCTCATCAGCGCCAGAAGACTGCGTGCCGCGGTGTTGCGCGATCTCGCCTGGTTGTTCAACTCCACGCGCCAGACCGGCGACGAAATCGACGCCGAGCAATATCCGCACTCGGCAAGATCCACACTGGCTTACGGCCTGCCGCCGCTCGCGGGCAATTCCGCGTCGAGCGTGGACGGTGCGATGCTGGAAGTCAGTATTCGCGACGCGATCATCGCGTTCGAGCCGCGCATCGTGCCCGAGACCTTGCAGGTGCACGCGCTGATGTCGGAGACGTCCCTGGATCACCACAACCAGATCCAGCTCGAAATCCGCGGCAGCCTGTGGTCGGTGCCGGTGCCCATCGAGATGCTGCTGCGCACCGACCTGGACCTGGAAAGCGGCGAAATCCAGGTTCAGGACCTTGGGGCCTGAGCGTGGACCCTCGCCTCCTTCGCCACTACAACACCGAGCTGCAACACCTGCACGAAATGGGCGCGGAATTCGCGCGCCAGTTTCCGAAAGTTGCGGCCCGACTCGGCATGGATGGCGTCGAGGTCGCAGACCCCTACGTCGAACGCCTGCTCGAAGGTGCAGCCTTCCTGAGTTCGCGCGTACACCTGCGATTGGACGCGGAGTTCCCGCGCTTCACCCAGCGCCTGCTGGAAATCGTGTATCCGCAATTGCTCGCGCCCATCCCGTCGATGACGGTGGTGCGTTTCGATCCGGACATCAACGATCCTGCTCTGGATCGCGGCTTCGTCGTGCCGCGACAGACCGGTCTGCGCAGCCTGCTCGGCAAGGGCGACTCCACCGCCTGCCAGTTCCGCACCGCGCAGTCAGTGACCATGCTGCCCTTGCAGATCGTGCAAGCGCAGTACTTCACGTACGCGCCGGACCTGCCGCTGCAAGGCCTACCCGTGGCCTCGCGGATCAAGGGTGGCTTGCGGCTGCGGCTGCGCACGCGCGAAGGCATGAGCATCAGCCAGCTCAAACTCGACCGCCTCACGCTGTATCTCTCCGGCATCGAAGACATCGCCTATCGCCTGCACGAGCTTCTGCTCGGACAAGGTCTCGGCGTGCTCGGCCTGCCGACGCAGCGGCCGGCAAGCTGGCACGAGTTCGTTCCCAGCTCGGCGATTGCGCCGCTCGGCTACGCGGACGCCGATGCCCTGCTGCCCGTCACCCTGCGCGGCTTCAGCGGCTACCGTCTCCTGCAGGAGTATTTCGCGTTCCCGCAGCGCTTCCTCTTCGTCGAGCTGAGCGGCCTGTCGCGCATCACGCAACGCTGCACCGGCAACGAAATCGACCTGGTGATTCCGCTGGGACGCGGCGACGCCAGCCTGGAAGGCGTGGTCGACGCGGCGCAATTCAGCCTGTTCTGCACGCCGGCCATCAACCTGTTTTCGCGCCGCACCGACCGTGTCAACGTCACGCCGCACCAGCACGATCTGCACATAGTGGTGGATCGCTCCCGCCCGATGGATTTCGAAGTTCACAGCGTCGAGAGCGTGGTCGGCTACGACGAGGGCAACCAGAACGAGCGCCGCTTCCTGCCGTTCTACGAGGCCTACCAGGACGCGGCAGAAGATCAGCAAGCCTACTTCAGTTTCCAGCGCGAACCGCGTCTGCTGTCGGCCGAGCAGAAGCGCAAGGGCTTTCGCTCGACCTATGTCGGCAGTGAATTGTTTCTGTCGCTGGTCGACGCGAACGAAGCGCCGTTCGCGGAGAGCCTCAAGCAGCTCGCGATCTCCGCACTGTGCACCAACCGCGATCTGCCGCTGCACATGCCGGTGGGCATCGCCAAGACCGACTTCAACGCCGAGCAGTCCGTCCCCACGCAATCCATCCGCTGCATCCGCGGGCCGACGCGGCCGCACTCGACCCTGCGTGAAGGCCAGAGCGCCTGGGCGCTCATCAGCCATCTGTCGCTCAACTACCTGAGCCTGATGAACGAAGACCCGCAACGCGGAGCGACTGCGTTGCGCGAGCTGCTCAATCTCTACGCCGGCTCGGACGCGACGGTGGAGAAGCAGATCGAAGGCGTACGCTCCATCAAGGTGACGCCGGTCACGCGGCGCCTGCCGATGCCGGGGCCCATCGCGTTCGGCCGCGGCCTGCGGCTTGAACTGGAACTCAACGAGATGGGCTTCCAGGGCGGCAGCCCCTTCCTGTTCGGCAGCGTGATGGAGCAGTTCTTCGCTCGCTACGCCAGCCTCAACTCGTTCACCGAAACCGTGCTGCGCGGCTCGCAGCGCGGCGAAATCATGCGCTGGAGTCCGCGATGCGGCGAACGCGCGATCCTGTAGCGCTGTTGCGCGAACTGGAGTCGGCGCCCTGGCGGCACGACTTCTTCCAGACCTTGCGCATGCTCGAATGCGCGTATCCGCAGCGGCCGCGCCTGGGCCAGTCGCTGCGTCCGCAGGACGATGCGATCCGCCTATCGCAGGACCCTTCGCTGAACTTCGCGCCCGCCGTGTTCTCGTCGCTGCAAGCAGGCGCCAACGGCGCGCCGCCGCGGCTGGTTCAGCAGTTCTTCGGATTGTTCGGCCCCAACGGCCCTCTGCCCCTGCATCTGACCGAGTTCGCGCGCGAACGCCTGCTGCATCATCGCGACGCCGGCATGGTGCGCTTTCTCGATCTGCTGCATCACCGGCCGCTGAGCCTGTTCTACCGCGCCTGGGCGCAGGCGCAACCCACGGTCAGTTTCGATCGTCCCGCGACGGATCGGTTCAGCACCTACGTCGGCGCTCTGGTCGGCATGGGCACGCCGGCGCTGCGTCGGCGAGACGAAGCCGGCGATCACGTGCGCCTGTTTTTCGCCGGCTGGTTGTCGCGCCAGACGCGCAGCGCCGAAGGCCTGCGTTCCCTGCTCGGCGGCTTCTTTCGTCTGCCGGTGCGCATCACCGAATTCGCCGGGCACTGGATGCGCCTGCCAGCCGATGATGTGACCCGCATCGGAACGCGCACCGCCGGCTGCGTGCTGGGCCAGGGCGCGGTGCTCGGCGGGAGGGTGTGGGACCGGCAGCATCGCATCCAGGTCGCATTCGGTCCGCTGACGTTCGAGCAGTACGAAGCCTTTTTGCCCGGCGGCGTGTGGATCAAGCGGCTTGTCGCCTTGATGCGTCACTACCTGGGCTTTGAACTCGACTGGGACGTGCGGCTCACGCTCGCGGCCAAGGCCGTGCCCTGCGCGCGACTCGGCGGCGGCACCCGGCTGGGCTGGACCTCGTGGCTGGGTGGGCGCGATGGCAAGCGTGACGCGGACGAACTGGTGCTGGACGCCGAGAAGGAGCACAGCGATGGCACATGCCGCCGGAAGTAGGGTGCTGCTGAGGCGACAGCTGAATCGCACCATGCGGCGAGTCCATGGTGCGATTACGCCGCAAACCGCGCGGCTACATCAGCACCCTACGCGCTGACCGCTGCAACACATCGAAACACGAATAGCAAACCAACAAGGAGCACAAGCGATGGGAGAGATCAGTCGGGTAGCGCTGTTCGGCAAGCTCAATAGCGCCGGATACAAGTCGGTGGAAAGCTCCACGGTGCTGTGCAAGCTGCGCGGCAATCCTTACGTGGAACTGGAGCACTGGGTCGCGCAGATCGTGCAGATCGACAATGGCGACTGGCAGCGCATCCTCAAGCATTTCGGCGTGGATTCCTCGGTGCTGGCCAAGGACATCACCACGGCCATGGACCGGCTGCCGCGCGGGTCGACTTCCATCTCCGATCTGTCGCCACACCTGGAGTCCGCCGTAGAGCGCGGCTGGGTCTACGGCACCCTCATGTTCAAGGAGAGCGCCGTGCGCACCGGGCATCTGCTCGTGGGCATGCTCAAGACCAACTCCCTGCGCAACGCGCTGCTCGCGATTTCCAAGCAGTTCGAGAAGCTCAAGCCGGAGGCGCTCAGCGACGAGTTCCACAAGATCGTGCAGGGCTCTTCCGAGGATGGGCTGGGCGCAGCCGACGGTTCCGGAGGTGTTGCGCCCGGTGAGGCCAGCGGCGCCATCGCACCGGCCGCGATGGGTAAGCAGGAGGCGCTGAAGAAATTCACCACCGATCTGACCGAGCAGGCGCGCAGCGGCAAGATGGACCCCATCGTCGGCCGCGACGACGAGATCCGCCAGGTCGTGGACATCCTCATGCGTCGCCGCCAGAACAACCCGATCCTCGTCGGCGAGGCGGGTGTCGGCAAGACCGCGGTGGTCGAAGGTTTCGCCCAGCGCATCGCACGCGGCGACGTGCCGCCGGCGTTGAAAGAAGTGAAGCTGCTCGCGCTCGACGTGGGCCTGTTGCAGGCTGGCGCCAGCATGAAGGGCGAGTTCGAACAGCGCCTGCGCTCGGTCATCGAAGAAGTGCAGGCCAGCCCCAAGCCCATCATCCTGTTCGTGGACGAAACGCACACGCTGGTGGGCGCGGGCGGCCAGGCCGGCACCGGCGACGCCGCGAACCTGCTCAAACCGGCGCTCGCACGCGGCACCCTGCGCACGGTGGGCGCCACCACGTTCGCCGAGTACAAGAAGTACATCGAAAAAGATCCGGCGCTCACCCGCCGCTTTCAGACCGTGCAGGTCGATGAGCCCGACGAGCGCAAGGCCACGCTGATGATGCGCGGCGTCGCCAGCACCATGGAGAAGCACCACAAGGTGCAGATTCTGGACGAGGCGCTGGAGGCCGCGGTCAAGCTCAGTCACCGCTACATTCCCGCGCGCCAGTTGCCGGACAAGTCGGTGAGCCTGCTTGACACCGCCTGCGCCAGAGTCGCGGTGAGTCTGCACGCGACGCCGGCCGAGGTGGACGACAGCCGCAAGCGCATCGACTCGCTCAACACCGAGCTGGAAATCATCGGCCGGGAGAAAGCCATCGGCATCGAAGTCGGCGAACGCGAAACCGAAGCCCAGACCCACCTGACTGCGGAACAAGCGCGACTCGCCGAACTGGACTCGCGCTGGGGCGAAGAGAAAGCCCTCGTCACCGAATTGCTCGACCTGCGCGCCAAGCTGCGCATCGGGGCCAAGCCGGTGGAAGGCACGGGCACGAAGCTGGAAGCCGAGGCCGCGAGCGCGGCACCGCCACCCGCCGGCAGCGAACCGCTCAGCGAAGCCGATCGCGCTGCCGCGCTGGAAAAACTGAAAGACGTGCAATCACACCTCACCGCGTTGCAGGGTGAAAACCCGCTGATGCTGCCGACGGTGGATTACCAGGCCGTCGCCAGCGTCGTCGGCGACTGGACCGGCATCCCGGTCGGCCGCATGGCGCGCAACGAAATCGAGACCGTGCTCAAGCTGCCGCAACTCCTGGCGCAGCGAGTCATCGGCCAGGACCACGCGATGGAGATGATCGCCAAGCGCATCCAGACCTCGCGCGCCGGGCTGGACAACCCGAGCAAGCCCATCGGCGTGTTCATGCTCGCCGGGACCTCGGGCGTGGGCAAGACCGAGACCGCCATCGCACTGGCCGAAGCGCTGTACGGCGGCGAGCAGAACCTGATCGTCATCAACATGAGCGAGTACCAGGAAGCGCACACCGTGTCCTCGCTCAAGGGTGCGCCGCCGGGTTACGTCGGATACGGCGAAGGCGGCGTGCTGACCGAGGCGGTGCGGCGCAAGCCCTACTCCGTGGTGCTGCTCGACGAAGTGGAGAAGGCGCACCCTGACGTACACGAACTGTTCTTCCAGGTGTTTGACAAGGGCTTCATGGACGACGGCGAAGGCCGCACCATCGACTTCAAGAACACCCTGATTCTGCTCACCACGAACGCGGGGACGGACCTCATCGCCAGCCTGTGCAAGGACCCCGAACTCATGCCCGATCCGGAAGGCATGGCCAAGGCCCTGCGCGAACCGCTGCTGAAGATTTTCCCGCCCGCACTGCTCGGACGGCTGGTGGCAATTCCCTACTACCCGCTGTCCGACGAGATGCTCGGCAAGATCGTCAAGCTCCAGCTCAACCGCGTGAAGAAGAGAATCGAGGCGCGCTACAAGATTCCGTTCGAATACGGCGAGGACGTGGTGAAGCTGGTGGTCTCGCGCTGCACCGAGAGCGAGTCCGGCGGACGCATGATCGACGCGATTCTCACCAACACCATGCTGCCGGATATTTCGCGCGAGTTCTTGACGCGGATGATGGAAGGCAAGGCGATCGCCGGCGTGACCGTGACGGTGGAGGGCGAGCAGTTCGGTTATTCGTTTGCCTGAGCCCTCTCTACGACCATGCCCAAGCTTAAGCAGACCACGGTTGCCCGGGACATCATCGACACCGCCCGTCGCCATCGCGCGCGATTCAAAGGCGGCCGGGTACGGCTCAAGACCCTTGAGCGCAAGAAAATGAGTTGGCTGTCGGCGTCGATGCTGCTCAAGATGGGCGTGCCGCCCAAGCCCGCCGCGAACTCCATCTGCCAGCGCTGCGGCAGGGTGGCGGCGTCGTTCCAGCTCGACCACATGGGCCCATGGCGCCAGCATGTGGCGGCCCTGGCCGGACCGCACATGAAAAGCGACGGAAAAATCAAGATTTGCTACGTGCGGGCACTGTACAACGACCCCGCCAACCTGTGGTGGGTGTGTGCCACATGCAACGGCCGCAAGAGTGACTACATTTCGGAGGACGGCAGCTTTCCGACCACGGGTGTCAGAGGCCGCGATGTCGACATCGACTCGTTCATGTAAACCCAACCCATTTGGAGTTTATCAATGCCGCTATCACTCAAGGATCTCCGCCGCACCCGATACGATCCGCTCGACATCACGCCGCGGACCGCGCGTCTGGTCGGCGTAGGCGGAAACGTCGTCCGGTTCGACGAATCCGACCAAGTGACCCACGGCACGGCACTGAGCCTTGGCAACATCGTCAACATCCACACCCAGCGTTCGGCGACCGGCAGTTCCTATTTCCTTCCCGGGAACCATGACGGCATCTCGTTCGTCGCGCTCCCGGCCACCCCTCAACGAGGGTAGCCTGCAATGAGCGCCAGCGAATTGCGGGACGGTGCGTCGAGAAGGGCGCACATCGGCTGCGTCGCGCAATGGTCCCGCAATTGGAATTCAAGCGGGCCTGGTTTGAATGTTTCGCAGCCGCGGATTGCCGGCCGGGTCCCATAGACCATGGTCAAAAGGCGGGTCGGGACTCGAATTACCGCTGGACGGACAACGCCCGACGGTGGGGTTGGCGATAAATCAAGCTTGCCTTTTTTCGCCCCAGGACACAATTTCGCCCACGGTTTCAACTAGCCGCGGGCTGCAGTACCCGAAGCAGGAGCATTCCGATGAGACTGATGGCCGCGATCCTCACCGAGCCTACCGACCCGACACGGGGCGTCGCCTCGCTGCGGGGTCTGGACAAGGCGCTGTACAAGGTGGAGCGGCTGAAGTTCGCGGTGGCGCTCGCGTGGGACACCATGCAGGCGATGCGTTCGAAGCGCCCGGACCGGGTGGGAGACGCCCAGTACGTGTTCATGGCGCCCGAGTACTTCTTCTCGAACGACCGCTCCCAAAAGGACCGCTTCTTCGGGCACAACGCCAAGCGCACGATCATCCGCGAGATCCACGCGCTCGCGAAGCGCTATCCGAAGATGCTGATCATCCCGGGAACGCTGTTGTGGACCAAGTCGACCGTCAGCCTCGACTCAGGCAACAACCTCGCACTGGAAGTGCCGACCGTGTCCAAGGCTTACGATCGGCTCGTCAAGAGTGATCCGCTCAACTGGGACCGGCGCAAGTTCGAAAAGGGCTGGGCTTACTCTAGAGATGACTGGTCGAAGACCATGCTCAAGTCGCCGGAAGCGAACGCGAAGCGCGCCCAAGGCGCCCTCAACCACGACGTCATGCTCACGACCCCGGGGTACCTGACCGAGATCGCCCAGAACGTCGCATACGTCTGCCTCGGCGACAGGGTCCTGAAGTATCACAAGATCGGCAACTTCATGGAGGTCTTCGGCGAGCAGCGCAACCTGGTGTTCATCCCGGGCGCGATCAAGGGCGAATTCCAGGTGGGCGCAGTGAAATACGGCCTCGAGGTGTGCATGGACCACGGCCTGGGCGTGCTCGGCGCGACGAGCGACGCCCACGTTCGTCTCATCGTCTCGTCGTATACGCCGCGGCTGGCAAATATGGTGTCCGGCAACACGGCGGTGACGCTCCATTCGTGCACTCATGGAACGGGCGAGGTGGCGGGCGTGGATCCGGTCGTGGTCGACGGCAGGCTCGCCAAGATCCTGGACACCAAGGCGGCGAGCGCCACCTGCAAGGTCTTCGACATCAACCTGGACCACGACAAGCTCGGCATCGGCATCGCCCCGCCGTTGCTGACGTCATCCAAGATGGCCAGCGTCCAAAACCTGTAGCACCTCGGCGACAGAGCCTTCCGCAAACCGAGGTGATCGCTCTTCACGCTCTTCCCCCAACACTGCCGGCACTCTCACCGGATGACAGCAGGAGCAAGCGATGCCCTACATATCCAATCAGACCTCCCTCCGGATAGCGTCGTCTCCTCGCGCATCGTGGGGCGGACGGCGAGGATTGGGAGACCGTCTTCAGCGGCGCTGGAGGGGCAACGCCCGAAGGTCGGATCGGCGAAAGATCGAGCCTGGCCCTTTTTTGCCGTCCCGACCACACGACTGCGTAACAGGAGGTTACATGAGCAACGAAAGCTGGTTGTCCACGCTTTCCGGCGACCGTCTACTGATTCAAACGACGATACCGGGCAGCCACGACGCAGGAGTCTACGGCGTCGGTCTGAGCACGGTTTTTTCGCCCAAGAAGTTCGCGCGCTGCCAGGGATCCAACATCTACAACCAGGCAATCGCCGGTTCGCGGATGTTCGATTGCCGAGTGTTCCTGAAGAGAGACAAGGACTCGGGAGAATTCGTGCCGACGATGGGCCATTTCTCCGGAATGACCGAGAAGTACAAGCACAAAATCACCAGTAGAGGAAGCAAGGGTGCCTTGGGCGCATATGGAGGTACTTTCATCACCGCGGTGAAGGACGCCATTGCGTTCGTCATGACTTACCCGACGGAATTCCTGATCCTGCGGTTTTCGCACACCTATTGCCCGAATGAAGTGAGTACGGCTTTGGCGATGTTGATCGCTGACAAGCCGCTCCTCGGCAACTACATCTACAGAAAGTCGACCAACATCGCGCTCTGTCCGCTCGGCGAGTTGAGGGGCAAGGTGATCATGGTCTTCGCGAGCGAGTTCCACGCGAACTTCAGCGTCGACGATGGATATCTGCCGTTCTACAAGTATTCCGACGGCGTCGAGACGGTGTCGGGTCTTTGCACCTGCGGTACCTACAAGGCCAAGGCCAAGATGACAAAGGTTCACGACAACGCGGAAAATGGGGCGCTGGAGCATAAGAACCACCCGAAGGACCATCTGCACTTCGTCTACTGGCAACAAACCATGACGCTTGGGCTCGGCAACATCGAGACCGCCACGACGAGGGCGAAGAAGGTCGAGAAAGGGCAGCCGAAGGCCCTCTCTGGGGGCGCCCATGCGAATTTGGCCGATTTCGTCAAGGAGATCGAACTGAACATGAGTCCGCCCGGCGGTCGCATCTGGGCTAGGCCGAACGTGATCTCGCACGACTTCGTCAAGGAGGAGACGTGCAGCGAAATCATCAAACTGAATCGACTCCGCGCTTGAGCCCGCGATGCCAAGCTATACCGAAATGAAATTGCTGCTCCTGGAAAAAATGGTCGCCACGGACGGAGCCAAGCTCCAGACGGACTACCAGGGGAGACAAATTATGCTCGTACCATCTTGACGCCTTATTGCCGACGCAGAATTCCACAATGCTTACAATCAAATACCCCGATTCGACCATAGAGATCGAAGTACCAGAGGATCAATGGGCGTGGAACTCCAAGAAAAATGGCAAATACCAGAAGGTGATAAGCAATCTTCTTGATCAGATTCGCAACACGGTAGTCGGCTTGGATTTCATCCACGCACTCAGTTTTTTGAATAAAAAACAAACCATAGGTTTTAGAGGTCCAGATGGGTGCGCCTGCGCGGCGGGATCCGCGCAGTACCATAAACTTAGGAACGCTAATGAGCGAACGCCATTCGCGACTGAATTGGAGTTAACTTTGCTCCATCCGAGCATAGGCGCTGGAAGTTTGGGTAATGGGATCTTGTGGCTTGCTAATGAACTGATCGATTTAAAGGTGCCGGGATGGATACCGACTAACGTCGTTCGACCTTTCCCTCTAGACAAACGAGTTGGAATGGGACGTGTGTCCACCGCGCAAGCTATCTACGGCAAAATTCGGCGCTGGTTAGACAAAGACCCATCTTTGGGGCGAACAAGAGACGAGACTGACGCACTAATGTTGGCATTGAGAAAATACCTCCGCCCTGGTGGTGGCACAGGCAGTTTCGTCAGTTTTGATCCGTTAAAGCTATCGACAAAAAACGGTCCCCGCCCTCCCGCGGTGGCGCTTTTTCACGAGCTAGTGCACTCGTATCACAACGCGCGGGGCAGACAATTGGGTTTGGAGGGAAACGAAGAAGAAGGGTCACGTCTGTACGAGACACTTTGTATAGGTCTTCCCCCATTTGCGGCCGAACGATTCACCGAAAACGCTATTCGGCACGCGTTGAAGTGCCCTGATCGAAAACAATATTGACCGTTACCTCGGACTAATTTTGGTCTGCCAGCGAGCGTAGTCTGCAATGAGCTTGTGAATTGCGGGACTGATGCGGCCAAACCATCCGCGGTGCCTGCGATGGACCGCGATGTTCCCGCAATTCGCTACCGCTCATTGCAGGCTACCGGGTGAAGCTGGCGCCGAAACTGGCACCATGACTAAGGTGAAGATGCAACGATGGTGGACTACCGGCGAGCAAGAGTTGAAGGTGTCTGCGACTTCTTTACCGTCACGCTGGCTCAGCGAGATACGACGTTGCTGACGGACCATGCCGAACATCTGGGCAATTGCTTTCCGACGGTGCGCCCGAAACACCCATTCGTCATGGATGTTTGAGTGGTACTGCCCGATCACCTGCATTGCATCTGAACCTGCCGGAGAACCATGCGGATTTTTCGGTCCGATGGTTTCTGATCAAGTCAGTTTTTTCGCGCAGTCTTGCCAAAGGCGAGCTACGGTATGGGAGCCGCGTTCGACGTGGCGAGCGGGGGCATCTGGTAACGGCGGTTCTGGGAGCATGTGATTCGCGATGAACGGGACTTCTGTGCACACGTGGACTACATCCCTATCAATCCGGTCAAGCACGGGTTGGCGAACCGTGCGATCAAATGGCCGGCTTCTTCGATGCATCGTTATGTGCGGTACGGACTTTGTCCGGCGGATTGGGCGGCGGAGCCGTTTGTTCTGGAGATCGCGGATGGGTGAGCCTGGGAAGAGTGTTGCGATTCGCGGTGCGCGTGCCGTGCGCCGATGGCAGTCCCGCAATTCGCTGTCGCTCATTGCAGGCTGCCCCGAGTGGAGGACTCGATGAACGAACCCGAACGCGTTTCCTTCACGCTCGAACAGGCTCTGGAGTACGGGCGCGGACTCCGGCAGCGCGGCGGGTTCAGGGAAGCGCTGGAGTTTTTCGGACAGGTCACGACCTTGTGGCCGGATAGCGCCGACGCCTGGCATTTCCTGGGCCTGCTGCGCTTCGAGATGGACGAGGAAATCGAGGGCATCGCGACGGTGCGGACGGCGCTGAAACTGGCGCCCGATTACGCCGATGCCCATGCCAACCTCGGTAACATGCTGCTGAATCGATCGGAGCTGGATGCTGCGCAGCAGCACCTGCATCGTGCGCTTGCGCTGGACCCGTCCAACTTTGCGCCGCGGGTTGCGCTGTCCATCGTTTTCCGTGCACTGAGCAGGCTCGACGAAGCGGACGCCATCCTCAAGCCGGCGCTGGAACTGGCGCCCGACAGCGCGGCGGTGCACAACAGCTACGCCAATGTCCTGACCGCGCGCGGCGATATCGAGGGCGCACTCCTGCACTGTCGTCGCGCGATGGAGCTTGCTCCGGAACTGGCGGGTTCGGAGCATCGTCTGGGGGTGGTGCTGGCTTACAGCGGCAAGCTGGAAGCCGCGCGGAATCTGTTCCGCAACCGCCTAGAACGCTTTCCCGACGATGTCGGTGCACAGCACATGCTGGCGGCGTGCGAAGGGATCGAGGCACCCACCAAGGCCAACCCGGTCTACGTGCGCACCCTGTTCAACGGGTTTGCCGCGAGCTTCGATTCCAAGCTCGCGCACCTGGAATACCGCGCGCCGGAACTCATCGCCGGCGTTGCGGCCTCGCTGCTGGGCGAAGCGACGGCTTCGCTCGACGTGCTCGACGCCGGTTGCGGCACCGGCCTGCTCGGTCCCTTGATCCACACGTACTGCAAGCGGCTGGACGGCGTCGATCTGTCTCCCGGCATGCTGGACCGGGCGCGGCCGCGCGCCGTTTACGACGAACTGGTCGAAGCCGAACTCACGGCTTTTCTGCGCAGGCGCGTGCAGCGCTACGACGTAGTCGCCAGCGCGGACACGCTGTGCTACTTCGGCGCGCTGGAAGAGGTCTTTGCCGCTGCTCATCTGGCGCTGCATCCGGACGGCTGGCTGCTGTTCTCGGTGGAACACGATTCCACGCAGGACGCGGGTTTCCGCTTACAGTTCCACGGCCGCTACGCACACCGCCGAGACTACGTGGAAAACGGTCTGAGCGCGGCGGGCTTCGCGCGCATCGTGGTGACCGAGGACACGCTGCGCATGGACGCCGGCAAGCCGGTGCCGGGACTCATCGTTGCTGCACAACGCGGGAGCTAGATCATGGCCGAATTAACTGGGGACTCCTCAAAAAACCGCTGGATCGATCTGGATACGCCGCTGCCCAAGGGCACGCTCGTAGTCGAAAAAGTGACGGGCGTGGAAACCCTTGGCCGATTGTTCGAGTACGAACTGTTTGCGCTGGGAGAAAAGAGCGACATCAAGTTTGACGACCTGCTCGGCCTGCACGCGACCCTGGGCCTGGAACTGCCGGACGGCAAGCGTCGATTGATCGATGGACGCATCGCGCAGATCGGGCTGGTCGGCACCGCCGGCCGCCTGTTCCGCTATCGCCTGATGCTGCGACCCTGGCTGTGGATGCTGACGCGCACCGCCGACTCGCGGATTTTCCAGGAGAAGACGGTCAAGGAAATCATCGAGGATGTGTTCGCGGACCAGGCCGATGCGACATTCGAATTCCGTCTGAGCGGCAGCTACATCAAGCGCGAGTATTGCGTGCAATACCGCGAAACCGACTTCAACTTCGTCAGTCGCCTGATGGAAGAAGAAGGCATGTACTACTTCTTCGAACACAAGAAGGGCAAGCACACGCTGGTGATCTGCGACGCGGCCAGCGCGCATGCTTCGGTCGGCAAGATCGCCTTTCTGCCTTCGGACCGGCAGGCACGCGAGGGCCAGCAATACGTGTCGGACTGGAGCGTGACGCGGGAAATCCAGCCCGGCGCCACCGCGCTGCGCGACTACGATTTCGAAAAGCCCAGCGTCGATCTGCTGGCCAAGCGCTCGCAGGATCGTCCGCACTCCGAGGCCGCGCACGAGGTGTTCGACTATCCCGGCGGCTACATCCTGCCTGCTGCCGGCACGCAGATCGCGCGCACGCGACTGGAAGAATTGCAAGCCGCACACGAGGTGATCGAAGGCCGCGGCAATGCCCGCATCATCGCCAGCGGTGGCCTATTCACCTTGGCTGACTTCGCGCGTGCCGATCAGAACCGCGAATACCTGGTCGTGTCGGCGCACATCGAGGCCTCGAACAACCTCGTCGAATCGGGCGGCGGTGGTGCCTCCAGCTTCGACTGCCGGTTCGAACTGATACCCGGCAAGGAACCCTACCGCGCGCCGCGCAACACGCGACGCCCCATCGTGCAGGGCCCGCAGACCGCGGTGGTCGTCGGCCCCGCGGGCGAAGAAATTTTTGTCGACAAGTACGGTCGCGTGAAGGTGCAGTTCCACTGGGACCGGCTGGGCAAGAACGACGACAAGAGTTCGTGCTGGGTGCGCGTGTCGCAGATCTGGGCCGGCAAGAATTTCGGCTGGGTGACCCTGCCGCGCATCAAGCAGGAAGTGATTGTCGATTTCCTGGAAGGCGACCCCGACCGCCCCATCATCACCGGCCGCGTCTACAACGCCGAGCAGATGCCGCCGTGGGCGCTGCCGGCCAACAAGACCCAGTCCGGCATCCTCACGCGTTCGAGCATGGGTGGTGCGCCGGCCAACGCCAACGAGTTCCGTTTCGAGGACAAGAAAGGCGCCGAGCAGGTGTTCCTGCACGCGGAAAAAAATCAGGACATCGAGGTCGAGAACGACGAGACCCACTGGGTCGGCCACGACCGCAAGAAGACCATCGACCACGACGAGAACGTCGAGGTCAAGAACAACCGCACCGAGAAGGTCGGCGTGGACGAGAAGATCACCATCGGCAAGAACCGCACGGAGAACGTGGGCGTCAACGAGGAGATCACCATCGGCGCCAATCGCACGGAAAAGGTGGGGGCCAACGAGGACATCACGGTCGGGGCGAATCGCACCGAGAAAGTCGGCGCCAACGAGAGCGTCACCATCGCTGCCAATCGGGATCTGACCGCCGGAGGCAGCGAGACGCTGACGATCGGCGGGTCACAAAGCGAAACCATCGGGGGATCGCTGACACAGACCGTCGCGGGCGGAATCACCGTCACGACCCCGGGCTCCATGAAGGTGACGGCCGTCGGCGGCGTCACCTTCACGGCCCCCGGCGGCTTCACCGTCATCGCGCCGGGCGGCACCAAGACTATCGACAATTTCTTCGACCGCATCGGCCTCAACACCAAGGAAATCTTCTCGAGCAAGACCGACATCCTCAACATGTCCAACTCGATCTCCAACATGAATATCGGCTTCGCGCTGAACAAGATCGACACGGCGGCGAACGTGGCAGAGCTGATCGGCGTGAAGAACATGACCTTCACCACCGAGATACAGGCGGTGGCGACCAAGATTCAGAGCGGGGCGGTCGCCATCAAGAAGGCGGCCATGACCATCATCGGTTGAGCCCGTTGCGCACGTGGCCACCGCCAAGAGACGTATGGAAATTGCATTGACGCTGGGCTTGCTCGTCATCGGTCTGAGCTTCTCGCTCGGCCCTGTGCAGGTGCTGTGGAACACGATGCGCAACGCGCGGACGCTCGAACGCGGTGTTCCGGCAACCGCGACCGTCGTGGAGGTGATCGATACGGGGGACCGCTACAACAGCAATCCCATCGTGCACGTCCACCTCCAGGTGCACGGCGCGGACGGCAAGACGTTTCCGGGTGTCGTCACCATGACGGCGTCGGCGGTGAAATTGCAGACGATCAAGGCCGGCGCCGAAGTGGCGGTCCGGTATGTTCCCGATTCGCCCGGAAGAGTGGCCATCGACGATCGCCCCAAGCTGCCGGCCGCGCCGTGAAAGTCATCAAGCCGATGAAGCTCGGCCTGCTGACGCGCTGCATCGAGTTCAAGCGCAGATTCCGCATGGGTATCTGCGTCCTCATGCAGGTTCCGCTGGGCGAGCAGAAGGATCTCTATTCGGAAGTAAGCCTGTGGAAATTCGCCGCCGGCGAACTGGGCAAGGACGCGGTGCTCGACGCCGGCATTCCCAAGCTCGTGCCCGAATTCCTGGTCCACGGCCGTGCTTTTGCACCGGGCGCCAAGCCGGTCCCGGCCTGCGCCGTTCGCGCCCGCTTCGGCGCACGGGAAAAGTCGCTGTTCGTGTTCGGCGACCGCTACTGGGACGGTGACACGGCGACGCCGGCCGAACCCTTTGCGGAGATGCCGCTGGACTGGGCGCGCGCGTTCGGCGGCGCCGATCATCCCGCGAACCCGCTGGGCAAGGGCACGGTGCAGGTGGCGCGGCCGGACGGTCGCCGGCTCCTGCCGCTGCCCAATATCGAGCACCCTGAGCAGCGCATCCTGCGACCGCAAGACCGCCCCGCCCCGGCCGGCTTCGGTCCGATCGATCAGACGTGGCCGCAACGCGCTGCGCGCGTCGGCACCTATGACGACGCCTGGCTCAAGAACGACTTTCCGGGGATGGCGCGAGACATCGACTGGCGCTTCTTCAACCTCGCGGCGGCGGACCAGTGGCTGGACTTTCCCGTGGCCGAGGACGCTTCCTACGAGTTCGAGAATCTGCATCCGACGCGGCCGGTGGTGTCCGGCAGGCTGCCCGCGTTCGTCGCGCGCTGCTTTGTCGGCCGCGGGCCCGACGACCACCCCACGCTGGAAAAAGTGGCCATGCGCCTGGGCACCGCCTGGTTCTTTCCGGCGGCGGAACGCGCGATCCTGATCTACCAGGGCTTCGTGGACATCGCCGAGGAAGACGGTGCGGACATCCGTCATCTGATGATCGCCGCAGAACACTCGGCGGAACCCAAACCGTCCACGCATTACCTCGAGGTGCTCAAGAGCCGTCTCGACAAGGCGCGCGGCGCGCTCAACCAGTTGCGCGAAGCGGACCTGTTACCGGGCGGCCTCGCGGGCGCAGATCCAGACCTCGAAAAGGTCCAACGCATGCTCACCTCCGAAGGCCGGCTGCGGCGCAATCTGGCCAAGCTGGCCGAACGCGAGATCGTCGCCACTCGCGCGATCGTCGCCGGTCATGGGCTCGACCCGGACGAGCACGCACCCGCGCTGCCGCAGGCGGAAGAACATCCGCCCTCGCTCGAGCAACTGCCCGATTTCATGGAAAAGATGATTGCAGCGGGCGAAAAACAGCGACGCGAGGCGGAGGAAAATTCCAGGCGCGTGATCGAGGAAACCGCGGCGCAATTCGCGGCGCTGGGCCTGGACTTCGAATATGTGCGCAAGGAAATCGCCGAGCGCGTGAAAGGCCCGCCGACGTTCAGCGCGCAAGCGCAGTTGGACAGTCTCGAAACGCTGGCCAAGCAACTCGCAGACGATCCGGTCGCCGTGGCCGAGCTGGAAGGCTATTCCAAGGATCCGGCGTTTCGCGATCGCCTGATGCGGGGCGAGCGCAAGATGCGCGAGGTGTACGTCGCCACCGCGCACATGCAGGATCCCGCGTTGCCGATGGCGGCCGAGCGTGCGGAAGCGGTGCACAGCAAGATCACCGCGGCGCTCGCACGCGGGCAGTCCTTCGCAAACCTAGACCTTACCGGCGCCAAGCTGTCGAATCTCGATCTGTCCGGCGCCGATTTCTCGGGGGCCTTCCTCGAATGCGCGGACTTCGAGGGCACCCGGCTCGAGAGGTGCAACTTCGCCGGCGCGGTGCTGACGCGAACTCGATTGCATGGGGCGAACCTGTCCTCGGCGAATCTGTCCGGAGCCAATCTCGGCGGCGTCGATTGCACCGATACGCGCTTCGACAACGCCACGCTCTCCAAGGCCATCCTGCACGGCGCAAAGCTCGTTCGCAGCTCGTTCAAGGGCGCCCGCCTGGACGAAGCGAACTGCTCGCAGGCGCATTTCGACGATGTCGACTGGAGCGACACCCAGCTCGGCGCCATCACCTTTATGGACACCACGCTGACGGGCCTGCGCCTGGCCGGCGCTCAACTCGCTGGCGCAAATTTCCTGCGCTGCGATGTCAGCGGCGTCGATTTTCACGGCGCCACGCTCGACGGCGCGGTGTTTCTGGCAGCCACGGGTGTCGGCGCCAACTTCGCTGGAGCGAGCCTGAACAATCTGCGCTGCGTCGAGGCCTGCGATTTCTCGCAGGCCGACTTCACCGACGCCAGGCTGGTCGAGGCCAACCTGCGCGGCTGCAAACTCCAGGGCGCGCACTTCATCCGCGCCCGTCTGGACAAGTCCGACCTGTCGGAAGCCGACCTGCGCGAAGCCTGGTTCTACCAGGCCTCCGCGATGGAGGCGCGAATGGTCAAGGCCGACCTAAGCGATGCGATCCTGGTGTCCACCAACCTGATGAACGCAGTGCTACAGCGCAGCAACATCCTGCGTGCCGATTTTCGGCTTGCCAATCTTTTCCAGGCCGACTTCGCGCGTGTACGCGTCGATCGCAGCGTGAAGTTCGACCGCGCGCTGCGCACCCGCATGCGCACCGTGCCGCGGCTCGTCGAGCCGACCCCATGACTCGGGAGGAGCTGGTCGCGCTGGTGCAAGGCGGGCAATCGGCCATCGGACTCGACCTGCGCGGGACCGACCTCGCGGGTGCGGACCTGTCCGGCGGTGTGCTCCACGGCGTGGACTTTCGCGGATGCAATCTGGGCGCGGCGGACTTCCGCGAATCGATCCTCATCGAATGCCGGTTCGACGGTGCGAATCTCGATCGCGTGGCGCTGCGCCTGACCATCGCCAACGACTGCCGGTTCGACAACGCAAGCTTGCGCAACGCCAATGCACCGGTGTTCCAGGCCAACGGCTGCGCCATGCCCGGAAGCCTGTGGGAAGGGGCACGATTGACGCGCGCGGTATTCCTGAAATGCGATCTGAGCGGCGCCGGTTTCCGCGGGGCAGACGTCGAACACGTCGTGTTCGCCGAGGGACCGTTCGACGGCATCGACTTGAGCGAGGTGCATCTCGACCGCGTGGTCATCCTGCAGGCGGACCTGCGCACGGCGAAGCTGCAAGGCTGCTCGTTCGAGAGCGCGATCCTGCTCGGCGCCAAGCTGACGGGACAAAGCTTTGCGGGTCAGAAGCTGCTGCGCTGTCAGATCATGGAAGGCGATCTCGAAGGCTGCGATTTTTCCGGTGCGGAACTGACCCAGAGCAACTTCAAGGACTCGCGGCTGGTCGGCGCGCGCTTCCTCAAATGCAATGCCGCCAACGCGATCTTCATGGGGGCCGACGCCAGCGGCGCGGATTTCTCCGGCGCACGCCTGACGCAGACGCTGTTTCTTGCCGCCAATCTGTCGGGCGCGAATTTCAGCGGCGCCGGTCTGTACCAGGCCCAGTTGAATCGGGCGCGGTGCACTGGCAGTTCGTTTGTGCGCGCCGAGCTGACCTACACCGATTTCTCGCACGCCGACTTGAGCGATGCCGACATGACCGGAGCCTCGATGTTTCGTGCGAAGCTCCATGCGGCCAAGCTCGACGGCGCGCGCATCACCGACAGCATCCGCACCCTGGGCGACGAACCGGAGTTGCTCGAAGCCGAGCAATGGCGCCCGAGCGACGTGCGATTCCAGAATTCCTGACGAGGACGAACATGACCGCAATCCCCATCCGAAGCACGGCGCGACGATCGGAACCGGTGCACCTGACCGGCGAGGTGCTGAGCGTCGAAGGCAGGTTGCTCGGCGTACGAACCGAAGACGGCGTGCTGCAAGCGCGACGGGCGGCGAGCTGTCTGTTGCGTCCCGAATGCGGCGACCGGGTACTGGTGTCCGGGGCCTCGGCGACCGATTGCTACGTCATTGCGGTGCTCGAGCGCGCGGGCAACTCGCCGCAGTGCCTGCACCTGGTCGGAGACGCGAGTCTGAGCATCGAAAACGGCAGCCTCCAACTCGAAAGTACCGATCGTCTCGACTTGAACGCCGTCAACGCCATGTCGCTCGGTTCGAACCGGCTCGATGTGCGCGCCTCCAAAGCACAGGTAATCCTGGGCGAGCTGTCGGCGATCGGCCGCGCCTGGAGCGGCACCCTGGGCCATCTGCGTTTCGTCGGTGAGGCCTTCGACTCGGTGGTGCAGCGCCTGACGCAACATGCCCGGCACAGCGTGCGCACGGTCGAGCAAAGCGACCAGGTGCGCTGCGGCGAGATGGATTACCGGGCGCAGGGCAGCGTGCGTCTGCACGGACAGCACACGCACATCACCGCGAGCGAGCTGGTCAAGCTCGACGGCGATCAGATTCACCTCGGGTAGACGCCATGTTCGCCAATACCCAGATGGGCGGAGTGGACAACGGTTTCCCCGACGTGTGCCTCACGCCCGCGCCTCCGGCGCCGCCGATCCCCATCCCCTACCCCAATATCGCGGCGGGTCCGACCGCAGTGCCCAATTGCGTCACCGTGCTGTTTTGCAACGCGCCCGCGCACAATCTGGGCACCCAGATTCCGATGACCAACGGCGATAACGCGGGCCTCGCAACCGGCGTTGCATCCGGCATGGTGATGGGGCCGTCCAAACATCTCGTGGGCTCTTTTACGACGCTCGTCGGCGGCATGCCCGCCTCACGCATGACCAGCATGTCGCTGCAAAACAGCACCAATTGCCCCGGAGCGCGGCTCGTGCCGAGTCAGGCGACGGTCATCATCCTCGCGCCTTGAGACCGATGCGCGAGGCGACGATCCCGTCTGTTTTTGGCCTTAAACTCAACGTGCGCGCGAGGCCCGGGAGAAGGTCGCGGTGATCACGGTGGAAATCATGAAGATCCAGGGCGCGGCTCCGCCACGGCGGATGTCGGCCCAGTTCGGCGAGGCCGGCGGTACGCTCGGCCGCTCGCCCGACTGCACCCTGGTATTGCCCGACGAGACGCGCACGGTGTCGCGCGTACACGGCGAGATCAAGTTTCAGGATGGCCGTTATCTCCTGTTCGACAAGGGCACGAATCCGGTCAAGGTCAACGGCGCGCCACTCGGCCGCGGCGAGTCCACGGTCGTCAAGGCGGGCGATGTGGTGCTGATCGGTCCGTTCGAGCTCAAGGTTTCCGAAGAGCGCAGCGCCATTCAGCCGGCCAAATCGCCCCTGCCCGCGCCGCCCAGCGCGATGGTCGTCACGCCAACGCCGACACCACCACCACCGCCAACACTGGCTGCAGGAAATCCGTTCGACGACTTGTTCGGGCCGTCTTCGGTCAAATCGGACTTGTCGCCTTCGAGTGCGGACCCTTTCGCGGACCTGGGCTTCGGCTCGCTCGACAATGGCGCGAACGCTCCCTCTTCCCCGCCTCCCGGGAAGACGAAGAGCTCGTCTGCGCTGCCTGACGATTTCGATCCGATGGCGCCACCGCCGCGCGCCGATGCCCTCCTGCCACCGGCCGGCGCCGACCTGCCGGACGATGCCTTCGACGCGCTGTTCTCGAGCCCGCAGGCGCCTGGCTCGGGCAGTCTCGATGCCTTGTTCGGGCTGTCGTCCAACTCGTCGCCCGACCCGTTTTCGAGCGGCGCGCTCGGCAAGTCCGCAGCGTCGGGCGAAGGTCGCGAACGAAGCGGACTGACGCAATGGCTGGGCGGTATCAAGCAGCCGACGGCGGCGCCGGTTTCGGATCACGTTCCGGAGATCAACGCGCCGTTCCAGCTTCCGTCTCCGCCACCGCGCGCAGCACCCGCGCCGCCGGTGCAACTGCCCGATGACCTCGACGATCTTCTGGGCGGTCCTGTTGCGGTGCCGACGGCGGCCGCGCCACCGCCCGCAGCACGCCTCGTCGTGCCTGCGCCGCCCCGCAGCGCTGACGAATCACCCAGTTCGGATTTGATTGCGGCCCTGCTGGATGGTCTGGAGGCTCCGGAACTCGCGCTCGACAAGCTGTCTCCTGAGTTGATGTACAAACTCGGCAAGCTCGTGCGGGAAGCGACGCAGGGCACCATGGGCCTGCTCAACGCGCGCGGAACCCTCAAGCGCGAGATGCGCGCCAACGTCACGATGATCGCCAGCGTGCGCAACAACCCGCTCAAGTTTTCTCCGGACGTGGAGGTCGCGCTGCGCCATTTGATAGGCCCGCCGTCACCCGGCTTCATGTCCGCGGAAGACGCGATGCGCGATGCCTACGGCGATCTGCGCGCCCACGAGTTCGGCTTCATGGCCGGCGTGCGCGCCGCGTTGACCGGCGTGCTGAAACGCTTCGAGCCGCAGCAACTGGAAGCACGTCTGCCCAAACAGACCGGACTCAACGCGCTGCTGGCCGCCAATCGCAGCGCCAAGCTGTGGGAGTTGTTCAGCGAACTGTACCGCCAGCTCGCGCAGGAAGCCGAAGAAGATTTCCAGGCGCTGTTCGGCCGCGAATTCCTGCGCGCGTACGAAGAACACGTGCGCTCGGTCGAGCGCGATCCGAAGCAAACGAACCGATAAACCCGTCGATGCGCAACGAAGAAGACACTCGCAAATTTCTTACAGTATCGCGGTGGATCGGTATCGTTCTCTGCGCACTGGTTCTGGCCGGCTGCTCCGCCAAGAAAAAACCCGACGAGGCGCCGAAGCCTGCCGTACTGGAGGTGGAGCTGACGAGCACCGCCGATCTCAATCCGGATACCAGCGGACGCGCCTCGCCCCTAATCGTGCGGGTCTACGCCCTGCGCGCGCTCGGCAACTTCGAGACGGCGGATTTCTTTGCGCTGTATGAGAAGGATGAACAGGTTCTGGCTGCCGACCTGGTCAAGCGCGAGGAATGGGGGCTCAAACCCGGCGACACCACCCGCGTGAAGCGCGAATTTGCGCCCGACGTGAAATTCATCGCCGTCATGGCCGCGTTTCGGGACGTCGAGCGCGCGACCTGGCGGGCGTCGGTCGCGGTGCCGCCGGGCGCCAAGGGTGTGCTCCTGCTCAAGGCCGATTCGAAGTCGGTGAGCCTCGCGCTCGAACCCGACGCCAAGGAATAAGACCAACACTCTCCGCGCCATCAACCAAAGGATTGAAGCCCCATGTCGTGGAGCAAGAAAGTCGTCTGGTCGGAGGGCATGTTCCTCCAGCCGCAGCACTTCCAGCAGCAGGACCGCTACGTCGAGCGCACGCTGGAAAACCGTGTCGGCGAAATCGCCGCCTACCCTTGGGGGTTCGCGCACCTGGCGCTCGAAGAATCGGCGCTCGCGCTGGGCAAGGTCGCGGTCAGCGCGGCGCGCGGTGTCATGCCGGACGGCACGGCCTTCGATTTCCCTGAACACGACGGGGCTCCTCTCGCACTCGAGATTCCGGCCACCGCGAAGAACGAGTTGCTGATGCTGGCCGTGCCGGTCAAGCGCCACGGATCGGTGGAAGTGGATTCCGGCGACTCGGGCAATTCCGGCGATGCCGATTTTGCGCGCTACACGGCGCAGGACACCGAGATCGCCGATCACAACAGCGGCTCCGACAGCCGAGCGCCGCTGCGACTCGGCAATCTCAAGCTGCGCCTGCTGCTCGCACGCGAACAGACCGACGGCTGGGCCACGCTGGGCGTGGTGCGCATCCTCGAGCGGCGCGCGGACAATCTCGTGGTGCTGGATCGCCAGTACATCCCGCCCTGCCTGTCCACCAGCGTCAGCCCGGTGCTGTCTGCCTATCTGCAGGAACTCGAAGGCATGCTGCACCAGCGGGGCGAAGCGCTGGCTTCGCGTCTCGCGCATCCCGGCCGCGGCGGTGTCGCGGAAATTTCCGACTTCCTGTTTCTGCAAACGATCAACCGCTACGAGCCGCTGATCGCGCACCTGCGCAATATCGCGCCGCTGCACCCGGAAACGCTGTTCCGTCTCGGCGTGACGATGGCCGGCGACCTCGCCACGTTCCGCGACGGACGCCGCGCCGCGGCCTACCCGCGCTATCTGCACCCGCAGCCGGAAAAGTGTTTCCCGCAACTGATGGCGGAGCTGCGTGCCAGCCTCAGCGTGGTGCTGGAAACCACCGCAATTCCGATCGAGTTGCAGGAGCGCAAATTCGGCGTGCGCGTGGCCGTGATCCCGGATCAGGAACTCGTCCGCACCGCCAGCTTCGTGCTCGCCGTCAACGCGCAGATTCCGGCCGAGCAGTTGCGCGCGCGCTTCCCCGCGCAGGTCAAGCTCGGGCCGGTCGAGAAGCTGCGCGACCTGGTGAACCTGCAATTGCAGGGCATCGCGCTCAAGGCCCTGCCGGTCGCGCCGCGCCAGATTCCGTTTCACGCCGGCTTCAACTATTTCGAGATGGACCGCACCGGCGAGATGTGGAAGCAACTCGAAAAATCCGGGGCCCTGGCCATGCACATCGCCGGCGATTTTCCCGGCCTGGAGATGGAATGCTGGGCGATACGCACATAGCGATGTTCTGCATCAATCAAAAATCGGCGCGTAGGTCGGGCTTCAGCCCGACTTCCCGGCCGCGCAAGTCGGACTGAAGTCCGACCTACACAGATCTAGCATCGAGACCGAACATGGCAATCGATCCAGACGATCCCTTCGCTCCACGCCCCGACGACCGCACGGTCATGGTGCCCACTCCGCGGCGTGCGCAGTCCAAGCCCGCGGACGCCGCGCCGGCGCCGCGGCCACAACCCGCGGCCCCGCCGCGAGCGCACGCGCCGTCCATCGACAGCCTGCCGGACGCGACCGGCTCCAACCCGCTGCTCGCGGCCGCAACGCCCATCCTCAACCTGATTCCGCAACTGCGAACCGCCACGCAGGCCGATCCGGTTTCGGTCAAGAGCCGACTGGTGGAAGGCATCCGCGCCTACGAGCAGTCCGCCAAAAAGGCGAACCTGCCGCCGGAACAAGTCGTCGCCGCGCGCTACGTGCTCTGCACCTTCGTCGACGAGACCGCGTCCAACACGCCCTGGGGCGGGTCCGGCCAGTGGGCTGCGCAAAGCCTGCTGGTGACGTTTCACAACGAGGGCTGGGGCGGCGAAAAGACTTTCCAGTTGCTGGCCAAGCTGGCCGAGAACCCCAAGCCCAATCGCGACCTGCTGGAGCTGATCGAAGTCTGTCTCGCGCTCGGCTTCAAGGGCCGCTTCGCGGTGCAGGACAACGGCGCTGCGCTGCTGATGCAGGTGCGCGAGCGCTTGTACGACATGCTGCGCAAGGAGCGCGGCGAACCGGAACGCGAACTGAGCCCGCGCTGGGCCGGCACCCAACTGCCGCGCAACGCCGTGCTCAGCGCGCTGCCGCTATGGGTCGTCGCAGCCGCCACCGCGCTGATTCTTACGGTGAGCTTTCTCGTGCTCAGCTCGGTACTCAACCGCAAGTCCGATCCGGTGTTTGCCGGCATCCGCGGCATCCAGGCCGCGCAGGCGCAGGACCGCGAACCCGTCGCGCCGGCCGTGCCGGTGCCGCCGCGGTTGCGCGTGCTGCTCGCCGACGACATCGCCGCGCAGCTCGTCGATGTCGGCGATTACGCCGATCGCAGCGTCGTCACCATCCGCTCCGACGGTTTCTTCGCGCCGGCCAGCAACAGCATCCCGGGCAAGATGATGCCGCTGCTGGATCGCATCGGCACCGCCGTGAACAAGGTGCCGGGCAAGGTGCTGGTGATCGGCCATTCCGACAACCAGCCGATCCGCTCCGTGCGCTTCCCGTCCAACTGGCATCTGTCCACCGCGCGCGCCGAAAGCGTGGCCGAGCGTCTGGCCAAGATGATCGACCCCACCCGCATCCGTGCCGAGGGACGCGCCGAATCCGAACCCCTTGCACCCAACGACACGCCAGCCAACCGCGCCAAGAATCGGCGCGTGGATGTGCAGGTGTTGGTCAATTGATCACTGAGCGTCGCAGGGAGGGTTGCTATGAGAATTGAAACGAACGCTGCTCGACGGAGGATCATCGGCACAGTAATAGCTACAGTTACGGCACTTAGTTATTTCGCCGTAACCGCCTTCTTCGGATATTTAACGGACTATCCAGAGGACCAGAAAACTTGTTGGGAGCCACATACGGAACAGTACTTTGAGCGCTCCCATAACGAGCCCCGAACACCGCAGTTCACGAAATGCATAACGGACAACGCCAATCTCTTTATTGAGCGCGACTATCCCGAGATAAGGGATCACGCCAAAACCTTTCTCAGTTTAATCTTGGCTGTTTTCGTTGCCTCGATCGCCTTTTCAGAGAAGATTATCGATCTCGCCACATCTGGGTGGTGGTCTCGCGCGCTCATCTTTTTGAGCTGGGCGTCTCTCTTTTCTTCCATAACCGCCGTCGGCACCGGTTTAGTGGGTTTTACAGCCTCATATTGGCTTGCCGTTCATGAACCCTTTTCTGACTATCTCAATTTCGCGAACACCGCGTTCACCCTAATCTTTACCTCCGGCATTCTTTTTGGCTCTGGCCTTGCACTGATGTTTCTGGCGGGCATTACATCGTTTCTGGAGCGACAACGCCATGCCCAATAAGGCGCTAGCGTCGACCATCTTACCCCTGCAAATGAGCGCAAAACCTACCCGGAAGGTTAAGTCCAAGGCATCGGACAGCCTACGCCCCGAGTATCGGCGTGAAGATCTCGGACAGGGCGTTCGCGGCAAGTATTTCAAACGGCATACCGAGGGAACCAACCTCGTTCTGTTGCAACCCGACGTAGCGAAAGTGTTCCCCACGCAGGCGGCGGTCAATGACGCCTTGAGGAGCCTCATCCAGATTGCCGGGCGCATGGCGCTCTGATGGTCGCGACGTAGCCCTGGGGATCTGCGCATGAAAAAAATAATCGGCTTCTTCACGCATCCCCTGTTCGTCGGCCTGATCGGCCTGATCGCGGTGGGTCTGGTCGTGTGGTTCGTCGGCCCGCTGATTGCCATTGCGTCGTGGCGCCCGCTGGAACCGGCCTGGGTGCGCTGGCTGCTGATCGGGTTGTTTGCGCTGCTCTTGCTCGGCCGCCGCGTGTGGGGCGTGGTCAAGGCGAAGATGGCGAGCCGGCGCTTGATGCGCGGCATGACCGGCGCTGCGAAAGCGAATGCGGCGCCCGACGAATCGCAGCAGGAACTGCAACTGCTGGGCGAGCGCTTCGAGGCAGCGGTGGCGCAGTTGCGCAAGATGCGCCTGTCCGGAAAAGCCGGTGGTGGAATGTCCGCGTGGTTCGCGCGGTCCAGTGGGCAGTACCTGTACGAACTTCCGTGGTACGTGTTCATCGGCCCGCCGGGTTCGGGCAAGACCACGGCACTGGTCAATTCGGGTTTGACATTTCCGCTGGCGGACAAGCTCGGCGCGCAGTCGATCAAGGGTGTGGGCGGCACGCGCAACTGCGACTGGTGGTTCACCGACGAGGCGGTGCTGATCGATACCGCCGGCCGCTACACCACGCAGGACTCCGACCAGCAAGCCGACCGCACGGCCTGGGACGGCTTTCTAGGGCTGCTGAAAAAATTCCGTCCGCGCCGGCCCATCAACGGAATTCTGCTGGTCATCAGCGCGGGCGATTTGCTGACGCTGCCGGCGCGCGAACGTGCGGCGCATGCGGAGGCGGCGCGCGCGCGCATTGCCGAGCTGTACGAGCGCCTTTCGATCCGATTCCCGGTTTACGTGCTGATCACCAAGGTCGATCTGCTCGCGGGCTTCACGGAGTTTTTCTCCGACCTGGGCAAGGAGGAGCGTGCTCAGGTCTGGGGCACGAGCTTCGCGTATTCGCAGGACGCGGGCGCGCCCGATCCGCTGGCCTCGCTCGACGGCGAGTGGGATGCGCTGCTGCGTCGCTTGTTCGACCGCCAGCCACAGCGGCTGCGCGACGAGCGCGACCTGAGCAAGCGCGCGCTGATCTTCGGGTTCCCGCAGCAGGTCGCGGCGTTGAAACCGGCGGTGCTGGATTTTCTCGGACAGGTGTTCGTGAAGTCGCGCTTCGGCGAGGCGCCGCTGGTGCGCGGCGTGTACTTCACCAGCGGCACGCAGGAAGGCCGGCCGATCGATCGCGTCATCGGCAATGTCGCGCGCGCCTTTGGTTTCGATGGCAATCCGCTCGCGGTGCAGAGTGCGAGCGGCCGCAGTTACTTCCTGACGCGCCTGCTCGGCGATGTGATTTTCGAAGAGCAGGCGATGGCCGGCACCAATCTCAAGTGGGAAAAGCGGCGACAGACCTTGAAGTGGGCGGGCTACGCCGCCTGCGCCGCGCTTGGCGTGGGATTGCTGGTGGCCTGGGCGATTTCGTACTCGCGCAACGGCGGCTACGTGCGCGAGGTCGCGGCCAAGGCCACGCAGGTGCGCGAACAGGTTGCGGCCATGCCGGTGGGCGCGGACACCGACGTGGTCGCGCTGTTGCCGGCGCTGGATTCAGTGCGGCGCGTGCCGCAGACCCAGCAGGTAATCGACGGCGTTCCCGTGTCCATGACTTTCGGCCTGTACCAGGGCGACAAGCTGCAAGCGGCTTCCGAACAGGCGTATCGAAATCTGCTGCACAGCGCCTTTCTGCCGCGCCTGATTTATCGCATCGAAGAGCGGCTGCGCGATATCCCGGCCTCCGACCTGGAGCAGACCTACGAGGTGCTCAAGGTTTATCTAATGCTGCAAGACCGCACGCACCTGGAGCCCGATCACGCCACCGCGGTGATCGAGTACGACTGGGAAGCGTCGCTGCCGCGTGAAGTCAGCACCGAGCAACGCGCGGCACTGAGCGGGCACCTGAAGCAACTGCTGGCTCAGGACGATTACTCCTCGCCACTGGCGGTCGATCCCCTGCTCATAGCAAGTGCGCGCAGTGCGCTGACGCGCTTTGAACTGCCGCAGCGCGTCTACAGCCGCCTGAAGCGCGAGGGCATCGGCTCGGACTATCCGGAGTTCAGTGTCGCGGCCAAGGGCGGGCCGAACGCCTCGCTGGTGTTTCAGCGCCTGAGCGGACAACCGCTGTCCAGCGGTGTGCCTGGCCTGTATTCGTTCGACGGGTATCACAAGGCGTTCCAGTCGAGGGTGGGCGAGGTCTCGCGCCAGCTCGCCAATGAGCAGTCCTGGGTGCTGGGCGTCGAGAGCGGAGCCAGCGCGGTGGATGAGGCCAAGGCCATGATCGGCGCGGACCCCGTCGCCGAAGCGGTACGCCGCCTGTACCTGCAGGACTACGTGCGCGTGTGGGAGAGCTTCATCACGGACGTGAAGCTGAAGCGGCCTGGGTCCTTGTCGGAGAGCATCCAGATCGCGCGCATTCTCTCCGCACCCGATTCGCCGATGCCGCTGCTGATGAAATCACTGGTGCGTGAAACCACGCTTTCGACCAAGCAGGAAGCCGAGAAGGATCTGGGCGACAAGGCCGCGGACAAGCTCAAGGCACAGAAAGACCGGCTCGGAAAATTGTTCGGCGGCACGCCGGTACAGGCGGCAACGAGCGCTGCGGCGGGCAAGACCATCGAGAGCATCGTGGACGATCGCTTTGCGGCGCTTCGCGGCTGGGTTCTGGGTGCGGGCGGTGGTGCGCCCTCGCCGATGGATGGCGCGCTCACCCTGGTCAACGACGTGTACGTGATGCTCAGCAACACCGAGACCGCGCTGCAAGGCGGCAACCCGCCGCCGCCGAGCGAGGCGCCCAACCGGGTCAAGGCCGAAGCCGCGCGCATGCCCGAGCCGTTCAAGTCGATGCTGCAAGACCTGTCCACGTCCGGCACCAGCCAGGTGCTCGGTGCAACGCGTACCAACCTGTCGAAGGGAATCGCGCAGTCCTTCGGCGATTTCTGCGCGCAGGCCACCGGTGGGCGTTATCCCTTCTCGACCGGCAGTTCGCGCGACGTGACGGCCGACGATTTCGCCGCGCTGTTCGGGCCGGGTGGAAAGATCGAGCAGTATTTTCAGACCTCGCTTGCGCCGTACGTCGATACCGCCACCAAGCCCTGGAGCCTGAAGAAAGTCGAAGGCGTGCCGATGGGTTCGGCCGCGTCGCTGGTGAATTTCGAACGCGCCGACGCGATCCGCAAGGTGTTCTTCCGCGCCGGTGCCACCGCCTCGTACCGCTACGAGTTCAAGCCGGTGGGCATGGACGCGGGCATCACGCGCTTCCTGCTCGAAGTGGACGGACAAAGCGTCACCTACAGCCACGGCCCGGTTGTGCCCAAGTGGGTGCAGTGGCCGGGGCCGGGCGGAACCTCCATCGTGCGTCTCACGGTAGAGCCGGCCGGCGCCTCGGGTTCGGGCTACACCATGGAAGGTCCGTGGGCCTTGTTCCGCCTGTTCGACAAGGCGAGAGTCGAACGCACCGCACAGCCGGAGAAAATGTTCGTGACCTTCCTGCTAGATGGCCGTGAAGTGCGCTTTGAAGTCACCGCCGGCAGCGTGCAGAACCCCTACAACCTGCCCGAGCTTCAGCAGTTCCAGTGCCCGCGGAGCCTGGGTTGAACGCGGCACCGGCGACCCTGCCGGGCTGGTACGGCAAGCTGCCGTTTCTCGGCGACTTCGCCGGCCGGCGCCTGCCCTCGTCCTTCGTCCGCGCCTGGGACGACTGGTTGCAATCGGTGATCTTCGGCAGCCGCGCGCTGCTGCGCAACGACTGGATGCCGCGCTATCTCAACAGCCCGATCTGGCGCTTTTGTCTTGCGCCCGGCGTTTGCGGAAACAACGCCTGGTTCGGCCTGCTGATGTCGAGCGTGGATCGCGCCAACCGTCATTTCCCGTTCACCCTCGCGCACGGGGTGGCGCCGGAAAACCTGCATGACCTCGCCTTCGGGTCGATGACCGACTGGCTGTCGTCACTCGAACCCACACTCGCCGCGATGCTCGACCTTCAAGGTTCGGTGCAAGGCCTGGAAGATCGGCTCCTGCCCTTAAGGCCGCCGGGCGATTCCGACGAGACGCGGCCACGCCCCATCGAGCGGCTCCAGAATTATTTCGACGAAGTGCAATCCGTTCCCGAGCAGGACATTCCCGCACTGCTGGCCGCCATCGCGCGGACCTCGTCGGCCAGAGGCGAAGAAGCCAGCCTCTGGTGGACCGGACCCGACGCAGACGGACGCTGCCTGGTCTGGGCCTGCCGCGGACTGCCGAGCGCGGAGGATTACAGTTCGATGCTGTGCGCAGGATAGGGCGCGTTTCGTGCGGGCGGATTTCGAGCGGTATAAGCAAACCTTGAAGTCGCAAAGTCTGAGTCACAAGCGCAACGGGAATCCACGATGAACCGCGTTCGAATCGGCATAGACCTCGGCGGCACCAAGATCGAAGGCATCGTCATGGGCGACGAGTCGCGCATCCTGCATCGCGCGCGCGTGCCGACGCCGGCCGACGACTACGACGGCCAGCTTGCAGCCATCGCGGGACTGGTGCGCGAACTGGAGAGTGCCGTCGGCGCTACCGGCCTGAGAGTCGGCATCGGCCATCCGGGCGCGATCTCGCCGGCCACCGGGCTGATGAAGAACGCCAACTCGGTCTGCCTCAACGGGCGCACGGTCAAACAGGATCTGGAAGCCCTGCTCGGCCGCGAACTGCGCATGGCCAACGACGCGGACTGCCTCGCAGTGAGCGAACAAGCCGATGGTGCGGCGGCCGGTGCCAGCGGCGTGTTCGCGGTCATTCTCGGCACCGGCGTCGGCGGCGGCATCGTGATGGACGGCAAGCTCTTGTCCGGCCCGCACGCGATTGCCGGCGAGTGGGGCCACAACCCCCTGCCCTGGCCGCGGCTCGACTGGAACGAGGTTCCCGGAACGCTGAGTTGGGACGGCCGCTACGGCACGATCGAATCCTGGGTTTCGGGCACGGCGCTCACGCGCGATCACCATGACAACCACGGCGAAACCCTGAAGGGGGCAGACATCGTGGCGCGAGCGGATGCCGGCGACCCGGCCTGCCAGAGCACGATGGCGCGTTACGAAGACCGCTTGGCGCGCTCGCTGGCCACCATGATCAACGTGCTCGATCCGGAAGTGATCGTGGTCGGCGGCGGGCTGTCACGTGCGGAACGTATTTATCGCAACGTGCCGCAGCTCTGGAAGGCCTGGGTGTTCAGCGACGTGGTGAGCACGCGGCTGGTGCCGGCCATGCACGGGGATTCCAGCGGCGTGCGCGGCGCCGCATGGCTGTGGCCCGAGTGAATCAGTTCAGAACGCGGTAACCACGCCCGCGCAGGCAGTTGCGCAGCACTTGGGTTTTCTCGCCTTCGCCGCGCGCCGCACCCTTGGCTCCGCCGAGTACGCCGCCAGCACCGGCTCCGCGCGCAACCGAGGTGTGGTTGCCGAAAATCGCGCCCAGCGCCGCACCGATGACCGCGCCGAAGCCGGCTCCCTTGGCCGCTTCCTGGCCGGTGGAAACCTGCGAAGCGTAGGTCTCGCACTCCGCCTGATCCTGGTTGTAACGCGACATGTCCACGCCTTTGGTATCGACGATCACGCGGTCGCGCGCGCAACCCGCCAGCAAAAAAGTGGCGATACATAATCCCAGCATTGCTCGTTTCATCAGCCGTTCCCGCATTCGTCATTCCGCTAAAAGGAAGCGTGCCGCGCGAGAGGTGGACCGCCGCTTAACGCCGTTGTTAGAGCTCGCTCCTTCACTTGTTGACCTCTCGAACCAAGCCTATTACCAGCCCGCCCCCGTAGAGAACAATTGATTCTCTGCCGCCCGTTGGGAAGTTCTCCCATGATCGAAGCTCGTAAGTGCCTTCGACGGGATAGTCAATCTGGTCGGCCTCTAACGTTGTGAGTTTGGCCTTCAGCTTGTTTCCTTGACGGGTGCCCGCCAAGGTATGGCGGAGGTAATCGCCAATATAGAGTTCTGCCCGAAACGTGGACTTCGTAAGCGTGACCTTTGCCGTTCCCTTTTCGAGATTCCATTGGTCGATCACGGAGGTGGCCACGAACCAAGCCCACGGCTTGTCCCCCACCGCCTGGGGAGGACTCGCGATAAACAGGGCTAGTACGAGAGCGGCGATGCGCATTTGCGAGCTCTAACGCAATGTTCAGGTCTTCGGAAGCGTGACGCCCTTCTGCCCCTGATACTTCCCACCGCGATCCTTGTAACTGGTTTCACACACCTCGTCGGATTCCAGAAACAGCATCTGCGCCACGCCTTCGTTGGCGTAAATCTTCGCGGGCAGCGGCGTTGTGTTGGAGAACTCCAGGGTCACGTGGCCTTCCCATTCCGGTTCCAGCGGCGTGACGTTGACGATGATGCCGCAGCGCGCATAAGTGCTCTTGCCCAGGCAGATGGTGAGCACGCTGCGCGGGATGCGGAAGAACTCCACCGTGCGCGCCAGCACGAAGGAATTGGGCGGGATGATGCAGACATCCGCCTTCACGTCCACGAAGCTCTTCGGGTCGAAGGCCTTGGGATCGACGATGGTGGAGTTGATGTTGGTGAAGATCTTGAATTCGTCGGCGCAGCGTACGTCGTAGCCGTAGCTCGACACGCCGTAGCTGACGATGCGGCCGCCGGCGTTCTCGCGCACCTGGCCGGATTCGAAGGGTTCGATCATGCCCTGCGCCGCCATGCGGCGGATCCATTTGTCGGATTTGATGCTCATCAGTCGTCAGCAATCTGGATTTCGGGAAAGCTCGCCTCGACGCCGCCGTGCGCGAGGCGCGCCGTCGCCTTGCGCGCGATGTCGCGATAGATCGCGCTGATATCGGAGTCTGGCTCGGCCGCCACCGTGGGCCGGCCGTTGTCGGCTTGTTCGCGAATGCGGCCGTCGAGTGGAATGCGGCCGAGCAATTCGACGTCGTACTGCGCGCTCATGCGCTCGCCGCCGCCCGCGCCGAAAATCTCGGAGCGCTGCCCGCAGTTGGGACAGCAGAAGAAACTCATGTTCTCGACCAGGCCGAGAATCGGCACCTCGACTTTCCGGAACATCTGCAAACCCTTGCGTGCGTCGATGAGCGCGATGTCCTGCGGCGTGGTCACCACCACCGCGCCCGATACCGGAATGCGCTGAGACAGGGTGAGCTGGATATCGCCCGTACCCGGCGGCAGATCGACCACTAGGTAATCCAGCTCGTCCCAGCGGGTCTCGTTGATGAGCTGCATCAGCGCCTGCGTCGCCATGGGCCCGCGCCAGATCATCGGCTGATCTTCGTCGATCAGGAATCCGATGCTCATCGCCTGCAACCCGAGCGCTTCGACGGGATGCATCGCCTTGCCATCCGGCGAGGTCGGCTTTTCGGACGTGCCGAGCATGCGCGGCTGGCTCGGGCCGTAAATGTCCGCATCCAGAATGCCAACGCGCGCGCCTTCGGCGAGCAAGGCCAGCGCCAGATTCACGGCCACCGTGGACTTGCCCACCCCGCCCTTGCCGGAGGCAACGGCGATGACGTTCTTCACGTTCGGCAGTGGCGTGAGCTTGGCCTGCACGGCATGGCTCTGGATGCTCCAGCCGATCTTGATATCGCTTTCGATACCGAGCGAAGAACGCACCGCGCCCGAAATGCCCTGCGCCATCTGCGCGCGATAGCCCGCGGCGGGAAAGCCCAGTTCGATTTCGATCTGCGCGCGCCCCTTGAGGATCTGCGCCTGTCGGACCACGTCGGCTTCGATCAGGCTTTGTCCGAGCAGCGGATCGACGTAGGCATCCAGAATCGGGCGCAGGGCATCGGCAAGGGTCGCAGGCATCTGGAGAACGCAGCAAAAAGTGGGGCCGCGAGTCTAAGGCTTTGCGGGAAACGCCCCAACCGGGTGCTCGCGCACCAGGTCCGCAACGGCCTGGGCATCAAAGTGTCCTTCGCAGATCACTTCGCCCCAGGGGTCCAACAGCACTGGCACGCGCAAACCATAGCGTCGCTGCCAATCCGGGTGACTATCGACATCGGCGAATTCGACCCGCAGGTTCGGCGCCTCGGCGCAAGCCAGAAGCGCCTCGGCCATCTCCTCGCACAGGCCGCAGTCCGGGCGTCCCAGCATCATCAGCCGCAGCGGCACGGGTTCAGTCATGAGCGATCCGACGCTGTCTTCCTTCAAGGCCCTTCCGGGCGCTGCGCGGCCGGCACTTCCAGCGGCAGGAACGAGGGCGCGCCTTCGCGGCTCACCAGCACCGCGACCGTGGTTCCTGGCGAAAGCCGTCCGACCACCTCGGCGAAGCGCGTCGGGGAATCCACTTCCTGCCCGGCGAGAGACAGGATCACGTCGCCGTTGCGGATGCCGGTTGCAGCACCGGGCCCGCCGAATACCTGCTCCACCCGCACGCCGCCCGAGAGCACGCGCATGTGGCGGCGCTGCTCGTCGTCGAGCGCACTCACGACCAGGCCAAAAGGCGCATCCGTTGGGGGACGCGCCTCGGGCGGCGCCTCGGCGACTTCCGTCGTCGGCGTCTCGTCGAGCACCGCGATCTCGACCTTGAAGTCGATCTTCTTGCCGTCGCGCATGACCTCGAGCGGCACGACTTGCCCGGGGTCCACGCCGCCCACCAGCGGGGGCAGGCTGCCCGACGTGGGGAGCGCCGAACCGTTGAACGACAGGATGATGTCGCCGGCGTGCAAGCCCGACTCTTCGGCAGGACTGCCGCTCATGACTCTCGACACCAGCGCGCCCTCTGCCCTTTCCATGCCGAAGGATTGCGCCAGTTCGCGGTCCACCGGCTGCACCACTACACCGAGCCAGCCGCGAGTGACCTTGCCCTGGTCGCGCAACTGCCGCGCGACCTTGGCCGCCACGTCGATGGGAATGGAAAAGCTGAGGCCCTGGAAACTGCCGGACTGCGAGTAGATCTGCGAATTCACGCCGACCACTTCGCCGTCGAGATTGAACAGCGGACCGCCCGAGTTGCCGGGGTTGATCGCCACATCGGTCTGTATAAAAGGCACGTACTGCTCGGATTGCAGGCTGCGACCCATCGCCGAGACGATTCCCGCCGTCACCGAGTAGTCGAAACTGAAAGGCGAACCGATCGCGAATACCCACTGCCCCGGCCGCAGGCTGGAGGACTCGCCGATCTTCACCGCCTGAAGACCCTTCGCCTCGATCTTCAATAGCGCCAGATCGGTCGAGGGGTCCACGCCGACGATGCGCGCGCTGAGCTGACGACGGTCGAGCAGTCGCACGATGACCTCGCGTGCCTCCTGCACCACGTGGTAGTTGGTGAGGATGTAGCCGTCTTCCCACAGCACGAAACCGGAACCCAGCGGCTCGGGTCGCGAGTCGGAACCTTCGTCCTCCGGTTCCCGCTCCTGTTCCTCGAATCGTCGCAGCCAGTCGGGGTCTTCGTTGGCGGCGGGCGTCTCGCCGGCCGCTTCGCCGGCGACCGTGCTGATGTTTACCACCGAGGGGCTGTTCTTCTCGACCAGACTGGAGAAGTCGGGATACCCATAGTCGGAGCGGGAACAACCCACCGCCAGAACAGACAAAGCAACGAGCAGCAGAGCGCCGTAAACCGGAGCGGTGCGCGAGCGGTGAAGTCCGAGTCTGGTTTGCAGCACGCAACAATTCTAACGAATTGGCCCCGCCGCAATCGGGCGGAAGAGCAACAACTCAGTTCGGCACAGGCGCCGGCTCGCCGGGCTGGGCATCGGGAGCGAGGTCCGCGAACTCGGCCTGCACGTTGTCCGCAATCATTTTCACCGTGCGGCCGGGAGCCTCCCCCACCACGGTGACATAGACCTTGCCGACCATACGACTGTAGGCATTGAGCGGCCCCATCTGGTCCAGACGCGGATCGACATTGGCTTCGGCGGCGGGACGCAGCACGCGATAAACCGAGATCGCACTCAGGCCGTCGGACAGCAGCAGGTGTTCGCGCACGCCATCCTTCGAAGCACGCACTTCACGACGGATCAGACGATACCCGGGAGGCAGTTTGGAAAGCTGCGGGAGCGCGGCCTGCGGCAATGGAGCGGGCTTGGAAACCGGCTCGCGCTCGTGCGCAAGGGCAATGGCGTCGGCCGCCGCCTCGGTGGATTGGCGCGCCTCCTGCTCCGGCACGATGGCCTCGAATGCAGTGTCGGGAATCGACTGCGGAAACTGAACCTCGGTGAAGAACATCTGTTCCAGCAGCTTGCCGTCGGGGGCAACCAGGCTGAGCTTGAGCGGCACACCGGATTCGCGATCGGCCCAAAGTTCGTAGCCGTAACGAAATTCGTCGCGCGGGGCGATCGCGATGCCGCGGCAGTTGCGCCCGGCGACGCGCGCCTCGCCCAGTTCTCGGAACTCGTAGACCGCGGAAATCTGGCCCAGGCGTTCCGCCGACAAGGGCTGGAACAGCCCTTTTGGCGTGGCGGCGCGATTCGCAGTGAGGCGCCGGTCCTTCGGCAGCAGGCAGGTCACCTTGTCGTTCTGCTTGAGAACTTCGCGCACCTCACCGGTCATGGACTGAACGCGTTCGCGTTCGGAACCCTCGGCAAAACGGTGCGTCACGCGGAAGGTTTCCAGCATGTCGCCGCCGCGATACACCAACACGCCTTCGTAGTTGGACAGACGGGCGGCCTGACTGACCTTGACCAGCCAGTCGCCGGCTTCATCGGCGGCATGGACGCCGCTTGCGAACACCAGGCCCGCAGCGAAGATTCCCAGCCGCATGCCTCTCAACGCTGTTCTTCCGGTTGCTGCCGATATTCGGCGGTGTGCGCGGCGAACCGCGCATAGCGCAGCGTGCTGCCGACGCCTTCATCGGCGACTGCGCTGCTGTGGTCCATCATGTACTGGCGCAGCATCTGCGCATGCGCGTCGTCCTGGTTGGAAACCGGTTGCACGTCGGGGCGGCGATCGCCTCCCCAGACCAGTTCGGTCTGACCCGAACCCACCGTCGCCGTACCGGACTTCGGCTGCACCAGCAGCACAGCAGCAGCCCCCATGGACGCAGCCGCGGCAAAAGCAACCGCCGGCTTCCACTTCGAAGGCAGGGAGAATTTTTTTGCGGCGCGGACCACGGCGAGGTCGACGACCTTGACCGAAGGCGTGGCTGGAGACTCGTCGAGCCGGCTCATCACTCCGGCGCAGATGCAGGTCTGTGTCGCCGTCACGCGGGTGCCCGCACGCGCCTCGCGAGTCAGGCACAACCGGCTCCATTCGCGGCCCAGCTCGGGCGAGCAGGAAAGCTCGTCCAGCAGTCGATCCAGTTCGGGACCGGTACATTCGCCATCCAACAAAGCTGATAGGGAATCCTTGACCATCGGCTACACCATTTTTAGTAGATGCTGCGAGCACGCCCACAGACACAAGCTAAACCGCAGCTTAACGGGAAAGTTCCAAGCAAACTGATGAAAGGCAGGATGCACGGTTACTCCATCAGCGGCTTGAGCACGACGTCGATCGCTTCACGCGCGCGGAAGATGCGCGAGCGCACGGTGCCGATCGGGCAGTCCATGACCTCTGCGATTTCCTCGTACGACAGGCCTTCCAGCTCGCGCAGGGTGATCGCCTGACGCAGGTCGGGCGGCAGCTTGGCGATGGTCTCGCCCACCTTCTGTTTGATCTCGTCGGACAGCAGCAGGGCCTCGGGCGTATCCACGTCGCTCATCTGCGCGGTGTGGCCAAATTGTTCGGCCTCGTCCACGTCGATGTCCTGATTGCTCGGCCGGCGGCGGCGCGCCACCAGGTAATTCTTGGCGGTATTGATGCCGATGCGGTACAGCCAGGTATAGAACGCGCTCTGGCCGCGGAACCCGTTGAGCGCACGCCAAGCCTTGATGAAGGTTTCCTGCGCCACGTCCGGCGCGTCGGCGTCGCCCACGAGCCGACCGACCAGTTGAATGATCTTGTATTGGTACTTGCGTATGAGCAGCTCGAAAGCGCGCTTGTCACCATTCTGCGCGCGTTCGACGAGCTGCTCGTCGACCCCCTGTTCCTGCTCTTCGCTCATCTCATCTGTGTGTGTGCAGAACGGTTGGACGAGCCCGAACCGCGCTGAACCCGCAGTTCACTCCCTCGTTCCACGTCCATAATCCACGCGAGTCTAGCAATGTGAGCCAGAGGCAATGAGTTCCGACGTACTGATTCTGGGCAGCGGTGCCGCCGGCCTGACCCTGGCGCTGCGCCTGGCGCAAGCCGGGCGGCAGGTCACGGTGGTGTCCAAGACACGGCTCGAATCCGGTTCCACGCTATGGGCGCAAGGCGGGATTTCGGCGGTACTCGACGAGGGCGATTCGCTCGAAGCCCACGTGCGCGACACGCTCGTTGCCGGCGGCGGCCTGTGCGACGAGAAGGCCGTGCGCTTCACGGTCGAGCGCGGACCCAACGCGATCCGCTGGCTGGTCGCACAGGGCGTGGGCTTCACCCGTGACGACGACGATCCCACCGGCTCGCGCCTGCACCTGACGCGCGAAGGCGGGCATAGCCACAGACGCGTGGTGCACGCCGCCGATTCCACCGGCCGCGCGGTCGAGACCACCCTGGCCTCGCTTGCGACCTCGCATCCCAACATCCGCATCTGCGAGCGCACGGTGGCGGTGGACCTGATCGTGGACCGCGCGAAGCGCCGCGTTGAGGGCGCCTACCTGTACGACCGCGCCACCAAGGAAGTCGAGGCCGTACCGGCCAAGGTCGTGGCGCTTTGCACGGGCGGCGCCAACCAGGTTTACCTGTACTCGTCCAACCCTTTCGGCGCCTCCGGCGACGGCATCGCCATGGCCTGGCGCGCCGGCTGTCGCGTCGCGAACATGGAGTTCATGCAGTTCCACCCGACCTGCCTGTATCACAAAGATTCTCGCGCGTTCCTCATCACCGAGGCACTGCGCGGGGAAGGCGGATATCTGCGCTTGCCGTCCGAGAACGGCACGCCGGGCGAGCGCTTCATGCTGCGCTTCGACGAGCGCGCGGAACTGGCGCCGCGTGACATCGTCGCCCGCGCCATCGATCACGAGATGAAGCGCCTGGGCCTGCGCCATGTGCTGCTCGACGTCACCCATCTGCCGCCCGAGTTCGTCAAGAGCCACTTCCCCGGCATCTATGCGCACTGCCTGGAACTGGGCATCAACATCACGAAAGAGCCGATCCCGGTCGTGCCCTCCGCGCATTTCACCTGCGGCGGCGTGCTCACCGATTTCCGGGCGCGCACCGACCTGGACAATCTCTACGCCATCGGCGAGGTCGCCTGCACCGGCCTGCACGGAGCCAATCGCCTGGCGTCCAATTCGCTGCTCGAATGCCTGGTATTTGCCACCGCTGCGGCCGAAGACATACTCGGCCGGCTCGACAAGCTCCCTGCCCCGCCCGCGCTCAAGCCCTGGGACGCTTCACGCGTGCAGGACTCGAACGAGGACGTGGTGGTCTCGCACAACTGGCTGGAGTTGCGCACCTTCATGTGGGACTACGTGGGCATCGTGCGCACCACCAAGCGCCTGGAGCGGGCGCTCAACCGGGTGGAACTGCTGCAACGCGAAATCCAGGATTACTACGGCAACTACCGCGTCGGTCATCACCTGATCGAGTTGCGCAACCTGGTGGTCTGCGCAGAGCTGATCGTACGCAGCGCGCTGATGAGACACGAAAGCCGTGGGCTGCACTACACCGTCGATTTTCCGCGGACGCTGGAAAGAGCAGAGCCAACCGTTCTTCCGGGCCGGGCATCCGCGATGTAGGAGGGGCTCTGCCCCGACTGTCGCTCGCAGGACGGACCGCGACTCGTCGTGAGAACACCAGTCGAGGCAGAGCCCCTCCTACAATTTGCTTCGCGATATAACGGCGCGTATCCCGCGCGCTGAAGGCTTCTACAACAACAGCCCGTGCTGCCGCGCCTCGTGCGCGAGCAACCAGCGCTTGCGCTCGAGGCCGCCGCCATAGCCTGTGAGGGAACCGTTGGCGCCGATCACGCGATGGCAGGGCACGATGATGGAGATCGGGTTCTGGCCGTTGGCGAGGCCCACGGCGCGCGACGCCGTGGGTTGATCGATACGCCGCGCCAGCTCCCCGTAACTGATCGTTTCGCCGTACGGAATCTCGCACAGCGTTTTCCAGACGCGCTGCTGGAAAGGTGTGCCTTTACCCGTATGCGCGAAATCGAACTCGCGCAATTCACCCGCAAAGTAAGCCGCGAGTTGTTCACGCGCGGCGGCGAACGCAGCATCGTCTTGCGTGCCAAGCTGCTCGGCGCGCGGCCCGCCCTTGTGCTCGATCATGTAGAGCCCGGTCAATATTCCGTGGGAACCGAGCAACAGCAGCGGACCGAGCGGGCTGTCCAGGTAGCTATGCGTCTTCATCTCAACCTCCCGCCTTCAGACTGTTCCACAGGTGCAGCGCCGCGTACGCGCGCCACGGGCGCCAGGCCTGGGATAGCGCGAGCACCTCGGCCGGCCGGCTGACTCCCAGCGCCTTCATCAAGCCCAGATCGGACGCGGGAAAAGCGTCCGGATCGCGCAGGGCGCGCATCGCCACGTACTGCGCGGTCCAGGGACCGATGCCGGGAATCGCCTGGAATCGCTCCAATGTCGCGGCGGTATCGGAACTCGCGGTGAGTCGCAGTTCGCCGCCTACAACGGCACGCGCCAGATCGGCAATGGTCTGCGCGCGTCGCTGCGTCAGGCCCAGATCGATCAACTGCTGCACGCTGGCCTGCGCAACCCGGTCGGCGGTCGGCGCGAAGTACAGCAGCCCCGCGTGACGTGTCTCGGCGATTGCCCCGAAGGCCCTGGCAAAACGGCCGAACAAAGTCGTCGCCGCTTTCACCGTGACCTGCTGGCCGAGGACCGCCCGTAGCGCCAACTCGAAGCCATCCAGGGCGCCCGGTACGCGCAGACCGGGAACGGCCAGCAGCAGCGGCAGCAGCCTGGGCTCGCACGCGAGGAGCGCCTCGATCGCTTGCGGATACGCATCCAGGTCGAACAGCTGCCGAATGCGCGGCAGCAGGGTCGCGAGCACCGGGACAAGACCCTTGGAGATTTCCACCGAGAGCACATCGCGGCCTGGAACCGGCTGCGCGCCAAACCAGCCGCGATGCCCATCCACGCCGACGCTGCGCAGGTAGCGCTCGCCATCGGCGCATTCGACGCCGGCCGCGCCGCGGGTGACAAGAAAACCGAGCAGTTCCTTCCATGCCAGCGGCGGGCGAAACGCGAGTTCGATCACCATGCCCGCAGCCCGCCGCTACTCATTCGGTCAGAGGCGGTCGAGGTTGTGCTTCCGGCCAGCGCTGCAAGTGTCGTCGGAATTCGGCAGGGTCGTAACCCATGCTTCCGATGATGACGCGGTAACGCTCGAACTCCGCATCGCTCATGTCCGGCTTGCGCGACAGCAGCCAGACGTAGTCCCGGGCGTTGCGTGCGACGATGCTCACCGAATACTCGGGTTCGAGATGCGCGATGCGGTATTCGCCCTTGAACGGCCAGACGAATTGCATGCCCCACAGCGCGTTATTCGTCCCCGGCACCACGAAGCCCTTCGGCCGCGTGGTTTTCAGTGGCGCATCGAAGGAGCCGTTACGGTAGCGGTAGGTCGTCGCGATGGTCCCGTCGGGATTCAGCGCGTAACTCTCGACGCCGTTCTGCGCCTTGCGGTCGATGAAGATGGGGATGACGCCGATCACGTACCAGTCGCCCATGAAGCGCGGCAGGTCCACGGAGGGCACGAGGGGAATCGGTTCACGTTTGGGGCCGAACACGGAACAGCCTCCGAGCAATAAGACCAGCAGGACTACAAAGCATTTCAAGTCGGCGTCTCCGTTTGCGAGGGTTTGGAAATACCGGCTGCGAGACGCACTCGAAGGCGGCGAAAAGCCTCGGGCGTAGTCTCGTCGCCGAGCAGCACCCGAGTGCGGCGGCGACCGTTCGCGTCGCGAAAGTTCAGGACGATGATCCAGCTTTGGACGTAGCTGTCGCCCAGAAGTTCGACGTCCAGCCGCTTGCCGTCGCGCGACTGCGCCGACCAGCGAGCTTCTGCATCGCAAGCGATGCGCAGCAACGCACGAGGTCCGTAACCGAAGGCCGGATGCCGGCGCAGCCACACCCAGGACAACCCGATTCCTGCCGCGACACAAAGCATGATCGGACTGGATTCCATCGCGATCGGCAGCAGCACCAGCGGCAAGGCGTGCAGCCAGAACAACACGTGGTGAGCGCGCGAAGATGGTTTGAGAACGAGTTCGACGGCCTGCGGCATGGACGACTCAGCGATGGATGCGCAGTTGCTCGACGAGTCCGCGGTACTCGTCCGGCGTCTCCTCGTATCCCATGGTCCAGGCCCAGATGTCGGGATCCTCGACCGTCTTCAGCAGGCGCACGAAGATTTCGCGCTCTGTCGCAGGCGCGGTCGCATAACGGTTGGCGTGATAGCGCAGCACCATCACGTCCAGCTCCTTCATGCCGCGTCGGAGCAGGAAGCGCAGTCGTCGTTCGTCGTCCATGCATGGATTGTCCGCGATGCGGTGCGGCGATGCAGCGCTGGTTCAATCCGCAATACCCGCTTGGGCTAGGCTGGCGACTCACACAAGAGGGCTTCGACCCATGAGCACCAATCCCAACACCGCGAGGCTCGCCGTGCTGATCGACGCCGACAACACGACGAAGCTCGCACCCATGACCGGCCCTCTCTTCGCCGAGATCGCCAAGTACGGCGTGGCCAGCGTCAAGCGCATCTACGGCGACTGGACGCAACCCAATCTCGGCGGCTGGAAGAAAGTACTGGCCGAACACGCGATCCAGCCCATGCAGCAGTTCGCGAACACCTCCGGCAAGAACGCGACCGACAGCGCCATGATCATCGACGCCATGGACCTGCTCTACACCAATCGCTTCGACGGCTTCTGCATCGTATCCAGCGACTCGGACTTCACCCGTCTGGCCGTGCGCATTCGCGAAGCGGGCCTCACCGCCTACGGCCTGGGCGAGGAAAAGACGCCGAAGCCCTTCGTGTCCGCCTGCGATAAGTTCATCTACACCGAACTGCTGGTCCCGCCCGAGGAAGCCGCGGAATCCAGTGCGCCGAAGCAGAAGAGTGCGAAGGAACTTCGCACAGACACCAGCCTGCTGAGCCTGATCCGGAACGGCATCAAGGCCGCCTCGGACGACGACGGCTGGGCTCATCTGGGACCGGTCGGCTCGCACATCGCCAAACAGGCGCCGGACTTCGATTCGCGCACCTGGGGCTACGGCAAGCTGCGCGACCTGGTCGTCGCGATCGGCTTGTTCGACGTGGAAAAGAGAAAGCGCCCTGACGGTCAGTCGAGCGGGGTCTACGTTCGCGAAAAGCCCAAGGGCGGAGCGCGTGAGAACGCCAAGGGATCGGTCTGAGGCTTGCGGGGCAGGCAGTCCGGGTAGGCTGGGGTGAGCTTGTGAACCCCAACACCCCGGTTCGACGGGCGGCGCCGCGTTGGGGTTCGCTATCGCTTACCCCAACTTACCAGAGCCCTAACCCGTGTTCTGCAGGCCCTGCGCAACACCGTTTACGCTCGCCACCAGCGCATGCAACAGCACCTCGTCCTGCCCGCCAGTAGCACGCCAGCGCGCGAGCAGATCGAGCTGAATCAGGCTGATCGGATCGACATAGGGATTGCGCAGACGGATCGACTCGGCGAGTCGCGGGTCGTTCGACAGCAAGCGGTCCTCTCCGCGCAGCTTAAGCACCCAGTGCACGGTGCGTTCGAATTCGGCGCGGACCAGCGGGAAGAAGCGCTCGTGCAGTGGGCCGCTGAGCTTGGAGAAGCGCTCGGCGATGGCGAGGTCGCACTTGGCCAGCACCATGTCCACGTCGTCGAGCATTACGCGGAAGAAGGCCCAGTCGCGCGACATTTCCAGCAGGCGTGACTCACCGCCTTCCGCGGCCACTCTTTCGAGCGCGCTGCCCAGGCCGTACCAGGCGGTGATGATGGCGCGGCACTGGGTCCAGGCGAACACCCAGGGAATGGCACGCAGGGATTCGACGCCGACCATGCTGCCGCGGCGCGAGGGGCGCGAGCCCAGGGTCATCTTTTCGATCACATCGATGGGCGTGGCCAGGCGGAAGTAGTCGACGAAGCCTTCGGCATCGACGAACGCGCGATAGGCCTCGCGGCTGTGCTCGGAGACGGTCGACATCGCGGTGCGCCAGCTCGCTTCGCGCGGTTCCGCGGTGCGGGGCCGCAGGCTCGCACGCAGGGTGGCGCCGACCATTTGTTCGAGGCTGCGCAGCGCCAGCGCGCGGATGCCGTACTTGCGGTGAATCACTTCGCCCTGTTCGGTCACGCGCAGGGTGCCCGCAACCGAACCTCGCGGGCTGGACATGAGCGCGGGGGCGATCTTGCCGCCGCCGCGGCTGGCCGATCCGCCGCGGCCGTGAAAGAAGCTGAGCTTGATGCCGGCGGACTGAGCGACTTCCAGCAGTTCGACCTGCGCGCGTTGCAGGCCCCAGCGCGAGGCCACCGTGCCGCCGTCCTTGCCGCTGTCGGAGTAGCCGAGCATCACGGTCTGGCGATCACCGCGGGAGCCTAGATGCTTGCGATACACCGGGTCTGCGAACAGTGCGCGCAGGGTGTCGGGGCCGGCGCGCAAGTCGTCCACAGTTTCGAACAGCGGTGCGATATCCAGCGGCACGTTGCCACGGCTGTCGATGAAGCCCGCGTGGCGCGCGAGCGCGAGCACCGCGAGCACGTCGGCCGGGCGCTGGGCCATGCTGATGATGTAGAGCCCGACCGCGTCTACGCCATAGGTGCCGAGCGATTCGGAGAGCGTGGCGAACACGTCGCAGCAGCGCTTGGCGGTCGCGTCTTCGACTTTCGCGAACGCCTGGCTTGCCCCTGCATACGGACTCAGGCGTTGTGCCTGCTCGGCCGCATCGAGCGTTGGCCAGTTGTCGTCGCCTATCAGCGCGGTGATGGCTTTGGCGTGGATGCGCGAATCCTGCCGGCAATCGAGCCGCGCTAGGTGAAACCCGAAAGTGCGCAACCGCCACAGCAGGCGCCGCACCGCAAACCATCCGGCGTTGAGACCCTTGCCCGCGAGCAGGCTGTCCGACACCAGCTCGATGTCGGCGCGGAAAGCGTCGGCGTTCGGATACGCGCCCTCGGCATCGCGCTGCGTGGCGCGCAGACGCGCGCGCACCATCACGAGAAACACGCGGTAAGGCATGTCGATGTGCCGCGGCCGAATGGCGGCGGCGGCCTGCGGAACCAGCTTGCGGTAATGCTCGGTGCGGAGCAGCAATTCGGACGCGACATCCACGCGGTCCGTGGTCTGCGACAGCAGGCCGGACAGTTCGCCGACCTCCGACACGTAGCGATCGAGCACGTGCTCGCGCTGGCTTCTGAGCGTGGCGGCGATGGTATCGGCGCCGACGTTCGGATTGCCGTCCATGTCGCCGCCCACCCAGGAGCCGAAACGCAGCAGGCGCGGCAGCTCGATCTCGGTGCCGTAGACCTGCTGCACCGCATGCTCCATCGCCTCGTAGAACGTGGGCACGATGTTGTAGATCGGCCCGGCGATGTAGAAGCCGATCTGCTCAAACTCGTCCTGCACCGTGGGCTTCACCGCCGCGGTTTCGCTGGTCTGCCAGGTGGCAGTGAGCGCCATGCGCAGGCGGCCCCAGTCGGCCTCGCGCTCGGACGGCGTGAGCGTGGGATCGAACTCGTTGACCAGGCAGCGCACGATCTCCTGCTCCTTTTCCAGGATCGAGCGCCGCACCGCCTCGGTGGGATGCGCGGTGAACACCGGCTCCACGTCCAGCCTGCCTAGCCACAGCATCAGTTCCTTGGCGCTGACGCCGCTGGTCTTCAGGCGCGTGAGCGTATCGCTAAGGCTTTCCGGTTGCGGCGTGCGGCTCTCGCGCTGGTAGTCGCGACGGCGGCGGATGCGATGCACACGTTCCGCAATGTTCACCGCCTGGAAGTAAGTCGAGAACGCGCGGGTCAGCGATTCGGCCTGGGCGACCGGCAGCCCGGTGAGCAGATCGGCGACGTGATCGAGCGCGGAGTCGTCCTCGCGGCGCCGAATGGCGGCGGTACGCACCGTTTCGACGCGCTCCAGGAAGGCCGACCCTCTCTGCTCGGCCAGGACCTCGCCCACCATGGTCCCCAGACGACGCACGTTTTCGCGCAGCGGAGCGTCTGAGGACGGTGTTGTGGGTGCGTTCATGGTTGGCGCTTCCGGGTCGGCAGCAAGGACATCTGAAGCTTTGTCGAAGCAAGCGAAGTGCCGGGCTCAAAACTCCATATCCTCTTATCCGCATAAGCGGATATACTCCTCTCGCCTGGTTCGCGGACCCCAGAGTTCGCGGGCTTTCCCCCATCGAAACAGAGAGCCCCATGAACGACGCTTCCAAGCCCCAGATCTTTACCGACTACAAGGTCCGGGACATGTCCCTGGCCGAATTCGGCCGCAAACGCATTCGCATGGCCGAGGAGGAAATGCCCGGCCTGATGTCCATTCGCGCCAAGTACGCGCCGCTCAAGCCGCTGAAAGGCGTGCGCCTGACCGGCTCCTTGCACATGACCAAGGAAACGGCCGTGCTGCTGGAAACCCTTGGCCATCTGGGTGCGTCCGTACGCTGGGCCACCTGCAATATCTTCAGCACCCAGGATGACGCCGCAGCAGCCGTTGCCGCCGCCGGCACGCCGGTGTTCGCCTGGAAGGGCGAGACGCTGGAGGAGTACTGGGACCTGACAATGGACTGCGTCACCCACACCCTGCCCGACGGCACGCTGACCGGCCCCGAGTTGGTGGTGGACGACGGCGGCGACGTGACCTTGCTGATTCACAAGGGCTACGAGCTGGAGCAGGGCGACACCTGGGTCAACACGCCCTCGGACAACCACGAAGTGCAGGTCATCAAGAACCTGCTCAAGAAGGTCGCGAAGGAACGTCCCGGCTTCTGGACCCGCGTGGTCAAGGACTGGCGCGGTGTCGCGGAAGAAACCACCACCGGCGTGCACCGTCTCTACCAGATGATGGAGCAGGGCAAGCTGCTGGTGCCGGCGATCAACGTCAACGACTCGGTCACCAAGTCCAAGTTCGACAACCTCTACGGCTGCCGCGAATCGCTGGCCGACGGCATCAAGCGCGCCACCGATCTGATGATTGCGGGCAAGGTTGCGTTCGTTGCCGGTTACGGTGACGTCGGCAAGGGTTCGGCGCACTCGCTTCGTGGCCTGGGCGCGCGCGTGATCGTGTCCGAGATCGACCCCATCAACGCGCTGCAGGCGGCGATGGAAGGCTTCGAGGTGAAGACCATCGACGACGTGCTCGGCTTCGCCGACATCTACGTCACCACGACCGGCAACAAGGACATCATCACCTTGGAGCACATGAAGGCGATGAAGAACAACGCCCTTGTGTGCAACATCGGCCACTTCGACAACGAGATCCAGATGGATCGCCTCAACGCCTCCGGCGCGGTGCGCGACACCATCAAGCCGCAGACGGACCGCTACACCTTCGGCGACAGCGGCAAAAGCATCTACGTGCTCGCCGAGGGCCGTCTGATCAACCTCGGTTGCGCGCATGGGCACCCGTCGTTCGTCATGTCCAACAGCTTCTCCAACCAGACCCTGGCGGCGATGAACCTGTGGGAGAACAAGGACAAGTACGCGAAAACCGTCTATCGCCTGCCGAAGAAGCTGGACGAGGAAGTGGCGGCCCTGCACCTGGAGCAGATCGGCGTGAAACTGACCAAGCTGACGCCCGAGCAGGCCGCCTATCTCGGCGTGCCGGTCGAAGGCCCGTACAAGCCGGATCATTACCGCTACTGAGGCCCGTAGGTGGCGGGCGACTGGTCCATCGCTGCGGTCGCGGAGGAAGAATCCGCGATCGCAGACGCGATCATCGAACTGCTGAAAGACTACAACCAGCAGTTCATCGGCCGCGCGCCCTACGACCTGTTCCGGCTCGCAGCCCACGATCGGGAAGGCCGCCTCATCGGTGGCCTTCTGGGCGAGTGGCGCAGCTATTGGCTGCACGTGGACATTCTCGTGGTCACCGAGCCCTACCGCCGCAGCGGCCTGGGCTCGGCTCTGATGGCCGACGCCGAACGCGTGGCGCGCGAGAAAAATTACCGGGGCATCTTCCTCGACACCTTCGAATTCCAGGCGCCGCGCTTCTACGAGAAGCTCGGCTTCACCCGGTTCGGCAGCATCCGGAATTACTGCGACGGCTACGACCGTCACTTCTACGAGAAACGCCTGTGAGCGCAGCTGCCCCGTCGTACTCCTTCGAACTGTTCCCGCCGCGCACACCGGAAGGTTCGGCGAAGTTGCCCGCCGTCGTCGCTAGGCTCGCCGCGGTCAGGCCTGCATTCTTCAGCGTGACCTACGGCGCTGGCGGTTCGGACCAATCCGGCACCTACGATACGGTCTGCCGCGTGGTCGCGGACACCGGCATCGAAGCCGCGCCGCATCTGACCTGTATCGGATCCACGCGGGCGAGCATCGCCGCGCTGCTGCAGAAATATCGCGACGCAGGCGTGAAGCGCATCGTTGCGCTGCGCGGCGATCTTCCTGCGACCTCGGTTTCCAACGAGGCGCCCGGGGAATTCCATTACGCCAACCAACTGGTCGAGTTCATCCGTGCAACGCACGGCTCGCACTTCAAGGTCGAAGTCGCGGCCTACCCCGAGATGCACCCGCAGGCCGTCAATGCAGATACCGATTTCGACGCCTTCAGGGCCAAAGTCGAAGCGGGCGCGGACACCGCGATCACGCAGTACTTCTTCAACGCCGATGCCTACTTCGATTTCCTGAATCGCTGCGTGCGTGCGGGACTCAAGCTGCCCATCGTGGCCGGCATCATGCCCATCACGAATCACGCGCAGCTCACACGCTTTTCGGCCGCCTGCGGTGCGGAGATTCCGCGCTGGATTCGACTGCGGCTTGAACTGCTGAAGGACGACAAGGCCGCGCTGCTCGACTTCGGCACCGAAGTCGTCACCCGGCTGTGCGAGACGGTGCTAAAGGGCGGCGCGCCAGGGATTCATTTCTACACGCTCAACCAGTCCGAGCCGACGCTACGGCTGTGGAAGGGGCTGGGACTACCGGGCTTGTAAGAGGGGCTCTGCCCCGACTGGCGCTCCACTATCCGGACCAGGCCCGATGGGCGAACGTGTTGTCGGGGCGGAGCCCCTCCTGCATTTCGTTCCCCTCACGCTACCCCGCCCCGCGTGCCCAATCGACCACCTGCGGGTCGTAGCCTTTTCCGCGCAACCAGTCGCGCAGCGCGTAACCCGTGCCGGCTTCCCAGTAGCGCACCTGGTCGAAAGCTTCGTGCCGGTAATCCACCAGTTCCTCGTTGAGCGTGATCGTTCCCGTCGCCGGCACGTGGTAGGCGATGATGATCTGGTTCATGCGCCGGAATTCGTAGATGCCGACGTAAGTGGCGGACTGCGCGTCCAGACCCAGTTCCTCCTTGACCTCGCGCATGACGCCCTGCTCCGGGTCTTCGTCGCGTTCGAGAAATCCGGTCACCAGCGCATACCAGGTCGCCGGCCAAGCCGCGTTGCGCGCGAGCACGATCTTGCCCTCGTGCTCGACGATGGCCGCGACCACCGGCGTCGGGTTGTCCCAGAACACGAAGCCGCAGCGCGACGCTACGCAGACCTGACGCTTGGCGCCACCCATCTCGACGGATTCGAGCGACTGCGCGCACTGCGGGCAGAAACGATACGAGTAGCTCATGCAAGCGGCTTCCTTGTCAGTCTCAATCGGGGCGGATGGCAGTGTAGACGCCGTTGTGGCGGGCGACTTCAATCTGGTTTGTACGGATGATGGTTTGCAGCGCCAGGCGTACATGCCCGCGTTCGCGGTAGCGCGCGATCAGGCGATCCAGTTCTGCGGGCTGGCACAGCGCCTCCGCAACGCAATCGCCGGTACCGGGCGCGACGAAATCGATCTCGCTACGCTTGCCGAGCAGCTTCGCTTCCACACCGGCATCGACGAAACCGACGTGCAGCAACATCCATCCACTGGCCAGACCCAGAGCCGTCAGCGCGCCACCGAACACCGTGCCGTGGGGATTGGTATTGGGTTGCAGCGGCAGATGCACCTGGATGCGACCCGGCTCGAGCAGCACCGCGCGCATCTGCATGTGCCGGCTCAGCGGGATGTGCTCGTGCAGATATCGGTTCAGTTCGTCGATGCTCATGCCGATACCTTATCCAAGGCCGTAGACTCCGGCCAGGGAGGAATCGCACCGTGAACATCCGCTCGCTGCTGTCCCAGACGAGTCTGTTCGCCGGCCTGTCGGCCGAGGCGCTGGACCAGCTTGCTTCCCGCACGCGAATCCGTGCGGTGGCCAGCGGCGAAACCCTCATCACTCCCGGCGCGGAAGCCCATCACCTCTACATCGTCGCGGTCGGCCGCTTGCGCGTGCTGCTCTATGACGGCACCGCCGTGGCCGAGATCGCACGCCTCGAACCCACCGGCGAGATCAGCCTGATCTCCGGCGAGCCGCGCACCGCGACGGTCTACGCCGTTCGCGATTCGAAGGTTCTGGAGATTGCCCGCGAAGATCTGTTCGCAATTTTTACCGCGTACCCGGCGGCGTTGTTGGAGATCAGCCGCACCATCATCTCGCGCCTGCGCCAGAACCTGCGCACCTCCACCCTGGCCGCGGTGCGCCGGACGCGCTCGTTCGCACTGATTGCGGCAACACCGCAGATGGATGTGCGCGGATTTGCCGCCCAACTCGGCCTGGCGCTATCGAATTGCGGCCGGGTCGAGGTACTCGATTCGGCACGGGTCGAGGCCGCGCTCGGTCCCGGATACGCCGACGCACCGATCGGCGACGGCGAGATCGAGGAAGGCCTGATCGACTGGCTGGAATCGCGGGAAATGGCTCATCGCCATCTCGTGTACTGCGGCGGCCAGACGCCGGGCAACTGGTCGCATCGCTGCATGCGCCAGGCCGACCGCATTCTGGTGCTGGCCGACACCGCCGAGTCGCCCGAAATCACGCCGATGATCCGGGACCTGCGCGCCAGCGGCGTTCGTGCACCCATCGACTTGGTGCTGCTGCGCGCCGATCAGGCCGGTGCCGGTCGCGTGCTGGAATGGCGCACGACCGTTGGCGCCACATCGCATTACTTCATTCGCCCCGGCCATGCGCGCGACATCGCGCGCGTGGCGCGCAGCATCACCGGCCGTGCCGTCGGGCTGGTGCTGGGCGGCGGCGGCGCACGCGGCTTTGCGCACCTGGGCCTGCTCCGCGCGCTGGAAGAACTGGACATCGACATCGACGTGTTCGGCGGCGCCAGCATGGGCGCGTTCGTGTCGGCGCTGTCGGCCTGCGGCCACAACAGCGAGGACATGCGCCGGCTCGCCCGCGAAACCTTCGTCAGCCGCAATCTGCTCAACGATTACCTGTTCCCCAGCGTATCGCTGATCCGCGGCCGCAAATTCCTGCGCCAGCTGCACGACATCTTCGACGACCGCCGCATCGAGGATCTGCGCACCTCGTTTTTTTGCGTCTCCACCAATCTCACGCGCGGCAGCGTGCAGGTGCACGACCGCGGCCCGCTCGACATCTGGCTGGCCACCAGCATGTGCATTCCCGGCGTGGCGCCGCCGGTGGCCTACCAGGGCGACCTGCTGGTGGACGGCGCCGTGATCAACAGCCTGCCCACCGACATCATGCAGGCGCTGGAACGCGGACCGATCATGGCCTCCGACGTCAGCACCGAGGGCGGCATCGGCGCGCCCGGCATCGAAGGCCCCGACCCCGAAGGCCTGTTCAGTTGGACGCACGCAACGGCGCGCCCGAGCCTGTTTTCCATCCTGTTCCGCACCGCCACGCTCACCAGCGAATCCGGTGTCGCCGCGCGCGCCAAGCGCGCCGACCTGTACCTGCGCATGCCGGTCGCCGGCATCGGCGTGTTCGACTGGAAGAAGATCGACGAAGCAGCCGAGCGCGGCTATCGGCATGCAATGGAAAAGCTGCCGGACTTCAAGTCGAGCGTGATCGATCACTGCCCCTTGTGATCTATGCGCAGGGTGCTGATGAGGCGATAGCCGAATCAAACCGGTCGGGCTGCGATAGGCCAAACCGCCATCCGCACCCTACGATTTATTTCTTCCCAGCCAGCGGCCCTGTCGGCCGCACGTAATCCTTCGTCGTTGCCGCGAAGTCGATATACCAGTCGATGCTCGCCGGATTCATCATCGCGTCGCGACTTGCGGCTTTTTCCAGCGGCCAACCCATCAAGACCTTGCGCACCGGCACTTCCATCTTCTTGCCGGTGAGCGTGTACGGAATCTGCTCGACGAGGTAGGTCTTGTCCGGCACGTGGCGTGGGCTGCAATCGAGTTTCAGCTTGGCATTGATCTTTTTCGTCAGCACCTCGTCCAGGGCGAAACCCGGTTTGATCTGGACGAACAGCGGCATGAAGAAATTTCCGCCTTCCAGCTCGCAGCAGACGATGAGGCTGTCCGCCACTTCCTCCACCTGTTCGACCGCCCGATAAATCTCCGCCGTACCGATGCGCACGCCGAACCGGTTGAGCGTGGAGTCGCTGCGACCGTAGATGTAGCAGCCGCCACGCGAATTGATCTTGATGAAATCGCCGTGGCGCCAGACGCCAGGAAAGACGTCGAAATAGGCCTCGTGATAGCGCTTGCCGTCGGCGTCTCCCCAGAAAAATATCGGCATCGAGGGAAAGGGCTTCAGGCAGACCAGTTCGCCCACCTCGTCGATCACTTCCTTGCCCTCGTCGCTCCAGGCGCGCACGTCCATGCCCAGGCAGCGCGCCTGGATTTCCCCGGCGTACACCGGCAGCGTCGGGGATGCGCCGACGAAGCCGCTGCACAGTTCCGTCCCGCCGGATTGCGAGGTCACCCAGAGATCCTGCTTGACGTTGTCGTAGAACCACTTGAAGGTTTCCGGCGTGCTCGGTGCGCCACCGAGCAGCACGGATTCGAGCTTGGACAAGTCGAATTTCTCGCCCGGCTTGAGCCTGGCCTTTTCCATCATCTGCACGAAGGTGGGGCTGGCGCCGAAACCCGTCGCCTGCGTATCGGCTGCGAGTTTCCACAGCAGGTCGAGGTCGGGGTGCACCGGGCTGCCGTCGTACTGGACCGCAGCGGCGCCGGTGAGCAGCGCGGCCACCACGATGTTGTACATCATCCAGCCAGTGGTGCTGTAGAAGAACATCGCGCGGCCGGGCGCAAGGTTCATATGGAAGGTGGTGACCTTGAGGTGCTCCACCAGCACGCCCACGTGCCCGTGCACGATCGCCTTGGGAAGGCCCGTGGTGCCGGAGGAGAACATCACCCAGATCGGGTGATCGCATTCCACGCGCTCGTACTTGAATTGCTCGCGCGGCACCTCTGCGCCCGAGAACAGCGAGGCCCAGCGCAAGCCGTCCGGTATCGGCGGCGTCGGGTATTCGGGATGCAGGAAAGGAAACCACACCGCATGCCGGAGCGTGGGCAGAGCTGCGACGATCTGCTGCGCCTCGGCGATGCGCTCGAAGTCCTTGCCGCCGAAGCGATAGCCGTCGCAGACGAAGATCAGGCTGGGCTCGATCTGCGCGAAGCGTTCGATCACGGTCTTGGTGCCGAACTCCGGTGCCGCCGAGGACCACACCGCGCCGACCGAAATCGTCGCGATCATCGCGATGGTGGTCTCCGGTACGTTGGGCATGTAGGACACGATGCGATCGCCGGGCTTGATGCCCATTTCGCGCAGACGGATCGCCAGCTTGCGCACCATGCCGCCCAGGAGCTGCCAGCTCATGGTGGCGAGCGGGCGGTTCTCGGCAAGGTGGTAGATCGCGATTTCGCCGGCTTCCGCTTCGGCCTCGTAGCTCAGCAGGTGCTCGGCGTAGTTCACCTTGCTGCCCGGAAACCACTTCGCGCCCGGCATCGCGCGCGAGTCCAGCACCTGCGTCGGCGGTGCGTCCGAGTCGATCTCGAAGTAGTCCCAGATCGCGCCCCAGAAGGCTTCGATCTCGGTCACGGACCAGGCGCGCAGCGCCTCGTAGTCCGCGAAGTGCAGCCCGCGCTCGGTGCCGAGCCAGCGCATGAACCGCGCGATTTCGGATTTCTCCACGAACCCGGGCCGCGGAGTCCACAGCAGTTCACCTTCCGTTACCGACATGACGTTCTCCGTAGCGTGCGCACGGCGCACGGTGACTTACTTTCGTGCGCAGTGCGCACGCTACTTTCTAGACTTTCTAGCGCAGCGCGGCTAGTCGCTCCAGCACTTTCTCAGGCACCGCATCGACCGGCACCGTCGCGAACCGGAAGGTTCCGGTCGGCGCTGCCGGCGCCGCTTCGCCGGTCCAGAAACCGGACGCGAGCGCGAGTCCGCTCACCGCGCCCGAAACAGCACGCGGCGCAATGACAAACTGCATGCCGGTCGCATCGCCCGAGAACCCGTTCGCGGAAGGCAGGCGCAGGCCCAGGTCCCAGCGGTAGTGCCCGGCGATGTTGACGACGGGCTGGTACCAGCCGATCTCTTCGGCCGACACCGGCTCGGCGCCTTCGATCTCTTCGAGCAGAAGGCCATCCACAGCGGCATCGCCGAAGCTGCGCAGGAACTCCGCGACGTAGACCGCGCAAGCGTCGGCCTCGTCGCCCCCCACCTCGACCTCCGCACCCTCGCCGAAGGCCAGCCGGTAAGCCTCGATCACCCAGGCGCGTGGCGAAGGCAGCGCCAGCACCAGCGGCAGTTGCGAGAACGCCGCGCGCAGGCCGCGCACCGTGTCCACCAGCAGCGCACGCAGCCCTTCGTCTGCCAGCAAGGTGCGGGCGGGGACGATCGCTCTCTTCTTGCCGGCCATCGCCTCCTTCAAACCGGGATGCGCCGCGACCCAGGCTCGCGCGAACAAGCCCATCGGAACCACATTGAAATCCGGCCTGAGCAGGCCCGAGGCCTTGCGCCGGAACGCCACGTATTCCGCCGCCTCCCCCCAGGGCGTCTTGCCACCGGCCAGCAGGCGATCCGCGTACGCGGTGTCGTCCAGCCACAGCAGCGGCTTGCTGGCGGTTGCGATGAGATCCATCACCTTCGGCATATCCCTTCCCCCCGTGTCGAGTGGTGTTTAGTTATAGGCCAATTCTACCTTTGGGGTCGCAGACCCAAACGTCGGCGGGACGCCATGTTCACCCGCGTCGCAGGCCGGGCGCTCAGGCGGCGGTCAGGCCGCCATCCACCACCAGTTCGCTACCCGTGATCCACTTTGCGGCATCGGACGCCAGATAAATGACCGCGCTGGCCACGTCCGCGGTCTGCCCGAAGCCCATCGGGTGAATCGCCTTGATCGCGGTCTCTGCCGTCGCGTAATCCGGAGCGAGGCCAAGGTCCACGAAGTGCTTGATGAAGTTGGTGCCCATGTCCGTGACGACGATGCCGGGGTGGATCGAATTGACCCGGATACCGGTGCCGAGCTGTGCGCATTCGACGGCCGCAGCCTTGCTCATCAAGCGCACCGCGCCCTTGGACGTGTGATACGCCATGTGCCCGGTGGTGCCGATGATGCCGGCCACGGACGAGAGATTGACGATGGAACTTCCCGGCTTCATTACGCGCATCGCGTGCTTGTGGCCGAGAAACACGCCGGTGACATTGACCTCCATGACGCGGCGGAAATCCTCGACCTCGCATTGCGTGATCAGCGCCGCGGTCTCGATCCCGGCGTTGTTCACGAGAATGTCGAGCTTGCCGAAGTGTTGCTGCGCGGCAGCGACCGCGGCCTCCCACTGCGCCTCGACGGTCACGTCGTGCTTCTGGAACTCCGCCGTGCCGCCACCCTTGCGAATGCGCTCCACGGTCTCGCGGCCGGCGCCCTCGAGCACATCCGTTACGAGCACCGCGGCACCGGCCTGTGCCAGCGCCTCACAGACCGCGGCCCCGATACCACGGGCACCGCCGCTGACCAGGGCGACCTTGCCGTCGAGACGGAAAGCTCGGGTGGAATCTACTGACTGCTCGGCCATGTATGCGCTCCTCGCTGGCTATCGATGGGTGGCTCCTTAGCAGGAGCCTCGTTATGCGACGAGATTACGCCACTGCGCTAGCGCAGTCTTCTATCCCAAGCGGCAGCCCGAAGGCCATCCGCGACACCAGCCGTGCCCCAGCCCTCTTCCACAAGGGAACCGTGTTCCGCCAGGAGACGCGATACCATCACCGCAGAGAACGTCAAACTTCTACTGCCACCCCCAAAGAGCCGGCGGTTCTCTCAACCAAACGGGAGAGACCCAGGGGCGGGCGCGAGGGCCCCTTTTTGTTTCTCTCGGCCGCTCAGGCCGCCATCTTCGCAATCAGCTCGTCGAGCTCGGCGATGACGGCCCGGGCCTCGTCGCCCTCTGGGATTGGTTTTCCGGAATCACGCCACTCGACTGCGGCCTTGAAGCCGTGCACGCGTGAATAGCGGCGGAACCACATCCCTTCCGGATTGTTGCGCGTGATGCCGTCGAACAGCGTCGACAAGGTCTGACTCGCGCGCAGGCCCATGCGCTCGACCGCTTCATTGACGACCATTTTCTGCATGGTAAGCATGCCCAGCGGAATGCCGGCCATCCGGTCCGCCAGCGCATTCACCCGCTCGTCGAGTCGGTCGCCCGGCGCGGATTCACTGACCAGGCCCCACGCTTCAGCCTTGACGCCATCGATGAGATCGCCGGTCAGCAGCAGCCGCTTCGCGCGTTCCGGGCCGAGCCGGTAGGTCCAGTGCGCCGTGGTCGGGCAACCCCAGACTCTGACCGGCATGTAGCCGATCCGGGCCGTGTCTTCCATGATCACCTGATCGCAACAGAGCGCAATGTCCGATCCGCCGGCGATGGCGTACTTGTGGACTCGCGCGATCGTCGGCTTGGGTGAATGCCAGAGCGACATGAAGTCGTCGGTGCAGCCGCGCATCGCGCGGTAATCGACCATCGGATCCCAGGGCCTGGCTTCCTGCTTGCAGGGGTGCTCCTGCGTGCTCTCGCCGAACAACGTGATGTCGAAGCCAGCGCAGAACGCCGCACCCGCGCCCTGCACCACGATCACCTGCAGATCGCTGCGCGCATTGACGGCATCGACCGCACGGCGAACCTCCCCCGGCGTGTCGAAGCCGATGGCGTTCAGGCGTTGCGGACGGTTGAACGTGATGCGGGCAATCCGCGGGTTCCGGGGATCCTTGCGCACGGTCAGGCTTGAGAACGCTTCGTCAGGAACGACGGCTTCGCCCGCGTAAGGGTCGGCTCCTGCCGCAATCGCCATGATCATTTCTCCGGTTGTGCTGCCTGTCGTCGAGCGCCTGGTTGGGCCTCAAGCGACGCGCGCTCAGCGAGCAATGAGTCTCTCCAGGCAACGGCTTCCTTTATGACGGCCTTCAACGAGCGATCACCGACCAAGAGTTTCTTGTTCTTGGTCTCGCCTTTGGCGACGCGGACAGACACCGTGACGTACTGCGCCGGGCCGACCGCGCGTGGTGCAGATGTAATTGATATGCCCATGCGACCCGTGTTGCTGCGGGCCTTACTGGAGAAAGCGGGCAACCCTGCCTTAGATGCGGGAATAGAAGCCTCCAACTCGGGTCGGAAGGCACGCGCTGCCGCCCGTGCACCTTCCTTGTTGCCGTTTGTACTGTCACTGAAGAACCGCGTGTACTCGACTCCATCTCTCTTGAAGTACACCTGAAAGCCGTGTGACTCACCGCGTTTTTGACCTTTCGGCCGCGGCTTCGAATCAATGCGCTTGATGTTGTCTTCCGAGTCCGGGTTGGTCCTACGCGATTCCATGATTGCTCTCCTTTGAGGCCCAACGCATTCTTGCCCGACGGTCGGATCGGTGCTAACACCCGCTTCAGATCTGCGAGAAATCACCATGGCGTCCCTTTCCGCCGCTGAAACGCGTGGCGCCCGCAAGCCCCTCCGCACCGAACGCACCGACACTGTTGCTCCACTCCACACGCATGGCGGCGTCGTGGGACAGGCCCTGCTGCTGGATCACACTGCGCCGGTCGGCGCGAACGCAGGCTTGCGGGAACCGCGCGATCTGCTGCGCCATGGCTTCGGCTTCCTGGCGTGACTGGCCGTCTTCCACCACTTTTTCGCAGGCGCCGATGCGCAGGCATTCCTCAGCGGGCACCTTGCGACCGGTGAGGATGATCTCCATGGCGCGCCCCTGACCGACCAGCCGCGGCAGTCGCACGGTGCCGCCGTCGATCAGGGGGATGCCCCAGCGCCGGCAGTACACGCCGAAGTAGGCGCTCCGTTCCATCACGCGCAGGTCGCACCACAGCGCAAGTTCGAATCCACCCGCCACGGCAGGACCCGCGACGGCAGCGATGACCGGCTTTGACAGCTTCAGACGACTGGGGCCCATGGGGCCGCGCGGCACGGGCTCGCCTTCAGCCGGAAAATTCAGGAAGGCCAGCGGCTCGGGATGGTCGGTGAGACTGCTCGCGTACTTGAGATCCCAGCCGGCGCAGAAGGCACCGCCCTCACCCCAGAACACGGCGACCGACGCATCCGGATCGGCGTCGAAAGCCTCGAAAGCCGCGACCAAAGCGACCGCGCTGTCCGGGTCCATCGCGTTGCGTGCTTCGGGGCGACTGTGAATGACCGTCGTGACCGGCCCATTGCGCTCCACTCTTACGCTCATGTGAGGTCTCCACCATTGCTAGTCGTTTCGCGGCCCGAGGGTAGCGGGCTGTCCGTAAGCTGGAAAGCATCCGCGTGCGAGCCCTTCTATTGCACGTTCACGTCAAAGAGTAGATTTGCCGCCACTAATATCCGGTTAGATACCGACAGAATCTGTAGCAATGTGTAGAGCGAGGCATCGAGTTAACTAATGTGAGGAGAGCACCATGAAAGCTGCCATCTATTTCGGGCCCGAGAATATCCGCTGCACTGACATTGCAGACCCGGTCCTGAAGGCCGATCACGAGATGCTGGTCAAGGTCATCGCCACCTCCATCTGCGGTTCGGACCTGCACCTGTTCCGCGGGGCGCTGGACGGCATCATGGAGAAAGGCAAATCACAGACGGGTCATGAACTCATCGGCGAGGTGGTGCAGGTCGGCAAGACGGTGGGCCGCTTCAAACCCAAGGACCGCATCAGCATGGGTTACTCGGTGTCCTGCGGGCACTGTTACATGTGCGAAGTGGGCCAGACCGCGCATTGCGAAACCACCAACAAGGCGGTTTATGGTTTTGGCACCGCCTTCGGCAGCATCAACGGCACCCACGCAGAAGCGCTTATCATCCCGCACGCCGACGGCCACGCCATGAAGGTGCCGCTGCACATCTCCGACGAAGCTGCGGTCACCCTGTCCTGCAATCTGCCGTCGGCGATCATTGCCAACAACACTGCGGACATTCAGGTCGGGGAGACGGTTGCGATGGTGGGTGCCGGCCCCACCGGCCTGATGGCGCTGGACATTGCCTTGCTCAAGGGACCGGGCCGCATGGTGGTGCTGGATCGCGTGCCGCATCGCCTGGAAGCCATAGCCAAGCGAGGCGCGATCGCCATCGACATCAGTGTCGATGGCTGGAAGGAAAAGGCTCTGGCCGAGACCGGAGGGCGTGGGTTTGACAAGGTGATCGAGGTCGTCGGCCTGCCCGAAAGCTTGCAGACTGCGCTCGATCTGGTTCGACCCGGTGGTACCGTCGCAGCCATCGGTGTGTTCTGCGACGCCACCTTCAATCTGAATCTCGCTGACGTCTTCCTGCGCAACATCACCTTGCGCATGAATGGTTTCGCCAACGCACAGATGTTTATGTTCGAGGGCCTGCGCATGCTGGAACGTGGCGTGGTCAAGCCGCAGGAACTGTTCTCCCACACATTTGCGCTGACGGACGTGGACAAGGCCTTCTCCACGTTTTTCGCTAAGTCGGATGGCGCCATGAAGATGCTGATCCGCCCCTGAGCGTCGTCGAGGCCGAGCTTTTCGGCCTTCGCCGAACCGGACACTACTGATTTGCCGCAACGTCTAAATTCGAGGTGATGCACACCCGACGAAGGAGGCAAGGCGAAGGCCATGAACGACATGCAGGTCACCGCCTACGACAAGGCGCTGCTCGATAAATTCCTCAAGGACAACCAGCTCTTCTACGGGCCGGACCAGGAGATCATGGTCGACCACCGCATGGGTCCGCGCAGCCCGGACGAAGCGCGCCTGCTCGAAGGCACACGAGATCCGCACCTGGTCAACCGGGTCAGAGGCCGCATCCTCGCGGCGCTCGACGAGAGCAATACCATGGCCCAGCAGATGGGCTAGGCGCCGGGCGCCAAATGGGGCGACCTGGTGGCCGCCGTCTTCACCGCCAGCGGTGATTTGTCGATGATCGCGCCGCACGGCGTGATGGCGTTCGCCGCCGCCTGTCACTACCCAATCAAGTTCATCATCAAGTACTGGATGAAGGATCCTACGGTGGGCGTCCGCGACGGCGACGGCTTCGTGCACAACGACGCGCGCTACGGCGGCATCCACAACACGGATCAGTCCACGATGTTGCCGCTGTACTGGAAGGGCAAGCGGGTGTGCTGGCTGACCGTCACCATCCACGAAGGTGAAAACGGAAGCTGCGAGCCCGGCGGCATGCCGGCCGCGGCCGAGAGTCGCTTCGACGAAGGCTTGAAGATGTCGCCGTTCAAGGTGATCGAAAACTTCGAACTCAAGCGCGACCTCGTCACCTTCCTGCAGAACTCGGTACGCGACCCCAAGCTCCAGTACGAAGACATGAAGGTCAAGCTGCACTCGGCGCTGCGCTTGCGCGAAAGAGTGCTGAGCATCCTCGAAGAGTTCGGCGAAGACGCACTGACCCTCACCTTGCGCCAGCATATGGAGGACGTGCGGGAGGAGGTGCGGCGCCGCATTCTGGAACTGCCCGACGGCACCACGCGGGTGGCCGCGCTTATCGACTCGACCCTGCGCGAAAACGCGCTGCTCAAGTACAGCCTCGCGATCACCGTCAAGGGCGACAAGATGACCCTGGACTGTCGCGGCTCCTCGCCGGAATTCCTCAACCGCTCGGTCAACTGCAGCAAGTCCTCGCTCAAGACCGTGCTGCTGACCTGCTTCCAGCAGAACATCTGGCCCGACCTGCGGCCGACGATGGCGGTGATCAGCCCGATGGACATGCTGTTCGACGAGCATTCGCTGGTGAACGCCTCGGACGAAGTGCCGCAGGCGATGAGCCTGATCCCGATCTTCAAGACGCTGACCCTGCCGGTCATTCCGATAACCAAGTTCAACTACAGCCTGCCGCACCGCTACACCGCCGTGGTCGCGCCGCAATACGACCAGCCCTCGACCTTCATCTACGGCGGCCTGACCCAGAACGGCGAGAACGTCGGCAACTTCTGCGCCGACATCAACGGCGACGGCCAGGGCGGGCGCAATCATCGCGATGGCGAGCACTCGATGTCGCCGCCGTTCGCCGCGTGCTGCGATATCGGCGAGATCGAGGTCATCGAGGAAGAACTGCCGATCGTGCGCCTGGGTGCGTTCACACTCGCAAAAGACAGAGAAGGCTTCGGCAAGTACCGCGCGGGACTCGGCTACGAAATGATTTCATCGGTGCGCGGAACAGGATTCTGGGGTTTCATGACCGGCGTCACCGGATCCCTGTTCACACCCTCGCAAGGACTGTTCGGCGGCTACGGTCCGCCGGTGTATCCGCTGTGCAGGATTCGCGACGTCAACATCTTCGAGCAGCTTGCAAGCAATCCCGGCAAGATCAAGTTCGACATGCTGGACCTGATGAATAACCAGACCGTCGAGGGCGGCCGCTATTCAAGCCACGAGATGGCGATGACCTTCGAGCTGTGCCAGGAGGGCGAGGTCTACATGTGTTGCCAGGGCACCGGCGCCGGTTACGGCGACGTGCTGCTGCGCGACCCGGCCCTGGTGATGAAGGACATCGAAGAAGACCTCATCTCACACGAGACGGCGCGCGACATTTATAGGGTGGTGTTCGATTCCACCACGCTACGGATAGACGAGGAAGGCACCCAGGCGGCGCGCGCCACCGAGCGCAAAGCACGCCTGGAGCGCGGCAAGCCCTTCGACGAATTCGTCAGCGAGTTCGTCACGCCGGAGCCGCCAGAGCACCTGCCCTACTACGGTAGCTGGGACGATCCCAAGGTGATCGGCACCAGCCAGGGCAATCGCATCAAGATGGCTTCGGACAAGATCCAGAGCATGTTCATGCCCAATCCCAGGGACGTGAAAATTGCGGCGCTCGAAAAGGAATTGGGCGCAGCAAGAGCCGAGCTTGATGCCTGTCGCGGTCAGGCCAGAGGCTGGGGGAAGAGGGCTTCCAGAGGGCGGCCGAAAGGTCGCCTTTTTGTTGACTCACGACAACATCAGCTCCGCATGAGCACATGGCAGGCCGGTATATTGACCGTCATCGCCATGAAGTCCTTCGAACACATCTACCGCGTACACCGACTGCTGAAGCAGGCGCGTTATCCGGTGTCCTTCAGCCGTGTGCAGGACGAGCTTGAATGCTCCAAGTCCTCGGTCAAGCGCCTACTGCGGGACAGGCGCGATCAGCTTGGGGCGCCGATTCAGACCTGTCGCGAACCCGCTGGGTATCGTTACACCGATCAGGCCTACGAGCTTCCTGGGCTGTGGTTTGGCGCCGACGAACTGCACGCCCTGCTGACGCTCCAGCATCTGCTCAACTCCTTCCAGCCGGGCTTGCTGGACGAGGCCTTGTCTCCACTGCGATCGCGGCTAACCGGGATACTCGCGACCCAGGGGATCAGCGCGCCGCCACTGGAACGCATTCGCCTGCTGACTCTCGCCGCGCGCCCTCCGGGCGAGCATCTGGGATCCGTCGCGCAAGCCGTGCTGCGCCGTCAGCGCTTGTTTGTCGTCTACCGCGCCAAGACCGGAACCCCCGACAGCGAACGCGAAATCTCTCCGCAACGGCTACTCAACTACCGCGGCAACTGGTACCTCGATGCGTGGTGTCATCAAGCAACGGCACTGCGTACGTTTGCCGTCGACGGGATCCTACGCATGAAGGGACTGGACGCTGTCACCCATGAGGTTCCTCCCTCCGATCTGGACGTAGAGCTGGGCTCGTCTTACGGAATTTTCGCCGGCCAGCCTACGCACACCGCTGTGCTGCGCTTCACGGCCGCTCGCGCCCGCTGGATCGAAGGAGAGCGCTGGCATCCCCAGCAAACCAGTACCCCGCTCGCCGATGGAGAGTTGGAACTATGCGTTCCGTATCGGCACGACCAGGAACTGATTCTGGACATCCTGCGTTATGGTCCGGATGTAGAAGTGATCGCACCCGCAACTTTGCGCCACGCCGTGATCGAACGCCTGCAACAAGCATTGAAACAATATCGAAAGCGCGACTGAACCACGGGGTCAGTTTTTGGGCCTTTTGCCGTGCAGAATCGGCTTTGAAGTGAGAACAGGGGGCATGCGTGACCGCGGCGTACTGGAACTACTGGGGCAAGGCAAGGCCGGGAGACGGAGCCGTAACCTGGCATCCGCTACCCTGCCATTGTCTTGATGTAGCCGCCGTAGGCCGCGAATTTCTCTACCGCGCGCCCGTGCTGCGCGGCTTCTGGTCGCATCGCTTGGGGCTGACCGAGGACGCCTTCACCGACCTCTGCACGTTCTTCCTCGCGCTGCACGACCTCGGTAAGTTTGCGGTGCCCTTCCAGGCGCAGCGCGCTGACTTGCTGGCATCCCTGCAACAGGGACGGCAGACGCTCAAGACCTACGGACCCAGGCATTACCACGACAGCCTCGGTGCAGCGCTTGCGGCCGGGCATTGGGAGCACTGGGCTGAGCTCGAGTGGCTCGATGCCCTATGGGGCGGAGCCCACTTCGAGGCTGCGGAGTGCTGGATCAACGCCGTCACCGGACATCACGGCCAGCCACCGGCGGGAGGCGTTACGGTCTGCGCAAACTTCGACGAGCGGGATATTCGCGCGGCGGCTGAATTCGTCGATGCGGCCGGGAATCTCCTGTTGCCCCAGAGCAGTCGGGACGCCTGGCTCGCGAGTCGGCCCGCCGATCTCCTGAACGAACACCGGCGCTTCTCGTGGTGGCTGGCCGGCTTGTCGGTGCTGGCAGACTGGCTCGGTTCCAACACCGACTACTTTCCCTATCGCGAGCCGTCTTCTTCGCTTGAGGCGTATTGGAATCAGGCGCGCGGCCAGGCGAGAACCGCCTTGGATCGCAGCGGCGTCGTGCCGCGGCGTGCGAGCGGCCGAAAAGCCTTTGCGGAGCTGTTCCCGAAAATCGGCATCTCACAGACGCCCTTGCAGAACTGCTGCGATAGGCTCGCGCTGAGCAGCACGCCGCAGTTGTTCGTCCTAGAAGACGTGACCGGTGCCGGCAAGACCGAAGCGGCCGTGATGCTGGCGCATCGGCTGCTGCAGGCGGGGCTTGGAGAAGGGCTGTATTTCGCCCTGCCCACCATGGCCACCGCCAACCAGATGTACCAGCGAATCGGTGAGGTCTACGATCATCTGTTCGAGCCCGGCAGCCGGCCCTCGCTGGTGCTCGCGCACGGGGCGCGAGATCTTTCCAAAGCTTTTCGCTCCACCGTCCTGCCAAAAGATTCCGCGGAACCAGAATACGAGAAGCTCGCGACCGCCAGCCAGCGCTGTACCGCCTGGCTCGCGGATACGCGCAAGGCCGCGCTGCTGGCCCAGGTCGGCGTCGGCACTATCGACCAGGCCCTGATGGCCGTGCTGCACGCCAAGCACCAGTCGCTGCGCCTGCTGGGCCTGTTCGGCAAGGTGCTGATCGTCGATGAGGTGCATGCCTGCGACAGCTATCTGTTTGGCGTGCTCAAGACGCTGCTGCGGTTTCATCGCGAAGCCGGTGGCTCCGCCATCCTGCTGTCCGCCACGCTGCCGCAGCAGATGCGCCGTGAACTGTGCGCCATCTACTCGCGCACCGAGAGCATGCAGTCCTCCGACTACCCGCTGCTAACCCATGCCGACGAAGCGGGACTGCGGGAGATTCCCGTCGCCACCCGCAGCCAAGTCGTGCGACGTGTGGACGTGCAATGGCTGCGCGACCCGGCCGCCTGCGAGGCCTATGTTCTGGAAGCGGCGCGCGCCGGCAAGGCGGTGTGCTGGATTCGCAACACCGTCTCCGATGCCATCGCGAGTTATCGCGCGCTCAAGGCGGCGCATCCGCACACGCAGTTGTTTCACGCCCGCTTTGCGCTGGGCGACCGCCTGCGGATCGAGAACGAAGCACTCGAACGCTTCGGCAAGAAAGTCGACGCGGATCGCGCCGGCCAGGTGCTGGTGGCGACACAAGTCGTCGAGCAATCGCTCGACCTCGACTTTGACGTGATGGTCAGCGACATCGCACCCATCGACCTACTGATTCAGCGCGCCGGCCGCCTGCATCGGCACGAACGCGGCGACCGCGGCGTGCCGACGCTCGCAATCCACGCGCCGCCGGCCTTGCCCGACGCCGATCCGAAGTGGATGGGGCCGCACCTGCGCAAGAGCGCGTATGTCTACCCCAATCTCGCCCAGCTCTGGCTCAGCGTTCGCGAGCTATCCACGCGCGGCGGCTGGCACATGCCGACAGACGCGCGGGCGATGATCGAAGCCGTCTACGGGCCGGACGCGGCAGATCAGATTCCAACCGGCCTGAGCGGTGTGAATGACACGCAGACCGGTAATCGCCAGGCCGAGAAAAGTCTTGCGATGACCAACACCCTGAGCCTGTCCGCGGGTTATGTGAGCAGCCAGAGTGGAGGCGGCAACTGGTCAAGTGAAGCTCACACCCCGACCCGTCTCGGCGAGCCCTCGGTGACGCTGCATCTGCTGCGCTGGGCAGATGGAAAACTGTCGGATTTCTTCACCGACGATAACCGGGCGACCGCGGCGGGCCTCAGCCGTCTCAGCGTTCGCGCCAGCCAGATCAATGAGGAAGCGGAGTCCGATGATCCCGGCGTCAAAGCGGCGCTCAGCCAATGGCGCGAGCGCATGGGTAGAGCGGCGAAATGGGTGGTCGCGGTGCCGCTGATCGAGCGAAATGGAGAATGGATGGGCGGTGCACGACAGGTGTCCGAGGGGCGCGCCGCGCGTTCGTTGCGCTTGCGGTATAGCGCAGATGAAGGACTGAGTTGGAAAACCTGAGTGAAAGAATGCACAGGCTCAGTTTTTGAGCCTGTCATGCGCTAGCGTTCGACAAACGGAGAAGTGATGAACCTGATCAATGACCGCTGGCTACCCGTGATTCGGGCACAGGGCTACGAACGCATCGCACCACGCGAGATCGCCGACACCGCCAACCCGGTGCTGCGCCTCGCTGCCACTCGGCCCGACTTCAACGCCAGCCTGATGCAGTTTCTTATCGGCCTGGTGCAGACCGCCTTCCCACCGACCGGCCAGCAGGACTGGATTGCTCGGTACCTTGCGCCGCCCACGCCGGATCAGTTGGGCATGGCTTTGGCACCGTTCGCGCCCTACTTCGCGCTGGATGGCGATGGCATTCGTTTCATGCAGGACTTCGCGCAGCAGGAGTTGGCGGAGCAGGAGCCCAATGACATCGGGGCGCTACTGATCGACTCCCCTGGCCAGAAAACCGAGACCCTTAACAAAGACCACTTCGTTAAGCGTGGCCGCATCGATGCAGCGTGTGTTCCCTGCGCGGCTGCAGCGCTGTTCACCTTGCAGACGAATGCGCCGAGCGGTGGCGCCGGACACAACACATCCCTGCGCGGCGGCGGCCCAATGACTACTTTCGTCGCGGCGACCACGCATGGCGATATGGATGCAACCCTGTGGCGGGCAGTCTGGCTAAACGTACTTGAGCGCGATCAGATCGGCCGAAACCATCCGTCCGTTGATGTGAAAGAAGCGACAGCGATCTTTCCTTGGACGAGGCCGACGCGGACCAGCACCGACAGCAACAGTGCAGCGCGAAAAATTGCCGGAAAGCTCGGCGACGATGCGCCCGACAAAAATCGTCCGCAGATCACCTCGATCGATGGTCATCCTTTGTGGGTTTACTGGGCTACGCCGCGGCGCATCGTGCTGGATTTTGAAACGGTCTACGTCGGTGTCTGCGATCTATGTGGTGAATCGTCTTCGGCGGTGGTGAGCAAATACCGCACCGAGACTTATGGGGCGAACTACACAACCGGGTGGCGTCATCCGCTTTCACCTTACCGGCGCAAGGACGAGGACGATTTGGACTTTCATCCGCAGCATTTCGGCGGAAGCACGACGTACCGTGACTGGCTCGGCCTTGCCTTGAGCACCACACAGACACAGCAGCGGGCGATAGCGGTTTCGGAGTTTGCGGAAAGGCGGCGAGCTGCGCTCGCCCGCCATTTGGGCAATCCGCGTCGGCTACCGTTTCGCCTGCATGTCTGTGGATACCAGATGGAAAACAACATGAAGGCTGTGCGCTGGCATGAATCCCTCATGCCCCTGCCGTCGGTTGATTCCTATCGGATCGAGGAACCCGTTCAGCGATGGATAGGCGCAGCTCAGTCCGCTTCTGAATATCTCCGTCGTGCGCTCAAGTCAGCTTGGTTTTCATCGGGCGCGACGGTGCGCGGCAAATTCGATTTCGTGACGGATGCCTACTGGCAGTCCACCGAGGATGAGTTCTACGCGCTGCTGGACGTGTTGAGCGAGGCCAGCACCGAGGCGCGCGCCAGCGATGAATCGCTGCTGTCCATGCATCTGCGATGGCACGGCGTGCTGAGGGACAAAGCACTACACCTGTTCGAGCAGCACGCGGAAAGCGGACCCGCAGAGCAGGGCAACACGAAGCGCGTTGCGCTTGCGCGTCATCAACTCGTGCTGAATCTGGGCGGGCGCAAGTTGAAGGAGGCGCTCGGCATTCCTGTCGATGCCCCGGCGTCGGCCGCAAACAAATCCCGATCACGAGGTGCCGGTGACGCGGCCAGCGTTCCCGCACCCGCCACGACTTAGATAAGGGCCCGACCGTGAATAACCAACCGAGAAGTCCGTTCCGAAGCGACGACGCATTCGCGCGTTCGCTGCGCGTCTATCACTCGTCGCTGCATGACCGAAACCGACCCGCCTCGCGCGCCGCGCGGGCACGGCTTCGCCGATGCGCCGAACCGCTCGATGCCTTTGCCGAGCGTGGCGCGCACGACTTGCTGGACGCCACCGCCGAGGCCCGTGCCGTTGACGATTCGCACATGCCGCGCGAGGAAGACATCCTGGCGCTGGCCCCACTGCTGGCCTGGGTGGAGGAGCACGACGGAGCGCGATCTCTGCCGGCGCAGCTTGCCCAGACCAAAGAGACGGGTCAGGACCGACCGCTGCTGAGCGAGCTGCGCTTCAAGCGCCTGCTGGCGGCCAGCGGCACAGAGCTGTTCACCGAACTGCGCCGCGCGCTGCAAGTGATCGGCAAGCGAGCCAATGTCTTGTCGCTGGCAGAAGCGGCCTGCGACTGGCATCTCGAGCACCGCGGCCCCGATCTGCGACGACGCTGGGCCTACGACTACTACAGCAACCTTCCAACCAAGCGTTAGCGCTCTCGCATCTAAGAACCCTGGAACCACAACGGACCCGACCGATGACCCAATTCATCCAGCTTCACCTGCTCACCAGCTATCCGCCCGCCAACCTCAATCGCGACGATCTCGGCCGGCCCAAGAGCGCCATCGTCGGCGGCGCCAGCCGCCTGCGCGTATCGAGCCAAAGTCTGAAGCGCGCGTGGCGAACATCGGAAGTTTTCGAGCGTGCGCTGGGTGCTCACCGCGGCACGAGAACCAAATCGCTGGGACGTGACCTGTTGGCTCGTCTGCTGACCTTGGGAATCGACGAGAAGAAGGCCACGGCTTGGCTTGCACCCGTTATCAAAGTGTTCGGAAAGACTGAAACGGGCAACCCGCTCATCACCGGACAGCTCTTCCACATCAGTCCGGAAGAACGTCAGGGCGTGGACGATCTGGTGGAAAAACTGGCAAGCGAGAAGCGCGCTCCCGTTGAGGACGAACTCAAGCTGCTGCGCCGCGACCACAAGGGCGCCGATATCGCGATGTTCGGACGCATGCTGGCCGAGGTACCGATCTACAACATAGAAGCCGCCGTCCAGGTCGCCCACGCCTTCACCGTTCACAAGGTGCAGATCGAAGACGACTACTTCACTGCGGTGGACGATCTGAACAAGGGCGAAGAGGACCTGGGCGCGGGACACCTGGGCGAAACCGGCTTCGGCGCTGGCGTGTTCTACCTCTACATCTGCATCAATCGCGACCTGTTGCAAGAGAACCTTCAGGGCGATGCGGCGCTGACCGCCAAGACCCTGCACGCCCTGCTCGAATGCGCGGCCACCGTGGCTCCGACCGGCAAACAGAACAGCTTCGCCAGTCGCGCGCATGCCCTTTATTGCCTGGCGGAGAAGGGGCCGCAGCAGCCGCGTTCGCTGTCGCTGGCGTTCACGCGGCCGATTCTGGACGGCGATGTGCAGTCCCTAGCGATCACCGAGCTGGATCGACTGGTTGCGAACATGGATCAGGTTTATGGGCCGCGTTGCGAGGGCCGCAAGTCCTTCAACGTGCTGACCGGCACGGGCAGCCTGCGGGAACTTCAGGACTTCATTACGGGGTAGGCCATGTCAGACGTACTCCTGTTCCGGCTGTATGCGCCGCTGGCGAGTTTCGGCACCGTGGCGGTAGGCGAGCAGAGACCCAGCCAGACGCATCCCGGCAAGAGCTTGGTAGTGGGCCTGTTGGCGGCCGCGCTCGGAATTCGTCGTGATGAAGAAGCGCGGCTCTCGCAGCTCACGGCTGAACTTGGCCTGGCCGTCCTGCAACTGAGCAGCGGCGATCTACTGCGCGATTACCACACGGCCCAGGTGCCGAGTCAGAGCGATCTAAATAAGTCGCCGCACTACAGCCGGCGCGACGAGTTGCGCGCCGCGCCCAAGCAGGAACTGAACACGATCCTGTCCTCGCGCGACTACCGCAGCGAGGCCGTCAACGTGGTCGCGGTCTGGCGACGAGCCGGATGTGATGACGCGGTGCCGAGCTTGTCGCAGCTTGCGACTGCGTTGGAGCAGCCGCGGTTCACGCTTTATATCGGCCGCAAGAGTTGTCCGCTGTCTTTACCGCTCGCGCCGCGGGTCGTCGAGGCGGCCGATATCCGCGCCGCCTTCGAGGCGGAGCTGTCTGATTTCGAGAATCGCTGGAAAATCGTTCGCGGGGCCGGTCAATCTGGATTTGGTCTGGTCCCTCAGCGTCTGGGCATCGGCAAGTTTCTGGGTCCCGCACCGACCTGGATGTTCTGGGAGGACGGCGATGTGAACGATCCACCGCCCGGCCTTGAATCCCTCCAGAGCCACACGCGCCACGACGCGGCACTGAGCCGCAAGCGCTGGCAATTCGGTGCACGGCTCGAACACGTTGCGAGCTGGCCAAAACCGGAGGCGAGCACGTGAGCTATCTCTCCAGGGTGCGACTCGATACCGCGCACGCCGACGCGCACCAGCATTTGCGCCAGCTCGCGTCCGGCCCGTATTCGGAACACCAGATGCTGTGGGCGCTGTGGGGCGAACGGCCCACAGCGCAGCGGGATTTTCTGTTCCGGCAAGTGGAAGCTGCCGGGCCGACGTACTTCGTTCAGTCGGACTTCCCTCCACTCCCGCATAGCGGCGCATGGATTGCGGAGACCAAGGAATTTCGCCCGCGAATTGCGGACGGCGATTCGCTGGCCTTCGATCTGCGTGCCAACCCGGTGGTGACCCGGCGTGGTCCCAACGGCAAGGCGCTTCGTCACGATGTGATTCGCGACGCGCTACTGAAGCATGAGCCCGGTGCGGAGCCGGCACACCGGCCTTCCGTAGAGCGCGAAGCGGGTTTGAACTGGCTTGCGGCGCAGGGCCAGCGCCACGGCTTCGAGTTCGATCTGGACGAGGTTCGAACCGGCGCGTATCGACAGGAACGTCTGCGCGGCGGCCGCAAGGGTGAGGACATTCGCTACTCCACGCTGGATTTCACCGGGCGTGTATCTATCACCGACGCAGCCGCTTTTCTGGCGGCGCTTCGCAGCGGCATCGGCAAGGCAAAAGCCTTCGGCTGTGGATTGCTACTGATCCGGCGCGCTTGAGTCCCAGGCGCTGCCGACCGAAGATCGAATCTCAGCGGAACTAGGAGCTTGAACATGGAATGGCGAGACCGCATCACCAGCGACCCGGCAGTACTGGTCGGCAAGCCCGTCATCAAGGGCACGCGGATTTCTGTGGAGCTGATTCTGGGCTGGCTTGCCAACGGCTGGTCGCACGAGCAGCTCCTGGAGTCGTATCCACGCATCACGCGCGAAGACATCCTGGCTGCGCTGGCTTTTGCGGCGGAGATACTGCATGACGAGCGATACATCGCTTCGCCCATGACCGGCGAAGCCAAGGCCTACAGCAATAAAATGAGCGCAGTAGCGAGTTTCGAGGTGTTGCGATGAACTGGAAAAACCGGATTGAGACTAACCCCGAGATCTGTGGCGGCCGGCCTCGTGTAGCGGGTACGCGGCTCACGGTGGAGTTTCTGCTTGGTCTGAAGGCGGCCGGCTGGACCGAGACACAGATCCTGGAAAACTACTCTCACCTCACGGACGACGACCTGCGCTCAGTGTTCGCGTTCGTGCAGGCGCTGATCGAGGAAGAAAAGTACGTGGCCTTCCCCAAGGTCGCCTGATGAAGTGGCTGGCCGACGAGAACATCGCTGGCTATGCCATTGAGTTCCTGCGCCATGCGGGACATGACGTTGCGGCGGTGAAGGAGATTGAGCCAGGTCTCCCGGACAAGGGCGTGCTGGCTTTGGCGCGCAAGCAAGACCGCATTCTGTTGTCGTTCGACCGCGATCATGGCGACCTGATTTTCAATCAGGGTGTGCCGGCGCCCCATGCCGTGGTTTATCTGAGACTCCATCCGACTTCGCCCGAATCGCTAGCAACCATCCTGACCCGAGTCGTTGCACTTGAGGAAGAAGCCCTGACCGGACAGTTCACGGTGGCGACTGAAGAGGGGTTGCGGCAGCGCCGTCTGCCCTAATTCGTGGCCGACCTCCTGCCTCCGCTCAAACCCATCCCGATCAAGGAGCGGATGTCGGTGCTGTTTGTCGACAAGGGAAATCTCGACGTGCTCGACGGCGCGTTCGTGGTGGTGGACAAGAACGGTGTGCGCACCCACATCCCGGTGGGCGGCGTGGCTTGCCTGATGCTGGAGGTCGGCACGCGCATTTCGCACGCGGCGGTGCGTCTGGCGGCTCTGGTGGGCACCTTGCTGGTGTGGATTGGCGAGGGCGGTGTGCGGCTTTATTCCGCCGGCCAGCCCGGTGGCGCGCGGGCTGACCGTCTGCTCTACCAGGCGCAGCTCGCGCTCGATGAGGACGCAAGGCTCAGGGTGGTTCGCGAGATGTATCGGCGACGTTTCGGCGAAGAACCGCCTGCCCGTCGCAGCGTGGATCAGCTTCGCGGAATCGAGGGCGCGCGGGTGCGCAAGATGTATCAGTTGCTGGCGCAGAAGTACGGCGTGGAGTGGAAGGCGCGCACTTACGACATCGAGACCTGGGATGCGGGCGACCTGCCCAATCGCTGCCTGTCGGCCGCGACATCCTGTTTGTACGGCGTGACCGAGGCCGCGGTGCTGGCTGCCGGATACGCCCCGGCCATTGGGTTCATACACAGCGGCAAGCCCTTGTCGTTCGTGTACGACGTAGCCGATCTGTACAAGTTCGAAACGGTGGTGCCGATTGCATTTTCCATCGCGGCTAGGAATCCAGCCGAGCCGGAACGGCAGGTGCGGCTGGCCTGCCGCGATACCTTTCGCCAGAGCAAGCTGCTGGAGCGGATCATTCCGGACATCGAATCCATGCTCGCAGCGGGCCTGCTCACGCCACCGCGGCCGCACGAGGACCAGCTTGAGCCGGCAATTCCCGATCCGGAAAGTCTGGGCGATCCAGGGCACCGCGCAGCATGATCGTGATCGTGCTTGAGAACGCGCCGCCGCGGTTGCGGGGGCGCCTGGCCATCTGGTTGCTGGAAGTTCGGGCAGGCGTTTACGTTGGGGATTACAACCGCAAGGTACGTGAGTACCTTTGGAAACAGGTTGAGGAGGGCATCGGCGACGGCAACGCGGTGATCGCTTGGCGCGATGTTTCCGATGAAGCTGGGTTTCGTTTCGAGACTGTAGGAAAGAATCGCCGTGTCCCGGTCGATTTCGACGGGACTCGACTTGTGGAATTTCTTCCCGAAGCCGCGTTGCCAATCGATGGGTCGACCGGTCGCGGCTGAACGTTTATTAACAATTCGAAGTAGTGTCGTCTGACCGGAGCTGACGCCGGCTCGGAATGCCGGTAGATTTTGTTGTGCAGCAAACAGCCTATAGGTTCAAGCGTTTGCGTTTAGACCGTTCCCCGCACACGCGGGGATGAACCGTCCGGTGCAGCGTCTGGTTAAACAGAACGTTCCCGTTCCCCGCACACGCGGGGATGAACCGCAGAAGACGCCGCCGCTCTCGGTCGTGACGCACCGTTCCCCGCACACGCGGGGATGAACCGACAGCCAGGACGGCGAACGCGAGACCGAACACCCGTTCCCCGCACACGCGGGGATGAACCGTTGTTGTCAGTGACAACGGCACCATGTCCTGTCCGTTCCCCGCACACGCGGGGATGAACCGGCCACCCAGAACATCATCCGCATCACCTCCAACCGTTCCCCGCACACGCGGGGATGAACCGGGACCAGCGCTTACCGCATGTTCGCGGGAATGCCGTTCCCCGCACACGCGGGGATGAACCGTCCAAACCCCTATTCACAGCCTGTCAGCCTTTCCGTTCCCCGCACACGCGGGGATGAACCGGGTGGTGCTCGACGGCGCCAAGGCGTGGACTTCCGTTCCCCGCACACGCGGGGATGAACCGGCCTCGTCGAGAGGCAGGGAGTCACGGCGGGCCCGTTCCCCGCACACGCGGGGATGACCCGTCTGTCACCGGCTCAAGGGCGGCGAGCTAATCCCGTTCCCCGCACACGCGGGGATGAACCGGACGGCTAGCCGATGGCGACGGCGAAGACGACCCGTTCCCCGCACACGCGGGGATGAACCGTCAAACACGTCACTCGCAAAACCGACGGTCAGCCGTTCCCCGCACACGCGGGGATGAACCGCATTGCCAAACGTCTTCTTCCGGGATTTCTCCCCGTTCCCCGCACACGCGGGGATGAACCGGTTCCGGCCGCGTTTCCAAGCCCCTGATCGGCCCGTTCCCCGCACACGCGGGGATGAACCGGCAGATCCACGCGCAGCACCTCGCGATAGAGACCGTTCCCCGCACACGCGGGGATGAACCGAACGGGCTGGAATCTGCCTACGCGGCGCACCTCCGTTCCCCGCACACGCGGGGATGAACCGGCAGACACCCTTCCGTTCGAGCCGCTCTTCGCCCGTTCCCCGCACACGCGGGGATGAACCGGCTGAGAAACAGAGTCGGCCGGAGCTATGGGGCCGTTCCCCGCACACGCGGGGATGAACCGCCTCCGTTGCTCAGGCTGGTAGCGAGTTGGAGCCGTTCCCCGCACACGCGGGGATGAACCGAGCACTACGCCTGGCTGGGTGACGGGCCGGCCCCGGTCCCCGCACACGCGGGGATGAACCGAACTGGGCGCGTACGCCGGTGAAATCGCTGAGCCGTTCCCCGCCCACGCGGGGATGAACCGGCGATCTGCGCCCGCATGGGCACCTCTGAAAACCGTTCCCCGCACACGCGGGGATGAACCGTCCTTGGCCTGCCGATTAACGGCGGCGCCGAACCGTTCCCCGCACACGCGGGGATGAACCGACGGTGTGGGGCCTCTATGGCGGCGTCACGGACCGTTCCCCGCACACGCGGGGATGAACCGTGAGCGGCGCGGCCGAGTTCACGCGGGCCGGGCCGTTCCCCGCACACGCGGGGATGAACCGGAGAACAGCGGGATCCCGGCTCACTTTCAAACCCGTTCCCCGCACACGCGGGGATGAACCGAATGCGGAATAACAATCCTAACCTTTGCATTCCCGTTCCCCGCACACGCGGGGATGAACCGCAGTCAGTGGTGCTGGTGATGTACGGAGTCTGCCGTTCCCCGCACACGCGGGGATGAACCGATAATGCGGACGCTACCGCTCCAATTCCAGCGCCGTTCCCCGCACACGCGGGGATGAACCGGGCGCTGCGGTCAATGGAAGCGGCTTGGAGCGCCGTTCCCCGCACACGCGGGGATGAACCGGAGATTATGGCGGCGCAAGCGCAGGCGCAGAACCGTTCCCCGCACACGCGGGGATGAACCGTTTGGAAAAGGTCCGGCGAAAATCGCCAGTTACCGTTCCCCGCACACGCGGGGATGAACCGGCGCCGGGCGTCTAGGCGGGGCGATGCACAAGCCGTTCCCCGCACACGCGGGGATGAACCGGTGACGATGACCGCTGACGAATATCTCCGCGCCCGTTCCCCGCACACGCGGGGATGAACCGGCAACATCGGATTCGCAAAAGAGGGGCACGGACCGTTCCCCGCACACGCGGGGATGAACCGGATTGAGGCACCGTCATGGCCTACGGCCAGTGCCGTTCCCCGCACACGCGGGGATGAACCGGATTATTTGGAGCATGCGCCGCTGCTGGATTTCCGTTCCCCGCACACGCGGGGATGAACCGGCGTGGGCACGTTGAAAACCGGCAAATTCGCGCCGTTCCCCGCACACGCGGGGATGAACCGGCGAATGTGCCCGTGCGCGTACCCACCGTGAGCCGTTCCCCGCACACGCGGGGATGAACCGCCTGCCACTCGCCCAACGGACCATCCGTCATCCCGTTCCCCGCACACGCGGGGATGAACCGTTGGACAACCCGACCAACAATGCGTCGTCGGCCCGTTCCCCGCACACGCGGGGATGAACCGTTGCGGTCGTCCCGAATCTTCAGGACGTAAGTCCGTTCCCCGCACACGCGGGGATGAACCGGTGCCGGACCCGACCATCAGGCCATTCAGACACCGTTCCCCGCACACGCGGGGATGAACCGGGAATAAACGGGATGTCATCCATCGGATCCTGCCGTTCCCCGCACACGCGGGGATGAACCGGCGTGTTCGGCAAGCAACTCGTAGACGCCGAGCCGTTCCCCGCACACGCGGGGATGAACCGATTGATTGAAACCTTCCGGCGGAAGTCGCGATCCGTTCCCCGCACACGCGGGGATGAACCGTCGTTCAAAACGCGAGAATCCAGAAACGTGTTCCGTTCCCCGCACACGCGGGGATGAACCGAATCGGCGCTTAGAATTGCCGCATGGAAAACGCCGTTCCCCGCCCACGCGGGGATGAACCGGCGAAGTCCACGCGCTGGCATGCACGCAGGGACCGTTCCCCGCACACGCGGGGATGAACCGGCTTTGGCAGCCGTCAGGCCGGTCTTGTCGGTCCGTTCCCCGCACACGCGGGGATGAACCGCTGTCGCCTTGCAAGCCCCAAAAATCCAGCGCCCGTTCCCCGCACACGCGGGGATGAACCGTGCAAAACCCCCAAACTTCGCCTGTAGGCGCACCGTTCCCCGCACACGCGGGGATGAACCGCGCTTCCATTCTGGTAAAAAATTCGTTCATATCCGTTCCCCGCACACGCGGGGATGAACCGCAACTGACCGGACGGGACAACTACCGCCGCTGCCGTTCCCCGCACACGCGGGGATGAACCGGTGGATGGCAGATCGGGCAGCCGGCAGGCCATCCGTTCCCCGCACACGCGGGGATGAACCGCGTCTCGCCCAGGCGCGCGTTGCTCAGGTCCTCCGTTCCCCGCACACGCGGGGATGAACCGCCGGTGGAGCTGCGCGAGGCGAGGGAAGTGGACCGTTCCCCGCACACGCGGGGATGAACCGCAAGAGGACTTCGAGACTGTGTTCGGTCTCGCCCGTTCCCCGCACACGCGGGGATGAACCGACCTGTGCCACGGCGCCGGCTGCCTGATGATGCCGTTCCCCGCACACGCGGGGATGAACCGTCCAGCGATGGACTCGGCATTTTCCGGTGGGACCGTTCCCCGCACACGCGGGGATGAACCGGAATCCGCATGAATGCCGCCGTACAACATTTGCCGTTCCCCGCACACGCGGGGATGAACCGGCACCCAAATTCCGCGCGACCTGTATGACCTCCCGTTCCCCGCACACGCGGGGATGAACCGTGTATCTAAAGCGGCGGGTCTCTGGGTCGCGGCCGTTCCCCGCACACGCGGGGATGAACCGTTGAATCTGCCAGAAACCGTGATCCTCCAATTCCGTTCCCCGCACACGCGGGGATGAACCGGAGTCTATCGATCTGAGCGATCTGGCTTTCCCAACCGCATAAACCGTAGACAAAAAAACGCCGGGTTTCCCCGGCGTTTTTCGTGTAGCCCGAAAAAGCGTTCGATCAATCGCTCTCGACCGTGCTGGTGGTCAGGCAGTCGAAGATCGAGTTGCGTACGAACAGGTGCGCACCGGGCGCCGTCAGCGAACCGCCGGCCTCCAGCGAACGGTTGAAGGTGAGCTGATCGTCCAAGTCAAGGCAACCGCTCGGCTGATCGCCGGTGGCGATCGAGTTCCAGAGCTGCGTGCGCACGCCGCCGCGGAAGATCACAGCCTGGCGATCGTCGATGGTGCCACCAGGGATGCGGTTGGCAGGGCCCACGATGGTGAAGTTTGCAAGCAGACCGAAAGTCTCGAAAGGGGCGCTGACGTTGCCGGGGCTGGAACCCGCCTCGATGCCGCGGCCGAGGCCGGGCGCGTCGGTGTCGGCCTGCACGATGTAGACGAACTGCGCGCCGCCGGTCCAGCCGGTGTCGTAGTCGAACGAGTCGTCGGACGTGTTGCTGACCACGATATGCGATACGAAGGCGTTGCCGCCGAAGAATTCCACGCCGTCGTCGAAGCCCTTGTGGACCTGCACGTAGTCGATCGAGGTTGCACGGCCCACGCCGCCCAGGGTCAGACCGTTCAACTCGTTGCCGTTGCCATCGATGTCGTTGCCGGCGTGGCGGATCACCACGTAGTTCAGCGAGCCCGAGCCGTCGTTGTCGTCGTTACCGCCGTAGGACCCGACATTGCCTTCCAGCGGCAGTTCGCAGGTTGCGAAGTTGGCTCCGGGGCAGTTCGCGTCGCGCGCAAAACCGATGATGGCCAGACCGGCCCACTCGCCGGTTCCGGAATCCACCGGCGTTGCGATATTGCCGTCGAAACGCTGCTGCAACTGCTGCAGCGAGGTCATGACGATCGGCGCCTCGGCGCGTCCGCTGGCCACGATGTTCGATTTGCGGCTGACGATCAGCGCTTCCTGCGGCTGGCCGAAGATCAGCGTCCCGGCCTGCACGGTCAGGGTCACTGTGGAGGGATTGGCCACCTGGTTGCGCGTGCGATACCCGTTGCCCACATAGGTGCCCGGGAAGCCGTCCTGCAACTCGTAGACGTTGTCGTTGGTGAGCGTCAGGTTGGCGGAGATTTCACGCGGCAACACGCAGATGTCGTAGTCGCCGGCCGCGGCGGTACCGGTGAACAGCTTGGGGACGGTCTCGTCGTTGGCGAGGTTGCCGATGCGTCCGTTGAAGGTTCCCGCAACCGTGGTTCCGGCCGGGCAGGAACCATTGGCCACCGGCGTCGTGAGGCCGGCCAGCGCCGTCCCGCTTGCGATATTGCGGCCGAAAAAGCGCCAGACATCCTGGTTGCCGTTGACGGCGACGGTCCAGCCCTGGTCCCAGTGCTGTTCGCGGGACTGGGAGGGATTGAACGCGCCGGTATAGCTGGTGTTCACGATCGTGGACGGCACCGGCAGCGGGGTCGAGCCGGTTGCGGTGGCCGGCGGCCACGTTGCCGGCGCGGTGAAAGTGCCGCGCTGAAGCGCTGCCGTGTCACAGGTCGGGCGTCCGTTGGCGTCGATCGATCCGTCCAGATCGAAGGAGTTGGCGAAGCCGGCTGCATTGAACAGATCCGTCAGGGAAAACAATTCGGCGCCGCCGACCGCCGAAGGCTGGCTGGTTCCCGTACCCAGGGAGCCGGTCAGCGAACCCAGGGGGGCATCGTCGTCCAGAATCTGCACCTGAGTGCGGCTGCGCAGGCCGGGCGCCACCGTCGCACCGCTTCCCGATACGGACAGGATGCTGACGAGGAGTTTTTCGCGCGCTTCGAAAACATCGTCGTTGCGCAGCGGAACGGCTACGGTGGTCGATCTGGATCCGGCGCGGACCGTAGCGGTCGTGTTGCGGAAGTTGAAGTCCGTACCCGCGCGAGCCGAACTGTCACGCGTCCGGTAGCGGATGGTGACGGGGCCGGGCGCAGTTTCCGAGAGCTGGAACGTGACCTTGGCGGACCGGTTGCACTCCTTGATCAGGAGCGTGTTCCGGGAGGTGCCGACTTCTGGAACGGCGTACGCAGGAACCGCAACGAGCAGACTTGCCGCGCCCAGCGCGACGGCATTGACGGTGAGGACTATCGAGTTCCGCTTCATTGAGGCTCCAGGAGGTCTTGGATGGGTTGGATAGCCTCCGGAGCGTAGATGCGCGTCGTGACAAAATTGTGACCGTCATGACAGACGGGTGATATCTCCGCGAAACGTCGCGACGCTTTGCAGCGAATTTCTCCCGCAGATTGCGCTCAGGCCGCGTTCAAGGCGTTGGCGGCCGCGATGGCGTCGCCCTTGACGTCGAAGACCCCGCGCCAACGAAGATACGTATCCATCTGCCCTGCCTGCCAGGGATGGAACCCGGGCCTGAAATACGCCAGGTAATGCGGCAACAGCCGCGTCATGATTCCCTTGCGGCCATACAGCCACCCCAGGCCCCGCGCCCACACCTTCAGGCGACCGCGCACACCGTCCACCTGGAACATGTGGCGCATGATCAGGAACGTATGCAGCGGGAAGAACACCGACACGTAGAGCATGGTGAACACGCGCGTGAAGTAGCCGACCTTCGCCACGTTCCGCATCACGTCGAAGGCCACGCCCTTGTGCTCGATTTCCTCCACGCCGTGCCAGACGTAAAGCGCGCGCATGCGCTCGTCTGCGGCTTCGAATGTCTCCGGATGCTTCATGAAGCTGTGCGCCATGATGGCGGTCATGTGCTCGACCGCCGCCGTGTGCGCGATGGTCCAACTGGCAGGCAGATGTTTGCGGAACCATCCCAGGATGCGGGTCTCCTGATCGACGATGGCATCCACCGCAATGCCTTGCGCGGCAATGCGCTGGTTGTAGGCGTTGTGCACCATGCCGTGCTGGCCTTCCTGGTAAGTGAAGTCCTTGACCTGGGCCTGGAGCACCGGGTCGTCGATGCGGTCGCGGTAATCGCGCACGCACTGGATGAAGAACTTCTCGCCCTCGGGAAAGAGCAGCGACATGGCGTCGAAGAAGCGCGTCTTGAAGGCGTCGCCCCCGAACCAATGCCGCGGGATGTCGCCGTGCAGATCGAAGTCAGGACCCTTGCGCGGAACGATCTCCTGCTGCGGGGCGAATGAACCATCCATGCCTAATCCTCCTAGCTTGTTGATGGACTGCAATCTAGGCCCGCTACCCCGAACCGGCTATGACTTCAGGTGACTGGAGGGAACCATAGACGACAATCGCTCACCTCATTTCTCTGGCCGCTTCAGCCTGAATGCGCTTGGCGTCTGCCCCGTCCAGCGCGAAAACGCACGCGTGAAACTGCGCCGGTCCGCAAAACCGAGGCGCTCGGAAATGGTTTCGATATCGATATCCGGATCGGCCAGCCAGGTGCTGGCGAGCTTGAGCCGCAGGCTGGCCTGAAGCTCGGCAAAGCGCAGGTTTTCGAGCGCCAGCCGGCGTTGCAAGGTTCGCGGTTGCAGGTCCAGTTCCCGCGCCAGGCGCACGATGCCCTCGCCCATCAGCGCAGGGTTGCGTTCCATCGCGTGCTCCAGCCGCAAGGCAATGCTCGCCGCCGGCGGACGTTGCGACAGCCGCTGCGCCACGCGTTGTTCGGCCTGCCGATGCAGCGACTCGAACGCGCCGCCGAGACGCAGATCCAGCAGCCGACGATCCATCTCCAGCGCATTGTGCGGCTGTCCGTACGCCACGGGCAGGCGCAGCGTCTCGCTCACCTCATTGGCGTAGGCGGGCCTCGCGTGCTGGAAGCTGGCGCGACGGAAATCGGCGCGGCCCAGCAGCAGCGCGCGCCCGAACTTCAGCACCGACACGAAGGTTGCTTCGACGAACCACTGGAAAATCTGCGGCGGACGACCCTCGCTCCAGTCCAGGCGCAGACTCGCCACATCGCCCTCTTCGGATACCTTGATACGCAGCAGCGGGTTCATCAGCACGCGCAGCCATTCGAAGATGCGCGTGGATTCGCGCAAGGTCGGGCTGGTGGTCAGAAACGTTTCCAGCTCCGGCAGATACTCGAACGCGAAGGTCTCGCCCAGCACCAGCGGGAAATGCCGCTGCTTCGAGCGTGACACGCACGCCGCCATCATGCGTTCCATGACCACGCGCGGAATCGTGGCTTTCTCGACGTGCACCAGGTCGGCCTTGATACCCAGTTCGTCGAGCACCGGCGCAATGCTGAAACCGCACACCGCGGCCGCCTTGACCCAGTTGGGCAGGGTAATGAGCGGAACCTGTTCGTCGGTTTTGGAAATGCGCACCCGACGAGTATGCCGCGAGCGGCCCGATGCCAGCGTCGGCCGGCAGTGCTTTGTGCATGTCGGGGCTGAAGCCCGACCTACGACCCTCCCTACTGCAAGCTCACCGCATCGATCCAGACGTTTCCGACGCTCTGTCCGAAGTTGAAGCTCAGCAGCGCCGCGGTGGTGGTGGGTGCGGTGAAGGTGTAGGTGAACTCCCGCCACGAGGTATCCAGCATCGGGAACTGGGTCACGAACTCGTTGAAGGGCGAGCCATTGCGCTGAACCACCGCGCGGATCGTGCGGCTGCGATCTGCCATGGCGCGGAATTTCAGGGTGTAGGTCTGGCCTGCGGTCAGATTGAGACCCTGCCCCAGCGTCGCGTTCCAGGGCGCGGCGGTATCGGCGCGGGTGAGGGTCACCCTGGCAGAGCGGTTGCCCTCGAACTTGACCGCGCCATCCACGGCCGCGCTGCCCAGGGCGTTGCCGGCTGCAAAGAAGTACCAGGGGGCGAGAGCGGTGTTCTCGAAGCCGGGGTTCAGAACGAGGCTGGCCGCGGTCGGTGGCGGGGGGGGAGGCGGAGGCGGCGGAGGTGCACTGGCGGTCGTCAGGGAGACGGCGTCGATCCATAGGGTGCCGACCGACAGTCCCAGGTTCAGGCTCAGGAGCGCGCTGGTGGTGACCGGAGCGGTGAAGGTGAAGCTGAACTCCTGCCAGCCGGTGGTGAGCCGGGGGTCCTGGCTGAAGTAGGACGTGAACGGCGCCACGTTGCGTTGCAGGTTCACGCGGATGGGCAGGCTGCGGTCGGCCATCGCCCGGAACTTGAGTGTGTAGGTGGTTCCGGCCTCCAGGCTCAGGGGCTGGCCCAGGGTGGCGTTCCAGGGGGCGGCGGCATCGGCGCGGGTGATGGTGACTCGGGCGGAGGCGTTGCCTTCGAACTTGACGGTGTTGTCCACCGCGGCATTGCCCAGTGCGTTGCCTACCGCAAAGAAATACCAGGGCGCCAGACTGCCGGTTTCGAAACCGGAATTCTGGATCAGATTGGTGACTGGAGGCAGCGGCGCTGCCGCGGTGGTGCTGGCGAACGTGTCGGATTCGCCGACCAGCACGCCGCTGGCACCGATGGTGAGCGTGGTGTTGGTCGCGGTCGAGAAACTGGACGATGCGGTGTGGCAGACGCGGACCATGGCGCCCGACGTGACCGTTCCGCTGGTCTGCGTGCAGGGTCCGCCGTCGATGCCGTAGAACCCGACACCGGTCACGGCAATCGGCGCAGGAGAGTTGATGCCAGTGACCTCGACGGGGTTGCTGGTTTGCAGACTGCCGGGCGCCACACCGGACACGTCGAAGAACGTGAAGTCCGCGGGCGTGATGTCGGCGCCGACAATGACGTTGGTACTGTCGGCGTCCATTGCACCTTCGTTGTCGACCACGGTGAGCGTGAAGCTCAACGTGCCCGCCGCGGCCGGCGCGGTGAAGCTCGCCGTAGCGGTGTTGGCACCGGTGAGCGTCACCGTCATTCCGGCGGTTTGCGTCCAGGCGTAGCTCGCGATGCTGCCTTCGTCGGTGCTGCCGGTGCCGCTCAGGGTCACGGTGTCGCCGCCGGCAACCGTCTGATCGGCGCCCGCGTCGGCGACCGGCGCGGCGTTGGCCGGAAGCAGGAACGAAGCGACAAGGGGATCGTGGTCGCTGGCCTGATCGGCATACTCGGCATTGATGTGCAGCGTCTCGAACTGGGCGCCCGCATTCAGCAGGCTGGTCGTCGTGAGGATGTGATCCAGTTCCTGCGAGTTGCCCTCGAAAACGTAGCCGTAGCGTTCGACCGCATCGGCAACCAGCTCGGCACCCAGATTGACCAGCGCAGGCAGTGTGCCTTCCTCGCCGTTGGAGCCGAGCGGACCGTTGCGCAGGATGCGCAGCGGCGGGCTGAAGTCGAAGTCGTTGAGATCGCCCAGCACGAGAACTCTGGCGTTTGCGTCCAAGGTCAGCACGCTGTTGACGAAGCTGTGCACCAGCGTCGCCTGCATGAGGCGCTGCACTTCGCTGCTCAGCAGCGGCGGCTGGTTGACGCCGAACAGCGGCTGATCGCCACCCTTCGAGTTGAAGTGGTTGTTGACGACGACGACACGACGGCCGTTGAAGTCGTAAGTCGCCGCCAGCGGCTTGCGGCTGAAGTTCCAGGCGCTGTTGGTCGGATCGATTCGTCCGGGCGACAGGGTCAGTGCGACCTTGCCGCCAACCAGCGCGGGTGCGACTGCGGTCGCATCGGTCGAGCCGCCGGCGCCGCTGGTTCCGGGCACGAAGGTCACGCGCAAAGGGTTGTACAACTGCGCGACCCGGATATTGCCGCCGGGCTCCCCGCCGTCCATGTTGTTGACAGGATCGATCTGGGTGTACGAGTACTCCGGGCCCCCTGCGGCGACGATGGCGTCGATCAGTTCGTCGAACGTGACATCGGCAGCGACCACGCCGTTGTTGGTGGCGCCGTTGTTGTCCTGAACTTCGCTCAGCGCGAGAATGTCCGGGGCGCCGATGTTGGCCACGATCTGGCCGGCCAGGCGCGCGAACGAGGTGTCGTTCGGATCGAGGTTCTCCACGTTATACGCGCCGACCGTCAAGCGGTCGCCCCCAAAGTCCAGGGTACGGACGCTCGGTGCGAGCGGGTTTGTCGCCACGCTCGGAGCCTGCGTGAGCTGCACTTCGAAATTGCCGAAGTTGTAGTGCACGACGCCGCGGATGTCGGTCAGTGTGTCGCCGACATTCACGGTCGGACTGGTGACGCCGTTGAGGCCGTCGTCGAGCTGGATGCGCTCCGGGTTGAAGTCGACGCCGGTGGCACGCTCGACCAGGGTCACCCCGCCGCGGGCATTGCTGCCGGTGGCATTGACGCCCAAATCGCCGACCACCCAGATTTCGCCGAAGCCATTGGTCGGGCCGGTGGCACGACCGTTGTTGACCTGTACCAGCATGCCTTCGAGCGATTCGTAGAAATCGATGCCGTCCTGCGCCGGGTCGAATACCGTCGTCAGGCTGGTTTCGACATTGCCGGCGGTGTCGTTGTCGATGATGTCGGCAGGCGGGATGCGACCACCCGTACCCAGCACCGTCGGAGCGATCGCCGTATTCGTGAAGAGGCCGGTGCCGACGAAGGGAGTAACGGTCGGCGAAACGATTTCGGTAACCGTCAGGTTGGTGACACTGCCGCCGGGACTGAACTCGTCGACCATGCCGTCGACCAGCACCTGCGCCCCGACCGCGATCCCCGACGCCGGAGCGGACGAGGTGAACACGAAGATGCCGTCGGACGTGGCGGCGTTCCCGTCGCCATCGCCGTCCTGCAGGTAGAGGCCGTTGCTGGCCACGGCAGTCACGATGCCCGGCACGCCGGTGACGGCCATGTTCACCATCGGCGAACGATGCGTCGCGCCCTGGATCTGGTAGATGCGCGCACCGACCATCGGAGGCGGCATCGGCTCGTTTTCGACGATGGTGACGGTGACCATGCTCGGCGTGCCCGCCGTGGCGTCGGTCAGCGTACCGAGCATGGTGACGATGGTTTCGTCGCCCTCAAACACCAGGTCGTCGTTGGACGCGAGCGTGATCGTCCCGCTGGTCGAGTTGGCCGGAATCGTGATGGACGCTGCGGAGGCGCTGTAGTCGGGGGTGCCCATCGCGCTGCCGTTGGTGGCGGTGCCGCCGAACAACAGGTTCACGGTGACGTCCTGCGTCGAAACCGCCGACAGCGTGGCGGTGACGGTGGCGCTGCCCGAGAGTTCGCTGAAGGATGCCGGCGTGACGCTCAAGCTCACCGTCGTCGATGCAGCTCCCGCGCCGTGCGGTGTGACGACCACATCGTCGATCGCGAGGCCGTGATCGGAGCCGGCATGGTCCGGATCCGACCACCGCAGAATCACTTCCGTCCCAGCCGGGATACTCAGGCCGACGATGGTGGTAGTGCGCAAAACGCGGTTGGCTGCGAGGTTGCCATCCTGGGCTCCGGCCGCGCCGCCGGTGATGGGGCTGGTAAAGTCCAGCAAAGCTACGGCGGTTCCGGCGGACTGGAATTCGGCCAGCGAACCCGTGACCGTGGGGGCGCCGACGAGGTAAGAAAAAGCAACGGTCTGCGCCGCAGCGGCGCTGTTGCGCCACTGCTCGCCGACGTACTGCACGTCTAACGAAGTGATGGTGGTGCCGGTGTTGTTCTGAAGGCGCACGCCCCAGAAAAGGTTGCCGACTGCGGCATTGCCCGATCCGAGCGAACCCAGTGCCCGGTCGGTGGCAGTCCCCGTCCCGTAGCTATACAGATTCCCAGCGTTGCTCGACCCATTGTTGGCCACGATCGTGGCGCCCGTTCCAGTGCGGGCATGAAACCAGCCCGGAATCGTGGAATTGTTGGTGAACGCCGCCGAGCCGGATGCGATCAGCGTTTCGAAATTTTCCGTGTAGGGCACGTCGAGCGCAGTCAGGCTGACCTGCGCCTGGACCGCTGGCGCGAAGCCGAGAACTGGCAACGCGAACGCAATGCTGGCGGAAACAGCAGCCAAGCGCTTCCTCAGGGAAGCACCATTCGGCAGGCATGCGACGAAATTCTTACCCATGAGCATTCCCCGACAGGATCGGTACAGGTGGTAACGCATCGAAGCCGCGATGGTGACGACGGCGCGTGACGCTCAGGCGACAGAACGGCGAACGACAGATGGCGGCGTGCAGGTCGAACATCGATCGCGTTCCCGCGCCATCGACTACACGTCGATGCGATCGCCGCGGCGCAAATGCCGGTACGACCAGCCGCTCAACGCGCTCGCGCACTGCGATTTCAACACGTCCTCGGTGCCCGGCTTGTGGTGCGTGAGCAACAGCTCGGGCCGATGACGCAGCCGGCCCAGTTCCTGTCCGAGCAATTCGGGGGTGTAGTGCCGGGCAACTACGCCCAGTTCGGCCTGCTCGTCGGGAAAGGCGATGTCGATCATCAGGCGATCGAGTCGCGGCAGGCCGTTGAAGAATTCCCACATCGCAGGGTTGGCGCCGGTATCGCCGGTGAACGCGAACGCACCCGCCCCGGACTCGATCAGGTAGCCCACCGCAGGGATCGTGTGTCTGACCTCGAACGCGCGAATGCAGGTGCCGTCGCCGAGTTTCTGCGTCGAACCGACCTGCAAGTCGCGAAACGCAAGCAGCGGCGCGTCCGCGGTGGGGAGCATGGAAAAATCCGGCCACAGCTCCCAGTTGAACAAATGCTTGCGGAGCGTCGCCAGGGTTTCGGAGAGGGCCCGGACGAGAATCGGACCGGGTACCTCGCCGGACAGATTGTCGGCGAGGAACGCCAGACCGCAGGTGTGATCCAGGTGCGCGTGCGTGAGGAACACCTGCCGGATGCGCCGCATCTCCTCCAGGCCCAGATCGCCGACGCCTGTGCCGGCGTCGATGAGGGTTTCGTCCCCGAGCAGCAGGCTGGTGGTACGCAGACCCGGCCCCACTCCCCCACTGCATCCCAGCACCTTTATCTGCATGCCTGCGCTCTCGCGTTGCCGACTCCGGCTAGCATGCGCTCCGGGCACGCCCGAGCCAAGCGGAGCCCGATGCTATTCTTGCCGCGCTCATGATCGCCCTCCTCGCTTCCCATCTGGCCGCAGCCTTCTACTCGGCGTGCGCCGTCTGCGCCTGGCGCAAACCGGCGATGACGGTGTGGTTGACGCCGATCGCCCTCGTGCTGCACTTCGTCGCGCTGGCTTTCGGTCTCGTGCACGAAGGCAGCCTGCGCATCGGAGTGACGGAAGCGGCCTCGCTATTCGCATGGCAATCCGCCGTGTTGTTGTGGCTGTTCACGTTCCGCGAACCCGTGGGCGTCAACGGTGTCGCGGTGTATCCGCTGGCGGCGCTGTTCGCGATCTGGGCGGCGCTGGTGCCCTCGCCCGTCAGCAGCGTGCGCATCGACGACTGGCAGGTCAGCGTGCACGTCCTGCTCTCGCTGCTTTCGGCCGGGTTGCTGACGCTGGCTGCGGTGCAGGCCGTGGCGCTGGCGATTCAGGACCGGCTGCTGCACCGGCGCCGGATCGCGCCGACCGGCGGGCGCATGCCGCCGCTTCAGACGATGGAGCAGGTGTTGTTCCAGTTGATCGCCGTGGGCTTCGGCCTGCTCAGCCTGACCTTGTTGTCCGGCTTATGGTTCGTGCACGACTGGCTGGCGCAACACTTGGCACACAAGACGGTACTGTCGGTCTCCGCCTGGTCGATCTTCGGCGTGCTGCTGTGGGGCCGCTGGCGTCATGGCTGGCGCGGCCGCACCGCCATCCGCTGGGCGCTCGCGGGCTACGCGACCCTGATCCTGTCTTACTTCGGCAGCAAGCTGATTCTGGAACAACTGTTTGGGAAACATTGGGTTTGACGCGAAAGTTCGAGTAGCCCCGGTTGACAGCTTCATTCGCCATTCAGTAACTACTGCGTTTGCGAAACCACGGAACGCTGCCCCCGATTGGACAACATCCCGCTTCTGATCCTGTCTCTGGTCCTTGTAGCGTGCATTCTGCTTTCCGGATTCTTCTCGGGCTCGGAGACGAGCCTGATGTCGATCAACCGCTACCGCCTCAAGACACGAGCACAGAAAGGCCAGCGCAGCGCGCGTATGGCGCAGGAACTGCTGGAGCGCCCGGATCGCCTGATCGGCCTGATCCTGCTGCTCAACAACATCGTGCAGGCGCTGATTCCGATGCTGCTTCTGGCGATGTCGCAGCGGCTGCTGGGCGATGCCGAGACGGCGCTGATCGTGGCCACCGTCGGTACCGCACTGCTGATCTTCATTTTCTCCGAGTCCATGCCCAAGACCCTGGGCGCCTTGCATCCAGAACGGATCGGGCTGCCGGCGGCATTCGTTTACTGGCCGACGCTGAAAGTGTTCGGATGGCTGATCGATATCGTCAATCTGATCGGCAACCGCATTCTGCGCCTGCTCGGCGTAAGTCCCGAAGAAGCGGCGCAGCACAGCCTGTCTACCGAAGAACTTCGCACCGTGGTCGCCGAAGCCGGCGCGATCATTCCGCAGCGCCACCAGAAGATGCTGCTGTCGATTCTGGATCTGGAGAAGGGCACGGTCGAAGACATCATGGTGCCGCGCAACGAGATCGTCGGCGTGGACGTGTCGCTGCCTTGGGAGCAGGTGCGCGAGCAGATCGTCTCCACCCAGCACACGCGATTGCCGCTGTTCAGCGGCACCATCGAAGAACTCTGCGGAGTGGTTCATGTGCGCCGGCTGCTGTCGTTGCTGGCCGACGGCAAGCTCGACACCAAGTCGCTCATCCAGATGGCAAGGGAGCCGTACTTCATTCCCGAAGGAACGCCACTCAACCAGCAGCTTCTCAACTTCCAGAATCAGAAGCGCCGCATCGGATTCGTCGTCGATGAGTATGGAGACATCCGGGGCCTGGTGACCCTAGAAGACATTCTGGAAGAAGTGGTGGGGGAGTTCACCTCCGACCCGGCCACGCGCATCAAGAACGTGTATGCCGACCCGGACGGAAGCTTCCGTGTGTCCGGGTCGGTGACCTTGCGCACGCTCAACCGCTCGCTGGGCTGGAAGCTGCCCACGGACGGACCCAAGACGGTCAACGGACTATTACTGGAAAAGCTGGAGAACATCCCGCAGGCCGGCCGCCAGGTCGAGATTGGCGGCTACCTGTTCGAGATCACCGAGACACGATCCAACGCGGTCAAGGCTACGCGGGTGCGACCGCCGGGACGGACGACCAAGGCCAAGGCTGCCTAGCGCCTATTCAGCCTTGTCGTCGCCACCGCGGCGGGCGTCGATGCGATCGCCGCGTTCGTCCATGCGCTCTTCGATGCGATCGCCTTTCTTGTCCAGACGCTCTGCCTTCCGGTCGCCGCGCTCGTCCAGACGCTCGTCGATGCGATCGCCCTTCTTGTCCAGGCGCTCGGCCTTCACGTCGTTGCCGCGCGCTGCGGCTCGGTCGGCGCGATTGTCCATGCGCTCTTCAATACGATCCCCCTTGTTGTCCAGCCGCTCGGCCTTTCGGTCGCCGCGGTTTTCCATGCGCTCTTCGATGCGTTCGCCCTTGTTGTCCAGCCGCTCGTTGGCGGCCTGACCGTCGGCAGAAAGGGCGGAAGTGGACGCAACACCCATCGCAGCGGCCACGGCCAGTGCATAAATATTTCGATTCATCATGTGAAAACTCCTTGTGAGTTGAGGACGCCGGGAAGCGAGGTAACGGCTGTTCCGTTGCCATCCCCGGCTGACAACTAGACTCCACTAACTTCCTGTATCCGGGCTGTACGGGGCATAAAATTCTCGCGACCGTCCCACTCTCTGCACAACAAGTCCCCCGCCTGAACCCGCGATCCGATGGCTTCCCTCGAAACCGACGTGCTGATTCTGGGCGGTGGCGCCGCCGGCCTTTTCTGCGCGCTCGCCGCGGGACAGCGAGGTCGCAAAGTCCGCGTGCTCGAACGCGCAGACAGGGTCGGCAAGAAAATTCTCATGTCCGGCGGTGGACGCTGCAATTTCACCAACACCGGCACCACCGCGGAGAACTTCCTTTCGGCCAATCCACACTTCTGCAAGTCGGCGCTGGCGCGCTATCGCCCGGAGGCGTTCATCGCACTGGTGAATCGCCACGGCATCGCCTGGCACGAGAAGGAGCTGGGCCAGTTGTTTTGCGACGAGTCGTCGAAGCCGATCGTGAAGATGCTGCTCGACGAGTGCGCCGCGGCGACGGTGCAGATCGACAAGAGTTGCGAAGTCGAGAGCATCGAACGTACAGCCGAAGGTTTCGTGCTGAGCACCTCGCAGGGAAGCATGCGGGCGTCGAAGCTGGTGGTGGCCACCGGCGGCTTATCGATTCCGACGCTGGGCGGCAGCGGTTTCGGTTATGAACTGGCAAAGCAATTCGGTCACGCGCTGCTACCGATGCGCGCAGGCCTTGTGCCCCTCACCTTGTCGGGACGGCCGCTGGAAGAGTGGCAGAATCTCGCTGGCCTGAGCCTGCCGGTGGAAGCCTCGTGCGCGGACGCCGCCTTCACCAACGCGATGCTCATCACACATCGCGGGTTGTCCGGCCCGGCGCTGTTGCAGATCTCCAATTACTGGCAGGCCGGCGAGCCGCTGCGAATCGACCTGATGCCGCAGGCCGATGCATTGAGCTTCCTGCTCGAACGCCAACGCGAGCAGCCGGCCATCGAGTTGCGCACCGCACTGACCGAGGTCCTGCCCAAGCGATTCGCACAACGCTTCTGCGAATTGCTCGCGCCGAGCCGGCCACTGCGCCAGTACCGTTTGCAGGAACTGCGTGCGATCTCGGAAGGGGTGCACACCTGGCCCATCACACCCAACGGCACCGAAGGCTATCGCACGGCGGAGGTGACCCTGGGCGGCGTCGATACACGCGAACTGTCCTCGACGACGATGGAATCGCGCTTCGTGCCGGGGCTGTATTTCATCGGCGAAGTCGTCGATGTCACGGGCTGGCTCGGTGGTTACAACTTCCAGTGGGCCTGGGCGTCCGGCCACGCCTGCGCGCAAGCGCTGTGAGCATGCAACGCGCTACGAGCACTGCTGCCCCCTGCCCTTGCGGTACCGATCGGAGCTACGACGCATGCTGCGGGCGCTGTCACTCGGGACTCGCAGCGCCGACCGCGGAATCCCTCATGCGCTCGCGCTACAGCGCTTTCGTTCTTCGGCTTGAGGATTACCTGCTCTCGACCTGGCATCCGCGCACACGGCCGACTTCGGTCGACGTGGACGCAACCACGCGCTGGCTGGGGCTGAGCGTGAAATCCGCGCGTGATACCGCGGCCGACGCTGCCGAAGTGGAATTCGTGGCGCGCTATCGCATCGGCGGCGGCACCGCCGTGCGCCTGCACGAGCGCAGCCGATTCGTCCGCGAAGATGGACACTGGTACTACGTCGACGGCGAGGTCGTTCGTTGACCATCGCGTAGTTGTGCATCGACCAGCCGCGGCATAGCCTGCAATCTCGCTGCCTTAAGGAGATCAACATGTTCGTGACCTCGCTTTACGCTGGCCTGTTGGCCTTGTGGTTCGTGGTCCTGAGCATGCGCGTCGTCGGACGCCGACGCGGCAACAAGATCAACCTCGGCGACGGCGGCGATGCTCAGATGCAGCGGCTGATTCGCGGACACGGCAACTTTGCCGAATACGTGCCGCTCATCCTGCTGCTGCTGCTGATTCTCGAAACCGGCGGCACCACGCCGTTCTGGCTCATCCATCTGATCGGCATCACGCTGGTGATCGCGCGCGTGCTGCACGGCATCGCGCTGAGCTTTTCCGACCACTTCTTCTTCGGTCGATTTGTCGGCACGCTGCTGACCTTCATTCTGCTGGCCGTCACCGGACTGCTATGCCTGTGGCGCGGCGTCGCGGGCCTGACGCTCATGTAGCTATGGCAGCGCTTTGCCTGCGCTGGCGCTGGGTGAGCCAGACGAGGATGCCCTGATACCCGCTGGGCAGGATGCGCTGCATGGCGTCGACGAAATGCGCGTCGGTGCCGATCAGCACGCGTCTCGCATTGTTCTGCACGCCCTTGAGGATGACCTTCGCCGCCTCGTCCGCGGTGGTGCGGAACATCTTCTCGAAATCCTTCTTGCTGGTTGCTGCGTCAGTGCCGGTGATCGACTCCGCGCTCCTGTCCACGCGCGCGGCATTGGCGATGTTGGTCTTGATGCCGCCCGGATGCACGCTGGTGGCACTGACGCCGGCGCCTTGGATATCCAGTTCCTGGCGCAGCGCCTCTGTGAAGCCGCGCACGGCGAACTTGGTGGCGTTGTAAGTGCCCTGCGTCGGAACGGCGATCAGGCCGAACAGGCTGGAGATGTTGATCACATGTCCTTCGCCAGAGGCGCGCAAATGCGGCAGGAAGGACTTGGTGCCGTGCACGACGCCCCAGAAATTGATGCCCATGATCCATTCGAAGTCTTCGTACGTGGCCGCTTCGATGGTGGAGCCGTGAGCGACGCCGGCGTTGTTGAAAATCAGATTGACCTTGCCGTGATCCGCCACGACCTGGTCGGCCCAGGCCTGCACGGCGCCGCGATTCGCCACGTCCAGTTTTTGCGACGTAACCTTCACCTTGCCGGCCGTGCGCACCCGCTCCACGGTTTCTGCCAAGCCAGCCTCGTTCACGTCGCTGATGGCGACGTGACAGCCGCGGTGGGCCAATTCGATCGCCAGCTCACGACCCATGCCCGAGGCCGCGCCGGTGATCGCGGCCACCTTGTTCTCGAAGTTTTTCATCGTGATCTCCCTCAAGCCTTGGAATGCTGGACGCGACGCGATGTCGCGCTCGCCTTGCCGAGCGTGTACCGATCAATATCGAAGCTGCGTGTCTGCATACGGAACTGCCAGGTGGCGCCGGGCCACAGCGTCACGTTGCGCCCGTTCTGATCCAGATACCAGCTCTGGCATCCGCCGGTATTCCACACCGCCTTGCCGATCCGCGATTGCAGCCGGTTGTTGTACTTTCGTTGAGCCGCGGGCTTCACCTCGACCGTGTGCGCGTGTCGAAGGCACATGGCCTTGAGCGCTTCGGCGATGTAGCGCACCTGCGATTCGATCATGAACACCATCGAGCTGTGGCCGAGCCCGGTGTTGGGTCCGACGATGAAGAACAGGTTGGGAAAGCCGGCCACGGTTGTGCCCTTGTAGGCTTCGGCGCCGTCTTTCCAGGTGTCGAGAATGTCGACGCCGTCGCGTCCGTGAAATACGCCGCGCGGCACCGGGTCGGCGGCGTGAAAGCCCGTGCCCCAGATGATGAGGTCGATTTCGCGCTCGCTGCCGTCGGCGGCGATGACGCTGTTGGCGCGGATTTCCTTCACGCCGTCGGTGATGACCTCGACGTTGGGCTGCGTCAGCGCCGGGTAGTAATCGTCCGAGATGAGAATTCGCTTGCAGCCGATGGTGTAGCTGGGTGTGAGTTTCTCGCGCAGCACCGGGTTCTTGACCTGACGACGCAGATGGCCGGTTGCCACTAATCCGAACAGCTTCATCAGGCGCGGATCGACCGTGAAGCCGAGCACGCGCGCTTCCAGCATCCAGTAGATCGCCTTGCGATACAGGTCTTGCAGCACTGGGAAGCGCTTGAACAAGCTGCGCTCGATCGCACTGATCGCACGGTCCGGCTTGGGCACGATCCACGGCGGAGTGCGCTGGTACAGGTCCACCCGGGCCGCGAGCTTCTGGATCTGCGGCACGAACTGGATGGCCGATGCTCCGGTGCCAATCACGGCGATGCGCTTGCCGCTCAGGTCCAGGTCGTGACGCCATTGCGCGGAGTGGAACTGCTCGCCGCGAAAATTCTCCATGCCCTTGATCTGCGGAATCGTCGGGTTGGACAGGCCGCCCATGCCGGAAATCAGCACGCGAGCGGTGAAGGTTCGGCCGTCGCGTGTACTCACATTCCACTGCCCTTTCGAGTCGTCCCAGTTCGCGCCGTTCACGTCCGCGCCGAAACGCAGGTGCGGACCCAGCCCGTACTTCTCCGAACACGCGCGCAGGTAGGCCCAGATCTCGCCCTGCTTCGCGAACATGCGCGACCAGTCCGGGTTTTGCTCGAAGGAAAACGAATACAAGTGCGACTGCACATCGCAGGCGCAGCCCGGGTAGTTGTTGTCGCGCCAGGTGCCGCCGACATCCTGGGCACGTTCGAGAATCGCGAAATCCTGCATGCCCTCCTCTTTCATCTTGATCGCCATGCCCAGCCCGGCGAAGCCGGTGCCGACGATGAGGACATCGAAGTGGGTATCGCGCCCTTCGTTCCCTTGCGCTGCGCTGTCGAAAGCCATTCCGGTGCTCCTCTGACGTTGTGACAATGTGTGTTGTCACTTTATTTCTGACAATTGTCCGTGTCAATATGCCGGAATGAGCAACGCCCGTGTCAGTCCGGCCAAGACCAGGCGCTACCGCGGCGTCGAAGTGGAAGAGCGCGTCATCGAGCGGCGGCGCCAGTTCGTCGAATCGGGGCTGGAATGCTTCGGCACGCGCGGCTACCACGCCGTCACCGTGCGCGAGCTATGCGCGCAGGCGCGATTGACCGAGCGCTATTTCTACGAGTCGTTCAAGGATCGCGAAGCCCTGTTCGCGGCGGTGTACGAAAACCTGATCGTGCATCTGCGCGAGGATTTCGTGACTGCTGCCGTATCCAAAGCACCGGTTCTGGAAGACATGGCGCGCGCCGGCCTCGGTGTGTTCTTTCGCCGCCTGCAGAAAGATCCCAGAGTCGGCCGTATGCTGCTGGTCGAAGTACTGACCGTGAGTCAGGAAATGGAGCACCGCGCGCAGAGCGCGACCTTCGGCTTCGGCGACCTGCTCAAGCAGATGACCGCGGCGACCCTGTCGCACTCGGCCCGGCTTTCACAGGACATGGATCTGATTGCTACCGGGCTGATCGGCTCTTGCGTGCACATCGCGATGCGCTGGAATGCTGACGGCTATCGCCAACCGGCAAAAAAGGTGATCGACACCGCAATGACTTTTTTTACGGCGGTCATCCGGCAACTCGGTGCAGAATCGGCACACACGGCCTGAGAGGGTTCCATGCGCCACCTGAAACGAGTGCTGCTTCTGGTGAGTCTAGTCACCGCGAGCGCACTGGCTCTGGCCTGGCTCTACCGGCCGGGCCTCGCGTCGTACGAGGCTCACCTGTTCGAGCCGGCCGAAGATGCTGCTTGCGCAGAAAGGCTCAGCGCCACCTGGCTCGGCGTCACCGCGCTGCTGTTGCGCGACTGCAAGCACGCGATCCTGATCGATCCGTTCTTCTCGCGTCCGCCCGGGTTCCTGAACATGGTGCGCAACCGCGAGATCGCACCGGACGAAGCGCTCATCGCCGAGTGGCTGAAGCGCTTGAACATCCAGAAGCTCGCCGCAGTGCTGGTCTCGCACTCTCATTTCGATCACGCGATGGACGCAGGTGTCGTGGCGCGGCTCACCGGCGCGCAGCTGCTCGGGTCGACAAGCACGCTCAATATCGGCCGCGGCGCCGGTCTGCCGGAGAGTCAACTGACGCTCGTACACAGCGGCGAGACCTACCCACTCGGCTCTTTCGATGTTCGCTTCATCGCAAACGAGCACGCGGGAGCGACCGGGGGCAAGCCGACCGGCGACATCGCGGCTCCGCTGATACCGCCCGCGCGTTATCTGGACTACAAGCTGGGCGGAGCCTGGTCGATCGTGGTTGCGCACCCATCGGGGACGCTGCTGCACCATGGCAGCGCCGGCTTCATCCCCGGCGCGCTGAAAGCTCAAAGAGCCAACGTGGCGTTTCTCGGCGTCGCCCTGATCGACGATCTGGATGCTTACCTGCGCGAAACCGTCGATGCGGTAGGAGCGACGCGCGTGATTCCCACGCACTGGGACGATTTCACCCGCAAGCTGGCTCAGCCGCTCGAGCCCTTCCCGGTGGTCGTGCGGCTGGATCGCTTTTTCGAAGACATGGCGCGGCTGCGTCCGAAGGTGCAGGTGCAGACCATGGCCCTGGGTCAGCCGGTCAATCTGTTCGAGAAGCGATAATTTTTCGATCCGGTCTCACCGTCCGCATCTCGCGACGCATCGTCCGCGACGGGCACAAAACCTCATCGGCGCGGTCACAATGCGGTCCTAAATTGGAGATCGACCATGGCCCTCGAATGTGATCTGCCCGGCGCTTCGCGCAGTGTGCCGCACGCCCAGTTCCCCGATGCACACGAAGACCTGCCTGCCGCCACCCAGCCGCAGAGCATCGTCCTTGGAGGCGGTTGCTTCTGGTGTACCGAAGCGGTGTACCGGCAACTCGAAGGCGTGATCGAGGTGACTTCCGGCTACGCCGGCGGCAAGGCGTCCGACGCCAATTACGAAACCGTGTGCTCGGGCCGCACGAATCATGCGGAAGTCATCAAGATCGACTACGACCCGACACGCATCGGCTTCGGGCGCCTGCTCAAGGTGTTCTTCACGGCCGCGCACGACCCGACCCAGCTCGATCGCCAGGGCAACGATCGCGGACGCCAGTACCGGTCCGCCATTTTCTACGCCGACGCCGAGCAGAAACGTGTGGCTGAGGCTTATATCCGCGTCCTCGACGCGGCCAAGGTGTATCGCTCTCCCATCGTCACGCGTCTGGAGCCGCTGGAGCAGTTCTTCCCCGCCGAGACCTATCACCAGGACTACGCGCAGCGAAACCCTTCGCAGCCTTACATCGCGGGCGTGTCGATGCCCAAGGTGGAGAAGGTGCGTCACTACTTTCCGGACGAGCTTCGGTCTTGAGTTTGCACACCGGCAGTTGCCTGTGCGGCGCGGTTCGTTACGAAATCCAGGGTGAGCTGGAACCGATCCAGATCCGCCACTGCGTTCAGTGCCGCAAGGCGCAGGGAACAGCCTTCGTCACCAACATCCCGGTCCACGCAGACCGTTTCCGCCTGCTGTCCGGTGCGGAGCGGCTGACCGAGTTCGAGTCTTCACCCGGCAAGCTGCGCGTGTTCTGCAACATCTGCGGATCGCCCGTGCTGAGCCGTCGTGTCGCTGATCCGGGTACCGTGCGCATCCGCGCCGGAACGCTCGATGAAGCGCTGAGCACGCGCGCCATTGCGCACTTCCACGTTGCCTCAAAAGCCAACTGGTGGACGATTAGCGACGCGCTTCCGCAGTTCAAAGAAGGCTACGTAGCGCCCGGCGCTCGACCCGGTTAACGCAGCTTCAGCGCATTCTTCAGCACATTCTTCAGCGCATTCTATCGAGCAAGGTCCGCTCAACCGCCGCACGTTCGGCCGGAACGCGGATCAGGCCGTTCAATCCGTCCTTCATCACGATGTCCGGATCCTTGAGCCCGTTGCCCGTCAGCGTGCAGACGACTGTCGCGCCCGGTTCGATCTTGCCGCTCTTGATATCGCGCAGCGCGCCGCATAGCGAGGCCGCCGAAGCCGGTTCGCAGAACACGCCCTCTGTCGCCGCCAGCAGTTTCTGGGTAGCCAGAATTTCGTCGTCCGTGCACTCGTCGAACCAGCCGCCGGATTCCTTCTGCGCCGCCCAGGCCTGATTCCAGGACTGCGGGTCGCCGATGCGGATGGCGGTAGCCACGGTTTCCGGGTTCTTTACCGGACCACCACGCAGGAAAGGCGCTGCGCCGGCGGCCTGAAAGCCCACCATCTTCGGGCGATTCGAGCAGAAGGCTGTCCGGTCAACGGCGTAATCGCCCTGCGTCCAGACCAGAGATACTGTTTCCTTGCCAGCCGCTTCGGAATACCCGATCCAGTACGCCGAGATGTTGCCGGCGTTGCCGACCGGCAGGCAGTGGTAATCCGGCGCGCGGCCGAGCGCTTCCACGATTTCGAACGCTGCGGTCTTCTGCCCTTGCAGCCGGTACGGATTGATCGAATTGACGATGGCGACCGGTGCCGTCTCCGCAACCTCCTTCACCAGGCGCATGCCGTCGTCGAAGTTGCCGTTGATCTGCACGACTACCGCCCCGTGAATCATGGCCTGCGCCAGCTTGCCGAGCGCGATCTTGCCCTCGGGAATCAGCACAAAGGCTGCGATGCCCGCGCGCACGGCATAAGCCGCAGCGGCGGCCGAAGTATTGCCGGTGGATGCACAGATGATGGCGCGCGCACCCTCGTGCACCGCCTGGGTCACGGCTACGGTCATGCCGCGATCCTTGAATGAGCCGGTGGGATTCAGGCCCTCGAACTTCACGTACAGATCGTTCTCGAAACCGAGCTTGTTCGGCAGGTTTTCCAGCTTGATGAGCGGCGTGCGGCCTTCGCCGAGTGAAATCGCAGGCGCGCTTGAGGCGAGTGGCAGGCGGTGACGGTAATGCTCGACGAGACCGGTGTAGTGCATGGAATTAAACCTTTGCAGGCAAGACGAGAGGTACTTCGAAATTCAGACGTGCATCAAGAACGGTTCGAATGGCCGGCCACTCGTCGCACACGATGCTGAAGTACACGGTATCGCGAATGCGGCCGTCCGGCACGACCATGTGATTGCGGAAAATGCCTTCCTGAATCGCACCGATGCGCGCGATCGCGGCACGCGACTTCTGGTTGAGGTGGTCAGTCTTGAACTCGATGCGATTCAGGCCCCACTGCTCGAAGCCGAATCCGAGCAGCAGGCGCTTGGCCTCGGTGTTGACCGCGGTGCGCTGTACGCGCCGGGCAATCCAGGTCCAGCCGATCTCGGCGCGCTTGTGTGCCAGTTCGATGGCGCCGAAACGCGTAGTGCCGACGACATCGCCCGAATCACGCAGACGAATCACGAACGGCAAAGCTTTGCCCTGAGCCTGCTCGGCGAGCGCGCGCTGCACGAAGGCGCGGTGGTGCTCGATCCTGCTCAGCGGCTCGGGCAGATATCGGAACAGCTCCGGATCGTCGGCCGCACCGTGCAGCGTGTCGGCATCGGCTTCCAAGAGTGGGTCCAGAACCACATGCCGGCCCTCCAGCCGGACCGGCGCGAGCGCGGCCATCTTCAGCTCTTGAAGTGCTCGACACGGATGCGCGAGGCATCCTCGCGCACGAACGGCAGCGCGCGCAGGCGAGCGAGCGCCTCATCGAAGCAACGCTCCTCCACCACGCTGGTGATGAGCGCGACCGTTGCATCCTCGTGCTCACGCGGCTCCTTCTGGAGAATCGCTTCGATGCTGATGTCGGATCCGGCCAGAACTCCGGTGATGCCTTTGAGCACACCCGGCTCGTCGGCCACGCGCAGGCGCAGGTAGTAGCTGGATTCGATATCCGCGATCGACAGCAGCGGCAGCGCCTGCACCGACTCGGCCTTGAACGCGAGCGCTGGCACCTGGTGCTGCGGAGCCGAACCCAGACCGCGCGCCACATCGATCAGATCCGCGACGATAGCCGAAGCGGTGGGATCGCCTCCCGCACCGCGCCCGAAAAAGCCCACCGTGCCAACCGCGTTGCCCTGGACCACGACCGCGTTGACCACGCCATCCACCTTGGCGATGAGCTGATCGTCCGGAACCAGGGTTGGATGTACGCGCAAGGACACTCCTGCATCGCTGCGCTTGGCGATGCCGAGCAGCTTGATGCGGTAGCCCAGACTCTGCGCGATCTCGATGTCTTGCGCGCTCACCTTGGTGATGCCCTCGCGGTACACCCCGGCGAGCGACAGCGGCACGCCGAAGGCGATGCTGGCGAGGATGGTCAGCTTGTGCGCGGCGTCGACGCCTTCGATGTCGAAGGTCGGATCGGCTTCCGCGTAACCGAGCTTCTGCGCCTCGGCCAGGGCGTCGGCGAAGGACTGACCCTTGGCCGACATCTGCGTGAGAATGTAATTGCAGGTGCCGTTGATGATGCCGGCCAGGCCGGTGATGTGATTGCCGGCCAGACCTTCGCGGATCGCCTTGATGATGGGGATGCCGCCGGCCACCGCGGCCTCGAAGCCGACGGTGACGCCAGCCTGCGCGGCGCGCTCGAAGATGAGATTGCCGTCTTCCGCGAGCAGGGCCTTGTTCGCCGTCACGACCGGTTTGCCGCGCTCGATGGCGGCGAGCATGACTTGCCGCGCCACCTTGAGCCCGCCCATCACTTCCACCACCACGTCGACATCCGCGCTCTGCACCTGCGCCAGCGCGTCGTCGCTGACGGTGATGCCGTCCAGCGGTTCACGATTGAGATGTAGGTCGCGCGTCGCCACGTGCGTGACGATCAACGGCCGGCCGACCCGGCGCGCGATTTCGTCGGCATTGGTGCGCAGCACGCGCAGCACGCCCTGCCCTACCGTGCCCAGGCCCATCAGGCCGATGCGGATCGGTGTCATTTGTGTGGACCTTCCTTCAACAGCTTCTTGATGCCACGCACGGCCTGCCGCGTGCGGTGCTCGTTCTCGATCAGCGCGAAGCGCACGTGCGTATCGCCGTACTCGCCGAAACCGATGCCGGGCGAGACCGCGACCTTGGCCTCGTTCATCAGCAGCTTGGAGAATTCCAGCGAGCCCAGGTGCTTGAACGGCTCCGGAATCTCGGCCCACACGAACATCGTCGCCTTGGGTTTGGTCACCTTCCAGCCGGCAGCATTGAGGCCTTCGCACAGCACGTCGCGACGCACCTTGTACATGTGGCGGATTTCGGCGACGCAATCCTGCGGACCTTCCAGCGCCGCGATGGCCGCGACCTGAATCGGCGTGAACATGCCGTAGTCGAGATAGCTCTTGATGCGTGCCAGTGCCTTCACCAGTTCGGGATTGCCGGCCATGAAGCCCACGCGCCAGCCCGGCATGTTGTAGCTCTTGGACAGCGTGAAGAATTCGACCGCGAGGTCCTTCGCGCCCGGCACCTGCAAGACGCTCGGCGCGGTATAGCCGTCGAACACGATGTCCGCGTAAGCTAGGTCGTGCACCAGCCACATCTGGTGCTCGCGGCAGATCGCCACCGCCTTCTCGAAGAAATCCAGGTCCACGCACTGCGTGGTCGGGTTGCCCGGGAAGTTGAGGATCAGCATCTTCGGCGCCGGCCAGGATTCCTTGACCGCGCGCTGCAGTTCCTCGAAGAAATTCACGTCCGGCGTCATCTTGACGTGACGCACGTCGGCTCCGGCCAGGACCACGCCGTAGGGATGAATCGGGTATGCCGGATTGGGGACCAGCACCACGTCACCCTCGGCCAGGGTCGCGAACGCCAAATGGGCAAGACCTTCCTTGGAACCGATGGTCGCAATCACCTCAGATTCGGGATCCACGTCCACGTCGTAGCGAGTCTTGTACCAGCGGCTCACCGCGCGGCGCAGGCGCGGAATGCCCTTGGAGACGGAATAGCGGTGCGTGTGCGTGCCGTCTTCGTCGTGCACTTCCGGGCGCACATAGTCGCTCTCGGTGCCGCGCACGGCTGCTTCCACCAGCTTGTCCACGATGTGCTTGGGCGTGGGTTGGTCCGGATTGCCCATGCTGAAGTCGATCACGTCATCGCCCCGTGCCCGGGCTGCCTTCTTCAGATCGCCGACGATGTTGAAGACGTAGGGAGGCAGGCGCTGGATGCGCGGGAAATTGGTATTCACGGCTCGGGACTCGCCGGTTTGGTCGCCGGCTGGAAAACAGGGCCGCGTATTAGACACGTCCACCCGGACGGCTGCAATGAAAAATCCGTAGCCTATCCACCATGTTGCGCCTCTACGCTTTCGTGCTTGCAGCCGTATGGATGGTCCTGCCGTTCGGTGTCGCGGCAATGGTGGAAGAACGTCTGCCGATCACGCTGGAATCCGGCCGGACGCTCGAAGCCGTCATGCGGCGGCCGCAGAGCATCGTGGAGCCCTTGCCCGCGGTCGTTCTAATTGGGGGATTCCGGCGCGGGGTCGGCGCCCTGGACTTGTTGCCACCGTCGGAGAAGCTGATTTTTGTCGGGCTCGATTACCCCGCCGACGTGCCGAAGCGCATCCGCTGGTGGCAAATACCTGGCCTCAGCGGGGAAATGGAGCGCGGCCTGACGGATACGCGAGAGGCGCTGGGCTTGCTGCACCGTGAATTGCGTATCAGGACCGACGTCGATGCCGATCGAATCACGCTTGCCGGCGCAAGCCTGGGCAGTCTGTTCGCCGTCATTGCCGCTGCGGAGCACGACTATCCGCGGCTGGTCGTCGCGCACGGGTTTGGCGACGTGCCGGGGATGATTCGCTACCAGTTCGAGAAGAAATTGGAGCCCAAATACGGCGCCGTCGGCCGCTGGGTCGCCTGGCTCGCACAGCACGGCATCTCTCTGCTGATCGACATTCCTGCCCCGGAAATCTTCGCCGAACGTCTGCAAGCCCATCAGCGAGTGCTGCTGATCAAGGCGCAGAACGACGACTTCATTCCTGCCGATGCAACCGCCGCGCTGCTCGATGCCTTGCGGCGCTCGGAAGCGCAGATCGAACTGCGGACCACGCCGGGCAAGCACGTGCGCGGAGCCAGGAACCCCGAAGCGGTCAAGGCGATTTACAACCTTTTCGAAGAGTGGCTGTTGCGTGAGGAGTAAGCGCGAGTCGCATAGTGATTCGCTATGCCTCGAATAAGAAAAACTCGTTGGCCCTATCGAGAAGCCCCACCTAGACTGTGCATCGTCAGGTCGTGAACACCTCCGATCCCAGCCTCTATTCCCCCACTCTCCAGGAGTATTCAATGAGCGTTCTCGTCAACCGTCCCGCCCCCGACTTCACCGCTGCCGCCGTACTCGGCGACGGCACCATCACCGACAGCCTCAAGCTGTCCGATTACCTCGGCCGGTACGTGGTGCTGTTCTTCTGGCCGCTGGATTTCACTTTCGTCTGCCCGTCCGAAATCATTGCCCACGAGAATCGCCGCAAGGCTTTCGAGGAGCGCGGCGTGCAGTTGATCGGCGTGTCCATCGACAGCCAGTTCACCCATTTCGCCTGGCGCAGCACGCCGGTCGAGAAGGGCGGCATCGGCCCGGTCGGCTTTCCCATGGTGGCCGACGTGAACCATGAGATCACCCGCGCCTACGGTGTCGAGCACCAGGGCGGCGTTGCTTTCCGCGCCTCGTTCCTGATCGACAAGAACGGCGTGGTGCAGCACCAAGTGGTCAACAACCTGCCGCTGGGCCGCGAAGCCGACGACATGCTGCGTCTGGTCGATGCCTTGCAGTTCACCGAGCAGTACGGCGAAGTCTGCCCGGCCGGCTGGCGCAAGGGTCAGGCCGGCATGAAGCCGACGGCCGATGGCGTGGCGCAGTATCTGGCCGAGCATGCCGAGAAGCTTTGAGCAGCGGGGAGACGGGAGACGAGACTAGGGGTACGTGAAAACATCACGCACTCTGGACCTTCGTATCCCGTTTCCCGTTTCCCGTTTCCCGTCTCTCGTCTCTCGTGTCCCAAAAATGACCCACCATCCCCTCATCATTCTCGGTTCCGGCCCCGCGGGTTACACCGCGGCGGTGTACGCCGCACGCGCCAACCTCAAGCCTGTACTGATTACCGGTATCGAGCAGGGCGGTCAGCTCATGACCACCACCGAGGTCGATAATTGGCCTGGCGACGTGCACGGCCTGCTGGGCCCGGCACTGATGGATCGCATGCAGAAACATGCGGAGCGTTTCGACACGAAGTTCGTGTTCGATCACATCCACTCGGTAGACCTGAAGAGCAAACCGTTCAAGCTCAAGGGCGAGGCCGAGTACACCTGCGACGCGCTCATCATTGCGACGGGCGCGTCCGCGCGTTACCTGGGCCTGCCTTCGGAAACCGAGTTCCGCGGCAAGGGCGTATCCGCCTGCGCGACCTGCGACGGCTTCTTCTACAAGGGCCAGGAAGTAGCCGTGATCGGTGGCGGCAACACCGCGGTCGAGGAGGCGCTGTACCTATCCAACATCGCGGCCAAGGTCACGGTCGTGCATCGCCGCGACCGCTTCAAGGGCGAGAAGATCCTGCACGACAAGCTGTTCAAGCGGCAGGCCGAAGGCAAGGTCGAAATCGTGTGGGATTCGACTCTCGACGAGGTGCTTGGAGACGCGGGCGGTGTGACGGGCATGCGCGTCAAGAATCTGAAGACGGGTGCGGCGCGCGACGTGCGCCTGAAGGGCGTGTTCATCGCCATCGGGCACACACCCAACACCGGCATCTTCGAAGGCCAGTTGGAGATGGCCGGCGGGTACCTGAAAGTGCAGAGCGGTTCCAGCGGCAACGCCACGCAGACCAGCGTGCCGGGTGTGTTTGCGGCAGGCGATGTGATGGATCACGTTTATCGCCAGGCCATCACCAGCGCCGGCACGGGCTGCCAGGCGGCGCTCGATGCAGAGCGTTACCTCGATGCGCTGGCGGGCATCCACTGAGTTTTGTTGCGCGTAAAAAAGCCTCCGCTTGCGGAGGCTTTTTTATTCGCAAGGCGCATTCATGCGCCGGGCCGGGCGGCGAATGAATGCGCCATACGACGGCGGAGCGTCTCAAGACCTTGCATCGCAATCGGAGGCCCGTCAGTCTCCCGGCACAAGAATGATTGGAGGACGCAGTCTTGAAGATGAAGCTGTATTGCAGCAGGAACTCGCCCTACGCGCGCAAGGTGCGCGTGGTCGCACAGGAGTTGGGGCTGGCCGGTCTGATCGAGGAAATCGACTGCGATCCGTTTCACCCGCCGCCCGAACTGCTCGCCTCCAATCCGCTGTCGCGCATCCCGACCCTGATCACCGAGAAGGGCGAAGCCCTGCCGGATTCCAGTCTCATCATCGAATACCTGCTGACGCGCGGCCGTGGGCTGGCGGCATTGCCGCGCGGGTCGCAGCGCTGGTCGGCGCTGCGACGGACGCAGGTCGCGGAGGGGGTGATCGACGCGGCGATCGCCACCGTGTTCGAGAAGCGCAGACCCGAGAGCATCCGCCACGTTCCCTTTCTTGATCGCCAGGCCGACGTGATCCGCCGCTCGGTTGCCGTGCTCGACCTGGAAGCATCGGAATTGGCTACGGACACGCCGGGCGTTCTCGAAGTGACTGTCGGCGTGGCGCTGGCCTACCTGAATTTTCGCCTGCCCTATATCGAGTGGCGCAAGGGGCACGAGCCGCTGGATCGCTGGTTCAACAGCTTCGCGCAGCGGCCTTCGATGGTCGCCACCGAACCGCCACCGGGCTGATGCGACGACAACTCGGCGTTTCGCTGTTCGTCGCGCTTGCGCTACTGCTCGCCGGCTGCACGCATTCCAGCTACAAGCCCACGCCGGAAACCGATGCGCTGCGCCGCGGCATCGTGCTCGACGCACTGGGCCAGATCGGCCGCCCCTATCGTTTCGGCGGCACCACGCCGGACGGTTTCGATTGCAGCGGACTGGTGCAATACGTATTCGCGCAACAGGGCTTGAAGGTGCCGCGAACCACGCGCGAGCAGCACAAATCCGGCGAGGAAATCGATCTTGACGAGGCCGAGCCCGGCGACCTGCTGTTCTACAGTTTCAACCGCAGCGGCATCGATCATGTAGCGGTGTATCTCGGCGACGGCCAGGCCGTGCATGCGCCCTCCACCGGCAAACAGGTGATCGTGGCGCCGGTCGGCAATCGCTGGTGGATGGATCGCTACGTCGATGCGGTGCGCGTGATTCGCTGACTCAACGCTCGTAGCGATGCCGGCTATCGACAAGGCCCTTGCGGAATCCCTTGCGGACCAGCATTCGCGCCGCGCTGTCGATGCGTGAAACCCAGTCGCGTAACGGCTGACCCGGCCGCGCGCGAAACGAGGTGACATGAAATGCCTGATCGTCACGCATTGGTGTATCGCCGAAGTAGTAGTTGGACACACAGCAACGCACTGCATCGACTGCGATCGGCCGCACCGAATGCAGCGATCGCTGGTGCGTCTCCATGACGACCAGCCGGTTGAAGCGCGCCGCAATCACGACCGGCTCGCCGCGGATACCGTTCGGCCACAACTCAAGGTCGCCACCGGCGGACTCGGGCCAGTCTGGCGTCAAATAGAACAACAGGTTGAGATTGCGCCAGCGCACACGCCCGGCGTCGTGCGAATTGTCGATGTGCGGATTCAGGAAGTGTCCACACCCCATCGAGGACACGCCGCCGGCGTAGAGCTGCGGGTCCGGATGCAGGTCGCGCTTGCCGGTGATGTCGCGGATCGCCTCGACCACCGCCTCGGCATGAAACGCAAACAGCGCCGCTTCGATCAGCGGGTCGTGTCGATCCATTTGCGCCGACACGTACTTGCGCTCGCGAAACGTGCTGCGCAGACGCATCTGCCCTGCATCCGGGAAAGCGCCATGAATGGCCGATGCGACCGCTTCCGGCAGCAAGCCGTCGAGCACGCAATATCGGATCGGCGCGGATTCCGCGAACTGGCGCGCCATTGCGATCTGCGCCTCGCGCAGTCGCACTGCAATCAGGCTGTCCAGCGGGGCGTGTGCTCGATCCATGCGGAAGATTGGAACACGATGCGACGAGCATCCGATAATCCGTGCCTCGTGCCGAAGTACGACGAACCCGAATTCCGAAACGGCGGCAAAAGATTGCCGCCCTACGTAGGTCGGCAATCCTTTGCCGACACCTGCAGCAGGAGCCGCACAGCGTGAATGCCCCAGACTCGAACAAAGAACACGCGGAAACTGCACGCACCGACGACGCGCACACCGCGCTGCGCCGCGCCTATCTGCACAATCTGTTCTACACCCAGGGCAAGTTTCCCGCCCTGGCAACGCCGGTCGATCATTACCTGGCGCTCGCTCATGCGGTGCGCGAACGCCTGTTGCAGCGCTGGCTCGGCACTGCCAACGAGTACCTGAAGCACAGTACGCGTACGGTGGCCTACCTGTCCGCCGAGTTTCTGATGGGTCCGCACCTAGGCAATAACCTGCTGAACCTGGGCTTGGTCGATGCCGCGCGCAAAGCCATGAGCGGGCTCGGGCTGCACCTGGACGAATTGCTGGCGCAGGAACCGGAACCGGGTCTCGGCAACGGCGGGCTCGGACGGCTGGCAGCCTGCTTCATCGATTCGCTCGCCACCCTGGAAATTCCCAGCATCGCCTACGGCATCCGTTACGAGTTCGGCATCTTCCGCCAGACCATCGTGGACGGCTGGCAGGTGGAGAAGACCGACAACTGGCTGCGCCACGGCAATCCCTGGGAAATACAGCGGCCGGAGTGGGCTCTTGTGGTGAAGTTCGGCGGCCACACCGAGAAGCGCATGGACGAGAACGGGCGCCTGCACGTTCGCTGGGTGCCGGGGCGCATCGTCAACGGCATTCCTTACGACACGCCCATCCTCGGTTACCGCAACAACACCGCCAATACTTTGCGCCTGTGGAGCGCGGAGGCGCCGGAGTCTTTCGACTTCCAGGTGTTCAACCGCGGCGACTACAACGGCGCGGTCAACCAGAAAGTCGTTTCGGAAAACCTGAGCAAGGTGCTCTACCCGAACGACGAGCACCTCGAAGGCAAGATCCTGCGGCTGGAGCAGCAATACTTCTTCGTCTCCTGTTCGCTTCAGGACATGCTGCGGCTGATGCAGCGCCAGCACGTACCGCTCACCCAGTTCCACGAAAAATTTGCGGTGCAGTTGAACGACACGCATCCAGCCATCGCGGTGGCCGAGCTGATGCGCCTACTGATCGACGAACACGACATTCCCTGGACCAAAGCCTGGGAGATCACCGGCAAGACCTTCGGCTACACCAATCACACGCTCATGCCCGAAGCGCTGGAGCGCTGGCCGATGCATCTGTTTGCGCGTGTGCTGCCGCGGCATCTGGAGATCATCGAAGAAATCAACCTGCGTTTCATCGACGAGGTTCGCCAGCGCTTTCCAGGCGACGAAGAACGCGTCGCGCGCATGTCGCTGATTGAGGAGCACGGCGAGCGCCACGTGCGCATGGCGCATCTGGCCTGTGTGGGCAGTCACGCCATCAACGGCGTCGCGGCGCTGCATACGCAATTGCTCAAGCAGGACGTGCTCAAGGATTTCCACGAGTTGTGGCCGCACAAGTTCACCAACAAGACCAACGGCGTCACGCCGCGGCGCTGGCTGGCGCTGGCCAATCCGCGCCTCGCGCGCCTGATCACCGACACCATCGGCGACGGCTGGGTGCGTCATCTGGAAGAACTGCGCCAGCTCGAACCGCACATCGACAGCCCCGACTTTCGCGTCGCCTGGCGCGAGATCAAGCGCGCCAACAAGCGTGATCTGGCCGAACTGATCTGGAAGCGCTGCGGCGTAGGCGTCGATCCAGCATCTATGTTCGATGTGCAGGTCAAGCGCCTGCACGAATACAAGCGCCAGCACCTGGCGGCCCTGCACATCGTCACCTTGTACCAGCGGCTCAAAGCCAATCCGAATCTGGACGTGGTGCCGCGCACTTTCATCTTCGGCGGCAAGGCGGCGCCGGGATACTGGATGGCCAAGCTGGTGATCCGGCTGATCACGGCGATCGGCGACGTGGTGAATCATGATCGCGCCGTACGCGACAAGTTGCGCGTTGTTTTCTTGCCGGACTTCAGCGTGGGTGTTGGGCAGCGGGTCTATCCCGCGGCCGATCTGTCGGAACAGATTTCCACCGCGGGCAAGGAAGCCTCCGGCACCGGCAACATGAAGTTCCAGATGAATGGCGCGCTGACCATCGGCACCATGGACGGCGCCAACATCGAGATTCGCGAACAGGTGGGCGCGGAGAATTTCTTCCTGTTCGGCATGACGGCACAGAAGGTGTACGAGCTGCGCGCCAGTGGCTACCGGCCGCGCGACTGCTACGAGTCCGACGCCGAATTGCGCGCCGCCATCGACCTGATCCGCAGCGGTCATTTCACCCACGGCGACGGCGCGGTCTTCGCGCCGCTCATCGACGCGCTAACGAACCACGACCCCTACTTCGTATTCGCCGATTTCCGCAGTTATGCCGACTGCCAGGCCGAGGTCGGCGAGGTGTTCCGCGACAGCGAGCGCTGGACGCGCATGTCGATCCTCAACACCGCGCGCTCCGGCCTGTTCTCGTCCGACCGCAGCATTCGCGAATACTGCCGCGATATCTGGAAAGTCGAACCGATGCCCGTTCCCGCGCTCGGCCAGGACGGTATCGATCTGGATCTGCTGCTGTAATTTCTCAGCGACTGGCTGCGATCACGGGCCGGTGCGCAGCACATTCGCGCGTCGGAGCAGGAACTCGCGGACGTCGGCGTCCTCGCTCAGACCCGTCGCCCGTTCGTACGCGCGGAGCGCTTCGGTCGTGCGGCCGAGTTGTGCGAGCAGGTGCGCGCGCACCGCCCACCAGGGCTGATAAGCGTCGACGACATCAGCGTCGATCGCTTCCAGCCGGCTCAGACCGGCCTGCGCGCCAAAGGCTTCGCCTTCGGCTGCGGCTTGGCCTACGCGCGCGCCCACGGTCGGCGCAATCTCCATCAGCCCGGCATACAGACTCGCAATCACCTCCCAGCGGGTCGTGCCGGTGCGTGCGCGCTGCGCGTGCACCGACTGGATTGCCGCTTCCAGTTGAAAGCGACCCATGCGCTGCATCGCTCCGGCCCGTCGCAGCACAGATTCGGCCTCGTCGATCATCGATGGCGACCAGCGTGTCGTGTCTTGTTGGCTCAGCGGCACGTAGCCGCGCGCGGCGTCGCGGCGAGCTTCTCGCCGCGAATCGCAATACAGAACCAGGCTCAACAGCCCCAGCGCCTCGGCTTGATCGGGCATGAGCTGCACCAGCATCCGCGCCAACTGAATCGCTTCAGAGGCGAGCCCCGAGCGACGCGCGTCAGCTTCACCGACCGCATCCCAGCCGGTGCCGTAGGCCGCATAGATGCCGGCGAGCACGGCGTCCAGCCGGTCCGGGAGATCGGCCACGGCGGGCACCTCGAACGCGATCCCTGCGTCGCGAATCTTGGTCTTGGCGCGAACCAGCCGCTGGCCCATGGCGGCCGGCGCGCACAGAAACGCCGAAGCAATGGTGGCCGCGTCCAGGCCGAGCACGGTTTGCAGCATCAGTGGCGTGCGCGACGCGGCGTCAATTGCCGGGTGGGCGCATACGAACATCAGCTTGAGACGCTCATCGGGGAACATTTCCGGCTCCGCTTCCGACAGGTCCTGCGCCTGGCCGAGCATGGCGTCGAGTTCGATCAGCGGACGCGCCGCCTCGTGCACCTGCGCGTGACGCTGCGCATCGATCAGGCGGTACCGCGCGGCCGTCAGCAACCAGGCTTCCGGACGATCCGGCACGCCATCGCGCGGCCAGGTGCGCAGCGCCAGCTCAAAGGCGTCGGCGAGCGCATCCTCGACCGCCGCCAGATCGTGCGAGCGCGCAGCAACGAAGGCGACGAGGCGGCCGTAACTCTGCCGGGCGGCGGCGACGACAGCCTCGTGCGCCGTCATCGCAGGTGCTTCAACCGGACATGGGGACGATGGGCCGCACCTCGACCTTGCCGCTTGCCGCGGCCGGGCAACGCGCCGCCCATTCCAGCGCGGCGTCGAGGTTCGCCGCCTCGATCAGCATCACGCCGCCGAGCTGCTCCTTGGTCTCCGCATAAGGCCCGTCCTGAACCTGGCGCTTGCCGTCGCGCAGGGAAAGCGTGGTCGCGGTTCCCGGTCCTTGCAGGCAGGCGCCGCCGGTGAGCGTGTCGCCCAGCGCGGCGGCGTAAGCCTTCCAGGGCGCCCAGTATTCCGGCGCCTTGGCACTGTTGCGCGCGGCGAAATCGTCGGCGGTTTCGTAAATGACGATGGCGTATTTCATGGCTTCCTCGGTGTCGGCAAAAGGGATCGCACGAAGTCCGTGCACTTCCATGACGGGCGGGCGCAGCCCATTTCGACATTTGATGTGGCGGGACGCAAGGAAGCCCGGGTCGTTACCCCGAAACCCTGGAAGGTTGAACGCCGCCCGGCCACGGCCCGAACTTCGGACAGGCTACGACACGACCCGAACGCGAGTCTCGGACTCCGTCTTGATGCGCGCGGCCAGCGCGGCGGTCACTTGCACCTCGCCCTCGTCGGTCACCGCCAGCACCTGGTGCAGACCCAGCTTGCGCGCCAGGCGGGGCCAGCCGTGAACGCCCGCAACGAATAGCGCCGCGCCGCCCGCCTCGGCCAAGGTACCGTCGCGATGCACCACGGTGAGCGAGCACAGTCCGCGTGCGGGCCAGCCGGTGGTAGGGTCCAGCAGATGCGCATAGCGCACCCCGTTGAACTCGAAAAAACGCTGATCGTCACCGTGCGTGTTGACGGCTTCGTCCCGGGCCGCGAGCGTCGCGATGACACTGGCTTGCTCAGCTGTCGAACGCGGATCGCGAATGCCGATACGCCAGGGCCGCTCGGCACGTCCACCGCGTACCGCCAAATTGCCGCCGGCATCGACGATGGCGTCGGCGAATCCACGCTCGCGCAGCAGGTCCAACGCAAGATCCACGATCCAGCCCTTGCCGATGCCGCCGAAATCCCAGCCCACCTGTGGCGCCGGGCCGTAGCTGGCGCCGCCGTCGTAAGCGGGCGCGCCGCGAATGGCCTTGAGCGCGGCGTCGATCTGCGCCCCTTCGGGCGGCATGTCGCGCAGGCCCGCCATGTCGTGGAAACCCCAGAGCCGCACCAGCGATGCGATGCGGGGTTCGAACAAGCCCCCGGTGGCCTGGCGCATGGCCCAGGCGCGCGCGAACAGCGGACGCATCCACACCGGGATCTCGGCAGCCCCCCCGGCTGCCAGATCGGCATTGATGCGCGCGAGCGCCCCTGCGCCCCAGGCCCACCAATGCTTGCCGAACTCCTGCATGGCGCGTTCGACTTCTGCGATGGCCTCGGCCGCATCCCCGCGGCGGTTGCGGTGACCCGCAGCCGCCACGGTGATGCTGACGTCGGTGCCCATGGCGAAGAACCCGAGCTTCACCAGCGGTGCCGGGCGGTTGCGCCCGATTTTCATGGCCCATTCCCTAAACAGTGTTGCCCTGAACAGACTCATGCTGGGTTGCCGCGCTTGCACGGCCGCCGGCCACACGGTGCTTACCGCTTCACACCGTCCTCAGCGCCGCTTCTCAGGGCGTGTAGTACTCGTCCTTGCACAGCTTGCCGTCGCCGTTGGTGTCGCGCGTCGGGAAGCGCTTGTCGAGTTGGCCGCCCGGCGTGACTTCGGCCTTGGACAGGCAACCGTCGCCGTCCTTGTCCACACCAGGCACCTTGACCTGCGAGTTGTCGCCGGCCTTGAGGAAAACGCCGCCTACTTCGCCTTCCTGCGCAGACACCGAACCCACGCAGAGAACCAGGCCGGCAGAGACCAGAGCGGCAGAGAGAATCTTGGATTTCATTGGGACACCCCTTTCAAGTTTGAACAGCAACGGACAACGGATATGCATCGCCACCGCAATCAGCACCGGGCACATCACGCCCGGCGCGCACGACTCGTTCGCCACCACATCCACACCCCGCTGATCGCCAGCAGGATCGCGGCCACCCCCACCGCATTGATCACGTACACCCCGCCGCGGCCGAAGATCGCGCCGCTGTGCGCATCCACCAGGATGTGTTCGAGCGTCACGTAAGGGCGCGAGAACGGCAGCAGGCGCTCGCGCTCGGCTTCAGGCAATTCGGTCGACTCGGACCACTGCACGCTCGCAGGGTCCACCGGCGTCCAGCTATTGCCGCCGTCGATGCTCCGAAAAGAGTCGAGGTCCTGTACGGCAATAGAGCCCGGCACGCCGGCGATGGAACCGATTCTGCGAATGGCGGAGACCGGCAGAATCGGCGAGCGCAGTTCGTCGTAACGCGCTCCGGCGGCGGTCACCACCGCGATGTGCTCGGCGTTGGCGACGAACAGCAACGGATTCTCTGCGCTGCCGCCGGCGACGAGGCCCAGCGGCGCGGCAACCGGCGGCACTACCGGTTTGCCGTCGAGCACCGTGCCTTCCGGCGTCAGCGCCAGCCAGTGACTGCCGGCCGGAAAACCTGCAACCGGCGGTTCCGGTTTCAGGCTGTACAGCGACATCACCCAGCCCCAGTAAATCTTGTCGGTGTCGTAACCCCAGCTCGGACTCTGGTTGATGAGAACGCCGCTGAAGCCGAGCCAGCCCATGAACAGGAACGCGAACAGTCCCACGCGCTTGTGCCACTCACGCAAAAAAATCGTGAGGTTGCGCCGCGGCTTGAGCTTCGGCTGCGCCGACCGCGTCTCCGCAGCCGGGCGCAGCGGCTCGCCGTTCGCGTGGGTGAGGGCCATGTTGGAGTCGTTCACGGATCGGGCTGCGATCAGGCGGCCATCTGGTCCAGCATAAGCGCGGCGCGCGCCATGCGCTCCATCATCTTCACCGAGTATGTCGCGCCGGAAATATTGTCCACGCCCTTACTGAGTGCACCGCCCGCGACCTTGGCGCCCGCGAGCTGTTGCAGGAACGAGGGCTGCCCCACCTGCTCGCCGCGCGACTCGCGATAGATCAGCACCTTGGCCTGTTCGATGGCGGCGTCGCGCACCACGAAGGCGCAAGTCGTAGGCGCATAACCCACCTTGCCCAGCTCGTCGAAAATCCATACGGTGCGGCCGTTGGCTCGCCAGTAACGCACGACCTGCGGCAGGGGCTGAATCATCGACGCGAGATTGCTCCCGGCGGCAACGGTCTTGGGAGGAGGAATGGCAGGCCCGAATATTTCGGCAAGGAATACTTCGGGCTTGATGTTGAATTTGTAGAACTGCTCGAGTCCGCCTTTCGCGCTGTACTCGGCGGCATAGACGTCCTGGCGGGCGAACCATCCGACCAGCGGAATGGCGAAGAGGCTGCGGAGAACGGAGCGGCGCAGATCGCGATGCGAGTCGCCGCCCGTCACATCGATCGCCTCTGGAGCAATCCGCGGAGGCTTCGCTACGGTGTTGAGTTTCATGGTGGGTTCTCTCGAAGTTTCTGGCGAGGTCTCGCAACGTCTCGGGTGAGTTTTCGCGAGCCTCTTATGGGGGTATGTCTTCCCACGTTCGTGGCAGCCGGGACGGATCACCGAACTGCCGTGTCCGGATTGCGTGCATCCAATCGATGCATCGCGAACCCGACACGGCAGTCCCGTGCGCAATCCCGAACTACCGGGAACGTGTTGCTTCGGCCGCGCGCCGCGACAGCGTTTCGCGGATCAGCGCGTCACGATGTCGTCGGTGAACGGCGCCAGCGCCGCAATCACCTGGTTGCAGGTCCAGTAGTGCAGGTTGACCCGCTCGCAGGCGTTGTAAGCCGCTTCCACAACCGCGTTGAACTGCTCCATATTGATGTTCAAGTCCGCGTGCGCGGCCACCATGCTGGCGCCCTGGTACTCGTTGGGGCCGCCCAGCACCATCGTTTCGAGCTGCGTGTTCAGGAAGATCTGACGCTCGGGGTTGCCGAATTCCTTGAACAGGAAGTTGATGCGCGTATCGAGCAGGATGAAGTGGAACAGGGCCTTGGCCCACTCGTGCACGCCTTCCTGACCGCCCCACAATTCGAGCGTGTTGGAAGGAATGCCCGGGACGGGGTTGGTCTTCTCTTCGCCGGCGACGGCGCTCTGAAGGGCGCTGCCGGCGAGCAGCCCGGCAGCCAGAAGCGATGCGGTGATGCGGTTGCGTTTCATGATGTCTCTCCTTGGTGAAGGGATGCAGCGTCAAGCAGCGGTACAACGATCAGAACGTGAGATGCGTCGAAAAATAGAAGCCGTGCTGGTCAGGCGTCAGCGTGATGTCGCCGAGCATCGCGTAGGCAATGACGAAGGAGATGCGCTTGTTCGGTGCAAAGGCGAAGAACAAGTCGTACCAGTCGTCTTCCTTCTGGGTCAGCGTATTGTTGAGTGCGTCGAGTTCGGTGACGCCGAGCCGGTCGATCAATTCCAGCGGGAGCGCGTCGAGTATGTTCTTGACCAGAATCCCGTTTACGTTGACGCCCACGTTGTCGAGCGCCTTCCCGTGTTGCGCGAACTCGCCACCGAACACCGTGTTCTTGGCCACGAGCACGGCGATGGAGGCTTCGAGCCGAAGCTCGCGATCGTCGTCGCCCGGCCCGCCGAACCCGGTCAGGCCGGTCTGGTTGGCGCGCGTGTAACGACCGGTGATGTTGATCAGCGTGCTGAAGGGAAAATACACCTTGGTCGCGCTGATGTAGGCCTCCCAGTCCTTGTTGTCCTGGGCCTGCAAGGTGTGCAGCAGATCGGCGTTCTTGTTGTCCTTGTAGTAGCCGCCGATGGCCACCTGCGGAATGATGCTGTCCGAGGTGTACACCGCGTCGCCGAAGAGGCGCAGCTTGGCTCCGATCACGTCCATCTCGATGGTGGTGTTGAACGGCTCCACACCCGTTTCCGATGTGCCTGCGAGAAGGCTGGCCACCAGACCCACGGTGTCGAAGGTACCGCCGGTCGGCAGCGTGCTGCGTGTGAAGGACAGCTCGAAGCGGTCGTAGAAACCCACGGTGATGCCGTAGGAGTTGAGGCTGTAATCCGGCAGGTAGGCAAAGGTATAATGCAGACCGGCATTGACGCCGTCGCGCGTGCCGTAACCCGAGATCACCGCCCACGGCGTGATACCGCCGCCGCCACCGCCGTCGATGGTCACCACACCGCCGGTGAGCAGCACCTTGCCGTCGTTGTAGAAACCCGCGTGTGCGGATGCACTGAAAAGACCCGCGGCGAGAACGGCTGCTCCCTGGAGAGCTCTCGTCACACCGGTTGCCGCCATGTTCGTCTTGCTTTTCATCGCCCCAAACTCCTTATGTTGATCGGTCGAAAAAATAATTGAGAAGTACTGCTCATCAACTCGAGAATTCGGCTGACCACGCTGTCCCCTGCGCGAAAATCCCAAAAAAAAAATCCACGGCGCTGGCTTGAATTCAAGCCAACAACGTGGACTTTGGTGTCCGGCTGATCCGGCAGCACTGCTGGATCGATGACCGCCGCACCCTGATGTTCAGGTGTACGGGAGAGCTTCAGCAAACGCTGTGCCAACGCGGCGGTTGTCGTGCTCGGGAACCCCTGGCGGTATCCGGAACATCGCACTGCGAAGCTTCCGCTGTAGGAGGGGCTTAAGCCCGACTGGCACTCGCCAAGCGAACCTCGCCGCGCACTTCGCGCTTGCAGTCGGGGCGGAGCCCCTCCTACGGTTGCTTCGCGATGACGGCGCAATCCGGCGCCGCCGGCTCCTCATATACAGGCGTGCTCACAGCAGTACGCTCAGCCCGCTCGCCCTATTTCAGTGCCGATTTCAGTGCCGACGCCTCGCTGCTCGACGCGCGGCCCTGCACGATATGACACCCGAGTCGCTGGCACGCCTGTTGCTGACCGGTGCGGAGGCCCGCTGCATCCGTGCACCGGTCCGGGCAGACCCGTCAAGGCTGACGCGTCTGTCGTGCAGGACACCGAAGTCCATCTGCCCGCTCGGGGCCGATGGATTTTTTTTGGCCCGGCGTCGGTACGGGAATGCTGCGCCGGGCCACGCGGTGACCCATCTCATAACCACGAATGCCGTGGGATAAACAAGGGAATGACATGAACCGATTTACGAACAGATTGGCAACGCCCTATCGACTCGGCCTGATCCCGCTTGCGGTGCTAGCAACTTTTGGAAGCAGCGCAGTGCTCGCTCAGGAAGACAACCGCTTCTACATCGCACCGATGGGGACCTTCGTGCTGGCAGACGACGACCGTCACTCGGACGACGGTGTCGGCGGCACCCTGGCTTTGGGTTTGCCTCTGGCCAAGTCGGTAGACGTCGAACTGCGCGCGGCCTATCTCGATTACAAGGCCGACGACAACGACGACGACGGCGGGCTGCTGGGCCTGGGCGACGACGAGAGCGAAAACAGCGACGTCACCACCGGCGGTTTCGGAACGAACGTGTTTCTGTTCGGTCGCCGTGTCCCCTACCTCCACTTCGACGTGATGGTCGGCGACAACACCGTATTCAACTACGGGCTGGGATACGACCTGGCCATCGGCAAGTCCTTCGGCCTGCGCTTCGAGGCGCTACGCCACACCGAATCCAACAGCGACGACGGCGGCCCCGAGTTTCACGAGGTGCTGTTCAACGTCGGCGTGCGTATTCCCTTCGGCCGCATTCCCGAACCGCCGCCGCCGCCCGCTCCGCCGCCGGTGGAAGTGGTACCGGTCGCACCCCCTCCGCCGATCTGTTCCAACGGGCTGGACGACGACGGCGACGGGCTCGTCGACTTCCCCGCCGACAAGGGCTGCGAGTCGGCAGAGGACGGCGACGAAGTCGATCCGCCACCGAAGTGCAGGGCGCCCGAACCGGGTCAGCCGGTGAGCCTCGACGGTTGCGCGGTGGGCGACACCATCGTGCTGCGCGGCGTGAATTTCGATTTCGACAAGTCCACGCTCACGGTCAACGCCAAGAGCATTCTCGACGGCGTGGCCGAGGCCCTGACCTCGCGTCCTGACGTGAAGGTCGAACTGGGCGGCCACACCGATGCCAAGGGCTCGGACGAGTACAACGCCAAGCTGTCGGACCGGCGTGCCAAATCGGTGGTGGCATATCTCGCGAAGAAGGGCATCGACAAGTCGCGCATGACCTTCAAGGGTTACGGCGAGTCTGTGCCGGTGGCGAGCAACGATACCGACGAAGGCCGCGAGCTGAATCGCCGGGTCGAGCTCAAGGTCACCGAATCGGCCGGCGGCGTCACGGTGGCGCCGGTCCCGTCGGGTGCCGAGCCCGTGCCCGTGCCCGCGGAAGACTCGGCCGAACCGCCTGCCGCTGCCATTCCGGGCGAGCCGGAACCGGTTGCGGCAGCGGCCGCAAGCGGCAGCACAGTGACGATCAAGGACTTCGCCTACGCACCGGCGCAGCTCACCATACCGATCGGCACCACCGTGGTGTGGACCAACGAGGACGGCTCCAAGCACTTCGTTGCGTTCACCGACGAGAGTAGTGCACGCATGGGCAAGGGCGAGACGTACTCGCGCACTTTCGGTGCGCCGGGCATCTACCCCTACGTCTGCACCCTTCACCCCACCATGACCGGGACCGTCGTCGTGCAATAGCTTCTCCGGTTTCTTCCCTCCCTCGATCTCTCTCTCCTCGAGGGCTTCCCATTGGCCCGCCCACGGCAACGTCGGCGGGCCTCTTCTTTGGGGCCACCGGAAGCCGGTGGGCAGTCGCGCATCGAACAGACGGGTCCGAGGCGCTCGTTTTTTTGAGGAGAGGCGGGTCGGAATCCATTCGGGCACCATCGGCGTAAACTGAGGTCAGAGTCCGGGAACCAATGGCGCTTCCCGCTCCCGACCCGCCCGTGCCGGGTCCCGGCAGTGAGGCCGGAGATGCAGTGGCACAGCATTCCCAAACCCCTGAAGGAGATTTCCATGAACCTCACCCTGTTTCGTAACTCACACGTCCGCGCCGGCGCTCTTGCACTCTTGTTGTGCGCGACCCCGGGCTTTGCGGCCGACGCAAGCCCCTCATCGGACGACGCGCTCACCGCAAGCGTGCAGGCCGCGCTGGCGGCGGACAAGCGGCTGCAAGTCCTCTCACCCATCGAGGTCAAGACGCGCGATGGCGTCGTCAGCCTAGCCGGCGAAGTCGGCTCCGCATCGCAGGTTTATCGCGCGGTGGAAACCACCCGCACCGTCGATGGCGTCAAGGATGTCGACACGTTCCACCTCGACGCCGGCTCGCACTGAGTCGCTTCGTGAACGCCTGATTGCGGCGTGAAATCCGGGGCTGCACCGAAATATCGGTGCAGCCCTTAATTTTTTGCACCGCTTTTTCGGTGCGTGCCCTTCGACGGCACAGAGTTTGCGCCTTGAACGGTCAAGGTCATCGACGACCTGCTGTATGCGGCCACCGCTGTCCGCCCTGCCCCGCTTGCCGCCAGGTGCCGACATGCTCGATCAAACGCTATTCCCTTTCATCGACGCCGCGATGTGCGTCATCTTGCTGCTGGCTTTGATCGCCATGCCCCTACTGATTCCTGTGCCCGCGATCGACCGCGCGCTGCGTTTCGTGAGGAACCGCTTGGGCAAAGCGGGCGGAGCGAGTTCCAAGCGGAATTGAGGTCGCGGGCATGCCCCGCTCACATCGAACAAGCTGGGCAAAGCTTCTGTAGGAGGGGCATCGGTACGCTACCAGCGATCCATCAGGGCTTGCCCGGCTTGGTCCGTCGTTTGCGGGGACTGCATACTGGAATCCTCGCAAGAGACTTGAACCGTATGACCCTGGAACAAATCGCCATCCGTGCCGCGACCGTTCGACGACAGCACGCGCATTACCCCGTTTTTGTCGAGCGCTGCGAGCGCATCGCGCAACAGGCGCACGACCTCGGCTGGAAGGTCGCGGTGATGCTCAACGGCGAACGCGCGGTGCGTAACGCGGAGTCTCTGCTCGGGACGCATCTGCGCGCGGATTTTCCTTCCAGCACGCCGCTGTCCAAACTGATTTACGGAGTCTGATCGTCCGGAAGGCGTGCAGCTTCCGGGAGCAGGATCGGGGTCATCAGGCCCCGGCAATAAATTGAAACCGCGACCTCTGGAGAAACGCACCGTGAAGATTCAATTCCGGCTACTGCTGCCGATGCTGATCGTCGTCGTCGCTGCCTGCAATAGCGGATCGCCACCCGAAAGCACGCCCGCCAAGGCGGTCGACAGCGCGCGCATCGTTGCCGCCGACAGCGAGCCCGGTAGCTGGCTCAGCACCGGGCGCACCTATTCGGAGCAACGCTACAGCCCGCTCGAAAAGATCAACACGGAGAACGTGTCCAAGCTCGGGCTCGCCTGGTCCTACAAGCTCGACGTGGATCGCGGCGTCGAAGCCACGCCGCTGGTGGCCGATGGCGTGATGTATACGACGGGCGCTTACAGCATCGTCTACGCGCTCAATCCGAGCACCGGCGAACTGATCTGGAAGTACGACCCCGAGGTACCACGCGGGAAATCCGGCAACGCCTGTTGCGATGTGGTGAACCGCGGCGTCGCACTCAAGGACGGCAAGGTCTATGTGGGCGCTTTCGACGGCCGGCTCATAGCCATCAACGCCAAGGATGGAACCAAGGCCTGGGAAACCAACACCGTCGATGCCCCGGGACGCAGCTACTCCATCACCGGCGCGCCGCTGGTGGTGGGCAAGCGCGTGCTGATCGGCAACGGCGGCGCCGAGTTCAACGCGCGCGGCTACATCTCGGCGTTCGACACGGATACCGGCAAGCTGGTGTGGCGCTTCTACACCGTGCCGGGCGATCCGAAAAAGCCGTCCGAGAACGCGGCGATGGAAATGGCGAGCAAGACCTGGACGGGCGACAAGTATTTCGACCAGGGCGGTGGCGGCACGGTGTGGAACACCATCGCGTACGACAACGAGACCGGGCTGATCTATTTCGGCACCGGCAACGGCGTGAGCTGGAACAAGATTGAACGCGGCGAGCCGGATGGCGACAACCTCTTCATCTCGTCGATCGTCGCGCTCAAGGCCGAGACCGGCGAGTACGCCTGGCACTACCAGGAAACTCCGAACGACAACTGGGACTACGACGCCTGCGCCAACATCATCCTGGCCGACCTGCCCATCAACGGGACACCGCGCAAGGTGCTGCTGCACGCGCCGAAGAACGGCTTCTTCTATGTGCTTGATCGTGCCACCGGCGAGCTGCTGTCGGCCGAAAAGTTTGCGCCGCTGAACTGGGCCACGCACGTCGATATAAAGTCCGGGCGACCCGTCGTCGATCAGAAGGCGGCGGACTGGACCAAGGAGGCCAAGATTGTTGCGCCCGGCCCCTTCGGCGCGCACAACTGGCAGCCCATGTCCTTCAGCCCCAAGACCGGGCTGGTCTACATCCCGGCGCAGGACGTGCGGTCCATGCTGGCGCCGCACAAGGAACTGGGCTTCGACAACCGCGAAGGGGTGTGGAACATCGGCGTGGACATGCCGCTGCCGGAAGACCCCAAGGTCGTGGCCGAGATCGCGGCCTCGCTCAAGGGCAGCCTGCTGGCCTGGGACCCGGTCGCGCAGAAGCAGGTCTGGAGCCAGCCGTACAGCAATGTCTGGAACGGCGGCACGCTGGCCACCGGCGGCAACCTCGTGTTCCAGGGAACGGCCGATGGTCGCGTGGTCGCGTACTCCGCCAACAAGGGCGTGAAGCTGTGGGAGTCGCCGGCCAACACCGGCGTCATGGCCGGCCCGATGAGCTACGAGATCGACGGTGAGCAGTACGTCACCTTCATGGCCGGCTGGGGCGGCGTGTTCCCGCTGATTGGCGGCGCCATCTCAAACTACGCCAAGGTGCGTCCGGAAGCGCGCGTGCTGACCTACAAACTCGGCGGCACCGCCACCCTGCCTCCGCCGAAGAACGACCCGGTGCCGCTGCCGGAATTGCAGGAACTGAAAGCGGACGAAAAAACGCTCGCGCGCGGCGCCGAGTTGTACATCCAGAACTGCGCGATGTGCCACGGCCTCAACGCCGTCGGTGGCGGCGTGCTTCCCGACCTGCGCTATCTCACGCCGGACAAGCACGCCATCTTCGCGGGCATCGTGGCCGGTGCGAAAGCGGATCGCGGCATGCCGTCGTTCGCGGGCCGCTTCAGCGCGGAGGATGTCGAGGCGATTCGCCAGTACATCATCCAGCGCTCGCAGGTTTTGAAGAAGGAGTTGACGGCAAGCGCGGCGCCCGGGTGAAGCTTATGTAGGAGGGGATTAAGGACTCTCCGCGCAGGTCGGATTCGCGGTGTAGGTCGGGCTTCAGCCCGACATCGCAGCGGCGCAAGTCGGACTGAAGTCCGACCTACGCGGACCTTCCTTACGCCCCTCCCGCATCAATTCTTCAGCAGCGGCCTCAGCGACCACAGCCCAAGCAGCGGTCCCAGGCCCAACCAAGGCAGCAGGCTCGCCAGCGGCCAGAACTCGGCGAGCATCACGAACAACTGGATGCTCAGAATCGAGATCGCAAACCCGATGCTGTTGGTCAGGGTCAGTACGCTGCCGACCAGCGCTGGCGGAGAGTTGCTGGCGGTGAGCGCCGAGAACTGCGGCGAGTCACCGGAGACGGTGAGGCCCCAGACCAGCAGCCACACAGCGAACATGGCGGTGGATGCTTCGAGCATCCACGGCGCGATCAGACAGCTCAGTCCGCTGACGGCGAGTTGCACTGCGCCCACTCGCGCGCTGCCGAATCGGCTGGCTACGAACCCGCCCAGCGCACACCCCAGCGCACCAGCCCCGACCACGCAGAACGCGGCCCATGAAAGCGCTTCGCCGACCAAGCGTGTGGCCAGAATCATCGGCGCCAGCACCCACATCGTGTACAGCTCCCACATATGACCGAAATAACCGAGCACCGAGGCACGCACTCGCGGGTCGCCCGCCACCATCCACAGCGCGCGTAACTGCAAGCCGTTGGCACGGGCCGGAGCGTGCGGCGGTTCCGGGATCAGCAGGAACAGCAGCACGCCTGCCGCCGCTGCGATGAGCGCCGTGCTGTGGAACACGGTTTCCCAGGGCCATCCGGCCGACAGCGCGCGCAAGGCATGCGGGCTGGCGCTGCCGAGCACCAGTGCGCCGATGAGCAAGCCGAGCGCGGCCCCAAGTCCTCTCGGAAACCACTGCGCGGCGAGTTTCATGCCCACAGGATAAATGCCGGCGAGAAAGAATCCGGTGAGTGCGCGCCATGCACACAACGCCACGAACGATTCCGCCGACAGCACCGCGCCGAGCGTGCACACTGCCTGCGCCAGCGAGCACAGCAGAAACACGCGACGCGTGGAAAACCGATCTGCGATGGCCAGCAGCGCGAACACCAGCGCACCCGCGATGAAGCCTAGCTGCACTGCCGAGGTCAGCGTGCCGATATCGGAGGCAGGCCAGCCGAAGGCGCGCTGCAGGTCGGGCATGACGGCATTGACCGCGAACCAGGTCGAGGTGCCGGCAAGCTGCGCCGTGACGAGCACGGGCAGGATGCGGCCGGGGGCTGCAGCCGGTTCGGTCAGTCTCGAAGCCGTCATGGCGTAGTCGCCTGCTGCATTGGGCAAGTTTAGGTTGGCGCGAGCTTCCGAACCTCCGCCGTAGGAGGGGGCGGCCCCGACCGGGCGTCCGCAGAACGAACGGGCCGGTCGGTGGCTGACGCCCCTCCTACAGGCGCAGTGGGGTAGTGCCTTTCCAATAGGAAACACTCTGACACGATGTTTCTGCATTCGGGCATCAGCCTGATACACGCGGCGCGTAGCTTGGCTCCATCGAAGAGTTTTCTTCGACACATCCTTCAGGAGTCCTGCCATGAATAACACCCTCAAAACCTTCCGCTTTTCCATCCTCGCCGGCGCCGCGCTGTTCGCGGTCGGCGCCGCCCTGTCGCAGCCGGCCTCGGCCGCCGCCTACCTGAAATACGATGCCAAGGTCAACGCCGACGGCAGCCACGATTCCAACTGGTTCAACCCCGCGAACTGGAGCGGCGGCCAGGTGCCGGGTCCGCGCGACAGCGTGGAGCTCGACCGTAGCGACTACGTGCTCATCGACCAGGCCAAGAATCCCGGCGGCGGCAAGGTGCATTTCCAGGACCTGCATCTGCGCGATGCCGCGCGTTTCGAAGTGATCGGCGGCGCCATCGTGCAGACGCGCGACCAGGTGCTGTCCGACCAGGGCCAGATCATCTTCCGCGCCTCGGGCGACGTGGGCGAAAGCCTGGTCGCGGACTGCTCCGGCTGCACGCTGGTGCAGAACCCAACGACGCAGAGCAAGCGCATCATCGTGCTGAAGAGCAGCGTGACCGTGGACATGGGCCTGGGCGGCACGGAGCCGGCCAGCGTGCTGCAGGATGCGGCGGGCGGCTATCAGCTCGCCGCCGGGCCCGGCCACTACTCCACGACGACGGTGGACACGCTGGTGATCGACGGCGATCTGAAACTCAGCACCTACTACGGCTTCCAGCCGAGACCGGGGCAGCGCTTCCAGATCGCAACCGTCAACGGCACGCGCACGGGCGAGTTCATCGGCATTCCCGAGGGCGGCTACGTGGGCTGCACGGAGCAGAACGTCGGTCTGCGCCTGAGCTACAAAGGTGGCGACGGCAACGACCTGGTGATTTCGGCCGAGCAGACCGATCCCGGTACCTGCCTGCTGCTGCCGGCGGTGCAGAAGGTGCGTGAAGCGGCGAGCCGCAGCCGCCAGGCCACGCTCGATCTGGTCGACAGCGCGGGCGGTGCCGCTGCCGGCCTGCTGTTGCCGGCGGTGCAAAAGGTACGCGAGGCGGCCGTCAATCCCTTAGTGAACCAGTTTAAGTTTGGCGTCCGGCCCGGAGAACCGCTGCACTACGAATGCGTAGGAACGCAGTGCTCCTGCTTTGGCGAGGGCTGCAAAGGGATCGCAGCAGCTTGCAAGGCAGACACGCTCGAATGCGGCTTGTACCAGTGCGTCTGCGAAAAGAAATGAGGTCGTAGGCTTAGAGCGGGCCGTGCCCGCCGACCTTCGCCCAAAGCGGCCCGAAATTCGGGCCGTTTTTTTTGAGGGGCGGCTGGGTTTACGCCGGCATGACATTGAGTCACGCCGGGGCTGGGACCCAGCCGAGCCTCGACCGCGCTGCCCAGATTCCGGGCCGCGTTTCTTTTTCGGGCGGGCTGTCGGGTCTGACGCCCCGCCTACAGCTTCGGATACCGCCGACATCATGTTTCAGCGTTCGGAACTACCCAGGAAACACGAGAAGTCCAGACTGGTTTGCATCGAAGGGAACCGCTCTTCGAGCACTCACCCATCAATTGTTTTTACAGGAGTACTGTCATGAATAGGCTCATCAAATCCGTCTGCCTCTGTGCCGCCCTCGGCATTGCGGTTCCCGCCGCGCACGCTGCAGACACTCAAGGTACCACCGGTCAGCTCATCAGCCTGAAGATCAACGAAACCTCGTCGGACAGCTACGCCGTCCAGCGCGGATCGCTCGTGATTCATGAAAATGGCCTGGTCCCCCGCGAATACCGGTTCGGCGGGACGATCTGCAGCGGGAGGAATCTCTCGGAACAGAACCAGAACAACCTGGCCAGTGTCGACTCAAGCCCCACCATCGTGGTCACGCCGTTCTACAAATCCGGCCAGGGCAATGTGCGATGCCTGGTCGGATACCGACTGCAGGACCGATTCGTGTACATCGAGTAGCAGGGTGTGCGGTCTGCGAACGGGCGGTCGAAACGCCCCCACCGCATACAGGAGCCCCCGGCGCGACCTCGCGCCGGTACCGCACGAACTGACGGGTCAGATGCCTCGATCCGGCATCACGGCCGATACAAATCGCGCGAAGCCCGGCTTGTCGACGGGCCTTGCGGTCCCGTGTCGCGCACCCCAAAGTCAACCCGGAACTGCCGGCAGAGCACGCACCATGAACGACGCTTCGAATTCCGCGCCCGCCCGCGACCCGAGCCGCCTCGGCGCCGCGCCGGCATCTCTGGCCAGCGCCGAGCCAGACCTGATCGAACGCGCGCGCGAGCAGCTCCGGGCCTCTGAGCAGCGCTTGCACGAGATTACCAACGCGCTACCGGGCGCGGTGTACCAACTGTGCATCGGCGCGGACTTCACAACGCGGATCACCTATGTGAGCGAGGGCATTGCGCAGCTCGTGGGCGTGGACCGGTGCGCGGCGGAATCGGACATCGGGAACCTGTTCGCACTGGTGCTGGCCGAGGACATGCCCGGATTGCAGCAGGCGATCGTCAACGTCGCGACGTATCTGGAGCTGATGAATGCGGATTTTCGTTTTCGTCATGCGAAGACCGGCGAGATACGCTGGATCCGCTCGGGTGCGTCGCCGGTACGCGCACCTTCGGGTGAGGTCATCTGCAACGGCTTCTGGCAGGACATCACCGATATCAAGACGCTCGAACTCGAATCGCGTCAGGCAAACGAGACGGCCGAAACCGCCGCGCGCGAACTGCGCCAGGTCACCGATTCGCTGCCCGGCATGGTTTATCGCTACCGGGTCGCGCCCAACCTGAACGGTACCTACACCATGGTCAGCGACCACGGGCCGCTACTCTTCGGCCGCTCGCGCGAGTGGATACTGAACACACCCAATTCCCTGCTCACTCTCGTGCACAAGGAGGATCAACCTAAGCTGATCGGCGCGTTCGTGGAAGCGGTGCGCAGTGGCGGCAACGTCGAGTCCACGTTCCGCTCGGAGGTTGCGAACGGCCGCATGGCCTGGCTGCGCACCTCGGCCAAACCTTTTCCGCAGGCCGACGGCGGCGTCGCCTGGAGCGGCTTCACGCTCGAGGTCACGGCAGAGATGGAAGCACGCGCACGGCTCGAAATAGCTGAGCGCCGGCTGCGCGACATCATCGCCAACGTGCCGGGCGCGGTGTACCAGTATCGCCTGCCGACGGCCGGCCGCTATCAGACTCACTACATCAGTCCGGCGGCGACGGGGCTGTTCGGTTGCGAACACTGCGAAGATCCGGAGGAGTTCGACCGTCGCCTCGCGGCGATCACCGATACGGAGGATCGCAAGCAGATTCACGAAGACTTCCGGCTTGCGGCACGCGAACTCAAGCCCATGCTCAGCGAGTTCCGAGTCCGCCACGCCCGTAGCGGCGAGCTGCGCTGGATTCGCAGCATGGGCACTCCGCAGCGCCTGCCGGACGGCAGCACCGTGTTCAACGGCTTCTGGCAGGACGTAACCGAACGGCGCGAACTGGATCAGGCGCTCACCGCTGCGCGCGATGCGGCGCAAGCCGCCGAGCAGCGCCTGCGCGCGATCTTCGATTACAACCGCATCGGGCTGGTGATGATCGACGAGGCGCGCAATTTCTCCGACGCCAATCCCTCGCTGCGCGAACTGCTGGAGATCGAAGACGAGCGGGAATTCGCGCGCGACTTCCAGAAGTTCTCGCCGCCCTTCCAGCCCGACGGCCGGCCTTCGATGGAAAAGGCAATGGAGGTGATCGGAGTGGCGTTCGAGCAGGGCTACAACCGCTTCGACTGGATGCATCAGACCCGCGCCGGGGAGGCGCGGCCCTGCGAAATCGCACTGACGCGCGTGATGCTCGGCGGAAAGCCGCATTTGTTCGCCACCATGACCGACCTGCGCGAGCGCATGCGTCACGAGGCGGAGCTGAAAGCGGCCTCGCTCGCGGCGCAGGCAGCTTCCAGGGCCAAGTCCGATTTCCTCGCCAACATGAGTCACGAAATCCGTACGCCGATGAATGCCATCGTGGGCCTGACGCACCTGGGTCTTTCCGGCAGCGATCCGGAACGCATGCGCGACTACTTCGGCAAGATCGACGTGGCTGCAAAATCGCTGTTGCAGATCATCAACGACGTGCTGGATTTCTCGAAGATCGAAGCCGGCAAGCTGTCGCTGGAGGCGGCGCCCTTCGATCTGTTTGCCGTGCTCGACAACCTGTCCGACATGCTCAACCTGCGCGCGGCGGAAAAGGGGCTGGAACTGCTGTTCGCGGTGGAGCCGGGATTGTGGTCGCAGCTCGTGGGCGATCCGCTACGGCTCGGGCAGGTGCTGCTCAATCTGACCGGCAACGCGATCAAATTCACTGAGAAAGGCCAGATCGTGGTGGGCGTGAAACTGGCCAAGAAAGGCCGGGACTTCGTGCGCCTGCGCTTCGAGGTGACGGATACCGGCATCGGTCTGAGCCCCGAGCAGATCGCGCGCCTGTTCGAATCGTTCTCGCAAGCCGACAGTTCCACCACGCGGCGCTACGGCGGCACCGGCTTGGGCCTTGCGATTTCGCAGCGGCTGGTCGATCTGATGGATGGCGAGATCGAGGTTCAAAGCATGCCGGGTCGCGGCAGCACGTTTTCCTTCACCGCGCGTTTCGGCCTGGCGCCGCCGACGACACGGCGCGCACCGACGCCCAAGTCCCTGCGCGGCCTGCGCGTGCTAGTGGTAGACGACAACCCGACTGCGATTTCGATTCTGCGGGCCTATCTCGAATCCTTCGGCTTTGTGGTGGCGTCCGCGTCCGACGGACCGAAGGCGATCGCGGCGATCACCGCCGCCAGCGTCGAGGGCTTCCGGCTGGTGCTGATGGATTGGCAGATGCCGGGCATGAACGGCATCGAGGCGGCGCGGCGCATTCGCCAGATCGCGCAACCCGAGCCCACGGTCATCATCATGGTCACGGCGTTTGGCCGCGAGGAAGTGGAGCGCCAGGCACTGGTCGCCGGGCTCGACGGCTTTCTCATCAAGCCGGTGAATCCTTCCGTGCTGCTCGACACCATCGTCAACGCCTTCGGCTCCGAGGCCGCGATGGAAGTGGCCAAGCTGCCTGCGCCCGCGCCGTCCGCGACGACGCTCGCGGGTCGGCGCGTGCTGCTGGTGGAAGACAACGAGATCAACCAGGAGGTCGCGCGTGAATTGCTGCAACGCGCAGGCGTGAGTGTGGACCTCGCGGTCAACGGCGAGGAGGCGGTGGAGTGCGCCACGCGCGCCGACTACGACGCCGTGCTCATGGACGTGCAGATGCCGGTGATGGACGGTCTGGACGCGACGCGACGCATACGCGCGCTCGATTCACCGCGCGCGAGCGTGCCCATCATCGCCATGACGGCGAACGCAATGGCCGAGGATAGGCAGCGCTGCCTGGATGCCGGCATGAACGATCATCTGGGCAAGCCGGTGGATGTGAGTCGACTGCACACGACGCTGACGAAGTGGATCGATGTAGGGCGGCCCGTGGCCGCCGGGGTTGGCGGGCACGGGCCGCCCTACGCCACTACCGATGCAGGAGAGGCTCCGCCCCGACCGGCTGCTCGCACGCCCAGCCTCGCATCGGAATCCGGGCACGCCGTCGGGGCCGAGCCCCTCCTGCAGAATTTCGATTTCGACACCGCCATCCGCCAGATGGCGGACAGCCGTCCGCTCTGGGAAAAACTAGCGCGCCGCTACCTGGACACACTGCCCGCGCCCGACCAGATCGCCCGCCAGCTTGAAGACGGCGACATCGAGACCGCGTGCCGCAGCGCGCACACCTTAAAGGGGATCGCCGGCACGCTCGGCCTGCTCGCATTGCAACGCGCAGCGGACGAGCTGGAACAGCAACTCCGCGAGTGCGCACCCTGTTCGGCCGTCGAGCTGAATCGTCTGTTCGATACAGACAAGACAGCGCGCGAGCAAATCAGGCAGCATCTCGACACTTGAGCTGGGGAGCCACCCGTGAAATCCCGCATCGCCGTGGTGGACGACGACGCGCTTGTGCGCCAACTTGTCGTGGAATACCTGTCCGGTCAGGGCTTCGAGGTGCTGAGCCTGGACGGTGGCCCCGCCCTGCGCGCCGCGTTTGCAGTGACTCCTCCGGACTGCGTGATTCTGGACCTGGTCATGCCGGGCGAAGACGGCCTGACGGTGCTGCGCTGGCTACGCTCGGGCAGCGATGTGCCGGTCATCATGCTCACCAGCAACGACGCCACCGCCGACCGCGTGGTGGGCCTGGAACTGGGCGCGGACGATTACGTGGCCAAGCCCGCCGACCTGCGCGAGTTGCTCGCGCGCGTACGCAGCGTGCTGCGACGCCGTCCCACGTACGCGATTCAGCCGCTGGCCGTGACGCCGGTTGGTCTGGTCGAGCGCAAGACCGACACGAAGGGCGAAAGCTGGTTCGGCCGCTGGCGGCTGGATCGCGCGCGCCGACGTCTGGTCGATTCCGCGGGCGAGATTCTGCCCGTCACCGGCGCGGAGTTCGGCCTGCTGTGCGTGTTCGCCGATCACCCCAGGGTGGTGCTGTCGCGCGAGAAATTGCTGGAGCTGTCCGGCACCGATCCGGGCGAGGTGTTCGACCGCGCCATTGACCTGCGTGTCACCCGCCTGCGCAAGAAAATCGAACCGGTTCCCGGCGATCCCACCGTGATCCGCACCGTGCGCGGTCACGGCGGCGGGTATGAGTACCTGCCTTCCGACGGCCCCGATTACGGGCGGTAGTTCGTCGCACGAGGGGCTCTGCGTGTAGGAGGGGCTCCAGCCCCGACCGGGCGCTGAAATTTCCCGAGCCAGCTCGGATCGGCGAGCTCCCGTCGGGGCAGAGCCCCTCCTACAGACACCAGCCTCCCCCTACTGCCGCGTTATCTCTGCTGGAATTCTCCAAGCCAATCGCTACAATACGCGCCCTCTCAAAGCCGCCCGGCTGCGAGACTCAATGGATTTTTCAAGCATGGTAACGATTCGACTGGCCCGCGCCGGTGCCAAGAAGCGCCCGTTTTATCACGTGGTTGCGACCGATAAGCGCAGCCCGCGCGATGGCCGTTTCATCGAGCGCCTGGGCTTCTACAACCCCAGTGCCAAGGGCGGCGAGCAGAAGCTGGTGCTCGACGTGGCCAAGGTTCAGGACTGGAAAAGCAAGGGCGCGCAGATTTCCGAGCGCGTGGCTTACTTGGTTACGACCGTGCCGGCCGCTGTCCCGGTAGCGATTCCGGCCGCAGCCTGAGCGTCATGAGTGACCGGCTGACGCTGGGTAAGGTCGCCGGGGTGTACGGGGTCAAGGGCTGGGTCAAGCTGGTTTCCTTTACCCGGCCTATCGAAAACCTCCTGGATTACAGCCCCTGCTGGATTGCCAAGGGATCGGGTTTCGAGGCGAAGCTGATCGAGGGCAAGCTGCACACGAGCGGATTGATTGCCCGTATGAGCGGACCCGATGGACACCTCATCGAAGACCGCGACGTGGCGGCCTCGCTGATCGGTTCGGAGATCCAGGTCGAGCGTAACTGCTTGCCGAAGCCCGATGACGGCGAGTTCTACTGGTTCGATCTCGTAGGCCTTGCGGTGAAGAACCTGGAAGGCGTATCGCTGGGCAAGGTGGTCGAGGTGACCAGCAACGGTGCGCAGGATGTGCTGGTGCTGAAGGACGGTGAGACGGAGCGGCTGATTCCCTTCGTGCACGGTCCGATCATCCAGTCGGTGAGCTTGCAGGACGGCGTGATCGTCGCGGACTGGCAGCCGGATTATTGAGGCTCAGGTGAGGCGCCGGTGAAGATTGAAGTCATCACCTTGTTTCCCGAACTGGTTGAAGTGGTGACGCGGCACGGAATGCCGCGAGTAGCAGTCGAGCAAGGTGCGCTGGAGCTGTCGCTGCGAAATCCGCGCGACCACGCACAGAACAAGTGGCGCAAGGTCGATGAGCGGCCTTTCGGTGGCGGGCCCGGCATGGTGATGCAGGCCGAGCCGCTGGCCTTGGCGATCGAGGCGGCGAAAGCCGGCATCGGGCCAGAGACGAAGGTGGTGATGATGTCGCCCCAGGGCGAGCACATGAACCAGCAATGGTTGCAGCGGCTGAGTGGAGAAGCGGGACTGATTGTGTTGTGTGGACGTTACGAAGGCGTCGACGAACGACTCGTGGCATCAGAAGTGGACGTGGAGCTGTCGCTGGGCGATTTCGTACTCTCCGGAGGCGAACTGGCAGCGATGGTGTTAATCGACGGCATCGCGCGGCTGTTGCCGGGAGTGCTGGGGCACGCGGAATCGGCCGGGCAGGATTCGTTTTCTAACGGCCTGCTCGACCATCCGCACTACTCGCGACCGGAAATCTGGCGCGAGCAGGCGGTGCCGGAAATTTTGATGAGCGGCAACCACGCGCACATGGCGCGGTGGCGGCTCAAGCAGGCGCTGGGGCGGACGTGGTTGCGTCGCCCGGATCTGCTGGAAAAGCTGGAACTGGATGCGGAACAGCAATCGCTGCTTCGCGAATTCGTAGCAGAGCTTCAAGGCAGGTGAACCATGAGCAACACGAACAAGATCATTCAGGCGATCGACGCCGAGCAGATGAGCAAGGTGATTCCGACCTTCAACCCCGGCGACACCGTCGAGGTCAAGGTCAAGGTCAAGGAAGGCGAGCGCGAGCGTCTCCAGGCCTACGAGGGCGTGGTCATTGCCAAGCGCAATCGCGGCATCAATTCCGCGTTCACCGTGCGCAAGGTGTCGCACGGTGAGGGCGTGGAGCGCATCTTCCAGACCTATAGCCCCCAGGTTGCGGAGATCACGGTCAAGCGCCGCGGCGACGTGGCCCGCGCCAAGCTCTACTACCTGCGCGACCGTGCCGGCAAGAGCGCGCGCATCAAGGAAAAGCTGGCCTGATTTTCGTTGTCGCGGGGCTTTCCCGCGGCGCGAGTCAGTGATACAGAAGGCCCGGACGGTGTCCGGGCCTTCGTCGTTTCCGCGATGCCCCTATTCGTAGGAGGGGCTTCGCCCCGACCGGGCGCTTGCAGTGCGACCGAGGTTTGGGATTCGGGCCGTCGGTCGGGGCAAAGCCCCTCTTACAGGCACAGCAGGCTCAGTAGGTTTCCAGGTGCAGCCGACCTTCGGCTTTCAGCCGCGGGTGCAGTTCCTTCCACGCGATTCCATGGCTGTCGGCAGCGAAGCGCAGCGCGTCCATGACGCCGTCTTCCATACCCTTGAGGCCGCACACATAGATGTGCGTCGTATCGCTCGCCAGCAGCTTCGCGACCGCATCGACGCGCTCGCGCATCAAGTCCTGCACGTATTTCTTGGGCTGGCCTTGCGTGCGCGAGAACGCGAGATTGATATCGATGAAGTCTTTCGGAAGGCTCATCAGCGGACCGAAGTACGGCAATTCTTCCGCAGTGCGAGCGCCGAAGAACAGCATCAGCTTGCCCTGGACACGAGCCTCGCGAAGCGAGTCCTTGCCCCCTCCCCCCCCGCGGGGGAGGGGGGGACCATCGGCGGAGCCGATGGTGGGGAGAGGGAAGCGCATACGGCGACGACGCTCTGTCATCGCACGCATCGGTGCAGAGCCGGTGCCGGTGCAGACCATCAGCAGGTTGGATTGGGGATCGTCGGCCATCAGGAAGGTGCTGCCGAACGGGCCAATCACCTTCACCTGATCACCCTTCTGCAAATCGCATACGTAGTTCGAGCCGACGCCGCGTACCGGCTTGCCGTCGTGATCTGAGGTGACGCGCTTCACCGTGAGCGAGAGGTTGTTGTATTGCGGGCGTTCGCCGTCGCGCGGGCTGGCAATCGAGTACTGACGCGCGTGATGCGGCCGGCCATGCGCGTCGGCGCCCGGCGGGATGATGCCGATGGACTGGCCTTCCAGCACCGGGAACAGCGAGGAGCCGAAGTCGAGCACCACGTGATGCGTGTCGCTGTCCTTGTCCGCGGCGGTCACACGGAAGTTGCCGACCACGGTCGCCATCGCCGGCTGTTTGATGGTGTGCAGGTTGACCGTAGGCTTGGGTGCCGACTTCGGTGCAATCGTTGAGCCGCGCGTGATGTCGAGTGGCGGCGGCGTGAAGCTCGCATCGTCCGTCGCGGCTTCCACGCCTTCCAGCGATTTTTCTTCCGGCAACTCGTCCCAGGTCAACTGCTCGTCAATCGAATAGGCCTCTGCCCGGAACACCTTTCGCCAGTTGTCGATGGACCCGGTCGGACACGGTGAAATGCAGGCGTTGCAGCCGTTGCAGATATCCGGGTTGACGACGTAGTTGCGCGAGTCGTGCGTGATGGCATCGACTGGGCAGGTCTCTTCGCAGGTGTTGCAGCGAATGCAGATGACCGGATCGATCAGGTGCTGCTTCATTACCTCAACTGGGGCGGCTGTGCTCATAACTCAGTCAGTCCTGATGGCTGGCCAGTTTCCGATACTTCATCAGACGACGTCGGAACGGCACGAGGAAGGCATGCCACATCACAAAGCCCCATACCCAGCCACCCAAAATAGACACCACGGCCACGAACAGCGAGAAGCCGATACCACCTGAGCGGTGGAACGAATAAACCAAAAAGCAAGCACTCGGAACTCCGACTGCGAGCGCACCAAAGACCGCCATATTGCGCCTAGACCGGCCAAACCAAGGGCCGCGATTTGGATCCTGCTGTGGAGTCATCGAAGGCGAACTCATCGAGTGCAAACGATCAATTGAATCTTACGTACGGAATGTCGAGCGGCTGTTTATTGATGCCGGACAGCGGCGCGGAAATCCAGTTGGCGTACTGGCCCGGCTCGGCGACTCTGCCCATCAGCGAAGCCACGTAGGCGCGATCCGCGGCGGTCGGCATCCACTTGCCGACATTGGCGTCCCACTCGGCCTGCGTGACGGGACGGCCATCCGGCGCGATGCGCACGCCCGACAGCGTGCCGATCTGGCGGTTGAACGCCTTGTGCGGGACCGTGAGCCGGAACGGCAGACCCGCCTTCTCGATCACCTTGTTCCAGCGGCCGACACCCGCCTCGGAATCCTTGATGAAGTCGTCCCGCAGCACTTCGTTCAGCGCGTTGAGCATCGGTACTTCCTTCGCGACGAGCTTCCCGTCCTGCACGTCGAGAATCTGATAACCCATGTCCTTGAGCACGTGGTCGTCCTGGCGCTTGCCCTCCTCGTAGCGACCCTTGAGACCGGAGCTGTAGAACGTCGCGGCGTTGGAAGACTGGTCCGCGCCGAACAGATCCAGCGTGACGCTGTAATGAAAGTTCAGATAACGCTGAAGCGTTTGCAGATCGATGGCACCGAGCGCACGCACCTGGTCCGGCGCTTCCACGTTGTGCCTCTTCATCAGCTCGCAGGTCCGCGCGATTACGCGCGACACGCCGGACTCGCCCACAAACATGTGATGCGCTTCCTCGGTCAGCATGAACTTGGTCGTGCGCGCCAGCGGATCGAAGCTCGACTCGGCCAGCGCGCAGAGCTGGAACTTGCCGTCGCGGTCGGTGAAGTACGTGAACATGAAGAACGCCAGCCAGTCCGGCGTCTGCTCGTTGAATGCACCGAGGATGCGCGGGTTGTCGGTCTGGCCCGAGCGGCGCTGCAACAACGCGTCCGCTTCCTCGCGGCCATCGCGGCCGAAGTGGCGGTGCAGCAGATACACCATCGCCCAGAGGTGACGGCCTTCCTCGACGTTGATCTGGAACAGATTGCGCAAGTCGTATAGCGAAGGCGCGGTCAGGCCCAGGTGGCGCTGTTGTTCGACCGACGCAGGCTCGGTATCACCCTGCGTGACGATGATGCGGCGCAGGTTCGCGCGATGCTCGCCGGGAACGTCCTGCCACACATCCTCGCCCTTGTGCTCGCCGAAATGAATCTTGCGGTCCTGCACTTGCGGCGAAAGGAAAATGCCCCAGCGATAGTCCGGCATCTTCACGTAGTCGAAGTGCGCCCACCCTGCCGGCTCAGCCGACACGGCGGTGCGCAGATACACGTCGTGCTGGTGCGAACCCTCCGGCCCCATGTCACCCCACCAGCTCAGGAAATTGGGCTGCCAGTTTTCGAGCGCACGCTGCAGCACGCGGTCGGACGATAGGTTCACGTTGTTGGGGATTTTCTGGCTGTAGTCGATGGTGGACATCTCAGGCTCCGTCTGAATTTGGAATCTCGTAGGGCGGGTTAGCCGCGGGCTTCTTCGCGGCGTAACCCGCCTTTCGCGGAAGGCGGGTTACGCGATAAAGCCGCTAACCCGCCCTACACCCGCTGAAAATCGAACGCGGCCTTCTCGCCCTTGCCGTAAACCTTGAGCGCGCCCTTCTCGCCGACTGCGTTGGGGCGGATGAAGATCCAGTTCTGCCAGGCGGACAGGCGACCGAACACTCGCGTCTCCATGGTCTCGGTGATGCCGAAACGCAGGTTCGCTTCGAGCCCCGTGAGGGCATCGGGAGAAAGGCTGGCGCGCTCTTCCAGCGCGATGCGGATTTCGTCGTCCCAGTCGATGTCGTCGGGCGCGCCGGTGACCAGGCCCAGCTTCTGTGCTTCGTCCGGTTCGATGGTGCGGCCTTGTGCTGCACGCACGGCTTCGATTTCCGCTGCGTTGTCGTAGAAGCGCTGCGCAATACGCGACTTGCCGTTGACCATCGGATAGGTGCCGAAGTTGAGCGCCGACACCTGCAACGCCGGCGCATTTTCCGGCAGCGCCTGGACGTAGCTGCGATCCGCAGCGAGCGCAATTTCCAGCAAAGTGCCGGCGAAGCACGAGCCCTGCTCGATCAGCGCGAACAGGGTGCGCGAGGACACGTCCAGGCGTGCCAGGCAGCGACGCAGGAACCCGAGGGTCTCGCGCACAAACCAGTGATTCTTGTGGGCTTCGAGGGTGGCATCGCAGGCGAGCACAGCCTTGGCATCGCCGACGGTGCGTAGCAGCCAGGTTCCGATCTCCAACTCGTTGGTACGCAGCGACAACAACGCGTCGTCCAGCTCGCGCGCCAGCCGCAGCGGCCACCAGTTCACGCCCGCCTTCAGAATGCCTTCGATGTCGGTCGGCTGAGGAGCGTCCGGCCCCTTCACCGTGAGATTGGCAAGGCGTCGGCCGTGATCGATCTGCACCGAAACGTAGCGGTATTCGAGGGCGTCAGCAGTGTGGCTACGATCCAGCGGCGTGAGCTTGACGCCCTGCGCGTCCGCCGGACGATCGCTCAGCGCAGCCAGTTCCAGCGCACGCTTCTTGATCGTGTCGGCGAACACCGCGGGCTTGGCGATTTCATCGACCAGCTTCCAGTCCTTCGCACGCTGGCCGCGTACGCCTTCCACACTGGTGCAGAAAATATCGGCGAGGTCGTGACGTACCTTGCGCTTGTCGGTGACTCTCGTGAGGCCACCGGTTCCAGGCAGCACGCCGAGCAGCGGCACTTCCGGCAGCGAGACGGCGGAAGAACGGTCATCCACGAGATAAATCTCGTCGCAGGCCAGCGCCATCTCGTAGCCGCCGCCGGCGCAGGCGCCGTTCACGGCAGCAAGAAATTTCAGTCCCGAGTAACGGCTGCTGTCCTCGAAGCCGTTGCGCGTCTCGTTGGTGAACTTGCAGAAATTCACTTTCCAGGCGTGCGAGGACAAGCCCAGCATGAAGATATTGGCGCCCGAACAGAAGATTCGATCCTTCAGGCTGGTGACCAGCACGGTGCGCACCTCGGGGTGCTCGAAGCGGATGCGCTGCAGCGCGTCGTGCAGTTCGATGTCCACGCCCAGGTCATAGGAATTCAACTTCAGCTTGTAGCCGGGGGCCAGACCGGCGTCTTCGGCCACATCCATCGCCAGGGTCGCAATGGGGCCGTCGAAGCTCAAGCGCCAGTGGCGGTACTTCGAGGGTTCGGTCTGGTAGTCCACTTTCGGGACTTTCGGCGGCGACGGCTGCATGACGGCTCCTCTGCTACTGCTGGTGATGCACTATTATGCATGCACTATCATGCATGTCAAATGCCTTCGAACCTACTCGTGCGTGGCCCGCATGCGGTCGATGGCGGTGGCGACCGACTTCATGCAGTGGTCCGGCGACTTGCCGCTGGTGTCGAACAACAGGTCCGCCTTGGCGTAGAAGGGCGTGCGCTCGTTGAGGATCATGCGCAGGTCTTCCATCGCCTGCTTGTTGCCCGCCATCGGCCGCAGATCGCCCTGGGCGATCACGCGCTGCATGTGTTCTTCCGGCGCGGCCGTGAGCCAGATGGTGTAGCACTTGGACAGCAGCAGGTTGAACGTGGCCGCTTCGGTGACGATCCCTCCGGGGGTGTCCATCACCGAGGCCTTGTGCGCATGCAAGGCCTCTTCCAGCGCGCGCCGCTCGTAGCGGCGGTAGGCCACCGGACCATACAGCGAGTGAATCTCGTCGGGCCGGCAACCGGCCAGGCGCTCAATTTCCTTGTTGAGATCGACGAACGGCCGGCCCATGTACTTCGCAAGGCCCCGTCCCAGCGTGGATTTTCCCGCCCCGCGCAACCCGATGAGGGCGATGTGGTCGAGCCGGTGATTGCGCGTCTCCGGGCTGCCGAAGAGCTTCGCCAGCATCGTGCGCGCCTGTTCGAGCTGCGCCACCGATCGGCCGTGAAGCAGGTCGCGGATCAGCAACCATTCCGGCGAGTCGGTGGTTTCGTCGCCGAGCAGTTCGGCCAGCGAACAGTCGAGCGAGGTGGCGATCTGCCGCAGGATCAAAATCGAAGGATTGCCGTCGCCCGCTTCGAGATTGGCCAGGTGCCGCTCTGACACGTCCGCAATCTGCGCCAGTACCTTGCGCGTGATACCGCGCCGCGCCCGCAGCCGCCGCACTCTTAGACCCAGCGCTTGTTGCAACGGATCGCGCGCCTCGTCGGGCGCAGCCTCCGATGAGGCAAGACTCAGCGGCTTGGCCAGTGTCAACAGAACCCCCAGTAGCGCGGCGCGAACAAGACCCTTCGACCGCATTCGACGTGCAATGCACTATGATGCATTTTTACTCTCAAGTTTTAATCTGCGCAAGACGGACACGCCCTTGCAAGACGAAAACGCAATGAGCGTCACGGACAATGTGTGCAACATCATTCGCAACCTGGAGGAGACATGAAGGACGTACAAATCGATGTGGCACCCGAACGTCTGAATTTCGCGGCGCACCTGATTGCGCTCAATGCGAGGCGCGCCGACAAGACCGCGTACATCGACAATTTCGGCGAACTGAGCTACGGCCATCTCGCCATCGCTGTGCGGCGCCTCGCCTCGCAGCTCATAGCTTTGGGCATTCGCCGCGAAGAGCGCGTGCTGCTGTGCGCGCACGACACCATGAACTGGCCGGTCGCTTTTATGGCCTGCCTGCACGCCGGCGTCGTGCCGGTTGCGGCTAACACCCTGCTGAGTGCGGACGATTACGCCTACATGATCGATCACAGTCGCGCGCGAGCCGTGATCGTTTCGCAGGGTTTGCTGTCCTGCTTGCAGGCTTCGATCGAAAAATCGGCGACCAGGCCCGCGCACCTGATCGTCTCGCACGGCGACGAGAATCTGCCGCAAGACGTGCTGCGCTTTGAAGACTTGGTCGTGGCGGGCAGCGAGCACGACGCGCCGGCCGACACGGGACGCGACGACATCGCGTTCTGGCTTTACTCCTCGGGCTCCACCGGAAAGCCCAAGGGCACGGTGCACACGCACGGCAATCTGTTCGCCACCGCAGCGACCTATGGCGCCAAGGTGCTCGGTTTGGGCGAGGACGACGTCACGTTCTCCGCCGCCAAGCTGTTCTTCGCTTACGGCCTGGGCAACGGACTCACGTTCCCGCTCAGCGTCGGTGCCACCGTGGTGCTGATGGCCGAGCGGCCGACGCCGGACGTGGTGTTCAAGCGCTTGATCGAGCGCCAGCCGACGGTGTTCTTCGGCGTGCCGACACTGTATGCGGCCATGCTTGCAACCTCGCTTCCGCCGCGCGAGTCGGTGCGTCTGCGTCGCTGCGCCTCGGCCGGCGAAGCGCTGCCGCGCGAAATCGGCGAGCGCTTCAATGCGCATTTCGGCTGCCCGATTCTCGATGGCATCGGCTCCACCGAGATGCTGCACATCTTCTTGTCCAACCGCGCCGACAATCTGCGTTACGGCACCAGCGGCAAGCCGGTGCCCGGCTACGAATTGCAGTTGCTCGACGACACGGGTTCGCCCGTTGCGGACGGCGAAGTCGGCGATCTCTACGTCAAGGGCGACAGCAGTGCGCTGATGTACTGGGGCAGCCGCGAGAAATCGCGCAGCACCTTCCTCGGCACCTGGACCAGGACCGGCGACAAGTACGTGCGCGATACAGAGGGCTGGTACACCTACTCCGGCCGCTCCGACGACATGCTCAAGGTCAGCGGCCAGTACGTCTCGCCGTTCGAGGTCGAGAGTTGCCTGATGCAACACGAGTCCGTGCTCGAAGCTGCGCTCATCGGCATCACCGACGCCGACGGCCTGGTCAAATCGAAAGCCTTCGTCGTGCTCAAGCCCGGGGTGGAAGGCAGCGATTCGCTGGCCGTCGAGATCAAGCGCTTCGTCAAAGAGCGCCTGGCGCCGCACAAGTATCCGCGGCGCGTCGACTTCATCGCGGAGCTGCCGAAGACCCCGACCGGCAAGATTCAGCGGTTCCGCTTGCGCGAACTGGAAGCAGGCAAGGTGCAGGAACCCGCAGCGCGAGAATAAACGGATGGGCGCTCGCTCTTGAACACCGTGCTGACGCAAATCCTATCGATCGAACACGCGGGTCGAACGCAAGACCTCGAATATCAGTGGCTGTCGGCCGAACGCAGGGAAGCGCCGCTGCTGGTCTTTCTGCACGAAGGCCTGGGCTCTGTCGGGATGTGGCGCGACTACCCGCGCCGCTTGTGCGAGGCCGGCGGATTCCGCGGCCTGGTTTACTCGCGGCCTGGCTACGGACGTTCCACGCCAAGGCCGGCTGACGAACACTGGCCGGCCACCTTCATGCACACGCAGGCCTGCGAGGTGCTGCCTGCATTTCTGTCGGCGCTCGGCATCGACACCAAGCACGACAGACCCTGGCTGTTCGGGCACAGCGACGGTGGATCGATTGCCTTGCTTCACGCCGCTCGCTTTCCGGATCGCGTGCGCGGCGTCATCGCGTTGGCGCCACACCTGTTCGTCGAAGACCTGAGCGTGAACAGCATCGCCAAGGTGCGAACGGCGTACCTGGAAACCGACTTGCGCATGAGGCTCGCGCGCTATCACGACGACGTGGATTCCGCGTTCTGGGGCTGGAACGACATCTGGCTCAATCCTGCGTTCCGTCATTGGAATATCGAAGCGGATCTCGCCGGCCTGCCTTGCCCCGTGCTCGCCGTGCAGGGCGAGAACGACGAGTACGGCACGATGGCGCAGATCGAGTCGATTGCGCGGCTGGCGCCGCAAGCGCAATTGCTGAAACTTGCGGACTGCGGCCACTCGCCTCATCGCGATCAGCCCGATGTGTTGACCGACGCAGTCGTGCGCTTTGTTCGAGGAGAAACACTTTCTGCCACGAATCACACGGATGAACACGGATGAAAGCGAAACATCCCAAACGCTTTTACTCCGTGTTCATCCGTGTAATCCGTGGCGAATACCTTTTGTAGTAAGCGCCGATCTAGTCCCGATACCCCGGACTCCGCCGATCCAGCTTGCGCAGCAGACCCGGCCAGGCCAGCAAGCCGTACAGGCCGCGCGTCACCATCTCCACCTGTTCGCCGATGTTGTCGAGGATGCTCGGCCGCACCGCGTGCATCTCGCGGCCACCGTCCAGCGCGCGCACCTGGATCATGCAGGCGGCTTCGAGGAAGTACATGCGCATGAACGCATCTGCGCAGTTCTTGCCCAGCGCGAGCAAGCCGTGGTTGCGCAGCATCATGCTCATCTTGTGGCCCAGGTCCGCGACCAGTCGCGGCTTCTCGTCTTCGTACAGGGCGATGCCCTCGTAGTCGTGATAGGCCAGCGAGTCGCCCGCGATGACGGCGGTCTGCGACAGCGGCAGCAGGCCCTCTTTCTGTGCCGACACGGCAACGCCGTTGATCGAGTGCGTGTGCATGACGCAGACCACGTCCTCGCGTGCTTCGTGGATAGCGCTGTGAATGGTGAAGCCGGCCGGGTTGATATCGTGCGGCGAGTCCATCAGCTTGCGGCCATGCAGATCGATCTTGACCAGCGAGGACGCGGTGATCTCCTCGAACATCCAGCCGTAGGGATTGATGAGGAACTGATGCTCCGGCCCGGGCAGCCGCGCGGAGATGTGCGTGAACACCAGATCGTCCCAGCCGTACAGCGCAACTAGACGATAGGCGGCGGCAAGGTCCACGCGCAGATCCCACTCTTCCTTCGAGACCTGGTCGCGCACCGAAGTGCTGAGATTGAGGCTGGGCATGTGGGGGGCATTCATGGTGTTTCTCTTCAACGGGGTCGCTGATCCCACTCTAGTTCAAGCAAGGACGAGAGGCAGCTTGGGACATGCCCTGCACGCTCGACGAGCTGGCGCAATCGACATTGACCCTGTTGCACCCAGCGACTCCAATCTGCGCTCCGCGATCCTTGGAGTGCTGAGTGGCGAAGCGACAAAATCTGATCGAAGTGCCGGGCGACCTGGGATACATCACGAGCTACGACTCGCGCCGGGAGTGCGCGCCCGGCGAGGCGGAACTGGCCCCGCAGGCCGCGCGCAAAATCTGGTCGGCGGTGGAAGCCATGTATCGCACCGGCCTGCACCCCGGCATTCAGCTCACGATTCGCCGTCGCGGTCATGTGGTGCTGAATCGCGCCATCGGTCATGCCAGCGGCAACGGCCCGGACAACTACCGTGCGCCCATGGTTCTGCTCACGCCGGAAACGCCGATCTGCCTCTACTCCGCGTCCAAGTCGATCACCGCGATGCTCGCGCACAAGATGATCGAGCAGAACAAACTCCAGCTCGACGACCGCGTCGCCGATTACATCCCCGAGTACGCAGCGCAGGGCAAGGGCGCCACGACCCTGCGCGAGTTGCTCGCCCACCGCGCCGGCATTCCATCGCTGCCGGTGAAGAACGTTGATCCGTCCCTGCTCAGGGATTGGAACGAGGTCATCCGCCTGCTCTGCGCCGCCAAGCCCAGCTCCGGCCTGGGCCAGCAGCAGTCGTATCACGCCGTGACCGCCGGCTACATCGTGGGCGAACTGGTGCGGCGAGTCAGCGGGCGCGAACTGCCGCAGGTGCTGCGCGAGGAGTTGGCGGAACCGCTGGGTTGTCGTCATCTCAGTTACGGGCTTGCGCCCGAGAACCGCGCCGGCATGGCACTCAATTACTCCACCGGTCCCAAGCTCGGATTTCCGTTGAGCTTCGTCGCCAAGCGCGCGCTGGGCATGGAGTTCGAAAAGCTGGCGCCGCTCGGCAACGAGGACGCGTTCCTCTCCTCCGTCGTACCGGCCGCGAACATTCATTCCACCGCCGACGATTCATGCCGCTTCTACGAGATGCTGCTCAACGGCGGTGAACTGGACGGTCGCCGCGTGTTCCAGCCAGAGACCGTGGCGCGGGCCATCCACCCGGTTGGAAAGCTCCAGATTGATCGCATCCTGCTGGTGCCGATCCGCTTCTCGCCGGGCTTCATCCTCGGCGAAAAGCCTTTCGGCCTTTATGGCGGCAGCTGTCCCAAGGCCTTCGGACACCTGGGCTTCATCAACATCGTGTGCTGGGCCGACCCGGACCGCGACATCTCCGTGGCGCTGCTCAACACCGGCAAATCGATGGCGGCGGAGAGCATTCCCGCGCTCGGCCGTGTGCTGTGGGCCATCACGCACCACTGCAAACCCCTGAGGTATCGCCGTCGTGTCCTCTGATCGAATCAGTCCCACCGCGCACTACACCGGCTACACCTGGTACCGCAACGGGCTATCGCATCCCGCGCTGGTGACGCGTGAGGGGCGCGCGATGGTTCATGCCGCACGTCCCTTCTTCGCCGCGGCGCGACGCATCGGCGCGCCCACCCTGGAAGGCATTCTGCTGGCGCGCCATCGGCACATCGATGCGCAGCTTGCCGACGCCATCGAGAGCGGCGCGATATCGCAGGTCATCGAGATCGCTGCCGGCCTTTCGCCGCGCGGCTGGGATTTCAAGCGCAGGTTCGGCACTCGCATCGAGTACATCGAGGCGGATCTTCCGGGCATGGCGGCGCGCAAACTTCGCCTGCTCGAAACGGCCGGGCTGCTGACCCCCGGTCATCGCGTGGTGGAACTCGACGCGCTGGCCGACGAGGGTGCGCTATCGCTGAAACAGCTTGCGTCTTCGCTCGACTCGACGAAGGGCCTGGCCATCATCACCGAGGGTCTGATCAACTACTTTCCGACCACGGCCGTGCTAGGCATGTGGCATCGATTCGCCCGCACACTCGCCGGTTTCGAAGAGGGACTGTACCTGTCCGACCTGCATCTCGCCGGCGAGAATCGCGGCGCCGGCATTGCGTTGTTCCTGAAAATGCTGTCCACGTTCGTGCGCGGCAATGTGCACCTGCATTTCGCGTCCGTCGACGAAGCGACCGCTGCCCTGCGCGAAGCGGGTTTCGATCAGACGGATCTGGACAAGCCCCCCGCTCAAGTTGCGGCCGACGGCTCTATCGACCCCCGAGGCGCCGCGCTGGTGCGTGTGGTGAGGGCCACGACGGGCCTATCCTGACGACCCGCCTCACGGTGACACGATAGAATTCGCGGCCCCTCTCGTAGAAGAACACGCTTGAAGCCCCAGTCTCAGCACAATCCCTGGCGTCTTTCGGTCGCGCCCATGATGGCCTGGACCGACCGGTTCTGCCGCAACTTCCATCGCCAGTTTTCCAAGGACGCGCGCCTCTACACCGAGATGCTGACCACCGGCGCGTTGCTGCATGGCGACGCCAACAAGCATCTGCGGTTCGATGGAATCGAGCATCCGGTTGCCTTGCAGCTCGGTGGCTCCGATCCGGCCGCGCTGGCGCGTTGCGCGGAGATGGGCGAACAGTTCGGCTACGACGAGATCAACCTCAATTGCGGCTGCCCTTCGGATCGCGTGCAGACAGGCTGCTTCGGCGCGGTGCTGATGAAGGACGCCGATCTGGTGGCGAGTTGTATTACCGCGATGCGCGAAGCGACTTCGCTGCCGGTGACCGTCAAACACCGCATCGGCGTGGATGATCTCGAGGGCTACGACTTCCTGCGCAGCTTCGTCGAGACCGTTGCCTCAGCAGGCTGCACGACGTTCGTCGTGCATGCGCGCAAGGCCTGGCTGTCGGGTCTTTCGCCGCAGGAGAACCGCGAGATTCCGCCGCTGGACTACCCGATGGTGTACCGGCTCAAGCAGGACCATCCGGAACTCACCATCGTCATCAACGGCGGCATCAAGACCGTGGCGGAATCCGAACGCCATCTGCGCCACGTAGATGGTGTGATGATCGGACGCGAAATCTACGACCACCCTTTCCTGCTGGCCGAACTCCAGGCCGTGCTATTCGACGGCGAGGAAGAACCGCTGCTCGACCGCATCGCGTTCTTCGAGCAGTACGTGCCCTTCATCCAGGCGGAACTGCGCGCCGGCACGCCGCTGGTGCGCATCGCACGCCACATTCTCGGACTGTTTCGCGGCCAACCCGGCGGCCGCGCGTTCCGCCGCGTGCTATCCGAAAAAGCGCATCGCCCTGGAGCAGGGCTGGACGTGTTGCGCCACGCCATGAGCGAGGTCGAGCGCGACGACCTGTCCGAAGCCGCCTGATATTTTTCATCCCCATCGACGAGAAGACCTTTCACCCATGCGCCTGCTCGCCTTCCTGCTGTCCCTCACTCTTGGAGTTGTCATGACCACTGCACCCGCCCAGCAAACCGCCAAGGTCAAACTGGAAACCAGCCTCGGCGATATCGTGCTGGAACTCGATCCGGTCAAGGCGCCGAAGTCCGTCGCCAACTTCACGCAGTACGTGAAGGACGGTCACTACGACGGCATCGTGTTTCACCGCGTGATCGCGAATTTCATGATCCAGGGCGGCGGCTACGACGAGAAAGGCAAGGAACGCAACACCCGCTCGTCCATCGAGAACGAGGCCAAGAACGGTCTGAAGAACACGCGCGGCACGATCGCCATGGCGCGCACCAGTGCACCGCATTCGGCCAGCGCGCAGTTCTTCATCAATCACGGCGACAACGGCTTTCTCGACTATCCGGGCCAGGACGGCTGGGGCTATGCCGTGTTCGGCAAGGTCATCGAGGGCATGGACGTGGTCGACAAGATCGGCACCACGCCCACCGGCAACCTGCCGCCCACCGGCCGCGACGTGCCCAAGACCGCCGTGGTGATCCGCAAGGCGACCTTGCTGCAGTAAGTCGCTGCGCGCGGCGCCGGGATGTCATGAAGGAACCGCGCCCGACGCTGTTCCTGTCGGACCTGCACCTGCCTGTCGAGCCTTCGCCACTGCGCGATCGCTTCCTGCTGTTCCTGCAAGGTCCGGCGCGCGAAGCGGCTGCGGTCTTTATCCTCGGCGACCTGTTCGAAACCTGGATCGGCGATGACGTCGGCATGCCGTTCTACGAAGCGGAGGTCGCGGGTCTGGCAGCGCTGACGGCGACCGGCGTGCCGGTGTACTTCCAGCACGGCAATCGCGACTTCATGGTCGGCGCGGCGTTTTTCCGGCGCACCGGCGTGCGGCTGCTGCCCGACCCGCATCGCATCGAGCTGAACGGCCGCGCAAGTCTGATTTCGCACGGCGACGTGCTCTGCACCGACGACCGCGATTACCAGCGCTGGCGCCGGTTCTCGCGGCTGCGCCCGGTGCAGTGGATCTTCCTGCGCCTGCCGCGCGCGCGCCGCGAGAAAATATCCGGTGGCCTGCGCAGCGGCAGCGACCAGGCCAAGCGCAACAAGGCCGAGAACATCATGGACGTGAACGCCGCGGCCGTGCGCGCCACCATGACGCGGTTCGACGTCACGCAGTTGATTCACGGCCACACCCATCGGCCGGGGACTTACACGGTGGAACTGCCCACAGGCTCCGCGCAACGCATCGTGTTGCCGGACTGGCGCGACGAGGTCTGCGACTTCCTGCGTGCGGACGGCTCACGGATCGCGCGCGTGGCGGCCGATGAAGCGTCGTCGGTATCGTCGTGCGCGGCCGGCGACTACTCCGGCTCGACTTAGGGCGGCACTTCTGCAACGACTGTCGCGGGCATGGCACGAGCGCGCGCCCGCTTGTTCCGCGATAACGGCGCGATCTGCGCTGCTGACTCCTATAGCGGACGCCGGGTTCCGATAGACCTGCGCACGCCAGCCAGTTGCCGGCGGTGTTGCTGGAACACATGACGCACCAGCAGTTCCTCGCAGGCCTCGCCCAGGTCCAGAAAGCGCAACTGCAGCCAGCCCGGTTCGTCGTGCAGCACTTCCGCCGGCAGGCGCAGTGCGCGCGGCAACAGGCGATGTACCTGGATCGACGCGATCACGTGCGAGCCGGCCTCTGGAATCCCGCCTTCGATCTGCCAGCGCGCACCCGCCGCGCTGATCTGCACCAGCCGTTCCCTCGCGGTCTGTGCCTGCATCAATTGCATCGCCAGCAGTTGCAGCACGAGATCGAGCTTGCGCTCCAGCCTAGCGATATCCAGGCCGCTTTCCTTGTCGTCGTCGGACTTCGCGACCGCGTTGTCCTCGATTGCGAGCAGGCTGGTCAACAGGACCTGGGCTTCATCGACGAGTAGCGCATGCAGCGCTTCGTCGGGAGCGGTCTGCAGCAACTCGAACTCGCCGCGCATCCGCTCCGAGTAGTGCGGATGCGCGGCAAACGATTCGCTCGCATCGCTCATGGATCAACGCTCCGCAGGACGCTTCTGCAGCTCGTCCCATCCGCTCTTGATCGGGCGCAGCACGTCCGCCACCTCGTCGAGCATGCGCGCGTCGTTCGCCGCGTTGGCCTGGGCCAGGTGGCGCAGGCAGAAGTCGTAGAGCGCACCGAGCCGGTCGCTGATCGATCCGGCGTTGCGGTCCAGGCAAAGGCGCAGGTACTCGATGATCGAGATCGCTGCGGTCACATTCGCCAGCTTGGCTGCGCGATCGCCGTTGCGCGCCGCGCCGGCCGCGCGGGCGATCCGGTCCAGCGCGCCTTCGAGCAACATCGCCACGAGCTGATGCGGGCTGGCGCTGGACGTGATGCTGTCCACGCTGGATCGCTGGTACTGCCGGATGGCCTGCGCGTGAAGCATGGCGCCCATGTTCGTTCTCGGTTATCGACAAGCAGGGTATCGGCGACGATGGGCGTTACTTGAGGGCGGACCCATCGTCGTCGGCGTTGGGCGGCCCGTGGCCGCCGGGGTCGGCGGGCACGGCCCGCCCTACGTCCAAGCCTCTATGGCGGTTACGGAACGCGACACCGCGTCGACGACCGCCCCGTTCTCATGAGGCCGTGTCGGCGCCGTCCTCGCAATGCTTGCCGCCGCGCTGACGATGCTTGCCGCGCTGATCGCGAAACTTGCTCATCTGCTCTGCGGTGAGGACAGTGGAAAGCTCTGCCCCGAGTTGCGTGCGTTGCAGGACGCGATCGCGCGCCAGGGTGCCGGCTTCGTCCGCGAGCGCCTGCGAGCGCGAGGTGTAGTCCCGGCTCTTCGGGTCGAGGGCCTTAAGCGCCTTGAAGTGCGTGCGACTACGTTCGCGCAGTGCGTCCTGCGCCGGACGGCCGCGCTCGAAAATCGCGGCAACGCTGGTTTTCTGGCTCGCGTCCAGCGAGAGATGCTCGGCCATTTTCGCCACGGGGTCGCGATGCGGCTTGTCGGCGGCCATCGAGGCACCGCCGCTGGCCAGCGCCGCGGCCAGCAGCAGGGATGTGAAGCTGCGCGTGAAGAGAGAAGTTTTAGGGGTGAAGTTCATCGGAAAGCTCCTGGGTGAGGTACCGGATTGGCAGGGAGATTAAATGCCGATCCAGCGTTAACCTCGCTTGCGCGCCGGTAAAGTTCTGTAAACCCCGCTACGCCATCGCGCGACGCGTCGAATACTCTGCGCCATGCCCTCTGTTCTGATTGCCGACGACGACCGCGAGCTGTGCCGGTTGCTGGCCGACTACCTGTCGCGCCAGGGGCTGGACAGCGAGTCCGTGCACTCCGCCGAAGCCGCCATCGAGCGACTTCAGATCGCCGGCGCGAAACCCGACGTGCTGGTGCTGGACGTGATGCTGCCAGGGATGGATGGGCTCGCTGCTCTGCGCCGGATTCGCGAGTTCGAGTCCCTGCCCATCGTCATGCTGTCCGGACGTGGCGAGCCGGTGGATCGCATCGTCGGGCTGGAACTCGGCGCCGACGATTACTTGGCCAAGCCCTGCCTGCCGCGTGAACTGCTGGCGCGTATCCAGGCGCTGCTGCGTCGCACGCGCGGCGAAGTCGGGCCGGAGTCCGCGGCCGAATTGCGCGTGGGAAATCTTCGCTTGCGGCCGTCGGAGCGTCGCGCGCTCTCCGGCGACACGCCGCTATCGCTAACCGCTGCCGAGTTCTCGGTGCTGCTTGAACTGGCCCGCCAGGCCGGACAGGCCGTCAGCCGCGAGCGCCTGACGCAGTCCGCACTGCACCGTCCGCTCGAACGTTTTGATCGCGCCATCGACGTGCACGTGAGCCGCCTGCGGCAGAAGCTGGCCGCGGTCGAAGGCTTGCGCATCGAGGGCATTCGCGGCGCCGGCTATCAGCTCATACAGGAATCGGCGTGAGCATTTATGGCCGCCTGCTGCTGTGGTTCTGCGCCGCCAACCTCGTCACCCTGGCCGCCAGCATTCTCATCGCGCACGCGATTTTCGAGCGCACGGTCGATCGGCCGCCGAACGTCGAGGCGCTGGTTGCGGAAATCCGGCAGGCGGTGAACGACGGATCGCAGCCCGCGGCGCAGGGCCGCGACAACGGGCGTCGCTGGTTCCTCGTGCGCAACGGCGCGAGCCTGTCCGGCGAGCCGCTGTCGCCGATGCTCAAACGTCATCTCGACGAGCTGACGGCGGAAGACACCGAGCTGCGCCTGCCACGCGGCCTGTGGGTGGTGTCGCGCAGCATTCAGATGCCGCAAGGGCCGGCGTACCTGATCGTCACGCAGTTTCCACCGCGGCGTCCGGCCTGGGCGCGATGGCTGCCGGTCGCGCTACAGATCCTGCTGTCGATCTCGGCGATTGCCTGTGTCGGCTGGGTCGTTGCGCGTCATCTGGTGCGGCCGCTCGAACGCATCCAGGACATCGTGCGCAAGGTTGCGGCCGGCGAATTGTCTAGCCGGGTCGGGGAGCCCGTGACCGCGCGCGACGACGAGTACGGAAGACTCGCACGCGATTTCGATCGTATGGCTGCACAAATCGAAACCCTGGTGCTCAGTCGCGACCGGCTGCTGCACGATGTCTCGCACGAACTGCGCGCACCGCTGTCGCGACTGCGCTTCGCGCTGGAACTGGCACGCGAGGATCGAGCGCCGGATTCGCTGGACCGGGCGGATCGCGAGATCGCACGCATCGATGCGCTGGTCGGCGAACTGCTCGCGCTCGCGCGCCTCGATCAGGCGGCCTCCGCCGAAGCGCTTCCTCTTCTCGATGTCGAAACGCTCGTTCGCGAAGTCGTCGAGGCAGAACGTCCACACGCGGCACATCAGGGCGTGGAGCTGGATGTGTCGGGAGAGCCGCTGCACGCACCAGCAGAACGCGAAAGCCTTGCGCGCGCGCTCGACAATCTCGTTCGCAATGCCGTGCGCCACTCGCCCCGTGGCTCGACGGTGGAGATTCGACTGCAGCGCGAGAACGACCACGCCGTGTTGCGCGTGAGCGACCGCGGACCCGGCGTCGATGCCGACGAGATCGGACGCATGTTCGAGCCGTTTTTTCGCGGCCGCGCGGCCCAGGGTTCAGACGGACATGGTCTGGGTCTCGCCATCGTCGCGCGCGTGCTGCGCGCGCATCGCGGAACCGCGGAAGCGCGACCTCGCGAGGGTGGCGGGCTGGAAGTGATAATGCGTTGGCCGCTCAGCTCGCCTCGTTTGTAGGAGGGGCTCTGCCCCGATTGCGGCTCCGGAATCTGAGCGGCAGTTCGACTTGCAAGCGTGCAGTCGGGGCGGTGCCTCTCCTACAACGAACCCGGCCCTTCAGCCCGACCCATACCCCGGCAGATTCGCCAACTGCTGCGTCAGATAACTACTCGTAGTCTGCCTTTGTCCCAGCAAGGTATCGAGCGCCGTGAACTGCGCGCGGTAGCGGCGTTCCACCGCGGCGATTCGAAGGTCGAGCGCGTCGCGACGGTCGGAGATGTCGTCGAGTCGCGCTTGCAATCCTTCGGTGCCCGACTTAATCGCACCACTGCTGCCGAGCACGCCTTCCAGCAGCGCGGACAGGCGAGTGGAATAACCATCGCTGGCACCGAACAGATTCTTCACGCCCCGCGGATCGGCCTGCAATGCGCTCGTGAGCTCGCTGCTGTCGAGCTTCAGCGTGCCATCGTTCTGCGTGCTCACGCCGAGCTGCGACAGCACGCTGTAGTCGCCCGATCCAACCACGCTGCCGAGAATGCCGCGGACCTGCTGCTGCGTCGTGCGCACCGAAGCGTCGCCCGACAGCGGCCCGGCAATCCGGGTCGAGGCGTCGTAGCGGGTGAAGGTCGAGACCGTGGCCACCAGCGCGTTGTAGCTCTTGACCAGGTTCTCCACCGCCGCGGACGAGGCGCTGGAATCGAGGCTCAAGCCCAGCGTACCGACCGTTCCCGGTACGGCCTTGAGGAGGTTGATGGTCACGCCGTCGATGGTCTTGTCGAGCGTGTTCGATGCGCTGCTGTAGGCAAAGCCGTCGATCTCCACTTCCGCGTCGAGCGCCGTCTGCACGGAACTGGTGTTGACGAACGAGGCACCGCCGATCGCGGCCGCCGAAGACAGGCTCACCGTATTGGCGACGCCCGTTTCACGTGAGGTCAGTACCAGTCGCGCACCACCGTTCTGGTTAAGGATGACAGCGCTGACGCCGGTGTTGTCGCTGGCCTGATTGATCTTGTCGCGCAGCGCCGCAAGCGTGTTGTCGCCGTCGGCGAGCGTGATGTCGAAGGACTCGCCCGCGACGCTCAGAGTCACCGTGCCGTTGCCGACGACTGTGCTGGCGGAGGCGTACACGTCGGTCGCAATCTTGCCCGCCCGCGCAAGCTGAATCACTTCCACGTTGAAGCTTCCGGCGACCGCAGAACCCGAGCTGCTGGCGCTGAACAAGGTCGGTTCGGACGAGCTTGTGGCCAGCTTGCCCAGGCTGCTGTTGATGCCCTTGAGCGCGTTGACCGCAGTCTGAAATCCGCTCAGCACCGATTTGTAGGTTCCCAGTGCCGACAGCGTCGTTCGAGCCGTGGTTTCGCGCAGATTCAGGCGGTTTTCCGCCGGTGCGCGTTCGGCCGCGACGAGCTGGGACACCAGGCTCTGCACGTCCAGACCGGAACCGATTCCTGCGGATGAGATGGCCATGTCGTTTCTCGATGGAGTGCCGAAGCTCGCGCCCTCAGGCGCGCACTTGGATCAGATGAGTTTTGTCGGGCGCAAGCATGCGTGCGATGCGCAGCGCTTCTTCACCCGGAATCTGGCGCAGCACCGTTCCGTCCTTCGGATCGACGATGCTGACGATCACGCGGCCAGAGTCTTGGTCGACGCGGAATTGGAGTTCCGCCCCGGATTGAGCGGTGCGCACCGCCAGCTCCTTCAGCGCGCTTTGGAGATCGACCGATGCTGCCGCGATCATCTGCGGCTCGATCGCTGCGTGTTCCTGATGTGGGGACACGCGAAAGCCGCCTCCGGAAATGGAGACGGCCTTCGAATTGAACTGGATGTCGGTGGTCATGAGGACCTCCTTCGAGTTCCCTGCCCGGCTTACGGGAGAGGGTCAGTGTGAGATCGCCTCCGCGACTGCCTCACTCCAACCCTCTCCCGCAATTGGGGAAGGAGTCCGATTACCCGCGCAGCAGGCTCAGCACGTTCTGCGGCGCCGCGTTGGCCTGGGCCAGAATTGCGGTGCCGGCCTGCTGAAGCACCTGCGAGCGCGTCAAGTTGGCCGTTTCCTTGGCGAAGTCGGCGTCCTGAATGCGACCGCGCGAGGCGGACAGGTTCTCCGACGTGGTCTGCAAGGACGCGACCACCGAGCTGAAGCGGTTCTGCACCGCACCGAGCGAGGCGCGCGCCGAGCTGACCGAGTTGAGCGCCGCGTCGATCTGGCGCAGGGCCGAATCCGCACCGGCGACGTTGGAAATATCCAGAGTCGCGAAGCCCGTGGTGTTGGCCAGCGCCGTGGTGCCAGCCGTCAGGCCGGTGGTGGCTACTGTCGAGCTGGCGCCTGCGTGGGCGACGACCACTGAAGCCGAGGTCGAGACCAGCGTGACCGTGGTCGCCGTGTCGTTCACCGCGTACACGCCCGTCGTATCGGCCACGGAGTTCACCGCCGTACGGAGGCTGGCAGCGCGCTCGGTGGCGCTGGTGTCGGCGGCAATGGCGCCGACGCTGGTGCCGTTGATGGTCAGATCGCCGGCCGTGACAGCGGTGAAGGTGCTGGCGGCAGCACCGGTGACCTGGGCGCTGGAATAGGTGCCGAGGTTGGCGGACGAGGAGTCCACGATGGCAGCGATGCTGATCGTCTGGCCGGCGTTGGCGCCGACCTGGAAGGCCTGGTTGGTGAACGAACCATCGAGCAGGGACACGCCGTTGAACGAGGTCTGCGAAGCAACGCGGTCGATTTCCGAACGCAGGGCCTGCGCTTCCACGTTGAGTGCGGCACGATCGGAGGCGCTGTTGGTGGCGTTGCGGCTCTGTACCGCGAGTTCGCGAATGCGCTGCAGGTTGTTGGTGACTTCCACCAGCGCGCCTTCGGCGGTCTGCGCCAGCGAGATGCCGTCGTTGGCATTGCGCCCGGCCTGGTCGAGGCCGCGGATCTGCGTGGTGAAGCGCTCGCTGATGGCGAGGCCGGCGGCGTCGTCCTTGGCGCTGTTGATGCGCAGGCCCGAAGACAGGCGCTGCAAGGAAGTCGCCAGCGAAGCCTGCGAGGTGTTGAGGTTGCGCTGCGCGTTGAGCGAAGAGACGTTGGTGTTGATGGTTTGCGGCATGGTCGTAACTCCTGTTGATGAAAGGTCCCCGCCGGGCACGTGCCTTTGGGCTTGAGCTTCGGCGGTTTGGATTGAGTGCCGGTGCTGAAGAGGTTGTCGGCGGGTTCTGCGAAATCTTTAGCGTTGATGCATGCGCTTGATGAGCGGAGAAATGCGAGCGATCAACGGAGAAAGTCGAACAGCGACAGGCCCTGCACGCGCGCGTACGACTGCTGCGCGGCTTGCAGCGCGGTGAGCTGGAAGCTCAGCCGCGCGGTGGCCTCGGCGTAGTCCAGATCGCGAATACCGGAGAGCGTGGACTGCGATTGCAGGTCGAGCGTGTCGACCTGCTCGGCCGCGTCGTCCAGCGCCTTGAGTCGATGCCCGACCGTGGAGCGCACCTCGGACAAGTGATCGAGCGCGCCATCGAGTTCTTCCAGCGCGCCGAAGAGCGCAGTAGCTTGTTGTGCACGGCCGGCCGCGGTGGTGGGCATCGCGCCGGCCAGTGCGGCGAGTTTCTGTGCGGTCGCAAAAATATCTTGTGACTGACTTGGCGCGATGCTGAAACTGTCGCCGTCCGCAGGCGTACCGCTGACGGCGAGATCGACCCCACGAAAGCGAATGCCGGTGCCGCTTTGGTAGGCCGCTGTCGCGACCATGGCGTTGGCGCCGTCGCGAATCTCGTAGTTGCCGGCGTTAAAACTGAGCGTGTAGCTGTCGCCGTCCCAGGCGTTGGCGTCGAAAAGCTTGGCGCTGTCCAGCTTGGCCGTGCCGGTGTTCGTGCCGGCAGCGGACACCGCAAAGCTGCCGTTGCCGCTGCGCAAATCGAGGAAGACCGTATCGCCCGCGTCGCCCAGAGCAATGCTGCGCTCGGTGCTGATATCCACCAGCCGCGTACTCTGATTTCCCGAGTAGCTGGCGCCCGAAACATTCAGCGAGAACGGCGTTACGGCATCGGCCGAGCCACCAAACAGATATCGGCCCTCGCCGTTGTCGCTGTTGGCGATCGACAGCAACTCGTCGATGCGCGACTGCATTTCCTGTGCAATCGAACGGCGTGATTCAGCAGACTGCGAAGCGCTGTTGGCCTGCACGGCCAGCTCGCGAATCCGGTTCAAGGCGTCGGAGGCCGAGGACAGCGCATTCTCTTCCAGACCGAGATGATGCTGCGCCACCGAAGCATTGCCGCGATAGCGGTCGAGTTGCGCCAGATGCTGGTCGAGCCCCGCCGCCCTCGCCCACTCCGCCGGATTGCTCTTGGCGCTGACCAGCCTCGTGCCCAGCGACAACTCGTTCTGCGTCCTGCCCAGTTCAGCCTGGTTGCGCAGGATGTTGGCGATGCCCTGCTGGTGCAGCGCGGAAGTCGAGACTCTCATGGCTTATCTCCGCGTGGCGGCAAGCAGCGATTGGAAAACCGTATCGGCCACTGCAATGACCTGCGCCGCAGCCTGGTACGCCTGCTGGAAACGCACGAGATCGGAAGCTTCTTCGTCGAGATTCACGCCTGAAGCCGAGTCTCGCGTCGCCTGAGATTGCGCCAGCAGACTTTCCTGCGCAGATCGGGCAACGCCGGCCTGCTGCGCCTGGTTGCCGACACCCGCGACCAGCGCCGCCTGAGCCGAGTTGAAGGTACTGCGACCACCATCGAGCACGGCCTGCGAACCCAGCCCGAGCAGCGCGCGCGCGTTGGTGTTGTCGCTGGAATTCGGCGCGCTACCGGCTGCGGCCGCAGCGACTCTGGCCGGATCGGTGATGGCAACCCGCAGCTTGCCCGCCGCTTCGCCGGTGGGTCGAACCAGAAAGCGATCGCCCGCCGACGCGGCACCGGACACGTTGAAGCTCAGGCCCTGTGCGACAAGCGGATCGGCCGGTGTGCCGGTACCGGACGTCGGCAGCACCGCGCCAGTTGCGGCGTTGGTGAGCTGCCAGTTCGCGCCGTCGTAGCGCAACTGGAACTCGCCATCTCCGAGTTGCGCAAGATCGTTGAAGCCCACAGCTACTTGGGCGCTGCCGGTGTTGCTGCGCGCGGCCCGCGCGTCCCCCGCAATCGGCGTGAAGAAGTTGCCGCCGACCTGCCCTGCCGCATCGACGCCTTGGGCGTGCTGCGCGTTGAAGGTCTGCACCAGCCCGACCGCAATGCGTCCGAGCTGCGCCGCAGTCGGTTGAATCACTTCGCGCTGCGCATCGAGCAAACCTCCGAGCGCGCCACCACCGATCTGGCGGGTGATGGGCGTGCCGCCGAACGTCACATCGAGCCGACCGCTGGCGAAGGGATCGTCTGCGATGCCGAGCGGAGTCGTCTGCTTGCCGAGCACCAGCGCCTGGCCGTTGCCGGTGAAGACGTTGATCGAGCCGTCGTCGGCCTCGCTGGTGGTGATGCCGATCTTGCCGGCGAGCTGCTGAATGAGCTGGTCGCGCTGGTCGAGCAGATCGTTCGGCGGTTGGCCGCCCGCAGCGCCCTTCGCCTGCGCGATGCGTTCGTTGAGGCCGGCGATGGAGCGCGAGGTCGAGTTGATCTCGTCCACGTTCTGGCGCACGCGTGCGTTGACTTCCGATTGCAGCGAATCGAGCTGCCCTTGCAGGCTGCGGAAGCGGGTTGCCAGGCCCTGCGCGTCGCTGACGGCGGACTGGCGGTTGGCGGTGGAGGCAGGATTTGCTGCGAGCGCGTTGAGACTGTCGAAGAATTCGTTGAGTGGCGTGCCCAGTCCGGTCGCCGAATCCGACAGCCACGTATCGAGCTGCGACGCGATGCTCTCGAAACTCTCGGCACGCGCGTAACTGGAGCTGTCCGCCACGATGCGCGCGCCGACGAAGGAATCGGTGATGCGTCGCACGCCGGAAGCGTTGACACCGCTGCCGACATAGCCGTCGCCCGCCGGACCGCCAAGGCGCGAGACCAGGTCCACGCGTTGGCGCGTGTAGCCGGGTGTGTTGACGTTGGCAATGTTGTGCCCGGCCGTGTCCAGCGCCTTGCGGTAGCTGAGCAACGCGGAGACGCCGGTGTTGAGGAGATCGGACATGGCTTAGGCGGACCTCTCCGAGCTGGCGGTCCCTGCTCTGCTTATCGACTCGCTGCGGACCAGCTTGAGCAGCTTGTCGGCATAGGCCGGATCGGTGGCGTAGCCCGCAGCCTGCAAGCCCTGCGCGAAACCCGCTGCGTTATCGCCTTGCTTCAGCACCTCGGCGTAGCGCGGGTTGGATTTCAGGAAGGCAACGTAGTCGTCGAATGCCGCGCCTACCGATTCGTAAGAGCGGAATTCGGCCGACACTTTCTGCATGCGGCCGCCGAGATGTTCGTGCGTCGTCTTCTCTAGGCGCGCGCCGTCCCAGCTCTTGTTCGCCTTGATGCCAAAGTAGTTGTGGCTGGAACTGCCGTCTGCTTTCTTCGCGACGTGCGCGCCCCAACCGGTTTCGAGCGCGGCCTGGGCCATGATCGCCTCGGCAGGCACACCGAGTTCGCGCGCGGCGCGTTCGGCGTGGGGTTTGATCTGGCCGATGAAGGTTTGCGGACTGTAGGAGGGGCTTTGCCCCGACTGCACGCTCGCCAACCGAAGCGTGGTGGGTACTCGGGCCGCCGGTCGGGGCATAGCCCCTCCTGCATCCGAGCCCATCATCTGCTTCACCAGCACATCCGCCAGCCCCATGCCCTTGCCATCGGACAGGTGCAACGCCATCTGCTGATCGAACAAGTCCTGGTAAAACTCGGTCTGCCCGCCGCCGATAATGTCGTCGCCCAGATTCGCGGCCCGCGCGGACTTGAGCAATTGCTGCGTGAACAAGGCTTCGAACTGTTGCGCTGCCTTGCGCATGCTTTCGGGATCGTTCGCGCGCGCCGAGGCCTTCAGACTGGCGAGACTGCCGAAGTCCGTGGCCGAGGGTGTGGGCGCGGCGAGGGACATCAGATGATGACCAGCTCGGCGCGCAGCGCGCCGGCCTGCTTGAGCGCTTCGAGGATGGCCACGAGATCGCCGGGCGAAGCACCGATCTGGTTGATCGCGCGCACGAGTTCATCGAGCGATGTGCCGCCATCGAGCACGAATATCTTGCCGCCGGTCTGACTCACTTCGATGGAGCTGCGCGGCACCACCACGGTCTGCCCGTCCGAGAACGGCCCGGGCTGACTGACCGCTGGCTTCTCCGAAATCGTCACGGACAAGGTGCCGTGCGACACCGCGGCCGGCAACACGCGCACGTTGCTTCCGACCACCACCGTGCCGGTGCGCGAGTTGACGATCACGCGCGCCGCGCCTTCACCGGGCTGCACGTCGAGATTTTCGAGTTCCGAGAGAAAAGCCACACGCGCCGCCGGATCGGCCGGGCCGCGCACCGCGACCGTCACCGGGTCGAGCGCGCGTGCGAACTCGCCGCCGAGCAACTGGTTGATGCCCGACGCGAGTCGCGCCGCCGTCGTGAAGTCAGGCGTGTGCAGGTCAAGACGGATTTCTGGATCGGCATCGAAGTTCGATGCGACCGCGCGCTCCACCGTGGCGCCATTCGGTATGCGGCCCGAGCTGGGAATGTTGACCGAGACGCGGGAACCATCTTTTCCGCTCACACCCAGACCGCCGACCACGATATTGCCCTGAGCGATGGCGTAGACCTGCCCGTCGGCGCCCTTGAGCGGCGCCATCAGCAGCGAACCGCCACGCAGCGAACCGGCGTTGGCCAGGGACGAAACCGTGATGTCGATGGCCTGCCCAGGCTTGGCAAAAGCGGGAAGCTCGGCATGAATCGCAACCGCGGCGACGTTCTTGAGCTGCGGGTTCACGCCCGGCGGAATGGTGACGCCAAGCTGGTTCAACAGGCTCTTGAGACTCTGCACCGTGAACGGCGCCTGCGAGGTCTGGTCGCCGCTGCCGTCGAGGCCGACGACGAGGCCGTAGCCCACCAGCGGATTCGAGCGCACGCCCGCCACGGAGGCCAGATCCTTCACCCGCTCGGCCTGCGCCGGCAGCACTATCAGCAGACAAAGCAACAAGCCCCACGAGGTGATGCGCATGTGCCTGTGCCTCAGAACGGAAACCACGGCGAATGGAAGAAGCGCGACAGCCAGCCCTGCGCGTTGGCATCGGCCAGAGCGCCGCGACCGACATATTCGATACGCGCGTCGGCAATGCGATCGGAGGTGATGGTGTTGTCCGGGCGCACATCCACCGGCCGCACCACGCCGCTCAGGCGCACCCGCTCGGAGCCCTGGTTGAGTTCCAGATTCTTTTCGCCGGAAACGAGCAGATTGCCGTTGGGCAGGCGCTCGATCACCGTCACCGTGACGCTGCCGTTCAACTGGTTGGACTGGCTGGAGTCACCTTTGCCGTCGAAGCTGCGCGAGCCATCGATGCCGAATGCGCCTACCGGACCCCCCCCCGCGGTGAGCGGTCGGCCGAACAAGGTCGGGTTGCCGATTTCGGCGCTGCTGTCCTTGCTGGTGGACGTGGCCGCCTTCTTCTGCGCCTGGGTTTTTTCGACCAGCAGCACGGTCAGCAGATCGCCGGCGACGCGGGCCTTGGGGTCCTCGAACAGCGCGAAGCCGGTGCTGGCGTTGTAGATCGCGCCGGGAGTGGGACGAGGCTGTGCCTGCTGCACAGTCGGCGTCGCTGCGGGTTCGCGGACGGGTGCCGTCGAGGCGCAGCCTGCGAGCACAAGGCTCAGCACGGCTACGAACAAGCTGGGGTTCTTGCTCATCGCCGGTCTCACAGATTGTTCGAGACGTAAGCCAGCATCTGATCCGTCGTCGAGATCGCCTTCGAATTCATCTCGTAAGCCCGCTGCGTCTCGATCATGTTGACCAGCTCTTCCACCACGTTGACGTTGGAGGCTTCCAGCGCGCCCTGCGTCACACGCCCCATGCCGTTCAGGCCCGGCGTGCCGGTCTGCGGTGCGCCGCTGGCGGCGGTCTCCACGTACAGGTTCTCGCCCTGGCTTTGCAGGCCGGCGGGATTGATGAAGTCCGCAAGCGCTATCGACCCGACCTGCTGGCCCGCGGCCTCGCCAGTGAGCTGCACCGACACCGTGCCGTCGGCGCCGATGGTCACGCTCTGCGCGCCTTCCGGAATGGTGATGCCGGGCTGCACCGCGAAGCCGCTGGCGGTGACGAGCTGACCCTGGCTGTCGATCTGGAACCCGCCGTCTCGCGTGTACGCGGTGCTGCCGTCCGGCAAGGTCACCTGGAAGAAGCCGCGGCCGTTGACCGCAAGGTCCAAGGGGTTATTGGTCTGCTGCAAGTTGCCCTGCGAGAACTGGCGGTCTGTCGCCACCACGCGCACGCCGGTGCCCAGGTTCAGACCGGTCGGCGATTGCGTCTGCTGGCTGGTCTGGCCACCCGCCTGGCGCACGGTTTGATAGAGCAGGTCCTCGAACGCCGCTCGGCCGCGCTTGAAGCCGGTCGTCGAAACGTTGGCGAGGTTGTTGGAAATGACCGTCATGCGCGTGGCCTGCGCATCCAGTCCGGTCTTGGCGACCCATAGTGCCGAATTCATGTCGTCTGCCTCGCGCCAATTTCATGGCGCCTCGTCGGGTTTGCTGGGCAGAACTACAAGTTCCGGACCATGGCGGACGACCTGAACTTTAGAGGGGGACATGCGCTCCCCGTTTCGGGCGACACTGGAAACCGTCCTTCCTCGTTCCTGTCCATCATCCATGCTCACCGAAGACCAGAAACTCATCCGCGACGCCGCGCTGCGTTTTTCACGCGAAGTGCTGGCACCAGGCGCCGCCGCCCGCGAGAAAGCCTGCGCCATCGAACCCGAGGTGTTCCGCGGTCTGGCCGAAATGGGCTTGCTGGGCATGACCGTGTCTCCCGATTGGGACGGCGCGGGCGCGGACTACGTGTCGTACGCGCTGGCCTTGATGGCCGTGGCCGAAGGCGATGGCGCAGTCTCCACCGTGATGAGCGTTCACAACGCGCCGTTCTGCGCCATCGTCGAGCGCTACGGCTCGGATGCGCAGAAGGAATCCGTGCTCAGGCCCGGCGCGCGCGGCGAATTCATCGGTGCGTTTGCGCTCACCGAGAGCCACGCCGGATCGGACGCCAGCGCGCTGCGCACGCGCGCGGTGAAGAAGTCCGACCGCTACGTGCTCAACGGCTCCAAGCAGTTCATCACCAGCGGCAGGATCGGCAAGTACGTGATCGTCTTCGCGGTGACCGACCCGGCCCATCCCAAGCGCGGCATCTCCGCGTTCCTGGTGCCGTCCGACACGAAGGGCTACACGGTCTCCAAGACCGAGCACAAGCTCGGACAGAAAGCCTCGGACACGTGCAGCCTGAATTTCGACGATCTCGAAGTGCCCGAGGAAAATCGGATCGGGGTCGAGGGCGAGGGTTATCGCATTGCGCTCTCCAGTCTGGAGACCGGACGCATCGGCATCGCTTCGCAAAGCGTGGGCATGGCGCAGGCCGCGCTCGATGCGGCGATCCGTTATGCGGCAGAGCGCAAATCCTTCGGCAAGTCTCTGCTCGACCACCAGGCCGTGAGCTTCCGGCTGGTCGATGCCAAGACCCGGCTCGAAGCTGCGCGCCAGTTGGTGCTGTCGGCGGCAAGACTCAAGGACGCTGGCGTTCCCTGCCTGGAGCAGGCCTGCATGGCCAAGCTGTTTGCTTCGGAAACCGCCGAGGCGGTGTGCTCGGTCGCCATCCAGACCTTCGGCGGCTACGGCTACGTCGAGGATTTTCCGGTGGAGCGCATCTACCGCGACGTGCGCGTGTGCCAGATTTACGAAGGCACGTCGGATATCCAGAAGATCATCATCGGCCGCAGCCTGACGGCCGCTTGAACGCTGTCGCAGACGTGCGCGGCGGACCGTGTCCCTCTCAGTCGAACGGGTTTCTCAGCACCATCGTGTGCTCGCGGTCGGGGCCGGTGGAGATGATGGCGATCTCGGTCTCGGTGACTTCCTGCACGCGCTGCAGGTAAGTCTTTGCCGCAGCCGGCAGCTCGGCGTAGCTCGTCACGCCGTAGGTGTTGCACTTCCAGCCGGGCAGTTCTTCGTAGACGGGCTCGACTTTGGAGAAACCCTCGGCGCCGATGGGCGGGACTTCCACCGGCTTGCCGTCGATCAGGTAGCCGGTGCAGATGCGGATGGCGTCGAGTTCATCGAGCACGTCGAGCTTGGTCACGCACAAGCCGGTGACGCTGTTGTTGAAGATGGAGCGGCGCGCGGCCACCGCGTCAAACCAGCCGCAGCGGCGCGGGCGCTTGGTCACGGTGCCGTATTCCTGGCCCTTGTCGCGGATGTGCTGGCCGATGTCGTTTTCCTGCTCGGTCGGAAACGGACCCGAGCCGACTCTCGTCGCGTAGGCCTTGACGATGCCGAGCACGTAGTCGAGTTCGCGCGGGCCGACGCCGGTGCCGGTGGCGGCGCCGCCGGCCGTCGTGTTGCTCGAAGTCACGTACGGATAGGTGCCGTGATCCACATCGAGCAGCGCGCCCTGCGCGCCCTCGAACAGCACGTTGTCGCCGCGGCGCAGCGCGAGGCGCAGCAGCTCGGTGACGTCGGCGACCATCGGGCGAATGACTTCGGCATAGCCGAGCAGCGCGTCGAGCGTCTTCTGGAAATCCACCGGCGCTTCCTTGAAATAGTTGATCAGCACGAAGTTGTGGAAGGCCAGCAGCTCGCCGAGCTTGGCCGCCAGCTGTTCGCGGTGAAACAGGTCGCCGACTCTGATCGCGCGGCGCGCGACCTTGTCCTCGTACGCCGGGCCGATACCCTTGCCGGTGGTGCCGATCTTGGCTTCGCCCCTCGCCTTCTCGCGCGCCTGGTCGAGTTGCGCATGTACCGGCAACACCAGCGGCGTGGCTTCCGAAATGCGCAGCCGGTCGCGCACCGAAGCGCCTGTGGCTTCGACCTTCTCGATTTCCTTGATGAGGTCGGGCAAGGACAGTACGACGCCGTTGCCGATCAGGCAGGCCACGCCGGGCCGCATGATGCCGGACGGAATCAGGTTCAAGGCGATCTTGACGCCATTGATCACCAGCGTGTGGCCGGCGTTGTGACCGCCCTGGAAGCGCACGACCGCGTGGGCGCGATCAGTCAGCAGGTCTACGACCTTGCCCTTGCCCTCGTCGCCCCATTGGGCGCCAATCACGACAACGCTCTTACCCATCACAACCTCCGCGTAGGACGGGCCGTGCCCGCCGCATCCGACGATGAACCTTCGATGGCGGCCACGGGCCGCCCTACTCCGAACCCAGTCGCAACAGCTCGTTCATGTCTGCCGAAAACCCGGTCGCCGGCAATGCTCGGCCGAACTCCCGTCCCACGCCGTCGTAACGCCCGCCGCGCGCGATCTCGCGGCCGTAGCCCGGCACGAAGGCCGCGAACACCAGACCCGTGTGATAGCGCAACCCGCGAAGCTCGGCGAGATCCACGTGTATCGGCAGGTTCGGGAATTCCTTCGACAGATTTTCCGCTGCCTGCTCCAACGTGGTCAGCGCCGCATCGATCTGCGGGTCGGTGCCCGACAGGGTCTGTCGCGCGCGTTGCAGCACGGTGACATCGCCGTTGAGATCCATCAGCGCGGCGAGCTTGCCGGCCGCACCGTCGAGCCCGCGTCCGCGGCCGAAGTCGGCCAGGTCGGGATTGGACTTGCGCTGGAGAATGCCGAACAGCACGGCCTCGTCCTCCGGCTCCAGATTCAGGCTGGCGATAACCGCTCGATAATTTGCGACGTGCCCCAGATCGAGATGCACGTCCGACACACCGGCGAGCGAGAGGGTGCGCAGCATCAGGCGCAGCACTTCCAGATCGGCCGACAGGCCGGGCTCGCCGAACAACTCGCAGCCCACCTGCCGCGGCGAGCGCGGACCGCCGGGGCTGTCGGGCGTGGTGCGCAGCACGGTGCCGAGATAGCACAGGCGCACGACCTCGTTCTCGGCGTAACGGCGCGCGGCAATACGCGCGGCCTGCGGCGTCATGTCGGCGCGGATACCGAGCATGCGACCGCCTTCGGGATCGGCGAACTTGAAGGTCTGGCGTTCGAGGTCGCTGCCACTGCCGGTCAGCAATGAATCCAGATGCTCGACCAGCGGCGGCAGAATCAGCTCGTAGCCGGACTCGTGGTAGTGATCGAGCAGCCGGCGGCGCAGGCGCTCGAGCTGCCAGGACACCGGCGGCAGGGCTTCCTCCATGCCGTCGGGCAGCATCCAGCGTTTGGTGGCCATGGTTTTTTCAGGGATACCGCCGTAAGGGCGGCGCGCTCATTTTACCGCGTTGAGAATCACCAGCCCGATCACCATGCTCGCCAGCCCGATCACCCGCATCCATCGATCCTCGATGGCGGCGTAGTTCAGCAGCATCTGCCGGAACCGGTGCGGCGACAGGAAAGGCAGCAGGCCCTCGATCACCAGCACGAGGCCTGCTCCCATGAGCAGGTCAGCCCACACCGCTCCTACTTGCCCGCGCCCTTGAAGTACTTGAACAGCTCGCCGTCCGGCTCCAGCACCAGCACGTTGTCGCGCGTGCCGAAAGCCTTGCTGTAGATGTTGAGCGAGCGGTAGAACCGGTAGAACTCCGCGTCTCCGCCGTAGGCCTGGGCGTAGACCTCGGCCGCCTTGGCGTCGCCTTCGCCGCGCAGGGTTTCCGAGTCGCGGTAGGCATTGGCCACGGTCACCTGCGCTTCGCGGTCGGCGTTGGCGCGGATGCGCTCGGCCTCTTCAGCGCCGCGTGCGCGCAGGTCGGAGGCCACTCTCGTGCGCTCGGCGCGCATGCGCTGATAAACCGATTCGCTCACATCCTTGGGCAGATCCACGCGCTTGACTCTCACGTCCACGATCTCGATGCCCAGTTCGGAAACCTTGGTCTTCACCTGCTTTTCGAGCGCATCGAGGATCTCGTCGCGATCGCCGGACACGACCTGGCGGATGGTGCGCGAACCGAACTCGGCACGCAGAGCCGGATTGACGATGGCAGCAAGGCGGTCCATCGCCACCAGTTCCTCACCGCCGGTGGCGCGGTAGTAGTTGGTGGTATTGACGATGCGCCACTTGACGAAGAAATCGACCTCGACGTTCTTCTTCTCGACCGTCAGGAAGTTTTCCGTCTGGTTGTCCAGGGTCAGGATGCGGCCGTCGAAACGCAGCACGCGCTGCACGAAAGGCAGCTTGAAATGCAGCCCGGGCGCGTAGTCCGTGCCCCTGATTTCGCCAAGCTGGAACAGCAGGACTCGTTCGCGCTGGTCCACCGTGAAGAAGGTGCCGCCGATCAGCATCAGCACGATCAGCGGGAGCAGCAACAGAAAGATGGGAGGGTTTTTCATCACGGGCGCCCCCGGTCACGCGAGCGCGAGGCATCGGCGCCGGAACTGACACCCGCACTCGGCACGGTGACGTAATCCGAGGGATAGCCTTCGGTGCGCGGTATCGATTTCATCAGTTGATCCAGCGGCAGGTAGAACATGGGGTTGCCTTGATCGACGTCGATCATCACCTTGGAGCTACCCATCATCACTTCGCTCATGCTGTCCAGGTACATGCGATCACGTGTGACCGCGGGCGCCTGCCGATACTCCGCGAGCAACTGGGTGAAGCGCGATGCGTCGCCGGTGGCACGCGCCAAAACCTGGTCGCGATAGCCGGTAGCCTCGGCGATCTGCCGCGCCGCTGCGCCGCGCGCCTTGGGCAGCCGGTCGTTGGCGTAGGCTTCGGCCTCGTTCTTTAGACGCTCCTGGTCCTCGCGCGCCTTGATCGCATCGGCAAACGCAGCCTGCACCGCTTCCGGGGGCTGCGCCTGCTGCAAGTTCACTTCAGTCACCACCATGCCGGCGCTGTAACCATCGAGGGTTGCCTGCAGGATCTCCTTGGTCTGGTCGGCCACGGCCTGGCGGCCTGCGGTGAGGATGAAGTCCATCTCGCTGCTGCCCACCGTCTCGCGCACGGCCGACTTGGTCGCCTGCTGCAGGGTGAGATCGGGATCGGCGACGTTGAACAGAAAGTCTTCGACCTTGGATACGCGGTACTGCACCGTCAATTCCACGTCGACGATGTTTTCGTCCTTGGTCAGCATGCTTTGCCGGTCGGAGATCTGGCGAACCTGGGTGACGTTGACCCGCTCTAGCGATTCGAACGGCCAGGGTGCGCGCCAGCCGATGCCGGGTGTGGCGGTTCGATCGTAAGCACCGAAGCGGAACACCACTCCGCGCTCCTGCTCGTCCACCACGTAGATGCCGGTGGCCAACCAGAAAATGCCGATGACCGCCGCGACGATGCCAATGATGCCTTTGGGCAGTTGCGGCACGCCGCTGCTGCCGCGCGAACTGCCGCCGCTGCCGCCCTTGCCGCCGAAGCGCGCCTTGAGCCGCTTGAGCATTTCGTCCAGGTCGGGCGGGCCGCCGCCGGGCTTGTTGCCGCCCGATCCCTGATTCCAGGGGTCTCGATTCGGTCCGTTTTCGTTCCAGGCCATGAGGCGTCGTTGTCGTTTGAAGAGATTTGGCGCGCCGCGTTGCAACGCGATGAATTTGGCCAGCAAGCGAGCCGGCTTAAGAAGCTTCGTGATGGTGGAGACGAAGACCGCGAATTCTAGGGGGCGAGTTCCCATTCCTCAAACGCGCGCGGCGGCGCCGGCGGCGCGACACCCGCCTGCACGCACAGGCCCCGCAGGCGTTCGTAGGGCATGACGACCTGCAAGTGCGATACGCCGTCTTCGTCCAAGGCCTCGGAACGCACCGCTCGATGTTCGAACAGTTGCGCACGCAGGCGAGCGGCCGAAGGCGGCAGGAACAGCTCGTGAACTTCGATGTCGGGGCGCAGGCACAACGTGATCGCCTCGCGCAGCTCGTCGAGGCCTTGCTTCGTCTTGGCGGACACGAACACGCGGCTCGGACGACCCGCTTCATCGAGTTCGACTCTCGGCGGTTCGGATTCGCGCAGATCGATCTTGTTGAACACCAGCAAGCGCGGCACCTCGTCGGCGCCAATCTCGTTGAGCACCGCATCGACCTGTTCGATTCGCGCCATGCGTTCCGGGTCGGCTGCATCGACCACGTGCAGCAGCAGGTCGGCGTCGCGGGATTCTTCGAGCGTGGCGCGAAACGCTGCGATCAGGTCATGCGGCAGATCGCGCACGAAGCCCACCGTGTCGGCCAGCACCGCCGGCTCGCCCGTGGGTAGCGCGAGCTTGCGCACGGTGGTGTCGAGGGTTGCGAACAACTGGCTGGACGCAAAAGCGTCATCGCCGGTCAGGGCGTTGAACAGGGTGGACTTGCCGGCGTTGGTGTAACCCACGATCGAGATCGCCGGCACCTCATTGCGCTTGCGCGAAGCGCGACTCTGCGCGCGGCGTTTTCGTACGACTTCCAGATGGCGCTTGAGCGTGTCGATGCGATCGCGCACCAGGCGGCGATCGACTTCCAACTGGGTTTCGCCCGGGCCGCGCATGCCGATGCCGCCCTTCTGGCCGTCGAGATGCGACCAGCCGCGAACCAGGCGCGTAGCCAGATGCTGAAGCTGCGCCAGTTCCACTTGCAGCTTGCCTTCGTGCGAGCGGGCGCGGCTGGCGAAGATGTCGAGAATTAGGCCGGCGCGATCCAGCACGCGGCACTCCAGGATTTTTTCGAGATTGCGTTCCTGGCTGGGCGAGAGGTCGTGATTGAAGATCGCAAGTTCCAGCTCGCCGGCCTTGACCACGGCCGCAATCTCGTCGGCCTTGCCGCTGCCGATGAAAAGGCCCGCATCGGGTTTGACCCGCGAACCGCCGATCACGCTATGGATCTTGGCGCCCGCGGACCGTGCCAGCTCCTCGAACTCGCGCCTGTCCGATTCGAAATCGGACCTGGGGAATTCGAGGTGAACCAGAACGGCACGCTGGCCGGTCGGTGGACGCTCTGAAAACGATTGGACGGACAATCGGGCCTAGCTGTCGGCGGGGCCGTCTTCGGCCGCGTCCGCTTCGGGGTCATGCAGGCGCACGGCGCGCGCGGGCACGATGGTCGAGATGGCGTGCTTGTAAACCATCTGGCTGACGCTGTTCTTCAACAGCACCACGAACGAGTCGAAAGACTCAATCTGGCCCTGCAGCTTGATGCCGTTGACCAGATAAATGGAAACCGGGATGCGCTCTTTGCGCAGCGCATTCAGAAACGGTTCCTGCAAAGTATGTCCTTTGGACATGATGAAACCCCCAAGGTATTCGTTATGTGCCGCGCTGCGAGTACACCGCCCGCTTGGGTCCAGAGCTTAACACGACGATTTCAACCGCCATTCGTCAATTTGCCGAAGCGCCAACTCGACCGCATCCGGTGCTTCGGAGTTCAACCAGCAAAGATCGTGCTCAGAACGCAGCCAAGTGATCTGGCGCTTGGCGAACTGGCGCGTCGCCGCCAGAGTTTTTTCCCCGGCTTCGACCAACCCGTACTCGCCATCGAGGTGAGCCCACAACTGGCGATAGCCCACGGCGCGCACCGAGGGCAATGAGGGATTCAGATCGCCGCGTGACCGCAGTTGCGCCACCTCATTCACAAAACCGTTCGCCATCATTTCCCGCAATCTCTGCTCAATTCGTCGATGTAGTTCCGCCCGTTGCGCAGGTATAAGGGCCAGCTTGAGGAAAACAAGATCGATCGCTGTCGCCGGACGCGCGCCATGGAGGCTGCTGAGCGGCTGCCCGGTGGTTTCCACCACCTCGAGCGCACGCTGGATGCGCTGGCCGTCGTTGGGATGCAGACGCAGGGCCGTGACGGGGTCGAGCTTGGCGAGTTGCGCGTGCAGGGCCGGCCAGCCTTCGTTATCGGCCTGAGCCGTAATGCGCGTGCGCATGCTCGCGTCTGCCGAAGGCAGCTCGCTCAAGCCGCTGGTCAAGGCGCGGAAATAGAGCATCGTGCCGCCGACCAGCAGTGGCAGGCGTCCGCGCGCGTGGATGTCGCTCATTGCTGCGCGCGCGTCCGCGCGGAAGCGCGCCGCGGAATAAGGATCGGCCGGATCACAGATGTCGATCAGGTGATGCGGCACCTCGGCGCGCGCAGCGGCCTCGGGCTTGGCGGTGCCGATGTCCATTCCGCGGTACACCTGTGCAGAGTCGACGCTGACGATCTCGACCGGCTGACCGCGCGCAGACAGGCGTTCGGCCAGCGCCAGCGAGAGGCCGGTCTTGCCCGAGGCGGTCGGACCCATCAGGCAGACCACGGGCTTCATCACCTGCCTCGCAGAAACAATCGGTCCAGTTCCGCCAGCCCCAATTGCACCCAGGTCGGACGGCCGTGATTGCACTGGTCGATGAGCTCTGTGCGCTCCATGTCGCGCAGCAGCGCATCCATCTCGGGCAAAGTCAGACGGCGATTGGCCTTGATCGCCGCACGGCATGCCACGTCCGCCAGCACGCGGCTCTGCGCATCGAGCACCTCGCCCAGATGTGCGTGCGGCATCGGTCTTCCCTCCTCCCGAGCCAGGCCTGCGACCAGCGCCGTCACATCCTCGCGCGCCAGCACCGGCGGCACCGCGCGCACGATCACGGACGCAGGGCCGGCTCGGTCCAGCTCCAGACCCAACATCGCCAGTTCGGCGCGACGAGAGTCCAGCGCCTCGACCTGGTCCTCATCGAGCGTCACCGGCAGCGGCACCAGCAAGGCCTGCGAAGGAATCCGTCCGGCGGAAAGTTCGCGCTTCATGCGCTCGTACAACACGCGCTCGTGAGCCGCGTGCGCATCCACCAGCACCAGTCCGCGCGTGTTCTGCGCGAGGATGAAGATGCCGTGCAGTTGCGCAATGGCGGTGCCGAGCGTGCTGGATTGTGGCGGCTCCGATTCAGGCACCCCATCCACCACGCGGGCTTCACCACCCGCAGGCGTTTGCATCAAGGCCCAGGCGGTTTGCTGAAAGCTGGGTTCACGAACCTCCCAGGTCTGTGGCCGGGACGCGAACTCGCCACTCGCTTGCGTGGGAGCGTACGAAAGCGGCGATGCGAAACTCACGCGATGCTGATCGGTGTCCGGACGTAGACCGCGCAGCCGCTGCTGAATCGCGCCGAACAAAAAATCGTGCACGCGTCCCGACTCGCGAAACCGCACCTCGGTTTTCTGCGGGTGCACGTTGACATCGACCGCGCGCGGATCGAGTTCCAGGTACAGCACGAAGGCGGGGTGGCGCGTGGAGTGCATCGCGTCGGCCAGCGCGCGCCGCACGGCAAACGCAATCAGGCGATCACGCACGCAACGCCCGTTGACGAAGAAGTACTGCAAGTCGGTGGACGAGCGCGAAAAGCTCGGCCGGGCAAACCAGCCGGTCAGCCGCATGTCCAGCCGCGATTCGTCCAGGGTGATCCGATGTTCCACGAACTCATCGCCGCAGACCGTCGCAACGCGCGCATCACGCGCAGCGTCAGTTGTCGCAGCCGACAGCTCGATCACCCGGCGACGATCGTGGCGCAGGCTCAAGCCCACATCCATGCGCGCCAGCGCGAGACGCCGCATCCACTGCTCCACGTGTCGCTGCTCGGTGCTGATGCTCTTGAGAAACTTGCGGCGCGCAGGCGTGTTGAAGAACAGGTCGGCCACTTCGACCGTCGTGCCCGGCGGATGCGCCAGCGGCTGCGGACCATCACCTGCGGCCAGATAGCCCGATCCACGTAGACACCAGCCGTGTGCTTCACCGGCGACACGCGAAGACAGCATCAGGCGCGACACCGACAGGATGCTGGGCAGGGCCTCGCCGCGAAACCCGAGGCTGGCGACGCTCTCAAGGTCGTCGAGCGCTCGGATCTTGCTGGTGGCGTGTCGCGCTAAGGCCAGTGTCAATTCGTCACGACCGATCCCCTGCCCGTCGTCGCGTACGCGAATCATGCCGAGCCCGCCTTGTTCGAGTTCGACCTCGACATGGCGAGCACCGGCGTCGATGCTGTTCTCGACCAGTTCCTTGACCACCGCTGCCGGCCGCTCGACGACTTCGCCGGCCGCGATCTGGTTGATCAGGACATCGGGTAAAACCTGGATCGGCATGGCGCGCGGCTCGGGAAGTGGCCGCGATTATCCGCGATGCTCGACTAGCCGCCTCTGACCTTCTGCAGACGCGGCGAATCGTCGGTCCGCTGCTCGGGCTTTTGCTCGCGCGGGCGATAGCTCTCGAAGTAACCCTTGATGCCTTCGAACATCGAGTACGCCAGACGATCCTGCCCTTCCGGATCGCGCAGCAGACGCTCTTCCTCCGGATTGCTGATGAACGCGGTCTCGACCAGCACGGAAGGAATGTCCGGAGCCTTGAGCACGACAAAAGCCGCCTCCTGCACCTGTGGACGCTGCAGCGGGTTGATCAGCGCCAGCGCCTGAAGCATGCGCCCGCCGACGTCGAAGCTGGCCTCCATGGTCGAGGACTGCGACAAGTCAATCAGCACCGCGGCGAGTTCGTTGTCCTTGTCTTCCAGCGCGATGCCGCCGACCAGATCGGCGGCGTTTTCCTTCTGCGCCAGCCAGCGCGCGTGCTCGCTGGTGGCGCCGCGCGGCGACACCACGTACACCGCCGAGCCGCGCATCTTACGGTTCTTGACCGCGTTGGCATGCACCGACACGAACAGGTCGGCCTGTAACTTGCGCGCCCGCGCCACGCGCTCACGCAGACCGAGGTAGTAATCGCCGTCACGCGTCATCACGGCGCGGAAGCCCGGCTCGGCGTTGATCAGCTTGGCCAGCTTGCGCGACAGCTTCAGGGCGACGTCTTTCTCCTGCAGGCCGCTGCGTCCGATGGCGCCCGGATCTTCGCCGCCATGACCGGCGTCGATCGCAACGACGATGGGCCGCGGCTCCCAGGCTTCGGCCAGCACCGGCGGCGCAGCGGGGGTTGCGGACTCGGCCACCACGCCCGCAAGGTCGAGCACGAGTCGGGGGCCGTACTGGTCTGCAGGATCGAGCAGGAAGGTTCGCGGTTCCACGAACGTGGCCATGTCGAGCACTACGCGCAGCGAGCCGTCGGCGTGATCCGACGCACGGACATGCGTGACCACGCCCTTGCCGGTCACGCGGTTCGCGAGCTTTGCGCCCCGGGTGTCGGGCAGGTCGATGACGATGCGCGCGGGATTGTCGAGCGTGAAGACCTTGTGCTTCGTCGCGTTACCGAGTTCGAGCACCACGCGCGTGCCTTCCGGCGAGTCCCACAAACGCAGGTCGCGCAAAGCTCCTGCCTCAGCCAGCGGCGCCATCAAACCCATAGCCAGGAAAAACGCCGCTCGCATCGGCGGCCACCCTACTCCGAAAAGTTGCCGGACCATAGCGTGAGTTTTCATCGAAGGCAAGAATTTATTGTCTTTTTAACCAGCAAGATAAAGCCCTTACTTGAAGTCGATTGTATGGCGCGGACCCGGCACGGCAATCTCGGCGACACGCGACAATTCCCGATGCCGCAAAACCACGTTCACATCCGCCGGCGGCAGATGCCCCGCGCCCCGCTCCGGCCATTCGATCAGCCAGATGGTGGACTCGACCGGGTAATCGCGCAGTCCGAGGTGCTCGACCTCCGACGGATCCACCAGACGATACAGGTCCAGATGCAGAAACGCCTGTGTTCCAGCAAGGTAAGGTTCCATCAAGGTATAGGTGGGACTGCGCAGCGTTCCGGCCACGCCGGCTGCGCGCAGGAAACCCCGCGCGAGCGTGGTCTTGCCAGCGCCGAGATCGCCATGCAGGTACAGAACACCGCCGCCTACCGTCAGGAAACTGCTGGCAAGGCTAGCGCCCAGGGCCGCGGTGGCGGATTCGTCGGCCAAGTGCACGGATCTCATGGATTGACCACAGATCGAAGCGCGTCGATCAGGTCGGTCGGCAACATCCCGCGCTCTCCGGCCATCGCGGCGCGATCGCCCGCCAGCGCGTGAACCAGCACGCCGGTGGACGCGGCCGATTCCGGGTCCAGGCCTTGCGCCATCAGCGCGACGATTACACCGCTGAGCACATCGCCCATTCCGCCCACACCCATTCCGGGATTGCCGTACGGGCATAGCGCGACGCGCTCGCCCACGATCAGCGTTCCGGCGCCCTTGAGCACCACCACCGCGCCGCAGCGCTCATGCAGCGTGTGGGCAGCCGCGAGTCGGTTGGCTTGGACCTCGGACGTGCTGATCTCCAGCAGCCGCGCCGCCTCGCCGGGATGCGGCGTGATGACGCTGCGTGCAGATAGTCGCGTATGCGTGCGTGCGAGAAGATTCAGCGCGTCGGCATCGAGCAGCAGATTCGCATTCGAGCGCAAGCAGCGATCCAGCAATTGCGCGCCCCACTCGGTTTGCCCCAGGCCAGGACCGATACCGACGGCGTCCGCCCGCTCCAGATAAGCATCCAGCTCCGCACTCTGTTCCAGTCCGCGGAACATCGCCTCGGGCTGCGCCGCAGCGAGCGCCACCGCGTGCTCGGGTCGCGTCATGACTGTTACCAGACCCGCGCCGCTGCGCAGTGCACCGCGACAAGCCAGCAGCACCGCGCCCGTCATGCCGATGTCGCCGCCGATCAGCAGCGCATGTCCATGCGTGCCCTTGTGCGAGTCGCGCGCCCGACGCGGCAGCTTCACACGCAGCTCTTCTGCACTTAGCAATTCCGCACTCGCGGTCATCGAGTCGAGAACACCGGCGGGCACACCGAGATCGGAAAACTCGCATTGCCCGGCGCGCTCGGGTCCGGCGCCCGAATAGAGACCCAGCTTGCGCCCGATGAAGCTGACCGTGAGATCGGACCGCACCGCCACGCCCTGCACCGCGCCCGTGTCCGCGTCCAGGCCGGACGGCAGATCGACCGACAGCACCGCTTGATCGGACCGCCTTTCATTGATGGCCTCGATAGCCTTCGCAGCCACTCCGGTAACAGGTCGCGCGATTCCGATGCCGAAGATCGCGTCGCAAATCACCTCGGCTTGCGACAGAACGTGATCGACAAAGTCGTTCGAGAATTCCCGCACCTCGCCACCGGCTGCGATCCATGCTGCGTACGCGGTCACCGCATCGCCGCTTGCGGGCACGGCTCCGACCCGAACCAGATCCACATGCAGCCCCGCGGCCCTAGCCAGACAGGCGATCTCGTAGCCGTCACCGCCGTTGTTACCGGGACCGCACAGTACCGCGAGACGGCGCGCATCCGGCCAGCGTCCACGCATTTGCTCGAAGCTGGCGCGCGCTGCGCGCTGCATCAGGGTGTAGCCTGGAATACCCGCCTGCTCGATCGCGCGCCGGTCCAGTTCCCGCACCTGCGCGGCCGAATACAATCCGCTCCGATGATGATCGCCTGCACCTGGTTTCATGCTGCAAGTATGCGGGGCCTAAGCCATCGGCGCGATGCTGACCGCGGTGAAGCGCGATGAGTTTCGATACAGCGCAACTCGACGAACTGGCCGAGTCCATTCGCACCTGGGCCGGCGAACTGGGATTTGCAGATGCAGGTATCGCGCGCGTGGAGCTGGCCGAAGACATGGCGCGCCTGCAGGGCTGGCTCGATCAGGGCTTCAACGGCTCGATGGAGTACATGCGGCGCCATCGGGAACTGCGCGCCGATCCCGCACTGCTGCGTCCCGGCACGCTCAGCGTGATTTCCGTGCAGCTGCCGTACTGGCCGGTGGCTGCGGAGGCGCAAGAGGTTCTGGCCGACCCCCATCGCGCCTACATCTCGCGCTACGCGCTGGGCCGCGATTATCACCGCGTGCTGCGTGCGCGCCTGCTCAAGCTGGCGCGACGCATTGAGCGCGTGATCGGGCCGTTCGGCCATCGCGTGTTCGCCGACAGCGCCCCGATTCTGGAAAAGGCCCTGGCGCGCGACGCAGGTCTGGGATGGATCGGCAAGCACAGCCTGCTGATCCGCCGCGACCAGGGTTCGTGGTTTTTTTTGGGCGAGCTGTTCGTCGATCTTTCGCTGCCGCCCGACGCGCGCGCACCCGTGGAAAACCAGTGCGGGCGTTGCAGCGCCTGCATGCGCGCCTGTCCGACCGGCGCCATCGTCGCGCCCTACACCGTCGATGCGCGCCGCTGCATTTCCTATCTCACTATCGAGCACCACGGCTCGATTGCCGAGGAGTTGCGGTCGCTGATGGGCAACCGCATCTTCGGCTGCGACGATTGCCAGCTCGTGTGCCCCTGGAATCGCGAAGCGGCCACCACGACAGAGCCCGATTTCACCCCGCGCAACGGCCTGGATTCCGCGGCGCTGCTCGAGCTGTGGCGCTGGGATGAAGCCGAATGGTTGCAGCGCACCGAAGGCACTGCCTTGCGCCGGCTCGATTACTCGCGATGGCTGCGCAATCTTGCAATTGCTCTGGGAAACGCACCCGCTTCGGCAGAAATTCGCCAAGCGCTCGCGATGCGCAACCAGCACCCGGATGCCATCGTGCGCGAGCATGTCGAGTGGGCGCTGGCACGACATTAGGGCCTCGCGGGCATGGCCCGCACCAACACGCGGTGAGTAGGAGCGGCAGGGCCATGCCCGCGACATTGCGCTCGAAATCCATCAACCCTATGCGAGATACCGCAGATGCGAGCGCGTGGACGCATCAATCGTCGGGTCCTCGGCCGCACCCTGCTGCAACAGCTTCACCGCCAGTTGCTTGCCCAGTTCCACACCCCACTGATCGAAGGCATTCACACCCCACAGCACCGACAGCACGAAGCAGCGGTGCTCGTACAAGGCCATCAGCGCGCCGAGGTGGAACGCGTCCAGCCTCGGCAGCAGCAGCAGATTGCTCGGACGGTTGCCGGTGAACACGCGATGCGGCACCGCGGTCTCGATAGCCGCATCGTCCAGCCCGCGGGCTTTGAGTTCGCTGCGAACCTCGTCTGCATTCTTGCCGCACATCAGCGCAGCAGCCTGCGCCAGAACGTTGGCCAGCAGCAGTCGATGTTGATCGGGATACGCATGATCCGGCTGGAGGGGCACGACGAAATCCACAGGATGAATCGCCGGCCCCTGGTGCAGCATCTGGAAGAACGCATGCTGACTGTTGGTGCCGACATCGCCCCATAGCGCGGGTGTGGTGCGCGGCGCGGGTGTGCCGTCGCGCAGGACGCCCTTGCCGTTGGACTCCATTTCCAGTTGCTGCAACCAGCCCAGGAATGACACCAGCCGCTGCGTGTAGGGACTGACGACCTGGCTGGCACAGCCCAGTGCCTGGTCGTTCCACGCCGCGATCAGAGCCATGATCACGGGCATGTTGCTGGCTGACGGCGCGTCGCGGAAGTGAAGATCCATCGCATGCGCGCCGGCGAGAAATTCGCGGAATGCGGCGGGGCCAAGGTGCAACATCGCCGACAGGCCTACTGCCGACCAAACCGAATAACGCCCACCCACCCAGTCCCAGAACCCGAACATGTTGTCGGCGGATATTCCGAACGCGGTGACGGCCGCGCGATTGGTGGAAACGGCGACGAAATGATGCTGGACCGCATCCGCTCCCAGTGCGCCTGTCAGCCAGCGCCGCGCGTTCTCGGCATTGGCCATCGTCTCCTGGGTCGTGAAAGTCTTGGAGGTGATGACGAACAAGGTGCTCGCCGGATCGACCTGCTTCAACGTGGCTGCAAGCTGCGCTGCGTCCACGTTGGCGACGAAGTGCGCGCGCGGCCCGCCGCTGGCCGCAGCGGAGAGCGCCTCGCACACCATGCGCGGCCCCGCATCCGAGCCGCCGATGCCAATGTTGATGACATCGATGATCGCGTCACCCCGAGCACCGCGCCAGACTCCGGCCCGCACCCTTGTGCAGAAATCCTCCATGCGGTCGAGCACTTCGTGCACGTCGCTCGTCACTTCGCGGCCGTCGGCCCGCATCGGCACATCGCGCGGTGCGCGCAGCGCCATGTGCATGACCGCGCGCTGCTCGGTGTGATTGATTGGCTCGCCGGCGAACAGGCGGCGACGCCAGGATTCGAAGTCGCGCGCGTCAAGCACCTTCAGCAAAAGGCTCAGAGCAGACTCGTCAATGCGCTGCTTGGAGTAATCGAGCGTCAGTCCGCTGGCTTGCAAGCGCAGGCGCGAGACGCGGCTGGAGTCCACAGCGAAGAACTCGTTGAGATGCGTGGCGTGCAGGCCGGCCGCGTGGTGACGGACCTCGTCCCATTCGGGCGTTCGTTCGAGCGGGATCATGAAGGCGCGGTGACGGTGGGCTTGCCCATACCTTGCCCGATCACGCGACCGCGGCCAAGCTCGCCGCGGGGACTGTCGCCTTGTATCGCCCGTCATGCCGGGCGAACCGCAGGCTTCTTACGCTGCCTGCACCGCAATCGTGTTGGCGGTGCGCTCGACTCTATTGGCTTCGTTGAGATACACCAGCCGCGGTTTGAACAACCGGGCTTGCGCTTCTTCCATGGCCGAGTACACGCAGATGATCACGCGATCGCCCACCCGCGCCTTGTGCGCCGCCGCGCCGTTGACCGAGATGATCCCGGAACCGGGCTCGGCCTTGATCGCGTACGTAGTGAAGCGCTCGCCGTTGGCGATGTTGTAGATCTGAATCTGCTCAAACTCCAAGATTCCGGCGAGATCGAGCAGACGCGAGTCGATCGCGCAGGAGCCGTCGTAATCGAGTTCGGCATGGGTTACGCGGGCACGGTGCAATTTGCACTTGAGCATCGTCAGTTGCATGGCTGAACCATTTGGCTTGGCGACCCTGGGCGGCCCACTAAGACATACGCCCGGGTATCAACTTGGGTTGACTGCGCGGGCGGCCCAAAAAGACATACGCCCGGGCTTTGTGACGCAGGTCACAAAGCGGACGCGGAGTGTACTGACGGCACCTGCCATCAGCAATACTTCTGTCATATCGAAAGAAAAAAATTATCGATGAGCCGCGTGCGGCCGAGAAATGCCGCGGCGAGAACCACCCACTGCGTCTCAACAATGTCCGGCAAGCCCATATCGGCATTGCGGATTTCCACGTACTGCGGAACGAAGCCTGCTTGTTCAAGCGACGCCATCGCCTCGGACTGGAGCGCCGCAAAATCGCGTCGCCCGGCGCTTAGCCCCGCAGCCGCAGCCACCAGCGCATGATGCATCGCGGGCGCCTGCGATCTTTCGGTCGCCGACAGGTACTGGTTGCGCGAGGACAGCGCCAGTCCATCGGCGTCGCGCGCCGTGGGATGGCCGACGATCTCGATGGGCACGTGCAAATCCGCCACCATGCGTCGCACCACCTGCAACTGCTGCCAGTCTTTCTGGCCGAATACGGCGACGTCCGGCTGGACCTGGTTGAACAAGATGCTGACCACGGTGGCAACGCCGTCGAAAAAGCCGGGACGGAATGCGCCTTCGAGTTGTTCCGACAAGGCCGGCACGCGCACGCCGCTCAAACCTTCGCGTCCGCGTGGATACATTTCAGCCACCCTCGGCGCGAACAGCAGATCGCAATCGACCGCTTCGAGCCTCAAAGCATCTTCCGCCAGCGTACGCGGGTAGCGATCGAAATCCTCGTTCGGTCCGAACTGCAAGGGATTCACGAAGATGCTCGCGACAGTTCGTTGCGCCAGCTCGCGAGAGCGCGTGACGAGCTGAAGATGGCCGGCATGCAGATTGCCCATCGTGGGTACGAAGCCGACGCGATGTCCTTCTCGCTTCCAATGCGCGACCTGCGCGCGCAGCTCTGCGACGGTGTGAACGGTCAGCATCGCGAAATCGATCCGTTCAGAAGCAATGCTCCGCTGCCGGGTAGACACCTGATTTCACCTCGGCCACGTAAGCACGAATCGCCGCTTCGATGTTCGCGCCATCGGTCATGTAGTTCTTCACGAAGCGTGGACGCTTGCCGAGCGTGACCATCGGCGAGATGTCCAGAATGTCGTGCAGCACCAGAATCTGGCCGTCCACGTTCGGGCCCGCGCCGATGCCAATCACCGGAACCGGGCTCGCCTGCGTGATGCGCTGGCCCAGGCTTGCAGGCACGCATTCGAGCAGCAACAGGTCGGCGCCCGCGTCGGTCAGCACCTTGGCGTCGTGAATCATCTCCTCGGCCGTTGCTTCGTCGCGGCCCTGCACTTTCATCGCGCCCATCTTGTGCACGAACTGCGGCCGCAGACCGAGATGCGCGCACACCGGCACGCCACGCACCGACAGGTACTCGACGATGCTCGCCTGCTCGCGTCCGCCTTCGAGCTTCACCATCTTGGCGCCGCCTTCCTGCATCGCGCGCTGGCTGGAATCGAGTGCGCGATCCAGCGTGGCATACGAAAGGAACGGCAGGTCGGCAATCAGGAAAGCGCGCTTGAGGTGCGGCGCCACGCACTTCGAGTGATAGACGATGTCGTCCACGCTCACCGGCGTCGTCGTGCTGCCACCGTGAATCACCATTCCCAGCGAGTCGCCGATCAACACCACGTCCACGCCCGCGCGATCCTCGATCAGCGCGAAGCTGGCGTCGTAACAGGTCAGGCAGGCGATGTTCTCGCGCGCCTCGCGCATACGGCGCAGCTCGGCGATCTGTACGGGTTTGCGGTTGCTATCCATGGGCAGTATCGAAGGCGCTCGGATCGGCGGCGACTATAACAAGGGAGCGGGCTGCCGCTAGTTGCTGTTCTTTTCCCAAAGTCTCAGCCCCCCGCGCCCTATCGCGCCGGCGAGCGCTGCAACCTCGCCCACTCCAGGAATACGCAGCCCGGGTTCGATTTCGGCCAGCGGCATCAGCACGAAGTTGCGCTCGCCCAGACCGGGATGCGGCAAGCGCAGACCGGGCTCGTTGATGGCCACATCCACAACATGCAGCAAGTCGAGATCGAGCAATCGCGGTCCCCAGCGCTCGCTCCCGCGAATCCGGCCGACCGCGCGTTCGATGTCGATGAGCGCAGCGAGCAGCACACGCGGCGCGAGCTTCGTCGCGACGCGACAGACTGCGTTGCAATAATCCGGCTGCTGCGCCGGCCCCATGGGAGCGGAGCGGTAGAACCGGGAGACGGCCTGCACTTCGGTGTCCGGCAGGCGCGAGATGGCGTCCACGGCATCGAGCAACTGCGCATGTGGATCGCCCAGGTTGGCGCCAAGCCCGACGAAGGCGGAGTGCACGTTCAGCTCGGTTAGGTCGCGGGCGCAGCCTCGCTGCTGCTGCGTCGCCCGCTCCTTCGGCGGCGCCGACGCTTGGGCGCCGAAGTACCGTCCCCCTCGCCAGCCTCGCTCGCACCCTCGCCTTCTTCGTTCGGCGTTCGCCCGGCAGGCACCGGCGGCAGCACCTCGTGGTTCTTCTGTGCCTCGGTCCACCAATTTGCAAGCTCGCGCAGATGCTCGCTGCCGCCCTGCGCCCGCAGCAGCAGAAAATCGTAAGCCGCACGGAATCGCGGATGCGTCATCAAACGGCGCGCGCGCGCTGGCGTGCGGATTTCGAAACGCGGCTGCATGTCCCATATCTCGCGCATCGGCATAGAGAATCGCTTGGGAATCGCCACGCGCAGAATCGCTTTTGCAATGACTTCCTCGCCAGCCTGGGCCAGCGCGACCGACTCGAGATGACCCTCCTTCTGCTGCAAAGCCTGCGAGCGTTTTTCGACCGGCGGCCACAACAGCGCGGCGTATAGAAAGGCCGGGCTCACGGGCTGATCGTTGGCAATCCGGTCGGCCGAGTTGCGCAGCGCCTGCGTGACGAAGGCAAGGCATGCTGGGTCGCTCAGCGTGGCTTCCGTCGCCGGAAAGAGCTGGCGGAACAGGCCATACACACGAAGGCCGTAAAGATTGTCCGCGCCCTCGCGGCACATCAGAATCTTCAGCACCTCGTCGAACAGGCGCGCCGCCGGAACCTCGGCCAGCAAGGGCGCCAGACGGCTGATCGGCGCGGCGCTCGCCGGGTCGAGCCGGAAGCGCAGCTTGTTGACGATGCGGATGGCCCGCAGCATGCGCACCGGATCCTCGCGATAGCGCAGTTCCGGATCGCCGATCAGGCGCAAGGTGCCGGACTTTAGGTCTTCCACGCCGCCGCAATAATCCACGATCGAAAAATCGCGGACGTCGTAATACAGCGCATTGACCGTGAAGTCGCGCCGGAACGCGTCCTCCTCCAGAGTGCCGTAATCGTTGTCCACCAGGATGCGGCCGGTTTCGTCGCGCTCGTGGAAATCCGTAACCGGACCGCGGAAGGTCGTGACTTCCAGCACCTCGCTGCCCATGCGCACATGGCAGATGACGAAGCGGCGGCCGATCAGGCGACACGAACGGAACAGCTTCTTGACCTCGTCCGGATGCGCGCTGGTCGCGATATCGAAGTCCTTGGGCGTGATGCCCGCCAGCAGATCGCGCACGCCGCCGCCGACCATGTAGCCCTCGAAGCCGGCGTCCTTGAGCGTATAGAGCGTCTTGAGCGTGCCCGGTGAAAGCATCGAGCGCGAGATCGGATGCTCGGCGCGCGGAATACGTCGGGGCTGAGTAATGGCTGAATCCTGGGGCTATGGAACGAACATTTGGTTTTTGGGTAAGGCCAACAGCGCGTTGTCCGGCCGATGCAAGTCCCTATAATACGCGCCCTGTCGCCTCGCTCCTATCGTCTAGAGGCCTAGGACGGAGCCCTCTCAAGGCTTAAACCCGGGTTCGAATCCCGGTAGGAGCGCCAGTTTTTTCCAGCCTGACCGCTGCGCCGCACGGCGGCATTCGATCGTCGTCACGCCGGAACTGCCTGGGTGTCACACCTTTTTCGCGATGGAAATACTCGGTGAAATGCGCCTGGCTGGAGAAGCCGCAGCGCAGTGCCACATCGGCCAGCGACAGCGCGGTGTCACGCAGCAGTTCGCAGGCGCGGGCCAGACGCCGCTGCGTCAGGTAGCGATGTGGGGACACGCCGGTAGCATCGCGGAACGCGGCCGCAAAATAGGCGCGACTCAGCGCCGTCTCGTCCGCAAGCGCCTGCAGGGAAATGCCGGTCTCGATGCTGGATTCGAGCCGTTCGAGTACACGCCGAAGCAATCGCCGCGAGAGCGCATCGCGTCTGCGCGGAAGCGCCGCGGATTGCCCGCTCTCGCGCAGCAAGTGCAAGGCCATGAAGTCGGACACGGAGTCGGCGTACAACGTCCCATGCTGGCGCGGCCGGCGCAGCTCGCGTTCCAGCGCCTGAATCGCGGAGATCAACAGCGGATCCTGGATGCCGCAGCGGAATTGCAGCCGCGGACTCGTGCTGGCTTCGGAGTCGGTACCGGAAAAGAACTTCGATCCGAGATGGATCGAGCGCGAATCGACCTCTCCGCGAATGTCCCAGCCGATACGGGTGGCGGGCGGAATGATGGTGAGGAGCCCCGGATGCGTGCGCCTGTCCCAGTTGCGCCCAACCCGCACTGGCACTGTCTGCGCGCCACCGACGTGGTAGACGATGACCGGCTCCTCGAAGGGCTCGAAGTCAGCCTCGCAGCAGTCGCCTCGCCAGGCATAGAACGCCAGGCTGTTCCAGCCCGCCGACTCGCTGGATAGTTCCGGCGCAAAGCCGACCGACCGCACGATGGAACGACCCGAGGACGCGAATCGGCCGGTTTTCGATCTTGTAATCGGTGATGACGAAGGCTGCATATCTCCTCGCAGGTAGCCAGGCCTGCTTCGGGTCCCGGCGCTCGCGTCTGTCTACACCCGTATCGGCATCGGGGCAAGACCCGGGAAGCCGACGGCGAAAGGGCCGAGGCGCAGCACAAAAAAGAATCCCCGCCGAGGCGGGGATTCCTGTTTGAAGCGTGAGCGGATTATTTCGCGGCCACCACGCGCACCATTTCCAGGCACTTGTTGGAGTAGCCCCACTCGTTGTCGTACCAACTGATCAGCTTGACGAAGGTGGAGTCCAGCGCGATGCCGGCCTCGGCGTCGAACACCGAGGTGCGGGTCTCTCCGCGGAAATCGGTCGCGACGACCTTGTCTTCGGTATAGCCAAGCACGCCCCTGAGTGCGCCCTCGCTCTGCGCCTTCATCTCGGCGCAGATCTCCTTGTAAGTCGCTGGCTTTTCCAGCTCGCAGGTGAGATCGACCACAGACACGTCCGAGAGCGGCACGCGGAAGCTCATGCCGGTGAGCTTCTTGTTGAGCTCGGGAATCACCACGCCGACCGCCTTGGCTGCACCCGTGCTGGACGGGATGATGTTCTCCAGGATGCCGCGACCACCGCGCCAGTCCTTGTTGGACGGGCCGTCGACGGTCTTCTGCGTGGCGGTGGCGGCGTGCACGGTGGTCATCAGGCCGCGCTTGATGCCCCACTTGTCGTGGATCACCTTGGCTAGCGGCGCCAGGCAGTTGGTGGTGCACGAGGCGTTGGAGACGATGGCCTGACCGGCATAGGTCTTGTGGTTCACGCCGTAGACGAACATCGGGGTGTCGTCCTTCGAGGGCGCCGACAGGATCACTTTCTTGGCGCCGGCGTCGAGATGCTTCTGAGCCGTCACCTTGTCGAGAAACAAGCCTGTGGACTCGATGACGACTTCGGCGCCGATCTCGTTCCACTTCAGGTTGGCCGGGTCGCGCTCCTGGGTCAGGCGAATTTTTTTGCCGTTGATGAGCAGCGCGCCTCCCTCGATGGCAATCTCGCCCTTGAAGCGGCCGTGTACGGAGTCGTACTGCAGCATGTAGGCGAGGTAATCCGGCTCCAGCAGATCGTTGATGCCGACGATCTCGATGTCGTCGCCGAAGTTCTGCACGGCGGCGCGCAGCACGTTGCGCCCGATGCGGCCGAAACCATTGATGCCAACCTTCACTGCCATCTCTCTGTCCTCGTCAAAAGCAGCGCGCACACCGCGCCGCGAAAATTAACCCAGCAGACCCTGAACCTTGGCGACAACGCCGTCCACGGTCAGACCAAAATGCTTGAACACCGCGGGCGCCGGGGCCGACTCGCCGAAGCTGTCCACGCCCATCGCAATGCCCGCGTCACCAACGAACGTGCGCCAGTAAAGCGTGATGCCGGCCTCGACCGATACGCGCTTCGTGATCGCCCTGGGCAACACCGATTCGCGATAGGCCGCGTCCTGTTTCAGGAAGCGTTCGGCGCAGGGCATGGAGACCACCCGTACCGCCTTGCCCTCCGCGTTCAATTTTCGCGCTGCATCGATTGCGAGGCTCACTTCCGATCCGGTTGCGATGATCAGCGCCTGTGGCGCGCTCGCGGGTTCCAGCAGCACGTAGCCACCGCGCATCGCATTGGATTCGTGATTCGCAGCCCGCGCCTGCGGCGGCAGGTTCTGGCGCGACAGCGCCAGAACCGAAGGCCCGTTGCGACGCTCGATGGCCGCACGCCAGGCGACGGCCGTCTCGAAGGCATCGGCGGGACGCCAGGTTTCCATGTTCGGAATCAGGCGCAGGCTCGAAACATGCTCGACCGCCTGGTGCGTTGGTCCGTCTTCACCCAGGCCGATGGAATCGTGCGTGTACACGAAGATCGTGCCGATCTTCATCAGCGCGGCCATGCGCACGGCGTTGCGCGCGTAGTCCGAGAACGTCAGGAAGGTGCCGCCGTAGGGAATGATCCCGCCGTGCAGCACCATGCCGTTCATGGCCGCCGACATGCCGAACTCGCGCACGCCGTAGAACAGATAGTTGCCGGTGGCATTGCCCGCGCGCGAAGGCGTGGCGCCCTTCCACAGCGTGCAGTTGGACTCGGACAGATCGGCCGAGCCGCCGATCAGTTCCGGCAGTTTCGGCGCGATGGCCTCCAGCACGTTCTGCGAGGACTTGCGCGTGGCCACCGGCTTGTCGTTCGCCGTCAGCTTCGAGGTTGCAGCGGCGATGGTCTCGTTCCAGTCCGCAGGCAACTCACCCGAAATGCGGCGCTTCAGCTCGGCTGCTTCGGGCACGTATACGGCGGCGTAGCGTTCAAGCAAAGCTTTCCACTCGGTCGAAAGCACATTGCCCTTGGCGCGCGCATCCCAGCCCAGGCGAATCTCCGTCGGAATCTCGAACGGCGCGTAGGTCCAGTTAAGCGTCTGACGGGCCAGAGCGATTTCCGCATCGCCCAGCGGCGCGCCGTGCGCCGACTCCTTGCCCTGCTTGTTGGGTGCACCGAAACCGATGACCGTCTTGCAACAGATCAGGGTCGGCTTGTTGACCGAAGCACGCGCTGTTGCCAGCGCGATCTTTATCTCGCTGGGATCGTGGCCATTGACGTTGCGTACCACTTCCCAGCCATAGGCCTCGAAGCGCGCGGGGGTGTCGTCACGAAACCAATCGTGAACTTCGCCGTCGATGGAAATGTTGTTGTCGTCGTACAACACCACCAGCTTGCCCAGACCGAGCACGCCGGCGAGCGACGCGGCCTCGTGCGAGATGCCTTCCATCAGGCAACCGTCGCCGACAAAAACATAGGTGCGGTGATCGATCAGCGGGAAGCCGTCGCGGTTGAAGCGCGCGGCCAGCACCTGCTCGGCGATGGCCATGCCGACCGCGTTCGCAAGACCTTGTCCCAGCGGGCCGGTGGTGGTTTCGACACCGGGTGTCTGCCCGTACTCCGGATGCCCCGGAGTCTTCGAGTGCAACTGCCGGAAGTTCTTCAGCTCCTCCATCGGCAGGTCGTAGCCGGTGAGGTGCAGCAGCGCGTACAGCAACATCGAACCGTGACCGTTGGAGATCACGAAGCGGTCGCGGTTGAACCAGGACGGGTCGTTGGGATCGTGGCTGAGGAAATCGTTCCACAGCACTTCGGCGATATCGGCCATGCCCATGGGCATGCCGGGGTGCCCGGAGTTCGCCTTCTGCACCGCGTCCATGGCGAGCGCACGGATAGCGTTAGCGAGATCGAGTCGGCTGGTCATCGACAGGTTCGGGCGGAAAGCTTGAGGCGGCGTACTTCAGGCTGGCGCGGCGCGCTCAGGGCACGGCGCGCGCAGAAAACAGGAATGCCCGGCAAGCCGGGCATTCCGTAGTTAAAGGTCGTAACTGGGATCCAGCGGCTCAAGATCGACCTTGGGCTGCTGGATGGCCGGCAGGTCCTGCTCTTCCAGCACTTCCTTGCCGATGTAGCCGTCCGCGATCTCACGCAGCGCCAGCACCGTGGACTTGTGATTGCCCCAGGGCAGCTTGGCGTCCGCACCGCGGGCCAACTGGCGTGCGCGCTTGGCGGCAACCAGGGTCAGCTCGAACTGGTTGGGGATTTTGTCCAGGCAATCTTCGACGGTGACACGGGCCATTTGACGCTCGGGCAACAAAAAAGGGCGCGAAGTGTAGCCGAAGCCCCCTTCCTATTCCAGCAAGCTGCGGATCAGGCCTGCGTGGCGCGCGGCCTGCCCGGCCAACGCCAGCCGCGGCGCCACGAACAAGGCGGCCAGTTCTTCCAGCGCGCGCTCGAAATCCTCGTTCACGATCAGCGATTCGTACTCGCCGTAATGCGACATCTCGGCCTTGGCCGCCGCCATGCGCGCGGCAATGGTCGCATCGTCGTCCTGGCCGCGGCCCCGCAATCGACGCTCCAACTCCGCGGCCGACGGCGGCAGGATGAAGATCGACCGCGCCTCGGGGAGCACTTGCCGGACCTGCTGGGCGCCCTGCCAATCGATATCCAGAATCACATCGATACCCTGGGCCAACTGCGACGCGGTCTCGCCCCTGCCCGTTCCGTAACGTCGGCCAAACACGTGCGCGTGCTCCAGGAATTCGCCAAGCTCGATCATCGCCACGAAACGCGCTTCGTCGACGAAGTGATAGTGCACGCCATCCTGCTCGCCGGGCCGCGGCGCACGCGTGGTGTAGGAAACCGAGATCGCAGCCCCGTGTCCGCGAGTCGCGAGCCGAGGCACCAGCGCCCGCGTCAGGCTGGTCTTGCCGCCGCCGGATGGAGCGGAGACGACGAACAGATGGCCGCGCGGATCGTTATCCAAGTGCTTTCAGGTCGCTCGCGTCGCGGTATCGGATTCCGTCCGTCGCGCCTTGAGGTAAGCGTCCAGCGATCTTCGCGCGGCCGGCCCGAGATCGATCGGCTCGGCGCGGCCGGCGGCCAGGTCGTCCAGAAAGGCCTGGGTGCGCATCTGCAATTTGTTCTGGCCGTTGAATTCGGCAAACGTGACCGATCCGTCGGCGGGGTGGTGCGTCACGACTTTGAGCCAGCGATTCTTGCCGCGCTCATGGTCATAGACGCGGAACCAACTGCTCAGCACCATCAACAGGTCCAGCAGGGCCAGCGGATTGGGGGCGGCCTCGACCGCTTCTGCCGACGCAGGATCAGGCGCCGACACAGGCTCCGGTTCGGACGGTTTGCGCAGATCGCTCGCAGCGTCCGGCTTCCCTCCCTCGACCCCTGCGGCCGGCGGCAAGCCCTCGCGCGGCAGTCTTATGCCGGGGTCGGTCCTCATCGATAGCGCGCGCGTCAGCGCTTCCGATTCGACTTCGGCCAGCGCGCCGCGCCAACTGCGGGTGAGGAGTTGGACCCGCTCGTCGAGCATCCCGATTTCGCCGAAGCGTTGCGCGATGTCCTTGGCGAGGCGCGTGCAGTTTTCGTCGGTGCGCGAAGCCGGCCGGCGCGGATCGACGGTTTCCAGAATCCGGCGCAGCAGGTCCATGCCGTCCCGCCAGGCCTCGCTGTCGCCGCCTTGCTTGAGCAGGCGCAGGGCCATCAGCGGCGCCCAGCCGGAATTGAGCAGCGGCCAGACGCCGTCCGGGAGTTTGCGGCTGAGGGTCTGGAGTTGCAATTCCTCGGCCACCACGCGACGGGTTTTTTCGATGAGCGCCTGGCGACGCAGGCGCGCATCGTCCTTCTGCTGTGCGAAGAACGTCTCCAGCGTTTCTTCGTCGACCGGGCTGGGCAGATCGATCTGCGAGCGCACCTCTTCGGCCGCCACGTCGAACTGGCTCTGGATTTCCGCAACCAGTTGTTCGATGCGACGCAGCGCCTCCAGGCCGGACGCGCGGGCGCTGGCGGCCAGAGTGGTCAGCTCGTTCATCAGGCCGCGCACCGGGTGTGAGCGGTCGGCAAAGAAGCTGGAGTCGGCCAGCGCATTCTTGATGACGGCGAAGCGCAACTGGTCGAAGCGCGGCTTCAGCGGCGCCGGCAGGCTCGGGTCCTGCAACAGCTCGTTGAACATCTTTCCGACGACGCCGGCGCGCTGCACGTAAGCGTACGCTCGGGGCGCATCCCAGCCGGTGACGATCTGTCCGGACGCGGCCCGCGCCAGGTCGGTACCCAATTGCGCGTCGCTGTAGTACGAGCCCGGAAGGCCATCGAGCGGAACCACACCAATGCCCGCCGCGCCGAGCTGGCGCAGGGCGTTGAGCGTGGTGGCGTCCATCATCGGCGGCACCGCAAAGCCGTAGCTGCCCGCCGCGCTTGCGCCGTTGTCCATCGCGGAAAAATCGGTCTGCCCGGGCGCTCCGCCAATCCCCGCGGGACCGCCACCGGGCTTGCCACCCGGTACGCCGCCGATGGCAGCAGCCTTCACGCCATTCTGGTCGAGGAAGCGCAGCGCCCGCGTGTACAACTCGCCAAGGTCACTGATGACCAGCCGGTCGAACAGCTTGAACACCACCAGCTCGACGTCGAACTCCACTTCCAGCGCCTCGGCGCTGCGGCGGAATGCCGCCGAGATGGTCGCGGGCGACAGCGCGCCGGGTTCTATAGGCGCCCTCAATTCCTGGATCATCCACTCGATGCGCCGCCCCAGCTCGAATATCAGAGTCTTGTAGAGCCCCTCGGCCTTGGTTGCCATGCTGGAGATGGCGATGGATTCTTCCAGCGAGCGCGACTCCTGCAAGGACAGGTTTTCGTAGGCAATCTCGTCGGCGGTTTTCTCGGCGGGCTTGGCTTGCGGCGCGAAGCCGGTAGCAATTTCCTCACGGAATATGCGGCCGATCTTGGGACGGCCCAGGCGCACCACGCGCATGGTGTCGAAATAAACCCGCTGGTCCTTGTTGTTGGTGGCACGGCGCGCCATTTCGAACAGCATGTCGTCTGCGCCGTCGAACATGCGGTCGAGCCCTCGCCCCAGCACTTCCGCGGCAAGCTTGGCCAACTCATCGACCAGCTTCACGGTTGCTTCGTCGGCCGGGCCACGCGGAGCGGCAGCGGCCTGACCCGTGGCATCCCGACTCTGCGCCCCACGTGCTGCGTTGACGTTCAATACGAACTCCTGCGCGTAGCCGACGCATTCCATGGAAGCGTCGGATGGCAAGGGTGCAATGTGCCCCACTCCACCTTTATTTTCTCGGCCATCCCGCTACTGGAAAAGCAGGCCCCCCGGCCCGGACATCAGAGTCTGCCGTTTTTTGGGATCGATTGCAGGCCGTTCAACCTAGAAACCGCAGTTGGGGATCGATTCTTGGCGAGCTCGCAGCGAGCGATGGCGCAGGGCTGGAGCGAAACCCATGGTGGTTCCATGGGTTGAGTGAAGCCCAAGCCGGCGCCGCGAGAGCCGTCGAGAATCGATTAGCGGGAGCAGCCAGCCACCGTTTGGGTGCATACGCCAAGGTGGCAATTTCATCGTGCTTCGTACTCCAGTTGGGCTGCTCACGCGACCAACTGCGGTTTCTAGGTTCAAGTAAACCGCAGGCGCATCTGGATCGCCAGGAGGTGTTCGGCCTCCTGCGCCAGGTCGGCCTGCGTCAGCGGGTGCGTCGCCAGCCACCCGTCCGCAAACTGAACGTCCACCGCGCGCCGGTTCACGCTCAGCCGCACCGGAGGCTTGAGCCCCGGGGCACGCGAACGGTGGAGCAGGAAGGCCAGGCGAAACAGCACGGCCAGCCGCTGGATCGGTTCCACATAGGCGCTGGGAAGGTCGTCGCAGGCGCTCATCGTGAACTTGCTGCGATGCAGCCGCACCAGCGCCGCCAGCAGGCGCTGGTCGGTCTGCGAAAATCCCTGCAAGTCGGCGTGGCGCAGGATGTACTCGCCATGCTTGTGGTACTGCGCATGCGCGATGACCAGCCCGATCTCGTGCAGGCGCGCGGCCCAGCCCAGCAGCGCGCCGGACAGCTTGGGTTCGAGTTGCCAGCCGGCTTGAGCCTGCTTCAGCAATTTGAGCGCGGTACTACCGACCGCGTCGGCGTGCGCAGCATCCACGTCGTAGCGCGCGGCCATGGCCTGCACCGCGCGGTCGCGCACGTCCTGGTCGGACAGGCGACCGAGCAGGTCGTAGATCAGGCCCTCGCGCAGCGCGCGCTCGGAGGTGCTCATGACTTGCAGTTCCAGCGAGTCGAACACGCCGGCGAGCACGGCCAGGCCCCCGGCGAACACCGGTCGCCGGTCCTCGCGCAAGGCCGGGAAATCGAGCCGATCCACATGCCCGCGCTCGATCACCAGCGACACCACTTTCTCCAGCCCGATGCGTGAGAGTTCCTGGTCGGCCCAGCCCTGTTCGCGCATCACGCGCCAGACGCCGCGCACCGTGCCGCTGGCGCCGATGGCCGTGTCCCATCCCGCCTTGCGGTAGCGGTGTTCGAGAAATTCCAGCGCCACGCGCGCGGCCAGACGCGCCTCGCGAAAGCGCGCGCGGGTGATGACGCCGTCGTCGAAGAATCGCGCCTGGTGCACCACGCAACCCAGGCCCACCGATTCCATCAGGCGCGGTTCGTTGCCGCGGCCAATGATCAGTTCGGTGCTGCCGCCGCCGATGTCCACGACCAGCCGTCGCGAGTGCGCCAATCCCATGCCGTGAGTCACGCCGCCGTAAACCAGGCGCGCCTCCTCGACGCCGGAAATGATTTCGATGGGATGGCCCAGCGCCGATTCCGCGGCGGCGTGGAAATCCGTGCCGCGCTTCAACTTGCGCATGGTGTTGGTGCCCACCGCGCGCACCCGCCCCACCGCCAGATTGCGCAGCCTCTGCCCGAAGCGTTGCAGGCAGGCCAGCGCGCGTTGCTGGGCGTCAGGCGTCAGGCGCCGATCCGGATCAAGTCCGCCGGCCAAGCGCACCGGCTCGCGCAGCCGGTCGATCACTTGCAGCTCCGAACCCTGCGCGCGCGCCACCAGCATGTGGAAGCTGTTCGATCCCAGATCGACGGCGGCGACTTCCGTGGACAGCTCTTCGGCCGATGGGACGGAACGCGGGCTGGGCATACGTCAATGAAGAGGTGGTCGCGGGCGAAGCGACTATAACCAAGCCGCGTGTCAGTACACGTTTACGTATGCAGGTTCAGGGGTTTTCCAGAATTAGTGACTTGATTCGAGCAGCAGGTACGCATTCAGGACCGGACGATTGCCAGGCAGCAGCATCCTCCCAACATCACTCCTGCCAAACTTCGACGGCAACGCCGCACGCCATTTCGCCCCAGTTGCCGCCACCGAAACGTCGAAGCACCGTGTTCTCGCATCCTTGCGTCATATTCCCCTCCCTTCCCTCGGCACTCTCCGCCTACCTTGCCAAGCGTTGACCCGCGCGCCTCATTCCCTGAACATAGCGCGCCGCCGAGTACCCCTAGACGGGCGATCGACCCGTTACGGCCACGCAAGCACCGGGAGCAAGCCAAGCATGAAAATTACACGTTGGGGCGCAATCGCCGCCCTCACGGCCGCATCCGCTGTCCTCAGTCTGCCCGCAGGGGCCGCCGGGAGTGCCGAAGCGGGAATCGAAAAAGCCAACACCTGCATGGGCTGCCACGGCATCCCGGGCTATAACAACGCGTATCCGTCGTATCGCGTACCCAAGCTCGGTGGGCAGACGCCGCAGTTCCTGGAAGCAGCGCTCAAGGCGTATCGCAGCGGCGAACGCCCTCACGCCACCATGCATGCGCAGGCCGCGAGCATGAGCGACCAGGATATCGCCGATGTCGCGGCTTACCTCGCCACGGCGCCGCACAAGTGAACCGAATCCCGTCTGGCTCCATGAATACCAAGCGCCTCTTCGCCGCAGCGGCACTCGCCGCTCTGTCCCTGCCCGTTCTTGCCGAGGACGCGGTGCCCGAGAAGGCCGCCGTTTGTGCGGCCTGCCACGGCCCGGGTGGAGCCAAACCCATCCTGCCGGATTACCCGGTGCTGGCCGGGCAATACTCCAACTATCTCGAGCACGCGCTGCACGAGTACAAGGACGGCAAGCGCACGAATCCAATCATGACGGCCCAGGCTTCGGCGCTGTCGAAGGAAGAGATCAAATCGCTGGCGCTGTACTTCTCGATGCAGGAGGGCCCGCTGTACACGCCGAAGATTCCCGAGCACAAGGCCAAGTAGCCTTGCGCCTTTGTCGTGAAATCCAGGCCGGCTCTGCCGGCCTTTTTCTTGGTGCTACCGCGCCTGGCCTCGCCCCAATGCGAACGGGTTCGCATTGCGAGCCGCGGGAAACACCGACCGGACTGCACGGCTATGGCGCGATACCTGCAATGCGAGGCAGACTCGATCTCGCTGAGCCACTAGCCGTCACGGCAGGCGCAGCGCTCGCGTTCCCGGCGACGCAGGCCGGGCAAGCAAGGATTTGCGCACGGCTGGCCCGTGCATTCCCATCACATCTTTAGGAGATCTCAGAATGAAGGCGGTGATACTGGCCGGGGGCCTCGGCACGCGTATATCCGAAGAGACCGGAACGCGACCCAAGCCGATGGTGGAAGTCGGCGGCAAGCCGATCCTGTGGCACATCATGAAGATCTACAGCGCTTATGGCATCGATGAGTTCATCGTCTGCCTGGGCTACAAAGGCTATGTGGTGAAGGAGTATTTCTCCAACTACTTCCTGCACATGTCCGATGTGACCTTCGACCTGCGAGACAACTCGCACACGATCCATCGCGGAGGTGCCGAAAAATGGCGCGTGACGCTGGTGGACACGGGCGAAGCGACACAAACCGGCGGCCGCATCAAGCGAATCATTCCGTATGTGCAGAACGACGAGGCATTTTGCCTGACCTATGGCGACGGCGTCGCCGACGTCGATGTCACCAAGCTGATCGCGCTGCACCGGAGCGAAGGCCGGCTGGCGACCGTCACGGCCACGCAGCCGCCGGGACGCTTCGGCGCGCTGCGCTTCGAAGGCAACAGAGTCACCGGCTTTCGCGAGAAGCCTGACGGAGACGGCGGCGCCATCAATGGCGGGTACATGGTTTGCAGTCCGAAGATCGGCGAGTACATCGAGGGCGATCATTCGATCTGGGAGCGCGAGCCGATGGAAAAGCTGGCACACGACGGTCAGCTCTCAGTACACCAGCACTTCGGCTTCTGGCAGCCGATGGACACGCTGCGCGACAAGATGTATCTCGAAGAAAAATGGCAAAGCGGCAAAGCCCCCTGGAAAGTCTGGTAAGGAAACTAACATGCGTATTTTGTTGACCGGCAACACGGGCTACATCGGCCCGATTCTCGCGGCCCATCTGCGGCGCGTTTTCCCAGATGCCTATCTCATCGGCGTGGACAGCGGCTGGTTCGCCCACTGCCTGACCACCACCGGGACGTTGCCGGAACTGGCGCTGGACGAGCAGCGCTTCGCTGACGTGCGCTCGCTCACGGAAAAGGATTTCGAGGGCGTGGACGCGGTGGTGCAGTTGGCCGCAGTCTCCAACGATCCGATGGGCATCCGCTTCGAGGCGGTGACCGACGCCATCAACCACCGCGGCAGCGTGCACGTGGCCGAACTGGCGGCCAAGGCCGGCGTGCGCAACTTCGTGTTCGCGTCCAGTTGCAGCATCTACGGCTTTGCCGCCGATGCGCGCGCGCGCAACGAGTCCGATCCGGTCAATCCGCTGACGGCCTACGCGCGCTCCAAGATCGCAACCGAGCAGTCGCTGGAAGCCAAGGCTTTCCCGAACATGGTCGTCACCTGCCTGCGCTTCGCGACGGCCTGCGGCATGTCGCCACGCCTGCGCCTGGACCTGGTCCTCAACGACTTCGTCGCCGGCGCGCTGGCCTCGGGCCAGGTCACGGTGCTGAGCGACGGCACGCCCTGGCGCCCGCTGATTCACGTCAAGGACATGTCGCGCGCCATCGAATGGGCGATCCAGCGCAAGGCCGAGCCTTCGGGCAAGTTCCTCAAGCTCAACGTCGGCAGCGATGTGTGGAATCACCAGGTTGTCGATCTCGCCGAGGCCGTGGGCAAGGCGATTCCCGGAACCAAGGTGTCGATCAACAAGGACGCGCCGCCGGACAAGCGCTCGTACAAGGTGGACTTCAGTCTGTACCGCAAGCTGGCGCCGGAGCATCAGCCGCTGGAAACGCTGGACACGGCGATCGCCGGTTTGCGCGATGGCCTGGCGACGCTCAACTTTGCCGAAAAGGATTTCCGCCAGACGCAATGGATGAGGCTCAAGGTGCTGGAGCGCCTGCTCGACAGCGGCGCGCTGAAGGAAGACCTGAGCTGGGCCGCCAAGTAGGTCATCGAACGTGCGGGTAACTCCTTCGCCGCTACAAGGCGCGTGCACCATCGAAATGGATCTTCGCGGCGACAGCCGCGGATTCTTCGCGCGCCTGTTCTGCGAAAAGGAGTTTGCCGCCGCCGGGCTGGAGACGCGCTTCGTACAGATCAACAACACCCTGACGCACACCCGGGGCACGCTGCGCGGGCTGCATTACCAGCTCGCGCCGGCTGCGGAAGTAAAGGTGGTGCGTTGCGTGAGTGGCTCGCTGCACGACTTGATCGTGGACCTTCGGCCGGACTCGGCGACGTTCGGCAAAAGCTTCGGCGCCGAACTGACGGCCGAGAACCGTAGGATGATGTACGTGCCGCGTGGCTTCGCGCACGGCTTCGTCACCCTCGAGCCGGACACGGAAATCCTGTACCTCATGGGCGCCTTTTATTCGCCCGAGCACGAGCGCGGCCTGCGCTACAACGATCCCTGGCTCGCCATCGACTGGCCGATATCGCCGGTAGAAATCTCGGACAAGGATCGCGCATGGCCGCTGTTCGATCCGCAGTTTCACGGCGTCGAAGCTTTGCGCGGAATCCGCTGAGTCTTGGACAAGATCGATTGCGTCGTCGTCGGCGCCGGCGCGGTCGGACTTGCGATTGCGCGTGAACTCGCGCGCAACGGCCGCTCGATACTAATCTGTGAGGCCGAAGATGGATTCGGTACCGTCACCAGCGCGCGCAACAGCGAAGTGATTCACGCTGGCATCTACTACCCGCAGGGTTCGCTCAAGGCCGAGCTGTGCGTTCGCGGCCGCGGTCTGCTCTACGAGTTCTGCCGCTCGCGCGGCGTGCCGCACCGCCGGAGCGGAAAGTGGATCGTAGCCACACACGACAGCCAACTCGGACAGCTCGAAGGCATCGGTCAGGCTGCCGCGCGCAACGGCGTCACCGATCTGCATCCGATCACGCGCGAGCAGGCGCTGGCGGACGAGCCGCAACTGCACTGCGTCGCCGCGCTGGTCTCTCCGTCCACCGGCATTCTCGATTCGCACGCCTACATGCTGGCGCTGCTCGGCGAGGCCGAGGACCACGGCGCGACGCTGGTGTTGCGCACGCGTGTTCGCGCCGTGCGACGCGGACCGGAAGGTCTGGAACTGACATTCGGCGACGAATCCGAACCCTCGTTGGCGACGGAGTGGATCGTCAACAGCGCTGGGCTGGACGCGCCGGCGCTGGCTGCGGCTATCGAAGGCTTTCCAACCAAGTCCGTGCCCAAGGCCAGCTTCGCCAAGGGAAGTTATTTTTCCCTGCAAGGCAAGTCGCCCTTCACGCGTTTGATCTATCCGATTCCCGAACCGGGCGGCCTCGGCGTGCACCTGACCCTGGATATGGCCGGACAGGCCCGCTTCGGACCCGACGTGGAGTGGGTCGATCAACCCGATTACACAGTTAATCCGCGACGCTGCGAGCGCTTTTATCCGGTGATCCGGACCTACTGGCCGGGTCTGAAGGACGGCACTCTGGTGCCGGCTTATGCCGGGGTGCGCCCGAAGATTTCAGGGCCGGGCGAACCAGCGGCTGACTTCGTCATCGAAGGGCCGGCACAGCATGGCTTCGAGGGCGTAGTGAATCTGTTCGGCATCGAATCGCCGGGACTTACGTCTTCTCTGGCCCTCGCCGAACGCGTCGGTGCGATCATCAACTCCGGCTAGGGCGCGTCCGCACCCATCAACTTTTCTGCATCGGCCGAATGCTCAGATCGGTTATTTCCGCCGTCCAGGGCAGGCTCAGGGTGTGAGCCACGGCGCCGGCGATGTCCTCGGGTTGCAGGAGCTTTTCCGGCAGATACTCCCGGCCTTCCTCGGCGGTAAGCGTCTCGATCAGCCGGGTAGCCGTGCGGCCGGGATACACGCTGAGCACGCGCACCTGGTCGGCGTTGACTTCCATCCGGAAGCCGTCGGCGATCGCCTTCAACGCGTGCTGCGTGGCCGAGTACTGCACCGCGTTGGGCCGTGCTGCTAGGCCGCTGCTCGAATTGATGAAGACCAATTGCCCTCGCGGCTTCCTGAGCAGCGGAAGCAGGCGCTGGCTGAGCAAGTAAGGAACGCGGACATTGGAGCGATAGAGTGCGTCCATAGTTTCGACAGGCGCGTCTTCGACCTTGCCGCGCGCGTAGTTGCCCGAGCAGAGAACGAGCATGTCGAGCCGGCCATGCGTCTGGCTGACGTGATCGACCAAGGCTGCGATATCGGCGTCGTCGGTCAGGTCGGCAACGAAAGTCGCGCAGGTCCCCGGGCCATCTGCCAACTGCGCCTGGTAGGCAGAAAGCTTCTCGCGATTCCGCCCGACTGCGATCACATGCGCACCAGCTTTTGCGAAGGCATGCCCGATAGCGCCACCGATGCCGCCGCTGGCGCCGGTCACGACTGCGATCTGCTTATCGAAACTCGACATCGTTCAATCCCTCGTCCTGAGCGTTCAGGCCTGCTTCTCCAGCAGCAGCCCGCAGCCCACCAGGTCCTTCACCGCGGTCCAGATCGCATCGAACGGCAGGTCCGCGCGTTCCGCGACTTCCAGCAGAGAGCGGGATCCGTCGCACAGGCTCAGCGTCCACAGCAGCGCCATTTCGCGATGCATGCCGCCGTGCTGGCCGCCGACGACCTTGTACAGGCCGCGCTTGCCCAGTCGCGGTTCGCACTTGGGGTTCTGGTTGACGTACGTCCCGTTGTGTTCGATGGCGTGCAGCACGGCCACGCACTTGGCCAGGGTATCGACCAGGCTGAAGGGCTTGACGAAGTCGAGGTTGTCCGCCGAGGTGTGGTACTCCGGAAACGTGCCGTGCGGAGAACGCATCAGGCAGCCGACCGCGAGATTGAAGCCGGGCGAGCAGAACTGGCGTTCGTCGTAACCGTAGGGCGAGAAATCGACGACCTCGAAAGGCGCGCCCGAATATTTGAGCACGTGCGCGAAGGCGCGATCGATTTCCGCATCGCCGCGCCGGGACTTCTTGTACGTGCTTGCGCCCGCATCGCCCACACAGGTCAGGACCATGCCATGGCGGATTCGCTCTGCGCCTGCTTCGTTGTGGGCCAGCCAGGTGATGGACCCGATGGTCCCGGGGATGAACAGGAAGCGGTACGAATAACGCAGCGAAAAGCGGCTGAGTTCCTTCGCCAGTTGGGTGGCGATGGAAATGCCGGAAAGATTGTCGTTGCACAGCGAGGGGTGACAAACGTGGCAGGAGATCAGCACTTCCTCGCTGGTGGCGCCGGGGATGAGCAACTCGCCGTAGCTGAGCGACCCGTCCGCTAGGCTCGAATCGATGCGCACCTCGTATTCGCCTTCTTCCAGCGACTCGAACTGGCGATGACTCATGCAGAAGCCCCAGGTCTCGGAGTAGTAGCTGGTCCGATAGGGAATCCAGTCCGGCCGGTCCGGCAGGGTGTGGATGTGCTTCTTCAGTTCCTGCAAAGACATCCGGCGATCCACCGGAACGCTGTAGTTGACGACGTGCAGGTTGTGATTGCGGAAGTCCACGACCGTGCGCCCGGCCGAATCGCGGATAAAGGCGCCTCGGATATTCCATTCCTTCGGCACGTTCCAGTCGAACACCGCAGTGCCGGACGCGACCTCTCGAATCTCCAGCGGGATTTCACGCTGCAGGATGCGCAGGGTTTCGCGGACACCGTCTCCCGTGATGCTGCGGCAGATCGGGTAGAGCTCGGTCAGGCGCCGGCAAAGCCCGTCAGACAGCGAGGCGGTATCGATCCGGTCCAGCTCGAGCGCGCGCCGGCTCCCCAGGGAATCACTGGGCATGTTCGTTCCTGCTCATTCAGATCGTTCCCGACGGCGCGTCCAGCGCCAATTGCGCCAGAGTGCGCAGGTGCGCCTCGCGTTCGAGCATGGCCGCGGTGGGTGGAAGGTCCAACGTCTCGAATACCGTTCGCAGACGATGCACCCAGTCGTGATTCAGCGCCGCAAAATGCAGGCTGTTCCGCCTGGCCTGTTCCAGTCGTTTGGGTTCCGCGTCCAGCGCGGCCAGGACCTCGCCGACATCCGCGGAATCCAGCGGCAGGTGGATCACGGCATCCGGCCAGGGGAACAGCCGGCGAAAGGTATCGGTCCGCGGCGCTTCGCCCAGCATGACAGCACCCGCTGCAGCGCCCTCGAAGAAACGAAACGCGATTTCGTCCAGGTGCTGTGCGTATTCGGCCTCGTTGGCGCGCGCGCGGTTGGCTATGAAAAAACGACTGCGTTGCAGGATGTTGCCGAGCAACTGCCGATGACCTACCGGGTCGTCGACGCTGAAGGTTCGCTGCTTGAGGTCGTCCCCGCTCGCCGCGACCGTATCGTAGTGATAGTGAATGCGTCGCTCGCGCGCCAGGCGCAACAGCGCCCGGTGGGTCGCCGCCGACCGCCTGCCGAGATTGCTGACGTCGATGAAGCGAGGGCTCGGCTGGGGCAGCGGCGAGAAGCGCAGCACGTCGGCGGCAGCCGGCAAATGACTACAGGGCCGCCCGGTGAGGTGTCGCAGCTTCTCCACGGAGGATTCGACCCCGACGAAAACGTGATCGAACTGCCCGAGCAATTCGAACAGGTAGCGTGGGGTGTACTGATGCACCCAGTACTCGTTGACGAAGCAGGCCGCCTTGCGGCAATGCGCGCGCCAATCCGGAATCGTCGCAAGGGTAAAGAGATCGTAGGGCCCGGTGAAAGTCGGGAAGAACAGCTCGTATTTGCGGGCAAGCCGTATCTGCGGCGGGCCAGGCGCAAGCGTCCTCGCAAGCCCTTGGCTGCCGCTCAGTGTCCGCACCAACTTGTAGGCCCTGCGCGAAAACTCGAGCGGCCGGTCGTCGAGCGGTTCGACCCTGTCCGCCTGCGTGACGGACGCGACCACGTCCTCGAACTCGTACATCGCACAGAACGCGACCAGGCGGTCGAGACGCCGGCGAGAGAGCTGCAACACCGTTCCGCCGCCTTCGACGAAGGCCAGGCCGCTGGGGGCGATGGGAGCCCGGGAGGCAAGAGGAGCTGGCGAACTGGAACTCAAGACCTGTAATCCTGCATCGCGAAAGAAAGGCGGAACCTCAGAGTCGGGTCGGACCGGCGTCGCCACGAGCCGGACCCGATGCTGGCCGCGAGCAAGCTCAGACGATTTGCAGGTCGGGGATGGCCACCACGAACCGGCCGTTCCACTCCGAAATATACGACAACTGCGCCTCGATCTCAGCCTGGAGATTCCAGGGCAGGATGATGACGTAATCAGGTTTGTGGTCGCGCAGGTGCTGCTCGGACACCACCGGAATGTGGCTCGCCGGCAGGTACTTGCCCTGCTTGTGCGGATTGGCGTCGACGACGAATTCGATCAGGTCGTCGCGCACGCCGCAATAGTTCAAAAAGGTGTTGCCCTTGGCCGCAGCCCCGTAAGCCGCGACTTTCTTGCCGGCCTTTTTCTGCTCGATCAGGAACGCCGTCAGCCCCAGCTTGGCCTTGAACGCCCGTTCCTGGCACTGGGCGTAATAAGCAAGTCCGGACATGCCTGCATCGGCTTCCTGCCCGACCAGTTTGGCCACCGATTCCATCACCGGCAGTTCCAGGTTCTCCTGGTGCCGCGCAAAAATCCGCAGGGAACCGCCGTGCGTGGGCAACTCCTGCACATCGAAAATCTCGAGGCCCTGCGAAGCAAAGATCTTGCGGACGGCAGTCAGCGACAGGTAGGAGAAGTGCTCGTGATACACGGTGTCGAACTGGTTGTTGTCCACCAGTTGCTTGAGGTGTGGAAACTCCATCGTGATGACGCCGCGGGGATTGAGCAGCACCTTCATGCCGCCGACGAAATCGACGATGTCCGGCACATGGGCAAGAACGTTGTTGCCCAGCAGCACGTCGGCGCCGATGCCCTTGCCCTTGAGTTCGCGCGCGAGCCGGGTGCCGAAAAATTCGTTGACCGACTCGACGCCCCTGGTCTTGGCCACTGCCGCGGTGTTGGCCGTCGGCTCGATCCCCAGCACGGGGATGTTCTTCTGGACGAAGTACTGCAAGAGATACCCGTCGTTCGAAGCGATCTCGACGATCTGCGACTGCCCGCCGAGTTCGAACCGCTCGACCATCATCTCGACATAGCGGCGCGCGTGATCCAGCCAGCTCGTGGAGTACGAGGAAAAATAGACGTACTCGGAATTGAAGATCGCATCCGACTTACTGTACTCGTCGATCTGGACCAGAAAGCACTCGTGGCAGGTAAAGACCTTGAGCGGATAGAACACCTCCGGCTCGTCGAGCTGATTCGCGTTGAGGAAAGAGTTGGACGGCGGCGCGTTGGCCAGGTCAATGAAGACGTGCTTCAGATCGGTCTTGCAGAATCTGCATCGCATGGTGAGGCTCGAAGTGGAGGAGGGTGGTCGAACGCCCTGGAACCGGGCACCGTCGCATCATGAGACGGTTCTCGGCGGTAAAGCAGGGATCGTTCCCGCAGCGGTCGCGAGATCGGACCCATACGCTACGACAACGAACGGGCATCTGCATAGCGGCCACGCCTTCGAGGCTTGCTAGTCTGCGCGTCCAACGACTGGGTTTGGCACTTCGTGCATATTTTTGTCGGCAGCTCGACGCCTGCGCCCTTCCTTCGAGCTATAGCTTCGAAAGGGTGGCCGACTCTTTCCATACCGCCACCCAGGCGCCGGCGATGCCGAGCGCCGCGCCTGCGATCACCACCGACAAAGCGGTCTGCGTTGCCAGGCTGCCGATGTCGAACGCTCCGTCGTAGAGCGCCACCAGCGCGTTCACCGGTCCGGCCAGGGCCCATCGCGCCAGATGGACCGCGATCACCGCGATCGCCCCGCCGGACAGGCCGTACCAGAAGCCGCTGTAAAGGAACGGGCAGCGGATGAATCCGCCCGAAGCCCCGATCAATTGCAGCACCCGGATCTCGTCGCGCCGCCCCTCGATCTCCAGCCGAATGGTATTGCCCAGCGCCAGTACGGCGGCCAATCCGAGCCCGATGGCGAGCACCGAGGCCAGTCGCTGGGCCAGTCGCAGGGCGGCGGAAAGTCGTTCGATCCATTCCCTGTCCAGGCGCAATTGTTCGACCGCAGCCTGCTCGCGCAGCCGGTCGGCCAGGGCTTGCAAAGCGGAATCGTCGAGCTGCGCGGTCGGCATCACCGTGATCGAGGCGGGCAAGGGATTGCCGGGAAGCGCGTCGAGCACTGCGCCGAGTTCGGTGCGCTCGCGAAAGTCCGCAAGCGCCTGTTCGCGCGACAAATAGCGTGCTTCCGCAACGCCGGTTTCACGAGCCAGGCTTGCCGCCAGGCGGGCGCCTTCGTCCGGATCGATTTCGTCGCGCAGGAACAGGGTCATCGAGCGCGTCTGGTTGAGTCCGCCCGCCGCGACGCGCAGGTTCTCGACCAGCAGATTGAGCCCGGTGGGCAGGGCCAGGGTCACGCCGATCACCAGAGCCGTCAGCAGGGTGCCGAAGGGATCGCGCCACTGGCGACCCAGCGCGCCGACGCATACCCGTGCGTGCTCGGCGAAATAGCGGCCCATGGCGTCGAGTGGCTTCATCCGCGCCGCTGCGTCAGGCGCGAGGCAGAGTCGGGCCGGGCTGCGCTCGCGCGTCCGCCATTGAGGTGAATGAGACGATGCCCCAAGCCTTCGATCAGATCGATCGCGTGGCTGGCAATCATCAGGCTCACACCGGTTTCGTTGAAGCGTTCGAACAGCCGCATGATTTCCAGCGCCATGCGCGGATCGAGATTGCCGGTGGGTTCGTCGGCCAGAATCAGCGCCGGCCGCGCGACGATGGCGCGGGCGATGCCGACTCTCTGCTGCTCGCCGCCGGAAAGCCTGCGCGGCAACTGGTGTTCGCGCTCCAGCAGGCCCACCGAGTCCAGCGCGGCGCGCACGCGGCGCGAGGCCTCGACGTGGGTCATGCCGCGGATCACCATCGGCAGCGCCACGTTGTCGAACACGCTGCGGTCGTGCAGCAACTGGAAGTCCTGGAAGATCAGGCCCAGTTCGCGGCGGTAGGCGGGCACTCTTCCCGGACGGACCTCCGCGAGGTTGCGGCCGTTCATCGACACGCGACCGCGCGTGGCCTGCATCTGCAGGGCGGCCAGCCGCAGCACGGTGGACTTGCCGGCGCCGCTGGGCCCGGTGAGAAACAGCATCTCGCCGCGGCGCAGATTGAAGCTCAGTTCGGACACCACGTCGACGCCACCGGAGTAGCGATAGCCGACATCCTTGAACTCCAGGATGTTTTCGCTCGTGGACAGGGCGGTTGCGCTCACGCTGTGCTCGTGGCCTCGGTCCGGCCTTGAAGGTCGCTTGTCATGCGGGCCATCGATATTTTCAAGCCGGGAAAAAGCCGCAAGGGGATTACGGAATTTTGACTCAAACCGATGGGATTCGTACGACTTGCCCAAACGCAAGTCTCTCAGGTGGGCGGCAGCAACTCGTTGACCCGGGCTACGCTGAAAAAATCTTCGAACGTCCGTCGCGGCTGACTCGTATCCGGATGACACATCGCGACGATCTGGCCGAGACCGAAGGCGCGCGCGGCTTGCAGCACCGGCAGGCTGTCGTCGGCAAACAGCGCGGCTTGCGGATCGAACGCGTGGCGCGCTTGCAACCGCTGCCAGTAACGCACGTCTTCCTTGGGCGCCTGCATGTCCCAGGACGAGACGATGTGCTCGAAGTAGTGCGCAATCCCGGTCTGCTCCAGCTTGGGTTTCCAGCTATCCGGGTGCGCATTGGTGACCAGCCACATCGGCCGGCCGCTGGCGCGCACGGCGTCGAGGAATTGCAGGCTGCCGTCGAGAACGGTCACGCGATGCTGAAATTCGCGATGCAGCGCAGCAACGTCGACTCCGGTAATGCGGCTCCAGTAATTCGTGTCGTACCAGGGCAGGGTGTGGGCCACGGCCATGAATTGCGGATCGAGTTCCGCGCGCGCGGCTTCCAGTGCAAGACCGCGCGCCTCCGCGTACCGCTGCGGCACGCATTCGCGCCAGATGAAGTTGTCGAACGCAAGGTCGAGCAGGGTGCCGTCCATGTCGAGCAGCACGTGGCGCACGCGCTGCCAATCCGGACGTTCGGCGGGTTTTGGAAATTTCATCCGCCTATCATAGGCAACTGTCTCACTTTCTCCGATCGACCCTTCACGATCCATGGCTCCCGCCGACCTTCTGCAACCGGTCCTCGACATTGCGCTCGAGGCCGGTCGCCGCATCATGACCGTCTACGAATCGGCCGACTTCGGTATCACGCAAAAGGACGATGCCTCGCCACTGACCCTGGCCGACTTGGCGGCGCATCGGCACATCGTCGAGGCGCTGTCGCAGCTTTCGTCGCGATACCCGGTGCTTTCCGAAGAAGCTGCCGACATCGCCTACTCCACGCGCGCACGCTGGACGCGCTACTGGCTGGTGGACCCGCTGGACGGAACCAAGGAATTCATCAAGCGCAACGGCGATTTCACCGTGAACATCGCGCTGATCGACGACGGCTATCCGGTGCTCGGCGTGGTTCACGCGCCTGCGCTCGACCTGAGTTATCTGGCGGCGACAGGAGCCGGCGCGCTGCGCATCGGCGGCAACCGACGCGAAGCGATCCGCACGCGCCCGGCCCCATCGGTGCCTTCTTTCGTGGTCAGCCGTTCGCACAAGGACGCGGCGCTGGAGGCGTTTCTTTCCGCCGCCCCGCCGCACGAAGCGGTGAGTCGTGGCTCCTCGCTCAAGTTCTGCCAGGTCGCGGAAGGCTCGGCCGATCTCTACCCACGCACCGGCCCGACCTCGGAGTGGGACACCGCCGCCGGCCAGTGCGTAGCCGAACAGGCCGGTGCGCAGGTGATCCGCCTGCCGGGTACGGCAAGGCTGCGCTACAACCAGAAGGAATCGCTGCTCAACCCGCAATTCGCCGTGATTGGCGACCCGGTGCGCGACTGGAGCGCGCTGCTCGATACCATCCGTTGACAAGGAATAGCCGTACGTCGAGGGTCTGTTGACCTATAAATGATCGCCGCGTTCCCCCCGGATTTTTCGTGAGGCAAGGCGCGAGGAGAGAAGTTTGCAGATGCAAATGAACGACGAGCACCGCAGCATCGCGGAAAATCCGGGGGCAACCCTCCGGGGCGGGGCCGTTTTCGCGCATCGCTACGTCAGTCGCTCCTCATGTGCTTCAACACACTTGGTCGCTCCGTTCCTTGCGCTGCGCGACGGTAGGTGCGGTGGAAGTGCCACAAGGGCACTCCCACTACGCCGGACGGACCCACGCCGCGACGACCATTTATAGGTCAACAGACCCTAGTCCGGAACGACAAAAAAATTCACGCATGGAAGAAAGCAACAGCAAATTTCCGCTCAAGGCCAGGGTGCTGGGCTTCATCCTGTCGCTGGTGATGCGCCTGATCTTCTTCACCAGCCGCAAGACCTTTACCAATGCCGCGGTGATGGAACGCCACCTGGACCAGGACCGGCCTTTCATCCTGGTGTCTTGGCACAACCGCAACATCATGGCCTGCTTCGGATACTTGGCGCACCAGCGACCCAACCGGCGTTTCATTCCGCTGGCCAGCGCCTCGCGCGACGGTTCGCTGGCCGCTGCTGCGATGCATTCGCTGGGCGTGGAATGCATCCGCGGCTCGTCCAGCCAGGGTGGCAGCAAGGCCCTGCGCCAGATGCTGCGCGCAGTGAAGGCCGGCAACGATCTGGGCATCACGCCGGACGGCCCGCGCGGCCCAAAGTACAAGGTTCAGCCGGGGGTCGTCACCACGGCGCGCATGACCGGCATCCCGCTCATCCCCATGGCCTACCAGGCGCGACGCAAGAAAATCCTGCAATCCTGGGACGCCATGATCGTGCCCTACCCGTTCAACGAGCTGCACTACGCGTACGGCGAACCCATCCACGTGGCCAAGGATGCCGACGAGGCGGAGATGGAGCGCTGCCGCGTCCGGGTGGAGCAGGAAATGATGCGGCTCGTGGCCCTGGTCGATTCCATGTAGAGGGGGCCGTCGCCGCGCAATGCCAAAGCCAGGTGCAGTCATGCTAGCGTTTGCGATTGACAAGGCCCCGGTGGGGCCGGATGAGAGAGCGGATTGAGCATGCGGGACGATTTTGAAGCGACATTCGACGAGCAGTTGCTCGCGATCCAGGCCGAGCCTTCGGACGCGGCCGTGAACGTCGAGCGGCTGCCGGTGGCCCTAGGCGTGGTGCCGAGTGTCGAGCCGTTCTGCTTCCCCTACCCCAACCCGAACGACTGCGGCGAAGACCCGGCCTCGATCCTGCGAGCACAGAACTGGGACGACGATTCGCGCGTGCGCGCCAGCGCGATGATGGTCGATTACTGCGACACCTCCGCGACCCGTGACGCGATGCTGACCGGCGTGGACGACGAGGCGCAGGCCGGAATCGCGCGCATTCTCGGAGTTCTGATCTGCGCCGAGGAATCGGCCATCAACATCTTCCATCACGAGACCGCGCGACTCGACGCCGAGCGCGCGGTGTCCGAGCAGATCGCGCTGCGCGAGATCGAATCCGAGGAGCGCGTGCACAACTGGTTGATCCAGCAGGCGCGCGCCTATTTCCCGCAGCCGGATGACCTGAGTGCCGTGCGCCGTCGCACACGCCGCCTGTTCATGCGCGTGGCCAGCCGCGATCTGGCGACGCATTTCGCGCGCATCACCGGGCTGGATTCGGGCGTGTGCATTTCGCTGAGCGCGATTCTGGGTTCGGCCAAGGTCAAGCGCATGCGGGGCTTTCCACGGCTGCTCAAACACATCCGCCACGACGAGGCCAACCACGTGCGCAAGTCACGCGACCACGCAGTGGACCTGGGCTTCGACACGCGCAATTTCCACGACTGCTACGACCTCACGCGCACCGGCATGGTCGAGATGCTCACGCCCATCGCCTCCTCGTTCGAAGCGCTGGAAGTGGACCCGGACCGGCTGTTTCAGCGCCTGCTGCGGTTTCAGGGGCAGAAGGATGGCGAGGGGCGGGATATCATCGACTGAGCCGGCTGCGCTGCAGCTAGGCCAGGACTTGCGAGAAATCCCGGGCCTGCGCGTGAGCAGCAAAGGGCTTGGCCTTGTCGTCGCGAATCAGTTGCAGGGTTTGCAAGCCGGCGTCGCGCGCCGCGTCGAGTTCCTCACCGACATCCGAGAGAAACAGTACGTCGGCACCGGGCAGGCCGATTTGCTTGAGTATCGCGCGATACGAAGCTTCCTCGCGCTTGGCGCCGACCTTGGTATCGAAGTAGCCGGAGAACAGCGACGTTAGATCGCCATCCTCCGTGTGACCGAAGATGAGTTTCTGTGCTTCGACCGAACCCGACGAATACACGTAAAGCTTTAGGTCCTGGGCATGCCAGCGGCGCAGGGCCGCAGGCGTGTCGGCATAGACGTGGCCCTTGAGTTCACCCGCGGCATAGCCCTCGCGCCAGATCATGCCCTGCAAGGTCTTGAGCGGCGTGAGCTTGCGGTCCTCTGCGATCCACTGTTCGAGCACATCGGCGGCGCCGTCCAGCGACAGTTCGGCGTGCACGATGGCTTCCACGTCGTCGATCAGGTGCTGCACTTCGGTGTCACCGGCGTGCGCGCGCAAGTAGCCGCGCAGGCGCTGTTTCGCGTAAGGAAACAGCGTCTGATGCACGAAGTCGATCGAGGACGTCGTGCCCTCGATGTCCGTCACAACGGCACGGATCGCCAAATCAGGCCGCCTGCGCCAGCGCGTAGTGCGGCGGCTCCAGCTTGGGGAAGCGATCGGCGATCTTGTCGTCGGTGAAGTTGGCCACCCAGCCTTCCGGCGTGGTGAACAATCGGATTGCCTTGAGGCGCGGCATAGGCCCCAAATCGAACCAGTGCGTGGTGTTGGCCGGCAGATTCAGCAGATCGCCGCGCTCGCACAAGGTGGCGAAAACCTTGCCGTTCTTGCGAATGTTGAACAGGCCCTCGCCCTCGACGAAGAAGCGCGTCTCGAAGTCGTCGTGGGTGTGCTCGCTCAGGAATTTCTGCCGCATCATTTCCTTCTGCGGGTGATTCGCCGTGAGGCTGATGACGTCCACCGACTGGAATCCGAATTTCTTCATGAGTCGGTCGATGGACTCGCGATAGGCCTCGATCACCTCGTCCTGCGAGGCCTGTGCGTCGAGTTGCTTGGTCGCTTCCCAGCGTTCGAAGTCCACGCCGATCTCGGCCAGTGCGTCGTGAATATCGTCAAAACGCGTCAACACCTTCATCGCCCGCTCGGGACGGGCTTCATCGTAAATGCGGAGTTCGCTCATCTTGTTTTCTCCTTCTCTTCAACGCGAGTGCAACCCGCACTCGAAGCATCAACGCGAGTGCAGTTCGCACTCGAAAAGGAATTCCAGCGCCTCTACCCTGTGCCGCGCCTGCGCCACGTTGGCACCCCAGGCGTACAGACCATGCCCTGCAATGAGATACGCGGGAACCCCCGGGTGTCGTTTCATCCAGTCGTCCACCCTGGCGCTGAGCCGGGCGATGTCCTGGTCGTTATCGAACACGGGCACTTCGACCGTCGCATCGTGAGTTTGTATCCCGGGCAGGAGTTTCAATAGCTCGTAACCCGACAAACGGATGCTGGCACGCGTGCGTGACAGCACGGTGTTGGCGATCGAGTGGGTGTGCAGCACGCTGCCGATGCCCGCATCGAAGCGATAAAGCTGGCAATGCAGCAGGGTTTCGTACGAAGGCTTGTGCGAGGGATCGGTCGGCCGGCCTTCGAGATCGGCGACCAGGAAGGCCTTGTCGCTCAGCTCGCCCTTGTGCCAGCCGGACGCGGTGACGAGCATCGAGTCCGCAGACAGGCGCGCCGAGAAATTCCCGCCCGTGGCCGGCACCCAGCCGCGCCGGTGAAACAGCTCACCGGCGGCGATCAGTTCTCGGAGGTAGGCGGTCTGGCTCATAAGCGGCCGCACCATAAGCCAAGCACTTCGGGCTGGCAACGAATGCTTCAGTCTGTTTTCAGGCCTTCAGGCACGGAGAACCAACTAGACGTCACACGAGGAAGATCGAGGCCAGACTGAGGAAAATCAGGAAGCCCATGCTGTCGGTGGTCGCGGTGAGAACGATGCTCGAACCCATCACCGGGTCGCGGCCGAAGCGATGCAGGATGGCGGGCGCGCAAACGCCGACGAAAGCCGCCACCACCAGGTTGAGCAGCAAGGCTGATGCGATGACCGCGGCCAGCTTGATATCCCCATAAATCACCCACGTGGCCGCACCCAGCACCAGGCCCCACAGCGTGCCGTTGAGCACGCCGATGAACAGCTCGCGCGCAAGGATCCGGCGCAATTGCGCCGGCCCGAGCTGGTGGAGCGCCAAGCCGCGAATCACCAGCGCCACCGCCTGATTGCCCGCATTGCCGCCGATGCTGGCCACGATCGGCATCAGCGCGGCCAGAGCCACCAGCGCGCCGATCACATCCTCGAACGCGCCGATGACGCGCGAGGCCATGAACGCGGTGCACAGATTGATGGCCAGCCAGGGCCAGCGCCGCCGCGCGGCGTGTCGGATGGGCGCGAACAGATCCTCGTCTTCTTCGGACAGACCGACCTTGCGCAAGCCCTCGGTCTGGGCGCGCTCGTTGATCTCGTCCACCACCGCATCGACCGTGATGCGGCCGACCACCTGGTCGTGCAGATTCACCACCGGCGCCGACACCAGGTCGTATTTCTCGAATGCCGTCACCGCCTCCTGCATCCGGTCGTCGGTGTAGAAGTACACCGGTTCACGCGACATTTCCTCGGCGACCGTGGCCTCGGGCTCACCCAGCAGCAGACGCGACAGCGGCAGGAATCCACGCAGATGATTGGCGCGATCCACCACGATCACTTCGTTGGTGTGCGCCGGTAAAGTCTTGCGCCGGCGTAGCAGGCGTTGCACGGCTTCCAGGGACGCGTCCTCGCGCACGGATACGAAATCCAGGTCCATCGCCGATCCGACCGAGTCGGCGGGAAAGGACAACACCGAGCGCACTTCGGCCTGATCGGCCTGGTCGAGCTGCTCCAGCACCTGCTGGCGCGCATCAATCGGCAGGCTGGCCACCAGCTCAGCGATGTCCTCGGGGTCCAGCGGCCGCACCACGGCGGCGATCTCGTCCACTGGCATGGACAGCACCAGCGCCCGTCGCACCGATTCGGAAGTCTCCAGCAGCACCGCACCGCGCCGTTCCGCCTGCACCAGCGACCAGGCCAGATCGCGCGCCTCCGGCATCAGGTTTTCCAGCACGAAGGCGATGTCGGCCGGATGGAAATGAGCCAGACGCTGCTCCAGTGCGGCTTGGTGCTGGCGTGCAACCAATTGCGCAACCACATCCTGCTTACCGAGCTGCGCGAAATTTTCGCTGCGATTGACCAGTTCGCGCTCGACCGCCTGGCGCGACAACAGCTCGATAACCAGAGCGCGGGCCTGCTCCAGGTGCCGGTGATGCGTGCTTTGGGTGTGGAGGTCGCTCATCAGAGATGATGGTCCTGAAAACAGGAACGCCCGCTTGCGCGGGCGTCTATATAAATACTCTCCAAACCGGCTTCGGTGGCCTCGTTCGGCTCCGCTGCTCGTTGTTCTCAACTATCTCTGGATGCCCATTCAGGCGACATCTCGGTAAAAAACTCTCGGCTTGAAGGCCGGGGCGCGAAGCCTACTCCAACTTCAGCGTTCTGCAAACCCCGGGCAACTTCGGCCGCCCGGCTATTTGATTTTCGCTTCCTTGAAGGCGACGTGCTTGCGCACGACCGGGTCGTACTTGTTGAACTCGAACTTGTCCGGCGTGTTCTTCTTGTTCTTGGTGGTCGTGTAGTAGAAACCGGTGCCGGCGGTGGACACCAGCTTGATCTTTTCGCGGTCTTTCTTGCCCTTTGCCATGGCTTATACCTTCTCGCCGCGAGCGCGGAGTTCGGTGAGCACCGCCTCAATGCCCTTCTTGTCGATGGTGCGCAGGCCATGATGCGACACGCGCAGCTTGATGAACTTCTTTTCGGCATCCACCCAGAAACGATGAGTGTGCAGGTTCGGCTCAAAACGGCGACGCACCTTGTTGTTGGCATGCGAAACATTGTTGCCAACCAGGGGCTTCTTGCCGGTGACTTGGCAGACTTTGGACATGACGCGCTCTCGTGGGGACGGCAGAACCGCCCAGGTGGACTGATTTTTGGGGCGCGAAGGGTACCAGCGGCCCGCGGCCACGGCAACCTGCGTGTGTAGGAGCGGGCCAAGCCCGCGACAGGCCGGTTGCGCTGACGCGCGTCGCGGTCATGGGCCGCTCCTACAGCCAGCCGCGCTCCGCAAAGCTGGTCGGCGCACCCTCGCCCACGATGAAATGATCCAGCACCCGCACGTCCACCAGGGCCAGGGCCTGCTTGAGCCGGTCGGTGAGCATGCGATCCGCGGCCGAAGGTTCCGCCACGCCGCTCGGATGGTTGTGCGCAAAAATCACTGCGGCTGCGCCGAGACCCAGCGCTCGCTTGACCACTTCACGCGGGTAGACACTGGTCGCATCCAAAGTGCCGTGGCTCAATTCCTCGGCCGCGAGAATCCGGTGCTGACTGTCGAGGAACAGCGCGGCAAAGACTTCGCGATCGCGATCGCGCAGCCAGGCGCTCAGATAGCGGCGCGTACTGGCCGGGTCGGACAGCACATCGCGCGACTTGAGGTCTTCGGCCAGCACGCGACGACCCATTTCGATCACGGCCTGGAGTTGTACGTACTTGGCTTGCCCAAGGCCGCGCGCCTCGCAGAACTGCTCGGGCGATGCGGCGACCAGCGCGCGCAGGCTGCCGAACCGGGTCAATAGGTCGCGCGCCAGATCTACCGCGCTGCGGCCGGTGACGCCGGTGCGCAGGAAGATCGCGAGCAACTCCGCATCGGACAGCGCGCTCGCACCGCGTGCGAGCAGCTTCTCGCGCGGTCGTTCCTGCTCGGGCCAGTCGCTGATCGCCATTGGAAACTTCCCCGGAAGTCATGCGGTTTGCACCGGGCGCTCCTTGCGGGCCCGCCCTGCGTGGCAGGATACGCGCCTCCAAAACCATCGGGCAGATGTCCATTGAATCTTCGCGAAGGCCTGCGTCAGGCCGCCCTCGATTACCACGAGTTGCCGACTCCCGGGAAAATCTCGATCGCGCCGACCAAGAGTCTGGTCAACCAGCGCGACCTCGCGCTGGCGTACTCGCCGGGTGTGGCAGCGGCCTGCGAGGAAATCGTGGCGGACCCGGTCGCCGCCTTCCGCTACACCGCCCGCGGGAATCTTGTAGGCGTCATCACCAACGGCACCGCAGTGCTGGGCCTCGGCGCGATCGGCCCGCTGGCAGCCAAGCCGGTGATGGAAGGCAAGGCAGTGCTGTTCAAGAAATTCGCCGGCATCGACGTCTTCGACATCGAAATCAACGAGCGCGATCCGGACAAGCTGGTCGAAATCATTGCCGCACTGGAGCCCACGTTCGGCGGCGTGAACCTCGAAGACATCAAGGCGCCCGAGTGCTTCCATGTGGAACGTGCCTTGCGCGCGCGCATGAAGATTCCGGTGTTCCACGACGATCAGCACGGCACCGCGATCATCGTGGGCGCAGCCACACTCAACGGACTGAAGGTCGTCGGCAAGGACATTCGCGAGATCAAGCTGGTGGTCAGTGGCGCGGGCGCGGCGGCGCTGGCCTGCGTGGACTTGCTGCTCGATCTGGGCTTGCCCATCGCGAATATCTGGCTCACCGACCTGGCCGGCGTGGTCTACCGGGGCCGCGTCGAGTTGATGGACCCGGACAAAGCGCGCTTCGCCCAGGTTACCGACCAGCGCCGGCTAGCCGAAGTGATCGTCGGCGCCGACATGTTTCTGGGCCTGTCCGCGGGCGGCGTACTCGAGCCGGCGATGGTGGCCACGATGAACCCGCGGCCGCTGATTTTTGCGCTGGCCAATCCAACACCGGAGATCCTTCCGGAAAAAGTGAAATCGGTGCGCGACGATGCGGTGATTGCCACCGGCCGCACCGACTACCCCAACCAGGTCAACAACGTTCTCTGCTTTCCCTTCATCTTCCGCGGGGCGCTCGACGTGGGCGCCACTACCATCACGCGGGCAATGGAAATCGCGACGGTTCACGCCATCGCCGATCTGGCGCGCATGGAGCAGAGCGACGTCGTGGCGAACGCTTACGGCATCGAGGATTTGTCGTTCGGACCGGAATACCTGATTCCCAAACCCTTCGACCCGCGGCTGATCGTGAACATCGCGCCGGCCGTGGCGAAAGCCGCAATCGAATCTGGCGTCGCCACGCGTCCCATCACCGACTTCGACGCATATCGCGAACAGTTGCAGCGCTTCACCACACACAGCGGCACGATGATGCGGCCGGTGATCGAGCAGGCGCGCAAGGCGCCGGCCTCCGCCAAGCGCTTGATCTTTGCCGAGGGCGAGGAGGAGCGCGTGCTGCGCGCAGTGCAGGTGCTGGTGGACGACAAGCTGGCGCAGCCGATCCTGGTCGGTCGGCCTTCCGTGATCGAGAAGCGTATCAAGCGCTTCGGTCTGCGACTCAAGGCCGGGCTGCATTTTCACATCGTCAATCCCGAGTTCGATGCGCGCTTCGACGAGTATTGGCAGGACTACCACCACACCATGGCGCGCCGCGGCGTCACCGCGCAATACGCCAAGCTGGAGATGCGTCGCCGCCCGACGCTGATCGCCTCGATGCTGCTCAAGAAGGGCGAAGGCGACGGCATGGTCTGCGGCACCGTGAGCAACTACGGGCGGCACTTGCAGTACGTGGATCGAGTGCTGGGCCTTTCGCCCGGCGCGAGCTGCTACGGCGCGATGAACGCGCTTATTCTGCCCAACCGCCAGGTGTTCATGGTGGACACGCACGTCAATCTCGATCCCACCGCCGAGCAGCTCTGCGAGATCACCATCAGCGCCGCCGAACATATCCGGCGTTTCGGCGTAGAACCCAAGGTAGCGCTGCTGTCGCACTCCAATTTCGGCAGCAGCGATGCGCCGTCTGCGCTCAAGATGCGCCACACGCTCGCACTGCTGAAGATGCGCGCGCCGCAACTGGAGGTGGACGGCGAGATGCACGGCGACTGCGCGCTGGACGAAAGCCTGCGCCAGGCGATCCTGCCCGAATCCACCCTGCGCGGCGCCGCCAACCTGCTGGTGATGCCCAACCTCGACGCCGCCAACATCGCTTACAACCTGCTCAAGACCGCGGCGGGCAACAACGTTGCGGTCGGACCGATTCTGCTGGGATGCGGCGCGGCGGTGCACATCCTTACGCCCTCGGCCACGGTGCGGCGCATCGTCAACATGGCGGCCCTGACGGTGGTGGAGGCTAACCTCGCGGTAGCCCGGTAGGCGCGCATCCTCGGCCAAGAGGGACGACGCACATGAGCGGCTGGGACGAAACGCGACATTTCCCGGCTGCTCCAGACGCTGTGTCGGAACCGGTGGCATTGGGCTAGCATCTGCCCGCTTTTTGCTTGGGCAATAAGCCCTCAATCACTCACGGGAACTCTGCATGCGTCGCGTCGTGTTCAACCAGAAGGGTGGTGTCGGCAAGACCACCATCGTCTGCAATCTCGCGGCCATCGCCGCCAGCCGCGGCCTGCGCACCTTGGTGATCGATCTGGACACGCAGGGCAACGCCACGCAGTACCTGCTGGGCGCCGGGCACCAGCGTGCGGACAAGACGATTGCGGACTTCTTCGATTCCACTCTCTCGTTCAGTCTGCAATCGCCAGCGTTTGCCAGCTATGCGATCCACACGCCGTTCGACAATCTCGACGTGGTTGCCTCCAGCCCGCGGCTGGAAGAGCTAATCGTCAAGCTCGAAGCCAAGCAGAAGATCTACAAGCTGCGCGACGCGCTGAAGAAGCTTCGTGGCTACGACGCGGTGTTCATCGACACGCCGCCGGCGATGAACTTCTACTCGCGCTCGGCGCTGATCGCCTGCGAGCGCGTGCTGATTCCCTTCGACTGCGACGAGTTCGCGCGCCAGGCACTGTACGCGCTGATCGAGAACATCCAGGAACTGCGCGCCGATCACAACGAGGCGCTGATTGTGGAAGGCATCGTGGTCAACCAGTTCCAGTCGCGCGCCAAGCTGCCGACGCGACTGGTGGAGGAACTGCGTGCGGAGAAGCTGCCGGTATTGGCGCAGACGCTGTCCAGTTCGGTGCGCGTACGCGAGTCGCACGACGAACACATGCCGCTGATCCATCTGGATGCGGGGCATCGCGTCACCAAGGAATACGTGGCGCTTTACGAGTCGCTGGGGAAGGGCTGAGCTCGAAAACGAGTTGGACGCGGATTACGCGGATCAAACACGAACATCATTCCCGCGAAGGCGGCAATCCAGCCTCTCCGACTCAGTGTCGGTGATGTCGATGGAGACAACAGGACGCCGCCTTCGCGGGCATGACGGAGTTTCATTCCAATTTTTTGTCGTTTTTTTCCGCGTAGTCCGCGTCAAAAAAAGCCGAAGGCCGCTATACATAGTCGTCCACCAATCCGCGCCGCATCGTCACCCGACGCGGTTCGGGAGCAGTGTCCTGCATCGCCTCGCCTGAGGACCACGGAACTTGCGGCAACGAACCCTGCCCCCGGTTCTGAGAGAACACCTGCGCCTGGTCCAGCATCAGGCCGCGCGCGGCGAGCAAGCTGGCGAGGTTGGGCAAGGACGACTGCACCACGTCGCGCACGCTGGCGTCGGCCATGTCGAAGCGCACCGCGACCTTGTCGCCGTCCAGTTTGAGGCTCACATCGAGCGGCCCCAGGTCTTCGGGGTTGAGGCGGATGCGGACTTCCTGAGCGCCCTCGCCCAGATGCCAGACCAGGGTTTCGGCGATCTGCTGCGGCGCTTGCGGCATGCGTGGATCGATGACTGTGGTCGGCGCTGCGGGCGCGTGCAAACGATCCAGATTCGGCAAAGCGAAAACCGGAGCCGCGGGAAACGCGGCGGGCGGCAGCTCAGCCAGCTTTCCCGGCGCAGCCACCGGCGTTTCGGTGACGGCTCCGACGACGGCAGCGGTCGTCGATTCGGACACGAGTTGCGCGACTGGCCGGTCTTTCGGCGCGACGATCTTCGCGCGCATAGCGAGCGGTTCGTCCTGCAGCGTCTCGTCCGAACGCGGCTCCGGGGCAGTCGCAGGGCACGAGGCGGAACTCTCGACCGTTGCCGTCGCTGTGCCGGGCAACGTCGGCCGCTCCACCGCTGCGGCTTGCGGCATTGGCAGCCATCCCAACGGAAGCCACACCGAGGTGCCCGGCTCGCTTGCAAGGGTCTCTGCGCATTCGTCTTCGGGCAAGAGCGCGTCCGTCGAGGAGTTTTCGATCGGGTTGGCGGCGGCCTTCATCGGCTCCGCATTGCCGACGATAAGACGCGCCAGATTCAGCGCGAACGAGGCAGCGTCGGCTGCACTGGAAGTACCCGTTCTCGTACAGGCCGGAACGGCGGCAAAGGATTGCCGCCCTACGTAGGGCGGCAATCCTTTGCCGACATCTGCGCAGGCTTTCCCTTGCGACGACGGCGCGGGTAGCGACTTGACGTTCAGTTCCATCGGAGGAGCCCCGTCAGTCCACCGTGAAATTCGATGCGCCTCCAAACCGGCGCAAGGCGAACTCGTCCGACTGCTTCTGTTCCTGCTTCGTCCGAGCCTGCGTCTGCCGGTCGATCGCAGCGGTCTGAAGCACGCCGAACTTCTGCTGCCCGGCGCGCTGCTCCAGCCAGCTACGCATGCTCTCCCGGACCGCGTTCCCGGCCGTGATGACGGCTCGTGCCTGCTGAATCTCGGCTTCGCCCAGACGCGAAAGAAATCGCTCGCGGTTGGCGATCAGCGCGATTGACAAGGGCATGGGGTTTGCGCGGTACTCGTCGAGATATCGCCGCAATTCACGGAGCCGGTTCTCCTGCTCATTGAGCCCGGATCGGGAGCGCCCCACTTCCTCGGCCGCCTTGTCGGTGCGCGACTCCGCAACTTTCACCAGCACATCCAGCCGCTCGACGCTCATGGCCATTTCGAATCAGTCCTATCGTGTCGTCACGTTGGGGTTGGGGTTTGGAAGGGCACCGAACAGCGAGGACAGTCGTGCGCAGCTATCTGCGTAGCTCGCACCCTCGCCTGCCGTCTGCTGCATGAACGTTTCCATCGCCGGCCAGGCCGTGATGGCACTGTCTATCCGCGGGTCGGCGCCTTTCTGGTAGGCGCCGATTGCTATGAGATCGCGGTTCTGCCGGTACGCCGAGTAAAGCTGGCGAAAGCGGCGCGCCGCGGCTTGCTGTTCCGGCGGCGTGATGTCGTTGGCCACGCGCGACACCGAGGCCTCGATGTCGATGGCCGGATACAAACCGGCGTCGGCGACGGATCGCGACAGCACGATGTGGCCGTCGAGAATTCCGCGCGCGGTGTCGGCGATCGGATCGTTGGGGTCGTCGCCTTCGGTCAGCACGGTGTAGATCGCGGTGATCGAACCGCCGCCCGGCAGGCCGTTGCCGGCGCGCTCCACCAGCGACGGCAGGCGCGCGAACACCGAAGGCGGATAGCCGCGCGTGGTCGGCGGCTCGCCCACCGCCAGACCGATTTCGCGAGCGGCCTGCGCGAAGCGCGACAGCGAATCCATCAGCAGCAGCACGTGCCGACCCTCGTCGCGGAAAGCCTCCGCGATCGAAGTCGCAAGCCACGCACCGCGCATGCGTTGCAAGGGTGGACGGTCGGCCGGGGTGGCGACGATCACCGCGCGCTTGAGGCCTTCGGGTCCGAGATTGCGCTCGATGAAATCGCGCACTTCGCGACCGCGCTCGCCGACCAGTCCGACCACGACGACCTCTGCCTGCGTGAAGCGCGTCATCATGCCGAGCAGGGTCGATTTGCCGACGCCGGTGCCGGCAAACAGTCCGAGCCGCTGGCCGCGGCCGACGGTCAGCAGCGAATTGATGGCGCGTACGCCAACGTCCAGCGGCTGCCGGATGGGTTCGCGCAGCAGCGGGTTGATCGAGACCGAGCGCAGCGATTTGCGCGTCACGTCCTTGAGGCGCCCCAGCGCATCGAGCGGCACGCCTTCGGAATCCAGCACGCGACCGAGCAGGCCGTCGCCGATGGGAAATTCCGCGCGCCGCGTCAGCGGCACCACGCGCGCGTTCGGCAGCAGGCCGTGCATGTCGCCGGCCGGCATCAGGAAAGTACGGTCGCCGGAAAACCCCACGACCTCGGCCTCGATGCTGGAGTGATCGGCCGCGTCGATGCGGCAGCGCCCGCCGATCTGCATGCTCAGGCCGGCGGCTTCGAGGGTCAGACCTACGACGCGCTTGAGCGTGCCTTCGACGACCATGGTTTCGTGCTCGTGAGCGCGACGGGTTCGATCGTCGAGCGTGCGGACCAGGCGGATGTTGCGTGAGGCGGCGAATTCGTTCATCGCTGGTGGCACGCAGACTGTCGCGGGTATGGCCCGCTCCTACAAATGCCGAACTCCGTAGCAGCTATCAGCGCGGAACGCGCCGTTATCGCGGAACAAACTGTAGGAGGGGCGTCATACCCGACAGGCGCTTTGAAACCCGAGACTGGGGTCGTATTGCGAGCGCCTGTCGGGGTTCGCGCCCCTCCTACACGAGGCTTATCGGATTCTTGTTCGATGAGAGCGAGCCATGCCCGCGACAGACTTCCTGGCGGTGTCACGCCGCATCTCCCAACAACCGCTGCGCCAACTGCGCCTGCCGCGTATCCAGGCGCGCATCGACACGCGCGGAATCGGATTCCACCAAGCAATCGCCCGGCATCAACTGGCGGTCCGCGACGATGCTCCAGCGCTCGCCCGCGTCGTCGGCTTCGAGGTGCTCGGCCACGACTCTCGCGTCCTCGGGATGCAGGCGCACGCGCAGTCCGCGCGCGGGCTGCGACAAGTGCCCGACCGCATCGCGCACGATGCCGAGCATCTTGGCGGGATCGGCGCTGAGTTCCTGTTGCACCAGGCGGCGGGCAAGTTCGAGCGTGAGTGCGACCAGTGCCTGCTCGGTCTGCGCATCGAGTTCGGCCAGCGGCGCAGCCAGATGTTGCAGCAACTGGCGCAGACGCGCGGCCTCGGCGCGCGCTGCGCTGGCGCCCTGCGAATAGCCGTCGGCATAACCGCGCGCATGACCTTCGCGCGAGGCTTCCGCTTCGAGATCCTCCAGATGCCGCGCCGAAGGCGGCGGCGCGTTTCGCTGACGCAGCAGCGCGTCGAAATTCGGCAAGGTCCAGTTCGCAGCCTGTGCTGCAACGGCGTCGCCGGACAGGATGGGCGCGAAGTCGGGAATCTCTCGCGCGGGGCTCACACCATCTCCTCGCCGGTGCCGCCGAGCACGATGGTTCCGGCTTCGGCGAGGCGGCGTGCGACGGCAAGGATTTCCTTTTGCGCGGCCTCCACGTCGGACAGACGCGCGGGCCCCTTGGCTTCCATGTCCTCAATGAGCATTTCGGCAGCACGTGCCGACATGTTCTTGGTGATTTTTTCCTTGACCTTGGGCTCGGCGCCCTTGAGCGCCATGCCGAGCGTCTCGGTGCCGATCTCGCGCAGCAGGGTCTGGATGCCGCGATCGTCCACGTTGGCCAGATCGTCGAACACGAACATCAGCTCCTGGATGCGCGTGGCGAGCTCGCCATCGACCTCGCCGATGCGCGTGCTGATGAGCTGCTCGGCGCTCGAGTCCATGAGATTCAGAATGTTCGCGACCTTCTTCACGCCGCCCACGCTGGAGGACTTGAGGTTGTTACTGCCGGAGAACTGCTTCTCCATGATCTCGTCGAGTTCCTTGAGCGCCGCCGGCTGGATGCCGTCGAGCCTCGCGATGCGCATGAGCACGTCGGCGCGCATGCGCTCGGGCAGCAGCACCAGCACTTCGGCGGCCTGATCGGAGTCCAGGTACGCAAGCACGATGGCGACGATCTGGGGATGCTCGTTGCGCACGCAGTCCGCCACCGCGCGCGTCTCCATCCATTTCAGCGCCTCGAGCCCCTTGCTGTTGCGGCCCAGCAGGATGCGGTCGATCAGGCCCGCGGCCTTGTCCTCGCCGAGCGCACCGACCATGACTCTGCGCACGTAGTCGTCTGCGCCCACGCCGAGCGAGGTCTGGCTGTCGAGCATGCGCACGAAGCTGTCCATCACGATCGTCGCCTTGTCGCGCGACACGTTGCTGAGCGAGGCCATGGCCTGCCCGACTTTCTGCACGTCCTTGGCGCCCATGTGCTTGAGCACCTCGGAGGCCTCGTTTTCGCCCAGCGACATCAGCAGAATCGCCGCGCGCTCGGGGCCGGGAATCAGTCCCTGTCCAGGATTTCCGTCGGCCATGTCAGTTCGCTCCTTCTTCGGCCAGCCAGGACTTCATGACCTGCGCAACGCGCTTGGGGTCCTGGCCCACCGCCGTGCGCACGGCTTCCAGTTTTCTGTCGTACGGACCTTGGGTATCCACCGGCATGTCTTCTTCCGCTGCAAGCGAACGTCCGCGTCCGGGATTGCTGCCAACGGCCTGCATCGCCTCGTCGCGAATCAGCACACCGCCACCCTGAGACAGCGCCGTGCGCGGCACAGGAGCGAGCAAGACTTTCAGCGCGGGTCTCAGGGCCGCAAAAATCAGCACGACGATGGCCAGCAGACCGAAGCCGTGGCGGGCCATGTCCTGCACCTGCGGCCGTTGCCAGATGGGCAGATCCTCCACAGAGTCGAGCGCGACGGCGGGCAGGAAGCTGAGGTTCTGCACGGTCACGCGATCGCCGCGCGGTTCGTCGAAGCCCACCGCATCGCGCACCAGCGATTCGATCTTCTTCAGATCTTCCGCAGTGAGCGGCTGCAAGCTGCTGCCGCCCTTGCCATCGGGCCGCGGCAGGTTGTCGACCAGCACGGCAATCGACAGCTTCCTGAGACGGCCCACCGGCTGGCGCGTGTGTGACAGCGTGCGATCCACTTCGAAATTGCGGCTTGCGCTCTTGGTCTGGTTGAGTGGGGCCTGGCCCTGCGCGGCCGGCGCGGGCTGGCCTTGCAACTGGTTGAGCGGCTGCGCGGGCTGCGCCTGCGGCGGCTGGTTGGATACCGCGCCGGGCACGCCCTGGGCCGTTCCGCCGGGCATGTTGGTGGTCTGCTCGCTGGTCTGTTCGCTGCGCACCACGGCCTTGTCCGGCGCGTAGCTTTCGTGAGCTTCCTCGGTCACCGAGAAATCCAGTTCGGCCGACACCTGCGTGCTGACTTTTCCGGGCCCGGTGAACGGCGCCAGCAGCTGGTCGATCCTGCGCACATAGTCCGCTTCGACACGGCGCGCGTGGTCGAACTGCTCGGCCGAGACTGCAAGTTCGTCGTTCTCCTTGCCGCTGACCAGGCGACCGAACTGATCGACCACGGTCACGCGCGCAGGGGTCAGGCTGGGGACACTCGACGCGACCATGTGCACGATGGCCTGCACCTGGCTGGCCTCCAGCGTACGACCCGGATGCAGTTCCACCAGCACCGAGGCACTGGCGCCATCGCCGGGTCGCGCAAAGGCCGAGGCCTTGGGAATGGCGAGATGCACACGTGCGGCCTTCACTGGAGACAACAGCGCGACGCTGCGCGACAGCTCGGTCTCCAGCGCGTGGTTGTAGCGCGCGCCTTCGAGAAAACTGCTCACGCCCATGCCGGGATCCTGCTGCATGGTTTCGAAGCCGCTGGCGCCGCTGCGCGGCAGACCTTGCGCTGCGAGCAGCATGCGCGCCTCGTGCAGCTTGGCGCCGGGCACGGTGAGCGTGCCGGTCGCAGGATCGAGCCGGTATTCGATGCCCGCGGTGCGCAGGGCTTCGGCGGCGGCCGAGGCGTCCTGTCCTGCAAGCTCGGGATAGATCGCGACCTGCCCCGGCTCCTGCGACCAGTTGAAGACGTAGATACCGCCCGCGATGGCGCCGGCGATGCCTATCAGCAGCAGCAACTGGCGGACGATGGGAAGTTCTTTCAGGCCGCGCAGACTGGTCGGCATGGCGGAGGACAGGGCTTGCGTGATATCGGACTGGGCCATGATCTAGAGGCTCAGAGCGGGATATTCATGATGTCCTGGTAGGCGCGCACCATGCGGTTGCGCACCTCCACCAGGCCCTTGAACTCGACCTGCGCGCGGCTCGACGCCAGCATCACGGAGGCCAGATCGGTATTTGCGTCGCCGAGCTGGAACTTGTTCTGCAACTCGCCCGCCTTGCTCTGCGACAGGCTCACCTTGTCCAGCGCCGCTTCCATGACGCGGCCGAAGCCCTTAGCCGCCTCAGCAGAAGCCGGGCCGGTGGTGGAACGTGCGGGTGCGCTGGTCTGCGCTTGCAAGGCGCGGATCTGGGACAGCACACGGGTGACGTCGATCTCGGACATGCGCTCAGGGTCAATGTCGGTTCCCCGGCGTTCGAGCAACTCCTGTTCCAGAGATTTCCGCGCCGGGTTTACGGCGCGACTCTTTCGGTCCAGCCGGTCGAGTATCGGTTGCGCGATGCGTCAAGCACGGGCACGGCGATGGTTCGACGAAATTCAGTCGGTGGTGATAGCGCGCGTCGGTGCTGCTACCCAAAATGTCGCTCGAAAGTCGGGAACACGGGTTCGAGTTACCGGCGGGCTTGGAGCTCTCGGCATCAATCCGGCAGGCCGGCATGCGATACCAATGGCGACTGAAGACGCGTTATTGGAACTTCTCCGAAGGCCCATCGACGTCTGTCGCGCCGGCAAATTCGACAAAGGGGCGATGGGTTTCCGACAATTGCCGGAAGACCTGTTGTCGATCGCTGGCACACACCGTGCGGCCGGCAGTCTTGGAGACGTGCACAGGAGAGATTGTTCTTGCGGTGACCTCTCCGCGCTCACGTCCCGATCGAGGTCCGCCGACGCGGTCTTCACCTTCCCTGTCCCTTCCCAAAATCTGCTCGACCCGATGGTTCCTCACCTTAGCCGAGGGGTACTGGCCAAGCTATTCGGCAGTTCTATTATCGGTCAAGCCGTGCTGTCGGGCGCCAGCCTGCTCGTCAGCCTGGTCTTGATCCGGAATACGTCGAGCACCGAGTACGGGTACTTCGTCTTGGCGCAGGTGGCAATTCAACTGCTGATCGCGTCGCAAGACGCCTGGGTCGGCGGTCCGCTAACGGTACTGACGCCCAAGCGCGAGGCGACGGAAGCCATGGCGGTGCTGTCCGACGTTCAGAAGGATCACCATCGCTGGTCCTGGATCCTGCTCCCCGTGAGCCTGTGCTTCGCGCCCCTCGGATTCCTCCTGGGCAAGCTCGACAGACACGAAGCGATCATCGCGTCGATCACCTGCCTTGCCTTGTGGGCTGTGGCCCGGCGCGAGTACATGCGAACGGTCCTGGTCGTCAATCGGCGTCAGCCGAATCTGCTTGCAGTCGATCTCACCCACGTTACGGTCATGTTGACCGTGGTCGGCACTGCGGCCTGGATGGGGTCGGCCAGCACACCGCTGGCGGTACTCGCCATCGCGCTGGCGTCGGTGTCCAGTTACATCTTCGCCAGGTCGATCGTCTTCCGGATGCCCGGATGGGGCGCGCCGCTGAGCGCGGAGCAGCGACGAGATTTCTGGGCCCTGGGACGGCCACTCGGCAACTGGGCCTTGTTTGGGGCGGCCGTCTACTGGCTGTACGCGCAGGGCTACAACAACATGGTGGCCCTCAAGATCGATGCTGCGGCAGTCGGTGTCCTGGCGGCATCGCGATTGTTGATGACGCCCTTGCTCCTGATGACCCAGGGCATGCGTGGGGTGCTGATCCCTCTGGCGGCGGCCTGGCTCAGGCGGGACGGCTCCTATCCCGTGATCCGCCGCATTTTCCCCATCATGATCGGCGTTCTGCTGGCGGGCTCGGCATACCTGTCCATAGTCTGGCTTTCGCGCGACTGGGTGTTTGCCGAAGTGCTGCGGAAGGTCCTGCCGCATCGGGACACGCTCCTGTTGTCGTGGGGAGCCATCATCCTGCTCGGAGTGGTGCGGGATTTCGTCCAGCTCGTGCTTCTCGCCATGGAGCAGTTCAAGCCACTGGCCGGTCTGTCGGTCCTCTGCGCGGGGGCTGCCCTGTCCACCATGTGGTTTGCACTCGACCACATGGGGCTGATCGGCGCCTTGCTGGGCATCGCGGTGGCCGAGGTGGTAAGCGTCATCGGCTCCCTGGTCCTTCTGATGCTCGCGGCCAGGAAACATCGATTGCCGACCGGATGAGCCGTATAGAGCGATGACAAATTGTGCCTAGATCTTGGGCTCCCCAAGCACGCCTTCCTCTCCTTCGAGCCGCGCGACGGTGACGGCACAACAGGAATCTCCGAATACGTTGACCGAGGTGCGGCACATATCGAGCACACGGTCCACCGCCAGTACCAGACCAATGCCTTCGAGCGGCAATCCGACCGCGCTCAAGATCACCGCGATGGCAACCAGGCTGGCGGAAGGAATTCCCGCCACGCCGATCGCAGTCAACAAGGCGGTGGCAATGATCAGGAACTGCGCCCCGAAACTTAAGTCGACGCCATAGCACTGGGCGATGAACATGACCACCGCGCCTTCGTACAGCGCGGAGCCGTCGGTGTTGACCGTGGTGCCGATGGGCAACACGAAGCTGGTTACGTGCTTGGGCACCTTGGCGCCGTCTTCCATGCACTGGATCGTGACCGGCAGGGTCGCGGCCGAGGAGCTGGTGGAAAAAGCCGTGGTCAGCGCGGGCCACATGGCGCGGTAGTGCTTGACCGGCGACACGCGCGCGACGAAGCGCAACACCAGCGGCAAGGTGACGAGCATGTGCGTGGCCAGGCCCAGCACGACCGCGAGAAAAAATTTCGCCAGCGGTCCCGCGGCCGCAGCGCCGGTCTGCGCAACGATGGGCGCCACCAGGCCGAACACGCCGATGGGCGCGAACATCATGATCAGGCGCGTGATGCCGGTCATCACTTCGTAGAGCCCGGTCCAGAAGGCGCGCTGGGTCTGCACGAGGCCTTCCGGCAGCCGGGTGACGAACACGCCGAACAGAAGGGCAAAGCAGATCAATCCGAGCATCTGCCCTTCGGCTGCGGCGGCGACGATGTTGGGCGGGAACATCAGCTCGAACACTTTCAGAAACTCGCCGGCACCCTTGCCCTCGATTCCTGCCACCACGGACTGCGCGTTCTCGGCAAGGCCGATGGCCGGACCCGCCGGCGCGCCGTCGATCACGCCGGGCGCGAGCAGGTTGATGAAGAACAGCCCGGTGACGACGGCGACCAGCCCGGTCCCCAGGTAGTACGCCAGGGTCTTGAGACCCATGCGCCCGAGCCCACCGGCATCGGCCACGCTGGACAGACCGCTGATGATCGCCGCCATGATCAGCGGCACCACGACCATCTTCAGCGCGTTGAGAAACAGCTTGCCGACGAAACTGCAGGCCGCCATGAAGTCCGGCTGAGGACCCAGCAGGCTACCGGCGGTGACGGCTGCGGCCAAGGCAATCGCGACCTGCCAGTGCAGCGCCGGTAGACGCAGCCCCCGCGAAGGCACGGCTTCGGGGGCTGGGGACATGGCCTAGGGCTCGACGGCCTCGGCGGCCGGGTTCGGGGGGTTTACCACCTTGACCTTCACGACATCCTCGATGGCCTTGCGATACGCCAGGAATTCGGCGCCTGCCACGCTGTCGCGGATGCGCGTCACGGATTCTTCTAAGGCGGCATTGGCGTCGTCCGTGCGCTCCGGATCCTTGACCGCGGTCAAGGCAAGCACCGCCACATCGCCCGTCCCGCTGGCAACGGTGTCGACCTGCACGGCGCCTGCAGCCGGCCGCGCCATGCGGAAGGCAGCAGCCGCCACTTCGGCGCCGAGTTGCGCCTGGCCACGGGTCGCCTCGCCGTCGAACTGGACGGTCAGGTTCTTCGCCTGCGCGACGGACTGGAGCGATTTACCGGCCTTGACTTCCGCCACGAGCGATTCGGCCGTCTCCCTGGCGAGCTTGGCCGCGCCCTCGTTGATCAGAATCAGGCGGATGACTCCGCGGACTTCTTCCAGCGGCTGTTGCCGGGCGGCTTCGTACTCGCTCTTGCGGATCACGACGAGCGCATCGGCGCTCGCCGGAATGGGCTTGCTGTTCTCGTTGTCCTGCAAGACTTCCGGCGAGAACGCGGCCTGCTTGACCGCTTCGATGGAGGCGATGCCGGGTCCGCCCGCACGGGTGAACCACTCGGTGGTGGCGATCTCCAGACCGAGTTCCGAGGCGACCGGTTCGAGCGTGGTGTTTTCGAAAGCCAGTTGCTCGAGCTTCGCCGACAATTCCTGAAAGCGCTTCTCGCCTTCTCGCGTGCGGTAAGCCTCCAGCAGTTCGGCCTGCACATCGGCAGCGTCGAACTCCCGAAGCGCAGCGGCCTTGATCTCGTCCAGACGTATCACGTGCCAGCCGAACTCCGTCTCCACCGGCCCCGTCACGTCTCCTGCCGTCATGCCGAAAACCGCGGTCTCGAAGTTGGGAACCATCATCCCTTTCCGGATCCACCCGAGGTCGCCGCCCTTGGTCTTGGAGCCGGCGTCCTCGGAATTGGCCTGCGCGAGAACGGCAAAATTCCCGCCTACCTTGACCTGCGCCAGGATGTCCTCTGCCTTCTTTTTCGCAGCGTCCTTGTCGGCCCCAAACGCCACCAGGATGTGACTCGCCTTGCGCTCTTCGGCTGAAGAAAAACGTGCGTCTTTCTCGGCCTCGTAGACCGCCTTGAGAATCTCGGCCGCGGGGGCCTCTGCCGGCGCCAGCTTGCCGCGATCAAGTTGCACGTACGCCAGGCGCAGTCGTTCCGGCGACAGGTACCGGTCCTTCTCGCTCTCGTAGCGCTCGGCAATCTGAGCGTCGCTAACCTGCACCTGCGCCTCGAAATTCTTCGCCAGCACCGGCACGCTCGTCACCTGCCGCGTCTGTTTCTCCAGGCGATGCGCCTGCCAGGCGTCGGAGTCGGTTACGAACGCTGTCTCCTGCACGGCGCTGCGCACCTGGTCGATGACCAGCGACTCGCGCAATTGCGATTCGTAGCGATCCGTGGGCAGGTTCTGGCGCTGCAAGAGTTCGCGATAGGTTTCCGCGGAGAACTTGCCGTCCTTCTGAAACGCCGGGATGGAGACCAGATAGTCGCGCAAGGTCGCGTCGCTGGCACGATAACCGGAGCTGCTCGCGAACTGACGCAGCGCAGAGTCCTGCACCACCGAGTCGAGTGTGAGTTGGCGGAAGCGCTTCTCGTCAAACAGGTCCGGGCGAAAGCCCTCGCCGAGCAGTTCGCGATATTGCTGGTAGCGCTGGTCGTAAGCCTGCTTGAACTGCGCCTGCGTGATCTTCTGATCGCCGACCTTGACCACGACCGGGTCGCCACCGCCCGTGTTGAAGGAGTCGATGCCCCAGAACGCGAAGGGAATCGCGATGAGGCCAATGACGAACCAGACGATGGGCCCTGTCAGACGATCACGGATGGACTGCAGCATGGTCTTGGCGTCGGGTTCGGTGCTTTAGGTTTCCGGGAACCAGGATCGATGGGATCGATTACCGGTTTCAGGTTCTGATTCTGAGAGCCAGAAACGACTGAGGCACCTTCCGGTGCCCCTGTCGTGTCGCGGCTTGATGCCGATTTGTTGGCGGAGCGGACGGGACTCGAACCCGCGACCCTCGGCGTGACAGGCCGATATTCTAACCAACTGAACTACCGCTCCGGATTACTGACTTGGTGGGTGCTGACGGGCTCGAACCGCCGACATTCGCCTTGTAAGGGCGACGCTCTACCAACTGAGCTAAGCACCCCTGGCGGAAGTCTCGAACCCCGGCCTGAGCCCCACCGAGTCCGCTACTTTATAGAGTCCTTGAGCGCCTTGCCAGCCTTGAATGCCGGCGTCTTGCTCGCCTTGATCTTCAGCGGAGCGCCCGTCTTGGGATTGCGTCCCGTGCGAGCGGCGCGCTCGCGCACCATGAAGGTACCGAAACCCACCAGCGCGACCTTGTCTTTTTTCTTGAGCGCCTTGCCGATCACTTCGACGAAGGCGTCCAGCGTGCGACCGACATCGGCCTTGGAAATGTCGGCCTTGCCGGCGACCGCATCGATCAATTCAGATTTGTTCATATGAGTGACGTCCCCTCGATTCGTGACGCAAAAATGGAAGTAGTTTGCAACCCAACTGGATAAAGCCCGGCCACCGCTTCCCAACTTAGTCGCGCTGTTGGCTCGGCTCACGAACCCTCACAGGTCACGTGCTGTTACAGAACCCGCTTTATAGCAAGCGCATCTTCAAAGCGTCAATCGATCCGACGAAGTTGCGACCCGCTTGCAAGCCTCATTGTTACAGGCTTTGCGACGGCGCCGATATCACAATTCAATGCGGTCGCGCAGCCTCCGTGGTCGGTGCGGCAACCGGAGCCGGTGCTTCTGCGGTGCGCGGCTCAGGCACGCGCTCCAGCGCCAGCTTCAGCACGTCCTCGATCCATCGCACAGGCTGAATCCTGAGTTCCGCCTTGACCTCTGCCGGAATGTCTTCGAGGTCCTTGACGTTCTCCTGCGGAATCAGGACGGTGCGGATGCCGCCGCGACTCGCCGCAAGGAGTTTTTCCTTGAGACCGCCGATGGGCAACACCTCGCCGCGCAAGGTGATCTCGCCGGTCATCGCCACTTCGGCCCTGACGGGGATGGAGGTGAGCACCGAAACCAGCGCGGTGCACATCGCCACACCCGCGGACGGCCCGTCCTTGGGCGTTGCACCTTCCGGCACATGCACATGGAGGTCGTTCTTGGCGTAGAACTCGGGATCGATTCCCAGCTCTGCCGCGCGCGCGCGCACGACGGTCAGCGCGGCCTGTATCGACTCCTGCATGACGTTGCCGAGCGAACCGGTCTGCGTCAGCTTGCCCTTGCCGGGCGCGAGCGCCGTTTCGATCGACAGCAATTCGCCGCCGACCTCGGTCCATGCCAGGCCGGTGACCTGGCCGATCTGATTTCTTTCTTCGGCCCTGCCGTAGCGAAACTTCTGCACGCCCAGAAACTGGCCGAGGTTGATTTCATCGACCTTGATGACCGGCTGCTCCGGCTTGAGCAGGATTTCCTTGACCACCTTGCGCGCGATCTTACTGATCTCGCGTTCCAGATTTCGAACGCCGGCCTCGCGCGTGTAGTGCCGCACGATGCCGCGCACGGCGCCGTCGTCGATCTCGAGCTCGCCCTTTTTCACGCCGTTGTTCTTGAGCTGCTTCGGAATCAGGTACTGCCGCGCGATCGCCATCTTTTCCGGCTCGGTATAGCCCGGCAAACGAATCACTTCCATGCGGTCCAGCAAGGGGCCCGGGATGTTCAGCGTATTGGCCGTGCACACGAACATCACGTCGGACAGATCGAAATCGACGTCGAGATAATGATCGTTGAACGTTGAGTTCTGCTCGGGATCGAGCACTTCCAGCAAGGCGGATGAAGGATCGCCGCGGAAATCCATCGACATCTTGTCGATCTCGTCGAGCAGGAACAGCGGATTGCGCACGCCGATCTTCGACATGTTCTGCAGGATCTTGCCCGGCATGGCGCCGATGTAGGTGCGCCGGTGCCCTCGAATTTCCGCTTCGTCGCGCACGCCGCCGAGCGACATGCGCACGAACTTGCGATTCACCGCGTCTGCAATCGAACGTCCGAGCGAGGTCTTGCCCACACCCGGCGGCCCGACCAGGCAAAGGATTGGACCTTTGAGTTTCTTGACGCGGCTTTGCACGGCCAGGAATTCGAGGATGCGCTCCTTGATTTTCTCCAGCCCGTAGTGATCCTCGTCGAGCTTCTTCTGCGCCGCGGCCAGATCGATGGTGGCCCTCGTCGCCTTCTTCCAGGGAACGTTCGTGAGCCAGTCGAGATAGTTGCGCACGACGGTGGACTCGGCCGACATCGGCGGCATGAGCTTGAGCTTGTTGAGCTCGGCACGCGCCTTGGTGCGCGCGTCCTTGGGCATGCCCGACTTCTCGATCTTGCGCGCGTACTCTTCCTGTTCGTTCGGCGCTTCTTCCCCTTCTCCGAGCTCTTTCTGAATCGCCTTCATCTGCTCGTTGAGGTAGTACTCGCGCTGGTTCTTCTCCATCTGCTGCTTGACGCGCCCGCGAATCTTCTTCTCGATCTGCAGGACGTCGATCTCGCTTTCCAACTGGCTGAAGACGTGCTCGAGCCGCGCTTTCGGATCGGCGATTTCCAGCACCTGCTGCTTGTCTTCCAGCTTGAGGTTCAGATGCGCGGCAATCGAATCCGCCAGACGCCCGGGGTTGTCCATGCTGGCTAGCGAAGGCAGCAATTCTGCCGGCACTTTCTTGTTGAGCTTGGCGTATTGCTCGAACTGCGCGAGCGTCGAACGGGTCAACGCCTCGACTTCCTTGCCGTCGCGTACTTCGTCAGCGGGCAGCGCGGTGCACTCCGCCGAAACGAAAGGACCGTTGACTTCCAGATTCAGAATCGCGGCACGATGCTGACCTTCGACCAGAACCTTGACCGTGCCGTCCGGCAACTTGAGCATTTGGAGAATGCTCGCCAGCGTTCCCACCGAGTAGAGATCGCCGGCACCCGGGTCATCTGTATCGGCGGTGCGTTGCGCTATCAGCAGGATGCGCTTGTCGCCCTGCATGCTCGCGGCCAAGGCCTTGATGGATTTCTCGCGGCCGACGAACAGCGGGATCGCCATGTGCGGGTACACCACCACGTCCCGTAACGGCAGGACAGGTGTCAGTTTCTCAGAGGCGGTAGGCACGTGCGGTTCCTATTGAGGTTCGCGCCGATTCGGCGGGCGATTATTGCAGATGCGGGTAACGGCGCCTTATTCAAGCCTTCACAAGTGCACAAATGAAAAGGCCCCGATCGCTCGGGGCCTCGTGCAAGCTTGACGCGCAGGGGTCAGGCGGAGTTCTTGATCTCGCGCCGGGCCTCGACGTTCTCGTACACGATGAAGGGCTTGGACTGGCCGAGCACGACCGCTTCGTCGATCACGACCTTGCTCACGTTCTGCATCGAAGGCAGGTCGTACATCACGTCGAGCAGAATGTTTTCGAGAATGGTGCGCAAACCACGCGCTCCGGTCTTGCGCTCCTTGGCCTTGGTGGCAACGGTACGCAGCGCGTCTTCCCGGAATTCGAGCTGCACGCCCTCCATCTGGAACAGCTTGCCGTACTGCTTCACCAGCGCGTTCTTCGGCTCTTTCAGAATCTGCATCAGGGCCGCTTCGTCCAGCTCTTCGAGAATCGCGGTCATGGGCAGCCGCCCCACGAACTCCGGAATCAATCCGAAGCGGATGAGATCGTCGGGTTCGATCAGCGAGAGCAGTTTGTTGATTTGCTGGGAGTCGGTCTTGGACTTCACGTCGGCAGAAAATCCAATGCCGGCCTTCTCGGTGCGGTTCTGCACAACCCTCTCCAGGCCCGAAAATGCGCCCCCGCAGATGAACAGAATTCCTGCGGTGTTGACCTGCAGGAACTCCTGTTGCGGATGCTTGCGCCCCCCCTGCGGCGGAACCTGCGCGATGGTGCCTTCGATCAACTTGAGCAATGCCTGCTGCACGCCCTCACCGGATACGTCGCGCGTGATCGACGGGTTTTCGGACTTGCGCGCAATCTTGTCGATCTCGTCGATGTAGACGATGCCGCGCTGCGCCTTCTCGATGTCGTATTCGCACTTCTGCAAGAGGCGCTGAATGATGTTCTCGACATCCTCGCCCACGTAACCCGCTTCGGTCAGTGTGGTGGCGTCCGCAATTGCGAACGGCACATCGAGCAGCCGCGCCAAGGTTTCCGCGAGCAGAGTCTTGCCTGAACCGGTGGGGCCGATCAGCAGTATGTTGGACTTGGCCAGTTCGACCCCGTCCTGGTTGCCCTTGACCGACAGGCGCTTGTAGTGGTTGTAAACCGCAACCGACAAGACCTTCTTGGCCTGCACCTGGCCGATCACGTACTCGTCGAGAACGGCGCGAATTTCCTGCGGCTTGGGCAGACCCTTGGTCTGCGGCTTGGCATGCACTTCCTCGCGAATGATGTCGTTGCACAGATCGACGCATTCGTCGCAGATGTACACCGACGGGCCCGCAATGAGCTTGCGCACCTCGTGCTCGGACTTGCCGCAAAACGAGCAATACAACACCCGGCCATTATGGGAACCGCCGCGCAAATCAGCGCTCATCGAATCAATCCTCCACCGGAATCGACATGCCCGGTCTGGCTTGTATACCACGCTGTCGAGGGTTCGCAAATCGTGCGTTGCCGCATTTCTCGTGACATCTCGTGCCGCACCTCAGGTCGCAGCCGAGGTCATCACACGCTTGTCGAGTATCTGATCGATCAACCCGTAGTCCTTGGCCATCTCGGCGCTCATGAAATAGTCGCGCTCGACGTCGCGCGCGATGCGCTCCAGAGGCTGGCCGGTGTGTTCGGCCATGAGCTTGTTGAGACGCTCCCGCAGAAACAGGATCTCGCGCGCCTGGATCTCGATGTCGGTGGCCTGGCCCTGCGTCCCGCCGGACGGCTGGTGAATCATGATCCGCGAGTGCGGAAGGGAGTAACGCTTGCCCTTGGTACCGGCCGACAACAGGAACGCGCCCATGCTCGCCGCCTGCCCGATGCACATCGTCGCCACGTCCGGCTTAATGAACTTGATGGTGTCGTAGATCGACAGGCCAGAGGTAATCACCCCGCCCGGCGAGTTGATATAGAGGTGAATGTCCTTGTCCGGATTTTCGGATTCCAGGAACAGCAACTGCGCGACCACCAGGTTGGCCATGTAATCGTCGATGGGGCCGACGACGAACACGACGCGCTCCTTGAGCAGGCGCGAGTAGATGTCGAAGGCGCGCTCGCCGCGGGCAGTCTGTTCGACCACCATAGGAACGAGCTGGGAGACGCGGGAACGAGTGTCGGACATGGCTAGCTCTAATTATTGTGTGAGGTGTTCAGGCAATCAGGCCGCAGCCTTGGGATTCAAGAGTTGCTCCAGGGTCATGGGCTTGTCGACGAGTCGCGCATTGGCCAGCAGCAGATCCACCACCTGATCCTCCAGCACCATGGCACGCACGCCGTCCAGCATTTCCGGCTTAGAGCGGTAGTAGGCCTTGACCTGCTCGGGCTGCTCGAAATCCCGTGCGATGACATCCAGCGACTGTTCGACGCGCTCGGGATCGAGCCGGACCTGCTTCTGCTTGATGACTTCACCCAGCAAGAGGCCCAGCGCCACCTTCTGTCGCGCGGAGGCTTCGAATACCTGCGCGGGCAGCATCTCGGCCAGCTTTTCCGGCGGCACGTTCTGCATGTTCATGCGGCCCGCGGCTTGTTCGCGCAGCCGCGGAACCTCCAGATCCATCAAGGCCCGCGGCACTGCCACAGAGGAATTTTTGGCAGCGAGTTGTTCGAGCACCTGGACCTTCTGCCGACGCTGAATCGCCTTGTCGCGCTCGTTGGTCAGGGCTTCCTGCGCCTTTGCCTTCAGGCTTTCGACCGAATCGACGCTATGCGGGGCAAGAAACTCGGGATCGTCGACGGCCGGCAGCGTGACCTCTTTGACTTCCTTCAGCGCCACCGAAAAACACGTCGTCTGGCCACGAAGGCTTTCCGCGCGATAATTGTCCGGGAACGCCACCTGCACCTCGAAATTCTCGCCGGCCGCATGCCCGGCAATGCCGCTTTCCAGGTCTGGCAGGAACTGGCCGGATCCCAGCTCGACCTCTACGTTATCGCCCTTGCCGCCGTCAAAGGACTCGCCGTTGAGCTTGCCCTCGAAGTCCAGCCTCACCACGTCGCCCGCTGCGGCAACACGGGTCACGTCGGTCAGCGTCCGGCGACCCTTGCGAAGATTCTGAACAAGGCGATCCACGTCGGCTTCGGTCACTTCCACCAGCGGCCGTTCGACTTCCAGGCCATCGAGCCCGTCCAACTGGATCTCCGGATACACCTCGAAATGCGCGACATACTCCAGCGCCTCGCCGGGAGTTTCGGACACCACGTCGATGCGCGGCTGACCGGCTGGACGCGCGCCCACTTGGCGGAGCGCATCGGGGTAAGAGCGTTCAACCAGTTCGGAAACGGCTTCAGCCCGCGCCGACTGCCCATACTGCTGCTGGATGATCTTGAACGGCGCCTTGCCCGGCCGAAATCCTGGCAGCTTGGCTCGCTGCCACACTCTGCGCAGGCGCTCGTCCACGGCCTGGGTTACGCGATCTGCAGGGATCTTCACGCGCAATTCACGCATCAGACCACCGGTCGTGTCGACAGAGTTTTGAACATTGACTTCCATGGAAAATAGGCTCGTGTGAGGTCTGGGTTCGAGACTCGCACCGCCAAAAAAACGCGGCTTGCGGGCATCGCTACTTGCACTTTCCCGGAGCCCGGCGCTGCCGGCAAATGGTGCGAAAGGCGAGACTCGAACCCTACCGAGTCCAGACCGATCACACCGGATAAGCATACAAATCAGGACGTTGCCGGACTCCGGTTCTTGCGGCCTGGACCACCTAGATGGACCACTAGAACACCGCAAGTCGAATATTGTAGCCGACGCACAAGGCTGTAATTGAGCCCAGAAGGAGAGAGCCCTGCACGGGGCCGGGAGGCGGGCTAATTCTTGGCCGAAAAATTTACAGAAATCCGAGAGGGCATACGTTATATGCAGGAGCCGCGAAGTTCCCCCTTGCCGGTGTCACTGCCCTTCAGGGAGGCAAGGCTCGGTCTAGGCGGGGCGAGGCATGCCTTCCGTGTGGCTGGCGAGGCTGTCGTCGTCGGCGGTGCACAGGGGCAGCACACTCGCCGGCTGCCGGGTGCTTGAGGGAACCGCGAGGGGTTGGCGGGTACCAGCGGCCTGCCCCCTACCGATGATGCCGTGGCAGGGTGCAACAAAGGGACCGGTTTCGTGCACCGTTCGTCGGGCTGCACAAAAACTAGCTTGACGGGGTTTCGTGCAGGGGTCCAATATCGTGCACCCCTTCCGTTCACCGAGCACATCATGTCCAGAACCTTCGCCTACTGCCGCGTATCCACCATAGACCAGACTTCGGAGAACCAAGTCCAAGAGATTGCACAGTCGGGCTTTGCCGCGACCCGTGCCCGCACCATCTCCGAGACGATTAGCGGGTCGGTAGCGGCATCCGAGCGCCCCGGATTCAAGAAGCTGCGCGACAGGTTGGAATCCGGCGACGTGCTGGTCGTCACAAAGCTGGATCGATTGGGAAGGAACGCGATGGATGTGCGCCAGACCGTTGAAGGACTGGCCGCGTTGGGTGTTCGGGTGCACTGCCTCGCGCTGGGTGGCGTAGACCTGACCAGTCCGGCCGGAAAGATGACGATGCAGGTTATCGCGGCGGTCGCAGAGTTCGAGAGGGACTTGCTGATCGAACGCACTCAGTCAGGCATGGCCAGAGCGAAGGCCGAAGGGAAGCCCATCGGTCGTCCGAAGGCCCTCACGGATGCGCAAGCGGGTGAAGTCGTCCGCAGGCTGGCCGCAGGCGAGACGGTCAGCGCACTGGCGCGGGAGTTCAAGACGAACCGGCCTGTGATTCAGCGGGTGCAGCACCGCGCAGCAGCGGCGGCAGCATGAAACACGCGCTCCCCATCGTGCTGTTCGCCACTGCGCTGCCCGCGATGCTGTACGTGTCGCCTTGGCTGGCCTTCGCGGCCGTGGTCGGAGTGGCGTGCAGCATGGGCGGTGGCAGTATGTCGGCACCAGCGCGGCCGGTTCGTCGAGTTCCCGGCGCGAGAACCGCGAGGGCCGTGTCTGCGCGGCGGGTTCTTGGCGCCCGGCGCGAGCCGCAAGGGTTACTTTTGCGGGACGAATCGGCGGCTGATGGACGGTAAGAACCACCGTGCTATATGGTCTCGGAATTCTCCACTTGTGGAACTAATAACATGAGTGGAGACAATAGCTTGAGATATGGAATGGGTGATGCAATGAACCTGCTGCGGAACCCCGGCACCCCTGCCTGGACCCAGCGGATACCCACCAAATGACATCCTTTAAATTCGAGCGATATCCCGACGCACTCTTCGTCAGCGCCTTCGGCCTTCAGGCGTCCTTCGCCTACCTGGAGCGAGACGGCTATCCGCTGTTCGCACCAACTGATGGCTGGCCTGAATCGGGAAGCCGCTGGAGCTTGCGGAAGGTGCGGGGCGAACTGTTCGGCATGGCCGGGCGACTGGCCTTCGTCATCGACCGCGGCGATGCGCATGTGGCCGCTGCAAGGCGTGAAGCCGCGATGTCGGTGGAGAACTTGGAGCCGCTCGCAAGCTCCACCGCATGATCGACTGAGCCCGTCCAGCGGGAACCCGAGCCGGCCTAGGTCCACACCTTCGCCGGCTTTCTCATGTCTGGGGGAAGGGAGCGGGGACGGGTGCCCGATGGAAGCCTTCGTAGATCCGGCAACGCGCTGCAAGGCGCCTGTGCTGAGCCGCTGAGGCTAGAGGGCAGCCGGGTGCCCTGCCGTGCCCTGGAGGGGCGCTGTAGGGCGGCGGCGGTTCGGTGCCCCCCTGAGCAGACGGCGGCTGGTTTGTCCTACCTCTGCCAGACCGCTACACAACCCACGCACCAACTGAGTAACGAACACATGATCCACACGAACAATCTCCCCGCGGTGATCCGCGCCCGCATCGAAGCCTTCATCCTGGCTGGCCTGGCGGGTGATGCGGGCAACCCCGCAGGCTGGCCCTTGATCCTGAGCAGGGCCAAGCGCGAGATGAGGGGCATCTGCGGCGCGGACATCGCGCTGACGTTGGAGACGGGCTTTCCCGACCTGTACGCGGCCACCACGCGAAGGAGCGGGCCGTACGATCCAAGCCATCGGGTTGAACGAGGCGAGGTCGTGCAGGCAGCGACCCGATGAACCCGGCGAGTTCCGACGTGCGGATGCTATCCATCCTAGCCATCCTGATCGACCCAGAGCACCAAGCCCGCAAGCGTGGCGAGGATGAGGCGAAGGTCCGGCGCATCACTCGGGAGCTTCGCAACGGCGGCACCATCCGCGAGCCGGTCCTAGTTGAAGATGGATTCGACAGGTACGTCCTGCGGGATGGATTCCACCGGGTGAAAGCTTGCATCGCGGCGGGCGTGACAACCATTGCCGCGAGGATGCTGCCGAGTAACCCGATGGATGCCTTCGGGACCGTGATGAGCGCCAACACCGCCCACGGGAAAGAGTGGTCGAGGAATGACGCGGTGCAGTCCATTGTTCAAGGCTTGCGCGACGGCATCTTCCGGGACCGCGATGAGTTCAACGGCAGCGCCCCCGCTATCCCGTGGTCCATCAGCAAGCTTGCGCGGGAGTTCTGCACCGTGATGGCTTGCACCCCGGACGCGGCCCGCAAGGCTATCGAGAGGGCGGCGAAGAGTGCCGCGAAGGACGACCCGCGGGTTGCCGATGAACTGGCGCAGATCAAGGCGTGCCATCAGCCCGAGTGCGAGACCGAGAGTGATGCTAGGCCTTCCATCGAAGAGATGAACAGGGCACGCCTTACTGGCGTCGAGCGTGAAGCCATCGACATCGCCCGCATGCTCGCGGCAAAGCTCGGGAAGCTGCCGAAGACGATGCGGAAAGGCCCGATGCAACCGCTACTCCACATGCTGCGGTAGCGATGCCCGCAAGGCCCTTCGGATACCCGAGAGAGGGGGGGGGGGGTGGACACTTGTCCAGCCTTTTGCACTCTCTAGAGCGAGCCGAACGGGCCGCAAACCCTGTAGCCATAAGGGTTTAAGGGCATGAGCAATAAATAACCATTCTGCGCAAGTAGCTGATATCGCTGAACAAGCCGGAAATGGTCGAGTTTGCGACCCGCACGATGCTGGATCGAGCCCGAGCCCTTCATCGGGTTCGTGTCTTCGATCCGGCATTTTTGCTCGGGCACCGCAGGGGACTGTCGGGGAACTTCAGCACAGCGGCGGGATGCGTTCGATCACGTCGCGCTTGCGCAGCAAGGCATGTCCGTCACCGTACCCGCGGGCTGACGATCCATCGGCACGGCCCTGGATGTCGAGCCGGAGTTCATGGTCTTCCGTCGCGTTGCGCAGAGCATCCTCAAAAGCATGCCGGAAAGAATGGGACGGATTGATGAAGCGGCGACTTCCGGCCCCTTCTGGCACCGCGAAGGAGGCGAGCCATGTGCGCAGAGCATCCACGGGCCGGCCTTCATTCGGCTGACCATCTGCGCGAGGCTTGATGCGCGGGAAAAGGAAATCTCCCGGCGCGAGTGACTTCACGTACTCGGGAAATCCTTCGCCTATCAGGTGCGAATGCAAGGGGATGTCACGGGCGGAAGGGGACCGCTGGCCGGGCTTGGCTTTCAGGCGCTTCCATTCGTGGTCGCGGTTGATGTCGAGATAGATCACGCCCGCCAGTTCCTTCACGTCGGAGGCGATGCACTGTGCAGCTTCGCGGAGACGTGTCCCCGTGTAGACCATGACCCAGGACAACCATCGGCGTTCCGGAGCGGACTCGCCGCGGGATGCGCGAAGGATCGCGGCTAGCTCCCCCGCTGTGTACGGGCGCACGTCCCGTGAGTCTGTGAAGTGTCGGCCTTCAAACCACGCGCCATCTACCGGGTTCCCTTGGAGCCGACCGCGGCCCTTACCTTGCGAGACGCTGTAAACCGCGGACACTGCCGAGAGGTATTTCCCTTGGACGGTCTTGCGCTTCAACGGGCGACCAGACGGCCCGGAGATTAGCAGCGAGTCGCGCCACCGCTCTACGTCGTCGGTCTCTACCCTGGCCGGATCGTCGTGACTGACAAAGGTCTTGAAAGCTTCAACGATGGCGCGGTTTTCTTTCACCGACTTCAGCGGCCTTTCGGCCTTCGCGGCCCACTTGTCGATGAGCGTGGCGAACGTAACGGCGGGGCCTTCGGGTGCCGGGGCCTTCACCGGGTTGGACCACGCCGGGAACTGGACAAGTTTCGGATCGGGCGAGAAGTCGCCACCCGCGCGTGTCTCCATGCGGTCGTACAACTCAAGCTTGCGCCGGAAGAGTCGGTCCGCGAGTGCAGCACGGGACACGTCATCGACCTGTAAGCCCTCGCTGTCGAGCAGAGCTTGAACCTCGGGCGCCATCAGGCGGGCGCGTGCCTTGCCGTCGTCGGGATCGCCCCCGGTAGGGAGCGAGAACCAAGAGCCTTCCCATCCTTCGACCGAGCCGGGGTCATGCGACCACTCGTCGAGGTTCTTGCGGTACCAGACGCCTACCAAGGCTTCCACTTGCATCGCGGTAAGCGTCAGCGGACCACGGCGCAGGGATTCAAGGTAGGCGTAGAAGACGACCAGCGCAGAGGGATACGCCTTTGCTGCATCTGCTAGGAGTTTCACCCCCAGGCTGCGCTTGTAAGTCTGCCCGCCGTGGGCAGCCTGAAGTTCCTTCGGGATGGGTTCCCGGATGTAGCAAGTGCGGTGCTTCTTGTGCTGCCAAACTGACACGATGCGCGGCATCCAGTTGACTCCTTGGACCACCTCAGTGGACTTCGGGAGCACCTGCAACTATCTGATTTACCCTAACTTCCTGATCCAGAAAGGAACAGGATTGGTGCGAAAGGCGAGACTCGAACTCGCACGCCTTGCGGCACGGGAACCTAAATCCCGGGCGTCTACCAATTTCGCCACTTTCGCGGGGGCAACGGTCGCAAAGTATATCAGCAGCATTTTGGGCAGCATGTTGGCGCCCCATGGTTGGGTGTCACGCGAGTTGGAAGCCGACATCGGGCGATCTTCTCAACGACACGATTCGCCGCTTCTTGCACTTGACTCTCATTTGAGAATTATTATCATCACGTCCATGCCCTCGACATCCACCGCCGCAAGGTTCCCGACGGAGAACGTGATGCAATCTGCAACGCTCAGCCTCGATCGTCACTCCGCCGCGCCGCGTCCCCTGCCACCGCGCCTGAAGAGCCGGGAGCTTTTTCGCGACTCCAACGAACTCATCATCGAGCATCAGGGTCAGGAGTACCGGCTGCGCTGGACGCGCAACGACAAGCTGATACTCAACAAATAGTCGCTACCGTATCCGCGCGGCTTCGAGGGCCGCAAAAATTGCGGCTCACTGACTGCTGCGACCCAGCCACGGCACAATGTGCCGATGGCCTTCGCGTCTCTTGATTCCTCGTCACGCCGCAAGCTGACGTTTGCCGGTCTCGCCGCCGCGGTGATTCTCGCCGCCCTGTTCGGCATGACCACCGGCACGATGAACATTCCGCTATCGGCGCTGTGGCAAGCCCTGCGCTCGCCGGCCGACAGCGCAAACCTCGCCATCTCCAGCGTCATCTGGGATCTGCGCCTGCCGCGTACGATCCTGGCGCTGCTGGTGGGCAGTGCCCTGGCCTGCGCCGGCGCGGCGATGCAGGGACTTTTTCGCAACCCCTTGGCGGACCCCGGTCTCGTCGGCGTGGCCAGCGGCGCCGCGTTGGCTGCCGTCGCGGCCATCGTCATCGGGCGCGGACTGGATCTGCCGCCGCGCTGGACCCCGTTTCTGATTCCGGTCGCCTCTTTTGTAGGCGGATTGGCTGCCGCATCGCTGGCCGCGAGACTCGCCTCCGTCGACGGCTACACCCGCACCGCCACGCTCCTGCTCGCGGGACTCGCCATCAACGCGATCGCTGGCGCCGGCATTGGCCTGCTGATCCAGATCGCGGGCGATACTGCGTTGCGCGAAGCCACGTTCTGGCTGTTCGGTTCGCTCGCCAAATCCGGATGGCCCGAGTTGTCCGTGGCCGCGCCGATTCTGCTGCTGGTGCTGTTCCTTCTGCCACGAGAAGCACGCGCCTTGAATACGCTGCTCTTGGGCGAAGCCGAGGCGGCGCACCTGGGCGTGAACGTCGAAGCGCTCAAGCGCCGCGTGACAGCATTGATCGTTTTAGCCGTTGCCGTGTGCGTCGCGCTGGCTGGCGTGATCGGCTTTGTCGGCCTGATCGTCCCCCATCTGCTCAGGCTGGTACTGGGTCCGGATCATCGCGGAATCCTGCCCGGCGCGGCGCTGGGCGGAGCCGCGCTGCTGGGTTTTGCCGATATCGCGGCGCGCACCTGGCTCAGCCCGGCCGAGCTCCCCGTGGGGATTCTCACCGCGCTGATTGGTGGCCCGTTCTTTCTGGTACTGCTGCTGCGATTGCGCACGCGCGTCGACACCTGGTGATGCTGCGCGCTGCCGCCCTCGGCTTCAGGTTGGATAGCCGCGACCTTCTGCGTAATGTCGATCTGAGCGTTTCTCCCGGCGAAGTTCTGGCCGTGCTGGGCCCCAACGGCGCGGGCAAGAGCACCCTGCTACGCCTGCTTGCGCGCGAACTGCGGCCCACGACCGGCGAGTTGCGCCTGAACAAGAAACCGCTCGACGACTGGTCCGGTATCGAACTGGCGCGACTGCGGGCGGTGCTGCCGCAGGCCGAGTCCCTCAACTTTTCATTTCCCGTCGAGCAGGTGGTTTCGCTCGGCCGCTTTCCCTGGGCCGGTGAATCCCAAGGCAAGGCGCGAGAAATCGTTCGGCGCGCCATGCACACTGCAGGCGTTACCCATCTTGCGGACCGCGCCTACACGCGCCTGTCCGGGGGAGAACGCGCGCGCGTCCAGTTTGCGCGCGTGCTGGCTCAAATTATGGAGCCGTGCTACGCCGCAACCCGATACCTGCTGCTCGACGAGCCGACCGCGCGCCTGGACCTGGCCTACCAGCACGACGTACTCGCAACGACGCGTCAGATCGCATCCACCGGCGTGGGTGTCGTCGTCGTCCTGCACGACCCCAACCTCGCGCTCCTATACGCAGACCGTGTCCTGCTGTTGAAGGACGGCGCGACGCAGGCGTACGGAAGCCCGGGCGAGGTGCTGACCGTCGAAAGCATTCAAGCGGTGTTCGGGCTGGCCGTGGAGCTGATACACAGTGAAGGGAGCGCGACGCCTTGGATCGTTCCCCGTGCAAGCGCAGCAGCCCGTGACCATCTTCGCTTTCCTCATTGAGACTACGCAGACGGTTGGCTATACTGCGCGCCCTTTTCGGGGGGCTATAGCTCAGCTGGGAGAGCGCCTGCATGGCATGCAGGAGGTCGTCGGTTCGATCCCGACTAGCTCCACCACCATTTCAATCCGTCTAAGACACGGAATGTTTTTCGCAGCAGGCTGGATGATCTGTCTGCTGCAACCTGTCCGCCTCGTTCCCATCGTCTAGAGGCCTAGGACACCTCCCTTTCACGGAGGTAACCGGGGTTCGAATCCCCGTGGGAACGCCACTTCGACTGTCGAAGTGTGCTCATGAAGTCCGAAACCCCGCGTAACAGCCGGGCTTCTCTTTTCCGTCGCTCCGGAGTGTTCCGAGGGTCCAATAGAAGATGCCCCCAAACAGGGGCATTTATTGGGAATGTCGAGCGACCAGGATCTGGGGCGGATATGCCCCAACCCCGGGGCAGTCGAGACGACTCCACGGTTCGCGCAGACGAACACGAGCTCTCCAGCGTCCAATCAGATCATCGCGGTGCGAACCGAAACCGCTGTCCGGTGCCGGGCCGAAGACTGGCAGCCCCCCCGTCGCGACCCGCCTTCCGCAAACGGTGTGTTCAGCCGCAAAAAACGCGGGCGTGCCGCTCTACACGTTAGGAGCTACGAAGCCATGCAGTTCGCGGAGAATCGCACCGGTCGTTATCCGTCGGATTGCGAATGGTGCGACCGGCCATCGCCTTGGTTCGTCAGGCCTGCGCCACAGCACCCAGACGCTTTCCCGCGCGGCGCGGACCGGCCTTCTTGTGGCTGACGAGTTCGCCGATAAAGCGATGCAGCGTCTCGATAGCCTCGGCGCGTCCGTCGCGCGCGTGCTCCTGCATGTGGGAACGATAGCTGTCGTAGTGGCCGAGGAAACGGTCCACATGACTCGGCGTCAGGCTGCCGAGGTCGGCGCGCATGCCCACGCCCATGCGTTCGATGATGTGCGCGTTGAGGCGTTGCTCGAAGGCGTTCTCGGGTACTGCAAGAATCGGCTTGCCGAAGTGGATCGCCTCGCCGATGGTCTGGTTGCCCGCCGTGCTGAGCACGGCCTTGCAACGCGCCAGGTCGTGAACGAACCACTCGTTGCTGGGCGCGCGGAAGTCGAGGTTATCAACCTTGCCGACGTAGGGCGTGCCGTAGATCACCACCGGGATGTCGAGCAGACGCAGCGCACGGTCGATGTGCGGCTGATACTGATGTTCGCCCTTGTTGAAGTAGCACAGCAGATATTCGTTCTGAGCCGCTTTCGAGCGCAGCACTTCGTCGCGCAGCATGGGGCCGACGATGCGCACACCGGGATACGCTGCTTCGGCCTGGTAAAAACTCGAGATCAGGATCCGGTCCGGCACGCCCATGAGGCTGCGATAGCCAAAGGCGTCGCGCATGCCCAGCATCCACAGGTCGGGGGGGAAGTGCGGCTTGCAGTAGGCCAGGATGCCGACGTGATCGAACGAGATGCGGGGAATCTTCAGGCGCTGCGCGACGCGGTGGGTCCAGGTCTCGGAATCCGAGATGACGAGCTGGATGCCGCGGTCCTCGAACTCGCGCTCGACATTTTCGATGCCCGGCCCGCTGAACATCAGGTCTGCCATCGGCCCCAGATTCGCGGACAGGGTTTTCGGCACGGAGTGGCTGCCGCGGTCGTTATAGCGATATCCGATCATCGGGATGCGCACGGTGGGGAACTTCGGCGCCAGCACTTCGTAGGCGTCGCCTGCGGTGAACACGGTGATCTCGTGTTCCTTCATCAGTTCGGGCAGCACGCTCATGGTTCGCATGGCGTGGCCGCGACCGTAACCCATCACACCCCAGGCAATGCGCATGGCGAGCTTTCCGTGTGGTTTGCCATTGGTCTTTTCATACGCCAAGCACGCTACCGGCGTGCGATAAACATCCGGTGACGGGACGGCGACGCTTTCGTGACAATCGAACGGCAGCCCGGTGCCGTTATCATGTGGGCCGGTTTTTGCCCCCCCGAATCCGATGGAAGCCTTGCTTCAGCCCGAACTCCGGGATGTGTTGCCGACCCTGACCCGCCGGGGCGCGGATAGTCGCCGCCCGCGCAGCACGGAAATATCTAATCCGGAGATGTCGGCATGAGCCGTCAGATCGTTCATACCGAATCCGCTCCGGCGGCCATCGGCACTTACTCGCAAGCAGTGCAGTGCGGCAAAACCGTGTACCTGTCCGGCCAGATTCCGCTGGACCCCAACACCATGACCCTGCTCAACGCGAGCATCGAAGACGAGATTCACCAGGTGTTCCGTAATCTGCAGGCGGTCTGCGAGGCGGCAGGCGGGACGCTGGGGCATATCGCCAAGCTCAATGTTTTCCTGACCGACCTCTCACACTTCGCCAAGGTGAACGAGATCATGGGACAGTATTTTCGGCCGCCTTATCCAGCGCGTGCGGCGGTGGGTGTCGCGGCGTTGCCGCGTGGGGCCCGGGTTGAAGCCGATGGCGTGATGGTGCTCGACTGATTCCACGTCTCGCCAAAAAAAACTCGGGCGCCGGAGATTTCCCGCGTGCGCCCCTGGACCTCGCCACATCGCTGACGTTCCTCAAAGGTGCCGGCCCACAGGCCGCATCCGCACTGCGCGCGCTCGACCTATCCACTGTCGGCGACCTGCTGTTTCACCTCCCGCTGCGCTACGAAGACCGCCGTGCCGTCACGCGCCTGATCGATTTGCGCGAAGGCATGGAAGCCCTAGTACGCGGCCGCGTAGAAGTCGCCGAAGTGCGCTACGGCGCACGCCGCATGCTGATCGTGGCCATCGACGACGGCGGCAACGGACTGCTGCTGCGCTTCTTCAACTTCAACGAAGCGCAGCGCGCCGGCTTCACGCAGGGCCGTCTCGTGCAGGCTTTCGGTGCAGTACGCGCCGGCCGCAACGGCCTGGAAATGGTGCACCCGGAATACAAGCTGGTGGACGTGGACAGCGAGCTGGCCACCGAGGATCGCCTGACGCCGATCTACCCACTCACGGCCGGCATGACGCAGCCACGCCTGCGTCGATTGATCGGGCAGTCACTGGATATCGCGACGCGCGAACCGAAGTTGCGTGCGCCGCTTCCAGGCCTCGGCGCTCCGGACACGCTGAGCGCGCTCGAAGCCATCCACCGCCCGACCGACGAGTCCGATGCGCAGGCACTGCGCGCGATGACACATCCGGCGCAACTGCGGCTGATCCGCGAAGAATTGCTGGCGCACCAGCTCTGCATGCGCCTGTTGCGACGGCAGACGCGCGCACGACCCGCCCCGAAACTCGAATATCTCGACAAGGCCAGCGCGGAGTTGCTGCAGCACCTGCCCTTCCAGTTCACCGGCGCCCAGCGCCGCGTGCTCGATGAAATCGGAGTTGATCTCGCAGGCGACAAACCCATGCTGCGACTGGTGCAGGGCGATGTTGGCTCCGGCAAGACCGTCGTCGCTGCGGCGGCGATGCTCGCGGCCGCACGCGCCGGGCTTCAGGCCGCCTTGATGGCGCCAACCGAGCTGCTGGCCGAACAGCATCACGCCAGCCTGACGCGCTGGTTCGCGCCGCTGGGATTCGAGGTGGTGCTGCTCACCGGCAAGCTGCGCAAGCGCGAACGCGAGGAACGCGCCGCTCGCGTGGCCAGTGGCGAGGCGCGCATCGTGGTCGGCACGCATGCCATCTTCCAGAATCTGGTCGAGTTCGCGAATCTCGCGCTCGCGGTGGTGGACGAGCAGCATCGCTTCGGCGTGCAGCAGCGCCTGCAACTGCGCGACAAGGGTCCGGCCGGTTCGTCGCCGCATCAGCTTGTGATGTCGGCCACGCCGATTCCGCGCACCCTGGCGCAGACGCTGTACGCCGATCTGGATGTTTCGGTGATCGATGAACTTCCACCGGGCCGCACGCCCATCGTCACCGTCGCGCTCAGCCACGAGAAACGCGGCGAAGTACTGGAGCGCCTGGCCTCGGCCTGTCGCGAAGGCCGCCAGGCGTACTGGGTGTGCACCCTGATCGAGGAGAGCGACGAGGTGGAAGCGCAAGCCGCCGCTGTCACCGCCGAGAAGCTGCGCGAGTCCCTGCCCGACCTGCGCGTCGGCCTGGTTCACGGCCGGCTCAAGTCCGAGCAGAAAGAACTGGAGATGCGCGACTTCAAGGAAGGTCGCACACAGTTGCTCGTGGCGACCACCGTGATCGAAGTCGGCGTGGACGTGCCCAACGCCAGCATCATGGTCATCGACAACGCCGAGCGCCTGGGCCTGTCGCAGTTGCACCAGTTGCGCGGCCGCGTGGGCCGCGGCGCACGCGCCAGCCAGTGCGTGCTGCTGTACCAGCCGCCGTTGTCGCAGGCCGCGCGCGCGCGGATCGAAGTGATGCGTACGACCACCGACGGGTTTCGCATCGCACAGGCCGACCTGGATTTACGCGGACCCGGCGAGCTGCTCGGTCGCCGCCAGACCGGGCTGATCGGCCTCAAGCTCGCCGACCCGGTGCGCGATGCGCGCCTGATTCCGCCGCTGCAACAACTCGCGGACGAATGGCTGGAGCGTTTCCCGCTGGACGCGCAGGTCTTGATTCGCCGCTGGGTAGGTGATGTGGAGCGTTATGCGCGGGTGTGACCGAGAACTACGGCTGCAGCTAAAGAATCACGCAAAGGCGCGACGAGAAATGCAAAGACGCAGAGAAAAAATTTCTTTGGCTTTTCTCTGCGCCTTTGCGTGATTCTTGAACGCTTTTTCCGGCCCCGAAAACATGACGCAACTCTCCCACTACTGGCGCCTGATGCGCTTTCACCGCCCGATCGGCATCTGGCTGCTGCTGTGGCCGACCTTGTGGGCACTGTGGTTTGCGGCGGACGGTCCGCCAACGCTGCACGTGTTCCTCGTATTCGCGCTCGGGACCGCACTCATGCGCGCCGCCGGCTGCGTCATCAACGATTTCGCCGACCGCGATTTCGATCCGCAGGTCGAGCGCACCAGGGACCGGCCGTTGGCCGCGGGTCTGGTGAGCACGAGCGAGGCGCTGCGCCTGTTCGCCGTCCTGCTGCTGATTGCGTTCGGACTGGTCAGCAGCCTGCATAACCCGCTCGTGCTGGTGCTGAGCGTGCCGGCCGTGCTGCTTGCCGCGATCTATCCGTTCACCAAGCGCTGGCTGTCGATGCCGCAGGCCGTGCTGGGCCTGGCATTCTCGTGGGGCATCCCGATGGCGTATACGGCCGTACTGACTTTCGTCCCCTGGAATGAAGTCGCGCTGCTCATGGCTGCAAACGTCTGCTGGGTCATCGCCTACGACACGTTCTACGCGATGGCAGATCGCTCTGACGACGTGCAGATCGGCGTGAAGTCTTCCGCCATCCTGTTCGGCCAGCACGACCGTCTGATCACGGCGCTGCTGCAAGTCGCGACGCTGGTGCTGCTGGGCTTCGCGGGACGCGAATGCGGCATCTACTATTTCGCCGGACTCGGCATCGCCGCGGCGCTCGCGCTGCACCAGCAGTGGATGATTCGCGATCGCGATCCCGCGCGCTGCTTCGCCGCCTTCCTCGCCAACCATTATTTCGGCGCCGTGATTTTCCTCGGCCTGTCTCTGGATTACCTGCTGTCATGAGGATTCTCATGTTGATTGCCTTGCGTCTCCATTACCTGCTCTCGGGCCTCGGTTTTCTGCTGTTCGGATGCAGCTCGCACGTCGGCAAACCCGAGACCGGAGATGTCGCCAAGACGGTCACGAAATTCGACGTGACCCGCGACGTCGTCTTCACGCCTGAAAACTGGCCGCAAAAACTGCTCGCAGACGTCTACATCCCGCGTGGCGAAGGCCCCTGGCCGGGCGTGCTGCTGATTCACGGCGGTGGATGGTCGGCGGGAGATCGCGAACAGGTGGAGGCCATCGCCGAACGCCTCGCCAAGCGCGGCTTCGTGACCTTCAACACTACGTATCGCTTCGCGCCGAAGTACCTGTTCCCCGCGCAACTCGAAGACGTGCAACTGGCCTTGCGCTTCATGCAGGACCACGCCAGCGACTACCGCATGCGGCCCGAACGCATCGGCGCCTTCGGCTATTCCGCCGGCGCGCACCTCTCCGCCCTGCTCGGGACGCTGTCACCAGGCGACGAACTGGCTTCGACGCCGCGCGCGGCAGCCGTGGTGGCCGGCGGAACACCCAGCGATCTGGCCAAGTTCAAGGGCGGCACCTTGGTGCCGCAGTTGCTCGGCGTGAAGTTGAAGGAAAATCCTGAAGCGTTTCGTCGCGCCTCGCCGGTTACCTACGTCAGCCGCGACGATCCTCCTTTCTTCATCTACCACGGTGGGGTCGATACGCTGGTATCGGTGGACCACGCGGAGGATTTTCATGCGGCGCTGACGCAGGCCGGCGTGAGGAGCGAGCTGTTCATCCTGCGCGGCCGCGGGCACATCACCGCGTTTCTGACCGATGGGCCGGCGTTCGAGGCGGCCGCAGCGTTTCTGGATCGCGAGTTGCGTTAGAACGTAGGTCGGGTTTCAACCCGACATCCCGGCCGGCAAGTCGGGCTGAAGCCCGGCCTACCTCAACCCTTGCGCAGCGCTGCCAGCAACTGCTGCATGTCCGGCGGCATGTCGGCCGCGAAACTCATGGACTGCCCGGTCGCCGGGTGATCGAACGCCAGTTCGCGCGCGTGCAGCGCCTGTCGCTGGAAACCCCGCAACACCGTGCGAGCCTCGTCCGACAAGCCCACGCCGCGCGCGCCGCCGCCGCCGTAAAGCGCATCGCCCACCAGCGGCATGCGCTGATACGCCAGATGCACGCGGATCTGGTGCGTGCGGCCGGTCTCCAGGCGCACGCGCAGCAAGGTGTGATGCTCGAAGCGCTCCTGGATGCGGTAGTGCGTGACGGCGTCGCGACCGTTCTCCACCACTGCCATCTTCAGGCGATCGCGCGGACTGCGTCCGATGGGCAGATCGATGGTCGCGCCGCTGACGGGCGTGCCGTTGATGAGCGCGTCGTACTCGCGCCGGATGTCGCGCCGCGCCAGCATCGCCACCAGCTTGGCGTGCACGGAGAGATCGAGCGCCACGATCAATACGCCGGACGTGTCCTTGTCCAGCCGGTGCACGATGCCCGCGCGCGGCACCGTCGCGGTCTGCGGAAAGCGATGCAGCAGCGCGTTTTGAAGCGTGCCGTCGGGCTGGCCGGCGCCGGGATGCGTGGTCAGGCCCGCGGGCTTGAACACGACAGCCAGGTAAGCGTCCTCGTGCAGCACGTCGAAGGGAATGTCCTGCGGCTCGATGCGGTAGTCCGGCTCGGCCACGGGGTCTAGGTCCAGCAGGTCGCCGCCGGACACCGGCGTGCGCGTCCGGGTGACGGCCACGCCGTTGACCCGCAGCCGGCCCTGCGCCATCCAGTCCTGCAGGCGCGAACGCGACCAGTCCGGGAAAAGCTTCGCAGCCACGGCATCCAGCCGCTGGCCGGCAAAGTCTTCGGGAACCCTGACCGGTTCGGCGGAGTCCTGTAGTTCGGCCGAGGTCTCGTCCGCCGGATCGCCGGGGTCTGCCACCGGATCAGCAGCACTCATCGGCTATACTCGTGCACATTTTTTGACCCGCTTACCCGTAAGAAGAGCATGAAGAATTGGTCGCTTGTCGTAGTGATGTTGGCCCTTGTGCTCGGAGCGTGCAGTTCCGATCCCGACAGGCCACGACCCCGGGGGAATCCGAACATCGACGATAGCCGGGATCCGCTGAAGGACCGGCGCAAGGCCATCGAAGAAGCGCGCCTCGACGCAGAAGCCCTGTACCGGCGCGGTCGCTCGAATCTGAACACTTCGGATTGGGGCGTCGCCATCGAAAGCTACGATAGCCTTTCCACCCGCTTCCCGTTTTCCGACTTCGCTACTCAGGGCGAACTGGAGCGGGTATATGCGCTGTATCGCAATTTCGAACCCGACCGCGCCGTATCCAGCGCCGACCGCTTCCTGCGCGAGCACCCGCGTCACCCGGAGGTGGATTACATCTACTACATCAAGGGCCTGATCAACTTCAATCGCGACGACTCGGGACTGAACATCCTGCCGAGCGACGACACCAAGTCCGACGTCACCAGCCAGCGCCGCGCGTTCGACGACTTTGCGCTGCTGCTCCAGAAATTTCCGAATAGCCGCTACAACGGCGACGCCTACGAGCGCATGGTCTTCATCCGCAACAAGCTCGCCGCGCACGAACTGCACGTGGTGGATTTCTACGTGCGTCGCGGCGCCTACGTGGCCGCGGCCAAGCGTGCGGAACAGGTCATGGCTCAGTACCCGGGCGCGCCCGCGACCTATCGCGCGCTGGAACTGCTTATCAAGAGCTACGAGCTGGCGGGTCTGGAGCAACAGGCAGCCGATGCACGCGCCATTCGCGACGCGCAGGACAAGTCGGTGATCGCCGAGGACAAGATCAAGGAAGCGGCAGCAATCACTCCTGCTCCCGCGACGCTATTGCTGGCCGCGGCCGACGTGGCTCCGCCGGAGAAGCCGGGCCTGATGTCGCGAATTGCGGCCGTTTTCTCGCCGCTGGATTCCAGCGAAGGCGGTGTCGAGATCGTGATCCCGTCCTCCAAGACCAAGGCCCAGGAGTCCGCGCCTGCTGCGTCCACGGCACCGGCAGCAGATACCAGCGCGGCCGCGACAACCTCCAAATCGACCGGCGAGAAGCGCAGCAATAAGCTCGAAGTGTTCTTCGAGCCCTACGACAGCCAGGAAGCGACGACGGTGAAGTTGGAGACTGCAACTCCCTCTTCCGCATCCCCTTAACGCCGCACGCATGGCCATCACGCTGTCCCCGATCGAGGCTCGTGTCGTCGCCAGCCTGGTCGAGAAATCCATCACCACGCCGCACTACTACCCGCTCAGCGTCAACGCGCTGGTCGCCGCGTGCAATCAGAAGTCCTCTCGCGATCCGCTGATGAACCTGGCGGAAGGCGACGTGGGCGCCACCCTCAACCGCCTGGAGGAACTGCGCCTGGTCAAGCGCGAAGACCAGATCAGCCGGGTGCCCAAGTGGCGTCACCGCTTCCATCACGAGTTGCTCATCAAGGAACCGGCGATGGCGGTGCTCGCGACCCTGATGCTGCGCGGCCCTCAGACGCTGTCCGAACTTCGCGCCAATGCCGCTCCGCTCAACGGCCCGGCCGACGTGTCCGGCGTGCAGGCAGTGCTCGAAGACCTCGCGGACCGGGCGCAGCCGCTGGTGGCGCCGCTCGCTCGCCAGACCGGGCAGTCGGCGCAACGCCACACCCAGTTGATCTGCCCCGAGGCTGCGGCATCGCTGCAAACGGCGCCGATGGAAGCGGCGGAAATTCGCAGTGCCGATCCGCGCATGCCGGGGCTGGCGGATCGCGTTGCGGCACTGGAAGCGCGGGTGGCGGAACTGGAAGCCAAGCTGGCTCCGCTGCTGAGTTGAGCGACTTATCGGACCGCAAGCTCTTGGCCCGGTTTCACGAAGGATCTTGCTCACTACCGTCATTCCCGCGAAGGCGGGAATCCAGTCCCGCAGTCCAAACGGTGCTTGAGGTTGCGAGTGAAAACTGGGTGCCCGCCTTCGCGGGAATGGCGAAGCTGTGTTCCGAATGAAGTGAAGCTGGAATCTCGCCCGGCTATTGATACTGCAAGTGCCTTGATCGGTCCGGGCGCTTTGCGAGCCCGCCTCGAAGCCGCGCAACCCGGCCTGCTCGCCCGCGACGCCCAACGCCTGTCGAATCAGCTCGCGCGCGCCGACGCAAAGCGCTTCGACGAACCGCGCTTCCTGCTCGAACTCGCCGCCGCGCTGAATCGCAAGACCGCGCGCGCCGCACTGCGCCCCAAGACCATCCGCTACCCGGAAGAACTGCCGGTAGCGCAGGCGCGCGAAGAATTGCTGGACGCGATTCGCGAAAATCAAGTCCTGATTGTCTGTGGCGAAACCGGCTCGGGCAAGACCACGCAGTTACCCAAGCTCTGCCTGGAACTCGGCCGCGGCTCTCGCGGACTGATTGGGCACACCCAGCCGCGCCGTCTCGCAGCACGCAGTGTGGCGAACCGCATTGCCAAGGAACTGGATACACCCGTCGGCGAACTCGTGGGTTTCGAGACCCGCTTCGATCGCCGCGTGTCGGAACGCAGTCTGGTCAAGCTGATGACCGACGGCATTCTGCTCGCAGAACTCCAGCGCGACCGCGAACTGCTGGCCTACGACACCATCATCATCGACGAGGCGCACGAGCGCAGTCTCAATATCGATTTCCTGCTCGGCTGGCTGAAGCGCCTGCTGCCGCGCCGGCCCGATCTGAAAGTGATCGTGACCTCGGCCACGCTCGATCCCGAACGTCTGTCGAAGCACTTCAACGATGCGCCGATCTTCACGGTGGAAGGCCGCGCCTACCCCGTCACGCAACAGTACCGGCCCGCGGCTGACGACGCCGAAACCGAGGACGCGGTGGCCGAGGCCATCGAGCAACTGTGGTCGGGCGGACGCGTAGCCGACACCCTTGTCTTCCTGCCCGGCGAGCGTGAAATCCACGAGCTGTCGCGAATGCTCGCGGGCCGTTTTCCGCGCGCGCAGGTGCTTCCGCTGTATTCGCGCCTGCCGGCCGCGCAACAGGATCGTGTCTTCGGAACGGGCGGACCGCCGCGCATCGTGCTCTCGACCAACGTCGCGGAAACCTCGGTGACGGTACCGGGCATCCGCTACGTGGTCGATACCGGCACCGCGCGCATGAGCCGCTGGTCCACGCGACTCGGCATCCAGCAACTGCACATTGAGAGCATCAGCCAGGCCGCGGCGAATCAGCGCGCCGGCCGCTGCGGTCGCGTCGGTCCCGGCACGTGTGTGCGCCTGTATGCCGAGGATGATTTCGCCTCGCGCCCGGCTTTCACCGATCCCGAAGTGCTGCGCGCGAACCTCGCCGGCGTGATCCTGCAGATGGCGACCTTGGGCCTGGGCGACGTCGATGAGTTCCCGTGGCTGGAGGCTCCCGATTCGCGCCAGATTTCGGAGGGCTATCGCCTCTTGCAGACGCTGGGCGCGCTCGACGACGAACGCCGCCTGACGCCGCTCGGTCGCGACATCGCACGCCTGCCGCTGGACCCGCGAGTAGCCCGCATCGCGCTGGCCGGCCGCGACACCACTTGCACGCACGAGGTCTGGGTGCTGGCCGCCGCACTGTCGGTGCAGGACCCGCACGAGGTTCCGCCCGACGCGCAACAACAGGCCCGGCAGAAGCACGCCGAATGGCAACATCCGCGCTCGGATTTCCTGACCCTGCTCGGCCTGTGGAGCCGCTGGCAGCAGTGGGGCGAGAACGCATCCAACCGCGCCATGCGCAAGCTGTGCAAGGAGCACCACGTCTCTTACCTGCGCATGGAGGAATGGGAGTCGGTGTATCGTCAGATTGTCGATCTGCTCGGCGAACGCGACAGCAAATCGCGCGACACCGCGAGCACGCCGGACGCGCTCGAAAAGCTCTACGCACCGCTGCACCAGGCCCTGCTCGCAGGGCTGGTCGATCACATCGGACTCAAGCTGCCCGAAAAGCCCGAGTACCAGGGTCCGCGTGGGCGTCGTTACAAAATCTTTCCGGGCTCCAAGCTCGCCAAGAAAGCGCCACCCTGGCTGATGTGCGCCGCCATCGTGCACACCTCGCAGGTGTTTGCGCGCACCGTCGCTGCCATCGAACCCGAGTGGTTGAGCACCGTGGCGCCGCACCTGGTGAAGCGCGTCGCGCAGCAGCCAGAGTGGAATGTCTCGCGCGGCGAAGTGAGTTGCACCGAGCACCTGAGCATCTTTGGTCTGCCGCTGGGCAAGCAAGTGAAGCACTACGGCTCCATCGATCCGGTCGGCGCGCGAAGCATCTTCCTGCTCGATGCGCTGGTGCGCGGCGAGCTATTGAACAAACCCACGTTCCTCGTGCAGAACCTCAAGCTCGTCGAAGACGTGCGAGAGAAGGAAGCGCGACTGCGCCGCCCCGATCTGCTCGCCGACGAAGACCAGCTTCTTGCGTTCTACGATGCGCGCGTCCCGGCCGAAGTCTTCACCGCCGCCGCGCTGAAACGCTGGCTACACACGCCGACCCCGAACCACGGCGCCAGCCTGCGCATGCGCGAGCCCGATGTGCTGCGCAGCGGCGCGAACGCCGACATCGCCAGGCAGTTTCCCGATCATCTCGATGTAGCCGGCCACCGCCTGCGGCTGTCCTACGCGCACGATCCGGGCGAGGACAAGGACGGCCTGAGCGTGCACCTCCCCATCGCGCTGCTGTACGCGCTGCCCGCCGAGCGCTTCGACTGGCTGGTGCCGGGCCTGCTGCCGGCGCGCATCGAGGGATTGATCCGCACGCTGCCGCAACACCTGCGACGTCACTGCGTGCCCGCCGCCGATTACGCCGACGCGCTGGCAAACAGTCTCGACGTTTCTGCCGGTGCGCTGCTGCCCGCAATCTGCGCGCGCTTCAAATCCATGACGGGTGTCGAGTTGAAGCCGGAGGACTTCTCTCCCGCCAGGCTCGACGCACATCTCAAACCGCGCCTCGTGCTCGAAGACGAACTCGGTCTCGCGCTGGCGAAGGCCGATTCGCTCGCAGCCTTGCAGTCCGCGCAGATCGGTACTGCGCGTGCGGCACTCGTCGCAACGGCAAACAAGGACGAAACCACGCGCCGCTGGGTACGCGAGCGTGTGCTCGACTGGGATTTCGGCGATCTGCCGGAGCATGTTGCGCTCCCCACCGGAGCGCGCGCGTATCCCGCTCTGCTTATCGCCAGCGGGCAGCTTTCGCTGGGCCTGCTCGAATCGGCCGATGCCGCCTCGAACGCGCACGCACTGGGCGTGCGCGCCTTGCTACTCGCACGTCTCGGAGACCGGCTGCGCGACCTCGCACGCACAGCCAAAAGCCAACTCGGACTCGCGCAAATCGGGCTCGCTCTAAATCCGGATGAACTGGCGCGTGCTGTCGCCGAGCGCGCGGCGAACCACGCGTGGAAGCTGACTGAACTCCGCACGCAGGCCGCATTCCAGCAAGCCTTGCAGCATCGCGGCGAATTCGGCCGGCTCGCGGCCGGCATGCTCGACGAGGCCTGTACCTGGCTGGTCGCCGCCGCGAAGCTGCGCAAGCGACTTCGAGCATTCGGCAGTCAATGGCCGGAGGCGCAATCCGATCTGACGGTGCAGCTCGACACGCTGCTCGCACCCGGTTTCGTCGATGCCATTCCGGATGCGCAGTGGCCGCGCATTGCGGTCTACCTCAAAGCTGCTTCGATGCGGCTAGACCGGCTGCCCAACAAACCGCAACGCGATCTGGAGCTGAGCACTCAACTCAAGCCCTGGATCGCGCGACTGCCGAAGCCGCTGCATGCCGCACGCTGGGTGATTGAGGAATGGCGCGTGGCGCTGTTTGCACAGGAGTTGCGCGCCGTAGGCGCGCCCTCGGCAGACAAGATTCGGGCTGCGCTGGCGGCTTGACCGGTCCACACGATATGCGCATGCTTCGTGCGCACTTAATCCACACTCTTCACCATGCCCGGAATCGCTGACAATCCCGGACCCGCGGCGCAAGCCAAGACGCCTCGATCCGCTTCCCCTACCCGTCGAAGAGTCAACCTGAGCCTCCGTGCCAGCACCATCGACGGAGCGCGCGAACTGGGCTTGAACATCTCACGCATCGCGGAAGACAAGCTGGCGGAGGCTGTGCGCGAAGAAAAAAGCCGGCGCTGGACGGAGGAGAACCGGGAAGCCATCGAGGCGTATAACGAGCGCATCAAGCGCGACGGCCCACTGAACGCAGACCTGCTGTCGTTTTGATGGCGCGCTTCTCGATCTACCGCAATCCGCGCCCGAAAAGCCGCCTTCACGCCCCGTTTTTGCTGGATGTTCAGTCCGACTTGGTGAGTACACGCCTGCGTGTGGTCATCCCCCTAATCGAGCCAGAGTACTTCGGGCCGCCTATCCGCAATCTCAATCCGGTGCTAGCGGTTCAGGGTCGAAAGTTCGTCCTGTCGCCAGTGGAAATCGGCTCATTGCCATTGGCAGATCTCAAGGAGCCCGTCGCAAGCCTTGCCGCTCAGGCCGACGAGATTCTGAATGCCATCGACTTCATGCTGAGAGGTTTCTGATGCCCGTGGTTTCTCCCCGCGACCGCCTGATCGTCGCCCTCGACGTGCCCGATGCCGAGTCCGCCCGCGCGCTCGTACGCACCCTCGGCGACGCCGGCACCTTCTACAAGATCGGCATGGAGCTGTGTATGGCGCCGGGCTTCTTCGAACTGCTGGCCTGGCTGAAAGACGAGCAGAAGAAAGTCTTCGTCGATCTGAAATTCTTCGACATCCCGGAAACGGTGACGCGTGCCGTCGGCAATCTGGCCGAACGCGGCGCGGACTTCTGCACCATTCACGGCAATCAATCGATCATGCAGGCCGCGGCGAAAGCCAAGTCGGGAAACCTCAAGGTGCTAGCCGTCACCGCGTTGACCAGCCTCGATCAGGGCGATCTCGACGATCTCGGCTTCAAGTGTGACATTGCAGAACTCGTGCTCTCGCGGGCGCGCCGCGCGCTCGCCGCGGGCTGCGACGGCGTGGTGTCTTCGGGCCTCGAAGTGGAACGCCTGCGCCGCGAGGCACCGCGCGAACTGATCTGCGTCACCCCCGGCATCCGGCCGGTCGAGAACCGCGTGCTGGCCGACCAGAAACGCGTGATGACGCCCACTGCCGCAATCAAGGCCGGCGCGGACTACCTCGTGGTCGGCCGACCCATTCGCGATGCTGCCGATCCGCGCGCGATGGCGCTGGCGGTGCAGGCCGAGATCGTCGCGGCCCTGACGTGAGCCAGCCGCGCCCGGACATCGGCGCGTTCACGGCGCTGAGCCTGGGCGCCGTGCTGATCGGCTTGGCGCCGATCTTCGTTCGCCTGGCCGATGTCGGACCCGTGGCCTGCGCGTTCTGGCGCTGCTTCCTGGCCTGGCCGGTGCTGCTGATCGCGTTGAAATTCGAGCAGCGCAAAAGCACCGATACGAATGCGGTCGCGTCGCCGCTGGGCCTGATCGGCGCGGGACTGTTTTTCGCCGCCGATCTTTCGCTGTGGCACTACGCCATCGGCAAGACCTCGGTGGCCAACGCCACGCTGCTTGCGAATCTCGCGCCGTTGTTCGTTGCGCCGGCCGCATGGTTGCTGTGGCGCGAAGGTCTGACGCGTGGATTTCTTGCGGGCCTGGCCATCGCGCTGGCCGGCACCTTCGTGCTCGTCGGCAGCGGCGCCGAACTGAATCGCGCGACGCTCGCGGGCGACGCACTCGCCATCGCCGCCGCCGCGTTCTATGCGGGCTATCTGCTGATGGCCACACGCCTGCGCCGCTCGCACAGCGCGCTGCAACTCATGACCTGGAGCAGTGCCACGGTTGCCGTGATGTTGCTGCCGGTGGCCTGGATTTCCGGCGAATCGATCTGGCCGGCATCGACGCAGGGTTGGCTGGTGCTCTCCGGGCTCGCGCTGCTGTCGCACGTTGGTGGCCAGGGTTTAATTGCCTATTCTCTTGCGACGTTGTCGGCTGCCTTCTCGGCCGTGGGCCTGCTGGTGCAACCGCTGGCCGCAGCGATCTTCGCGTGGTTTCTGCTCGGTGAAATATTCGGCTTGAGCCAGGCGCTCGGTGGTGCGGTGATTCTGGCCGGCATCCTGTGCTGCCGGCTCGCGGGCACAGCTCAGCCCTTGAGCCGATCTGCGTAGTAGCGGTAACGCGCGCGATCCGGCAATTGCTCGACCGGCGCAAAAGCCTTGAACGATTGCGCGCGCACATCCTTCAGCCAGCGCCGCTCCCACTCTGCGGCACGCGGTCCGAGTTCTTCGCTGGCGAAGGCTTTGGCAAACGTGTCGAAGCCCTCGTTGCGAATCAGCCAGCCCACGAACGACGCGCCGACGATATAGACCTGCCAGGAACGGAAGTCGCTTTCGCGGCTGGCGGCGTCGTAGGAATCCAGCTCCATCATCTTGGTCAACGCCGGCAGTTCGCCGCTACGATCGAACAGGCTCACCCAGGCATCGTTGGTCTGCCCGTACTGCGGAAAGCCTTGCGGCACGCGACCGTCCTGCAGGAACAGCGCTTCGAGCGTATGCGAAGCAATGCCTTCCTTGAAGAAGAACGTGGAATCGTGGCCGGTGGCGTGATGGGAAAGCTCATGCACCCAGGTCTCCAGCATCTCGCCCTCGTCCGTTACCGCCGGCACATAGACGTTGGGCCGCGCGTAGTAGCCGATCCTCACGCGGCGCGAGACCACCAAGTTCACCGGCAGCGGATCGGCCACGTGAAGGTATCGATACACCCGCAGCGCCCAAGCCTCGTAATCCACCATCATGGCGTCGCGCTCCGCGGCCGGCATGTCGGTTTCGTCGATCATGCGGATGGGCGGTTTGGCCTGCGCGAAAGCAGCCGCGGTCGTCGCCAGCAGGGTCAGCGCGACAAGAAAATTTCGGAGCATGGGCGATGGACCGGCGCATTGCAGGCAAGTTCGGCGAGCCGATACGCGTCTCGCGCTCGAATCAAGCCGGCGGTTTGGTCTCGCCTTCGTCTCGCAGTGAGAACGGTGTGAAGTGGGTGTTGCGATCGAAGGTATCCACGCCCTCCGAACGCTTGAGCCAGCCCACGACCGCGTACGTCACCGGCGTGAACGCCACTTCCACGCCGAGCTTGAACAGAAAGTTGAAGATCACCACCGTCACCAGCGCGTCCGTACTCCAGATGCCGTAGAAAGCGAGCGGGTAGAAGATCGCGGAATCGGCGCCCTGGCCGCAGATGGTGGACCCGATGGTGCGCGTCCACAGGTGCCGGCCTTCGGTCCAGACTTTCATCTTCGCCATCACGAAGGAGTTGACGAAGTCGCCGACCCAGTACGCGAGGATGCTGGCGCCGACGATGCGCCAGGTGTTGCCGAACACCACTTCCAGCGCCGGCTGCAAGGTGGCATTCCAGGGTTCGACCGGGCTCGCCGGAATGTTCACCACGACGAAGGACATGAACGTGGCGAACAGCATGGCGCCGAAGCCGGCCCAGATCGCGCGACGTGCGCGCGAGTAGCCGTATACCTCGGTCATCACGTCGCCGAAGATGTAGCCGATGGGAAAGAACAGATTTCCGGCGCCGAACGAAAACGCGCCGAAGTACGGCAGGCTCACCGTGCAGACCTTGCCGGGGCCGATGAGGTTGGAGCACAGGAGCACAGCCACGAGGCCAGCGACGAGAAAATCGTAGTAGCGAAAGCGTTGCATGACGGATCCCCGGATTCCGGCGAAGTATGCCGTTGAATCTCGTCACTTCACACGAACCTGCAGAGACGGTGGCGGGCATGACCCGCTCCTGCGCCATCAATGAACCAGCCCAATCGCGCGCGCCGCATTGATCGCCTGCAAACAGCTTTCGCGGCGCGAGCCCGCTGAAGTCGCGTGAGCGTGGAACTGCCGGCCTGCTGCACGAGCGGGGCGGCGGAATCCGTCCGAATGGTTCCGGGCCGGCAAGAAAACGACCCCCCGGGCCGGCGCCTCCCGTGCGTCTTCGTAAGTGCGCCAACGCACATACACTCGGCCGTTGGCGCGGCGAACATGGGGGGCACAATCATCGAGTTGCCGTCATGCACGGCGGCAGGTGTTTTCGGGCGAACCGCATCCGGCAATGAACTCGTCGCGTAAGGTGAGAGTCGGATCATCCACACAACAACCTGCGAGAGGCATTTCTAGCTATGTCGACATCAAGAATTTTCCTGGCCTCCTCCCTGGCGCTAGCGGGGGGGCTCATCGCCACCGCGGCCCAGGCGTCCAGCCACCGTGAAGCACCTTTCATCACGACCTCTCCCAAGGTCGATGGCACGGACTTCTACATGTTCCGCAGCTACGGCTCGGGTGCCGGCAACACGGTGACACTGATCGCCAACTACCAGCCCTTGCAGGATTCGTACGGCGGTCCCAACTACTTCACGATGGATCCCAACGCGCTGTACGAGATTCACGTGGACAACAACGGCAACGGCGTTGAAGACATCACTTTCCAGTTCCGCTTCACCACCGCGCTGAAAGGCCTGTCGCTCGACATCGGTCCCACCGGAAACACGGTGTCCGTCCCGGTTCCCTTGTCCAATATCGGGGCGATCACCGCAGCCAGCAGCGGTGCGCAAAACGTGCTGGAAACCTACACGCTCGACGTGGTTCGCGGCGACCGTCGCAGCACCGCACCCAGCGCCAACACGAGTGTCCTCCGCAACGGCGACAACGAGCGCAATCTCGAAAAGCCGTTCGACAACATCGGCAACAAGTCCATCGCCAACTACCCGGCCTACGCCAACAGCTTCATCCACACCGTGAACATTCCCGGCTGTGACGGCACCGCCAAAGTGTTCGTGGGTCAGCGTCGCGAGGGCTTCGTCGTCAATCTCGGCGAGACCTTCGATCTGGTCAACATCGCGGCACCGGTGGAGGAACTGGGCGGTGGCGTGGGCGCACGCAGCGCCGAACGAAATACCATCGACGACAAGAACGTCACCTCGCTGGCCTTGCAGTTGCCCACCTCCTGCCTGACCGGCCCCACGCCGGTCATCGGTGGATGGACCACCGCCAGCGTTCGCCAGGGCCGGATACTGAATCCGCAACCGCAACCGAAAACCGCGACCAGCCCGGCCACCAACACCGGTGCCTCGCTCGAAGGCGGCGCATGGACGCAGGTGTCGCGTCTAGGCTCGCCGCTGGTCAACGAAGTGGTCATCGGTCTGCCGGACAAGGATTTGTTCAATGCTTCCGAGCCCGCAGACGACGCGACCAACTTTGCGAAGTACGTGACCAACCCCAGTCTGCCGGAACTGCTCCAGATCCTGTTTGGTGACGCCGGGGTAAAAGCGCCTGATGTGTTCCCGCGTACGGACTTGATCGCCGCCTTCCTCAAGGGCATCGACACCCTCACGTTCCTGCCCGCAACCGCTTCGGCGCCCGCGTCCAACACGGTGCTGTCGGAAATGCTGCGCCTCAACACCGCCATCGCGCCTACGGCCATCGCAACTCAGAACGATCTGGGTGTACTGGGCGGCGACACCGCTGGCTTCCCCAACGGCCGCCGGCCGATCGACGACGTGGTCGATATCGAACTGCGTGCCGCCATGGGCGTGCTGATTCCGGCCGACATCGATCCGCCGTCTGCCGATTCCCGCGCGCTCAAGTACACCGACGGCGCGCGTCCCGATCCGGACGACTACCTGCCGGTGTTTCCGTACCTGAATCATCCGATTCCGGGTTCTCCCAGCGACGCGTCGGAGGGCTGAGCATGAAACCCATGCAGTCGATTCGTACGATCCTGCTGATCGGGAGCGCACTCGCGCTCTCGGCCTGCGACAGCAACAACAGCGGGGGCGGTGGCAGCGGAATCGCCGATCCCTCCACCGAGTTTCTGAACCTGCTGGCCCGCAGCCCCAGCGAAACCGATCTGCCGATCTCCATCAACGACGGCCTGTTCGTGTTCAACGACACGTCGGAAACCAGCAGCCCACGGCCCATCAACGGCGGCCTGTAGTCCTCTCTCCCGCATGAAGCGCTCGCACCGCTTCATGCGGGTTTTTGTTGTCTGCGTTCTGGGCCTGGGCTTTGCCGGCCCTGCGGCGGCGGAGCCCTACCGGCCTGCCGACGATTCGGAAATCCTGGAGCGGTTACCCGCCGGTCCGGCCGACACCGAGTCCGTGCGCAAGCCTGCGCTTGCACCCGAACTGGCCGCGCGTCTTGCCCGAACGTACATCGAGCGCGGACGGCAGTCGGGCGATCCGCGTGAACTGGGCTATGCGCAGGGCGTGTTGCAGCCCTGGTGGAACGCCACCGATGCGCCCGATCCCATCCTGTTGTTGCGCGCCACCTTGCGTCAGGCGCGGCACGATTTCGAAGGCAGCCTGAACGATCTGGATCGCCTGCTCGCACGCCGGCCCGACGACGCGCAAGCCTGGCTGACCAGGGCTACCGTCCTGCGCGTGCAGGGCCGGTATCCCGAAGCGCTCGAGTCTTGCGCACGGCTCAAGCCGCTGGTGGACCGCTTCGTCGACGCGCTGTGCCGCGAATCGATTCGCGGACTGCATGGCGAGTTGCCGGCCGCAATCGCTGCACTCGACGAGCTGCAACCGGCGTTGAACACGCAACCCGCTTCCATCGCCGCGTGGTTCTACGCGGAGCGTGCGGACATGGCGGTGCGCGCGGGCAATGCGCAAGCCGCGGAAACGATGTATCGCGAAGCCTTGGCTCGGCACGCCGACGATATCGACCTGCTCGCTTCGCTCGCCGACCTGATGCTGGATCGTGGTGCGCCCGACGAAGTCCTGGGCCTGATCCCGGCCGACACCGCCGTCGATGCGCTGCGTCTGCGCCTTGCCCTTGCCTTGCATCAGATCGGCGACCTGCGCTTCGGTGCGATGGACGAAGCGATGCGCGACGGATTCGACGCGGCGCGCAGGCGCGGCGAGGCGCTGCATCTGCGCGAAGAGGCGCGCTATCGACTCGCAGTCGGGGCCGACCCGGAACGCACGCTGGAGATTGCTCTGGAGAACTGGGCGATCCAGCACGAACCCTGGGACGCGCGCGTGCTGCTCGAAGCTGCGAAGGCCGCGGGCCGGCCTGCGGCAGCAACGACGTTCAAACACTGGCGCGCTTCGAGCCGGCTCGAAGACGCGAGGCTGGACCGATGAGATGGCTGCCCGGCCTGCTGTTGCTGTGGTCGGCCACAGCGTCCGCGCATCGACCCAGCGACGCGTACCTGACCCTGGTCGTCGAGCAGGACCGGATGCTCGGCCAGTGGGAAATCGCGTTGCGCGACGTTGCGGCACTGGTGCCGCTGGATACCAACGCCGATCGCCAGTTGAGCTGGGGCGAACTGCGCGGCGCGCAGGCCCAACTGTCGCAGGTACTGGTCGATTCGCTGCACCTGCAGGGCGACAAGAATGCATGCCAGGTGACCATCACCGACCTGCTCGTCAACGATCGCATCGACGGCCGCTACGCGTGGTTCGCCGTGCAGATCCAATGTGCAGAGACACCGCGCGCGCTCGATATCGACTACCGCCTGCTGTCGGCGCTGGACCCGACGCATCGCGGCATCCTGGTGCTCTCCGCGGACGCGGCCACGCATTCGGCCGTACTCGATCCGAACGCCGGCCCGCGGCATTTCGAACTGAAAAAGCCTTCCGCGTGGACGGCGTTTCGCGATTACCTCAAGGAAGGCATCTGGCACATCTGGATCGGCTACGACCACATCCTGTTCCTGCTCGCGCTGCTGCTGCCCGCGGTGCTGCGCTACGAGCACGGACGCTGGTCCGGCGTGCCGCGCCTGATGCCGGCGCTGAAAAACGTGGTCACCGTGGTCACTGCCTTCACCCTCGCCCACTCGGTAACCCTGACCCTGGCTGCGCTCGGATGGGTGCGACTGCCCGGCATGTTGGTGGAGACCGCCATCGCGGTCTCGGTGCTCCTCGCGGCACTCAACAATCTGCGGCCGGTGGTGCAGGACGCGCGCTGGGTGGTGGCCTTCGGCTTCGGGCTGATTCACGGCTTCGGCTTTGCTTCCGTGCTCGGCGAACTAGGCCTGCCGGAAGGCGCGCGCCTGGTTGCGCTGGTCGCCTTCAATCTCGGTGTCGAAGTCGGACAGCTCGCGATCGTGGCCGTGGCCGTCCCGATTTTTTTTGCGCTGAGAAACACCGGCTTTTATCGCAGCGGCGTGCGCATCGCCGGATCGTCGGTCGTCGCGGCGCTCGCCGCGCTATGGATTGCACAGCGAACGGGGTTGCTGGCGGCGTGATCCATCGCCCGGGCGAGTGAATGCGCCCTGCCGTTATACTTGCGAAACATTCTCATTTTCCCAATGCCATGCGCGCGTTGATCGCAAGCCTCATCCTTTTATCCTCGGTATCGTTCAGCGCGGCCGCGGCCGAAATCACCGTTTATTCCGCGCGCATCGAGGATTTGATCAAACCGATCTTTGATCGTTATACCGAGGAGACGGGAACAACCATCCGCTTCATCACCGACAAGGAAGGCCCGCTGCTGCAACGCCTGCAGGCCGAAGGCGCGGCGTCGCCGGCGGACATCCTGCTGACGGTGGACGCCGGCAATCTGTGGCAGGCCGCTCAGCTCAAGGTCTTGCAGCCGGTCGAGTCCCCGATCCTGAAAGCCAACATCCCGACGCATCTGCGCGACCCGGATAACCAGTGGTTCGGCCTGTCCATTCGCGCGCGCACCATCGTGTATAACACCGGCCGCGTGAAGCCCGCGGCCCTCTCGACCTACGAGGCGCTCGCCGCTCCGGCGTGGAAAAACAAGCTGTGCCTGCGCACCTCGAAGAAGGTCTACAACCAGTCGCTGGTGGCGATGATGCTGGCCGAACTGGGGGACACGCGAACCGAAGAAGTCGTGCGTGGCTGGGTCGGCAATCTGGCTGCCGCGCCATTCGCGTCCGACAACGAGGTGATGGACGCCATCGTCGCAGGCCGTTGCGACGCGGGTCTGGTCAACACCTACTACTACGGCCGCATGGTGCGCGAGAAACCGGAGTTGCCGCTCAAGCTTTTCTGGCCCAACCAATCCGGCAGGAAGGGGCAACTCGGCGGCGTGCACGTGAACGTGTCGGGCGCTGGCGTGACCGCGCACAGCAAGAATCGCGAAGCGGCGGTCAAGTTCCTGGAGTGGCTGAGCGCACGTGAGGCGCAGGCTTTGTTCGCGGGTCTCAATCTGGAATTTCCGGCCAACCCCGCTGTGGGGCCTGACGCGATCACTGCCAACTGGGGCAGCTTCAAGCAAGACCCGATCAATCTGGGTGAAGCAGGCAAGCGCCAGGCGGATGCGGTGAAGCTGATGGATCGGGTGGGGTATCGGTGAGAGGCTGGCCTCTTCTCGCCGTCCTCATTGCCCTGCCAACCCTGCTGCCGCTTGCGGCGGCGCTGATGTCTTTTACGCGGCTCGACGCGGAGCTGTGGTCGCATCTTTCAACCTATGTCCTGCCCCAGGTTCTGCCTGACACCTTGGCTCTGCTGGCCGGCGTGAGCCTGGGTGTCAGCGTGATCGGCACCGGCCTTGCGGTGCTGGTAAGCCTGTTCGATTTTCCTGGGCGCCGCTTCTTTGCATGGGCTCTGTTGCTGCCACTGGCAATGCCCGCTTACGTACTGGCTACAGTGTTCGTCGGCAGTCTCGACTACGCCGGTGGCGTCGCGACTTGGCTGCGTGCGCACGGCTTGAATCTGCCCGAGCTACGCAACGGCCTGGGTGCGACCCTGGTGCTGATCGCCGCGCTCTACCCTTACGTTTATCTGGTCGTACGCAGCAGCCTCGCGTCACAGGGCGCGCGCGTGCTTGAAGCCGCGCGCTCGCTGGGCCTGTCGCCCCTGCAATCGATTCTGCGAGTCGCGCTGCCGCTTGCAGCACCCGCCATCGCCGCCGGCACCTTGCTGGCCGCGATGGAAACGCTCGCCGACTTCGGCACGGTGGCCGCCTTCAATTACGACACCTTCACCAGCGCGATCTACAAGGCCTGGTTCTCGCTCTTCTCCATCGACGCCGCGCTGCAACTCGCGGGCGTGCTACTGGCCTTGGTGCTGGTGCTCTTGATTCTGCAAAGCCGCACGCAGACTTCGCGGCGCGTCGCAGTGTCTGGACCGCAGGCGGCGCGCTTGCCGCTGCATGGGTTTCGCGCCGTCGCTGCGATGCTAGTCTGCACCGTGATTCTGCTGCTCGCCTTCCTTGCTCCGGCTACGCAATTGCTGGTCTGGTCGTGGCGGCATCTGGCCGACTTCGACGCACGCATGACACTGTCCGCATTCAATTCGCTACGCCTGGGCCTGCTGGCCGCGGTGTTGGTAGTGATCGGTGCGAGCTTGCTCGGTTACGCCGCGCGTCGCGCCCCGGGCAAGGTCGTGCAGACCGCGACGCGCGTGGCCACGCTCGGCTACGCGCTGCCCGGCGCGCTGCTTGCCGTGGGTCTGTTCGTACCCCTGGCTGCGATTGCGCGACAACTCAACGAGCGGTTCGAAACGGGTCTGGCGCTACAAGGCGGACTCGCGTTGATGTTGCTGGCCTACTCGGTGCGATTCATGGCTGTGGCTCATGCGCCGGTAGTCGCGGGTCTTGCGCGCATACGGCCCAGCCTCGACGAGGCCGCGCAACTGGCCGGCGTCACCGGTCTGCGCCAGTTGCGGCGCGTACACCTGCCCTTGCTGCGGCCGGGGCTTGCAGCCGCGTGTGCGCTGGTTCTGGTTGATGTGATGAAGGAAATGCCGATCACGCTGATGACGCGCCCTTTCGGCTGGGACACGTTGGCAGTGCGCGTGTTCGAACTCACCAGCGAGGGCGAGTGGCAACGCGCCTCCTTGCCTTCGCTCGTCATCGTCATCGCCGGGCTGATACCGGTCGTGTGGCTGACCCGGCAGATGGATCAACGGACCCAAGCGAGCGATGGACCTGCAACTTGAATCCATCCGCGCCGGCTACGGCGCCGTCACGGTGCTGCACTCCTTGAGCCTGCACCTTGCACCGGGACAGATCGGCTGCCTGCTCGGTCCCTCGGGTTGCGGCAAAACCACTGCGCTGCGCGCCATCGCCGGATTCGAGCCCATCAGCGCCGGCAGCATTCGGAGCGAAGCCGGTGTGCTAAGCGAAGCCGGCCATCGCGTGCCACCGGAGCGCCGCGGGATCGGCATGGTGTTTCAGGATCTGGCACTGATGCCGCACCTGGACGTGGCATCCAACATCGCGTTCGGCCTGCATCGGCAAGCGCGCAGCGAACGCGCGACGCGCGTCACCGAGTTACTGGAACTGATTGGTATGCAGGACTCGTCGCGTGCCTTCCCGCACGAACTCTCCGGCGGGCAGCAGCAGCGCGTGGCGCTGGCGCGCGCGCTCGCACCCAGGCCGCGCCTCATTCTCCTGGACGAGCCGTTTTCCGCGCTCGACGTGGAACTGCGCGAGCGCCTGTCGCAGGACGTGCGCAAGATTCTTCAGCACGAACGCATGACCGCGCTGCTGGTCACGCACAGCCAGCTCGAAGCCTTCGCCATGTGCGATGTCATCGGCGTGATCCGCGCAGGCCGGCTGCATCAGTGGGATAGCGCCTACAACCTCTATCACCGGCCAGCGGATCGCTTCGTGGCCGACTTCATCGGCGAAGGACGCCTGATGCCCGGCCTGCGCCGTGCCGATGGCTCGGTTGAGATCGAACTGGGCGTGTTGCCTGCGCGCAACGGCCCGCTTCATTCCGGAACCGTAGACGTGCTGCTGCGGCCGGATGACGTGATGCACGACGACAGCAGCCCCATTACCGCCGCCGTCATGGCGCGTGCATTCCGCGGTGCCGAGTTCCTCTATACGCTGCGGCTCGACTCCGGTCGTGAAGTGTTATCGCTGGTGCCGAGCCACCACGATCACGCCATCGGCTGCCGCATCGGCATCCGGTTGGACGTGGAGCATGTGATTGCGTTCGATGCGGCGTCTGGCAATTGAGATCGCTTCCAGTTGATTCGCGGTAGAAGATTCCGAAGAATCCCCTCCGGACGGGTAGGGCAAAGAACCCAGACGCTGCGGCACAATCCGGTCATAACCAAAGGAGGAGAACCAGATGCTCGCGCAAGCCAAGGGCCGCACCGATATTCCGCTGCTGGAACAGACCATCGGCGAGAACTTCGAAGCCACTGTCCGTAAATTTCCGGACAACGAAGCACTGGTGATGCCGCACCAGAACATCCGCTGGACCTACCGCCGCCTCAACGAGCAGGTGGATCGCGTCGCACGCGGCCTGCTCGCGCGCGGCTTGAACAAGGGCGACCGCGTCGGCGTGTGGGCACCCAATCTGGTCGAGTGGGTGCTGGCGCAGTACGCCACCGCCAAGCTCGGCGTGATTCAGGTCAACATCAATCCGGCTTATCGCGCCAACGAGCTGGCCTATGCACTGCGCCAGTCGGGTTGTCGCACGATCATCGCGGCACGACGCTTCAAGACCAGCGACTACGTGAAGATGCTCGGCGACATTCGCGGCGAGTGTCCCGAGCTGACGGACGTGATCTTCATAGACGATCCGGGTCAGCCCGGCGATTGGGCGAAGCTGCTTGCCGACGGTGAGAAGATTCCTGCTTCAGCCGTGGCGTCGCGCCTAGCGCAACTCAAGCCTAACGATCCGATCAACATCCAGTACACCTCCGGCACCACCGGCGCGCCCAAGGGCGCAACGCTGTCTCACCGCAACATTCTCAACAACGCCTACTTCACCGGCGTGACCATGCGCCTCTCCGAACAGGATCGCTACTGCGTGCCGGTTCCGTTCTACCACTGCGCCGGCATGGTCTGCGGCAACCTCGTATGCACGGTATTCGGCGCGACCATCGTCGTGCCGGCGGCCGCGTTCGACCCGGGCGAGACGCTCAAGGCCCTCGCCCAGGAGCGCTGCGCCGGCAGCATGTGTGTGCCGACCATGCACATCGCGATGCTCGCGCACGCGGACTTCGAAAAGACCGACAAGTCGTCTTTGCGTACCGGCGCCATCGGCGGGTCGCCCTGCCCGATCGAGGTGATGAAGCGGCTGGTCACGGACTTTCACATGCCCGAGATCACCATCGTCTACGGCATGACCGAGACCTCTCCAGTCTCCGCGCAGACCGGCGGCGACGACCCTATCGACAAACGAGTCGGCAGCGTCGGGCGCGTGCATCCACACCTGGAGATTCGCATCGTCAATCCCGACACAGGCGAGGTCTGCCAGCACGGTGAGACCGGCGAATTCCAGACCCGCGGGTACTCGGTGATGCTCGGCTACTGGAACGACGAGAAGAAGACCAGGGAAGCCATCACCCCCGAAGGCTGGATGCGCACCGGCGATCTCGGCGTGATGGACGAGCTGGGCTACGTCAACATCGTCGGCCGCATCAAGGACATGATCATCCGCGGCGGCGAGAACGTGTATCCACGCGAGATCGAGGAGTTCCTCTACGGCCATCCGGACATTCGCGACGTGCAGATCATCGGCGTGCCGGACGAGAAGTTCGGCGAGGAAGTGATGGCCTGCGTGATGATGAAAGACGGCCGTCCGCCACTGACGCTGGAAGGGATGAAGGTCTTCTGCAAAGACCAGCTCGCGCACTACAAGATTCCGCGCTACCTCGACGTGGTGACCGAGTACCCGATGACCGTCACCGGCAAGGTGCGGAAAGTCGAGATGCGCGAGCAGGCGGTGAAGAAGCTGGGGCTGGAGAAAGCAGCGGCGATCAGGACGGCGTAGCTGTCGATGGGCAGTAGGCGGGTCAGGAGCGGCTGTTCGCGCCTTAACCCGCCGACTCCGCGAAAGGTGGGTTACCCGATGAACCTGCTAACCCTCCCTCGGGCTACCCGAATTACTAGAATGGAATCTCGTCTTTGTTGAGCAGGAACTTGCTCTTGTTGGCGATGATCCAGGACCACCCAGTCTCGGTGAGTGAATATCCAGTGTAGTAATCGCCGTTTCCATCTTGATGTTGGCCCGTTTCGATAAACCTCTTCATGGAAAGGCTTTTTAGCGAAATCATTGTTGCCATCTTCGTAAAGCCGCTTGTCTCCATGTCGCGCTTAATCTGCCAAGTGGACGCGTTGTCGTCCTCATGGTTGATGTTTTCGGCCAAAGCTGCCAATGCGACGATCTCGTGCTGTTCTAGGCCCTCGACCTTCGAAACCTTCGACATCTCAGATATGTTCGTCAGTAACTCTGATTTACTGAGATAGGCTTTTATCTTTGTCGTTATCGCCGATTCCAAACTCTTGAAATCTCCCGGAGCGGTCGTCTGATACCTGATGATTGACCTGTGCTGTACATCGAACGGGAACTTTGTAGTTCGCTCTGTGGAGCAAACGAGAACGACCTCTTTGTTGCACGCAATGGCGTAGCCGAGCTCGAACCAGACGTTAGGGTTGTCTAGAGTGATCTCTGCCAAGCAGATACTGGCGTCACGAATGCCCTTCTCGATCTCGTTGATTGGGACGCTCACGCTCGGATCCTGATCGACGCGGTAAGGCATTAGTCCTGCGGCCTGGATTGCAGGCGCAAAGACTTCGGCATATCGCTTGTCGAACGCTGCACCGTCGAAGGGTTGCATCACGAAGCATGTGGACATCAATGATTCTCTCCATTAGGCCCAACGCCAGCGAGTGTAGCGTGCGCACCGCACACGATTTCCTTCACATCGAGAATCGACGCACTGCAGCCTCTGATCGAGCGCGCAATCGCGAATTCCGAGGATTACGCATTGAGGAGAGTAGATACAAGGGCGGGTCATCGGCCTCATCGCGTAACCCGCCTTACTTTGGCTGCATCCCTACTTCCTACCCCGAATCCGCCTCCGCCTCCGGCCACAAACGCGGAAACAGAAACCGCAGGCTCTTGAGTGGCACCGAGAAAGACACCGCCGCGCGCGAGCTGGGCGCAGTGAGCACGCCGTAGTCGAGCAGGCTGGCGAGCACACGGCGCGCCATGCGTTCGGGCAGGCCGGTCATGGCCATGAAGCGGCCGCGTTCGAGTGGCCCGGCGATGGCGACGTAGTGCAGCGCTTCGGCGGCCTCCACCTTGACCACTGATTTTTCGACGCCAAAGGTCCAGGGGTGCGCGGCGAGGTAGGTCAGCAAATCGGCGATGCGATCGCGCAGGGCGCGCAGTTGCAGCAGGCCGCTCATGAAGCGCGACTGGTCGATGCATCATTCGAGGAACCAGGCGGCGAACGCGACCAGTTATTCCTGCGACAGCGGGCCACGTCCGTCCAGGTCGTTGCGACGCGGCAGGTCGGCATTGTTGAGCAGGGCGTAGTAGCGCTCCTGTTCGCGCGCCATGCCGCGCATGACCGACCACAGGCCCTGCGTGATGCCGAGACGATGCAATGCGAGGTGCGAGTGCAGCCGCGCGCTGCGGCCGTTGCCGTCGATGAAGGGGTGAATCCAGTTGAGCCGGTGGATGGGCGCAGGCAATGCCGATCAGCGGCATCTCGATGCCGCGCAACTCGCCGTAGCGCCTGGCCCATTCGTCCAGCGGCACGAGGATGTCGGATGGCGGCGGCGCGTGGTGCTGGCCAACGATGCGTTCGTCGCTGCGCAGTTGGCCCGGTTGAATCAGCTTGCCGTCTTCGGTCAGTCGCTCCGCCTCGGGCAGGCGTCGGTACAGCGCGGTGTGAATCGTGCTGACACTGTCGGCGCTGAACGCAGCGGACGCCGGAGATTGGATTTCGAGTTCTTCCTCGGCCTGCATGTGAGCCAGCGCCAGACGCTGCTTGACCGCTTCGCGACGGTTGCGATTCCACTGCTTGTGCAGCGCGCGGTCGATGTCGGCCGGCCGCGTGTTCTGGCCTTCGATCTTGTTGGTGTAGTACGAATTCATCGCGCACAGGCGCGAGCGCAGCGTGTCGATTAGGCTGGGGCCGGACAGCGATGACAAGCCGTGCGCATCCTGCACCATCGCCGCGGCACGTTCGCGCAGCGGCCTCAGCACCCGTTCTTCGGGCATCGGCAGTTGGAAAGCGAAAGGGATCACGACAGCGCCGGACCTTGATAAGGAGGTTCGGCGGACAGTTCGGCGGACGGTTCAACTGGCCGTTAAAGCCAAATTTAATGTGGCTTTACTCGAATTACGATAGTCGTCTGCGGACAGTTTGAGAGCGGCCGGTTTTGGGGTAGGCGACTACCACCGGAAGTTCGGCAGCGGACTCTGCGGATGCCGCACCATGTAACTGCCGATCACCGGGAACAGCGCGCGCGGGTAGAACGTATGCAGCGGCAGTGCGCCGCGCACTTCGCGCAGCCAGTCGCGTGGAATGCCGAAGCTGACCAGGCCGAACGAGACATCCAGCCAGTCGGCCTGACGCATCGCTTCCACCAAGTTGGCGTACGCGCCGCGATAGGGCGTGATCTTGTGATGCATCTCGATCATGAGGCGCACGGGCTCGGCCCACTCCTCGCGGCCGATGGACTTGAGGTGCTCGACCGCAAGCGCCGCGGACGAGCCGAGATAATCCAGCGTGCGTTGCGGGAATACGGTGACGTCGTGAAAGGCCAGCGCGATGTCGCAGATTTCGCGCCGGTGCGGCTCGTCTGCGCTCACGTACAGGATGGCGTTGAGCATGCGCAGGCAGTGGCTGCGGTAGCCGAGGAAATCGCTGGGCCGCGGGAAAGTGTGGGCGTAAGGCTGGATAAGGCGTTCCAGTTCGGGGCTTGAGGTGATGACGGCGGGCGTCATGAAGCTCACTTCTGAGTGGATGGATTGGAACTCGGGAATGGCTCGTTCAGGCCGCGCGGGCCAGTCTCGCCGTCGGGACCGCGCCCAGGCGCGCATCGCCAACGCAGACTCTGGGTTGCGGTCCAAACACCTCGCAAACATTGCGCACCACGCTACCCACCTCGGACGCTGCAGCGCGGGTGAAGCCGGCGGCGACCAGTTGCTTCGCTTCTTCCGGCTTTGTCGCGCCGTTCGCCACCACTACCGCACGCGTGTAGGCCGCGAGCGCTTGCAGACGCGAATCGATGGGCGCGAGAACCGGGCGACTGCGCAACCCGGCCACCGGGCCGATCTGGCTCTGAACCGCCGCCTGCTCGGCAGAACTCAGGTCGGAGTCGCGCCCAAACAAACCATCGCGACGGAAACCCTCTGCGAGGACAGCGCGGCTCAGACCGGTTGCGCCGCGGATGCCGGAACGAACTGGCCTGTCAGTCGCGGTAGTGGTGCTAAAAAACTCGGTAAAGAAGGACATGGCTGACTCCTGTTTCTTGCGTCCCGGAACTGTCCCGGCGCTTCATGGGACACATCGTGCTCCTGGCTTGCACGCAAAAACAGATGATCGCATCGCATTCCGAGATTGCGTTTTTGCACACCAAGCTCCATCGTGCCCGGCATGGACTGGGACGATCTCCGCTATGTGCTTTCCATCGCCCGCGGCGGCGGCCTGGCAGCAGCGGCGCGCGAACTGAAAGTCAACACGTCCAGCGTCTACCGCCGGCTCGAAGCGCTGGAGGCGCAACTCGAAGTGCGTTTGTTCGAGCGTCTGCGCAGCGGCTATCGACTCACCGAGCAGGGCGAGGCCCTGGCCGAGACGGCGCAGCGCATGGAGGTCGAAGCGCTGGCGGTGGAGCGCCTCGTACGCGGCACGGATCTGAAACTGGAAGGAAATATCCGCTTGAGCACCAGCGAGGCGGTGGCGCAATACCTGTTGCCGCCGCTGCTCGCGGAATTCCGTGACCAGTACCCCGGTGTGACCCTGGCCATCTCGGCAAACAACCAGGTCGTGGACCTTACCCGGCGCGATGCCGACGTGGTGATTCGCGTCACGGCCACACCCCCGCCTCATCTGGTTGGGCGTAGCGTGGGCTTCATCGGCTTTGCGTCCTACGCCACGCCGGCCTACTTGGATCGCGCGGGTCGCGGCTTGCCGCTGGCGGACTACGAATGGATCGGTTTCGAAGGGCCAATGCTGCGCGTGCGCCAGGCCACGTGGATGTCGGAGCGGATTCCCGAGTCGCGCCAGATGCTGCGCTTCGATTCGTTTGGCGCGGCGAGCGAGGCGGTGCTCGCGGGCGTCGGCTGCGGCGCGCTGCCGTGCTTTGCGTCCGACCACGACCCGCGCCTGGAACGCCTGCCCGACAGTTACGTGAAGACCGATCTCCAGCTCTGGGTGTTGACACATCCAGACCTGCGCAAGAGCGCCCGGATTCGCGCCTGCCTGCAATTCTTTGGCGCGCGGCTGAACGCGACGGGTGCGAGGCTGGAAGGCGAGCAGAGGGAGATCGGCGTCAGGGAAAGCTAGAGCCGTCGAGTGGCGCGCTTTTCGCGCACCGCCGACAATCGCGCGCTATGCAGCGCCAACCACCCAGCCTGGAAACCGACCGCCCCGCTCCGCCGTCGCCGCCGGCAGTGCCGGTGTTGGCGCCTGCCAAGCCCAGAACCATCCCCCAACCCATTCCCGAAATGCCCGCAAGATCGCAGCACCGCTGGTCGCGCCGCATTTTCCTGGGGCTGGCGGTCGCGATTCTCGCGCTGACGATCATTCCGGTAGGCCTGCTGAGTTTCGTCCCGGCCTGGACTTCCAGCTTCATGATCCGTTACCAGCTCGATCGCCTGACTTCGGAACGCAAGCTGCCGGCGCTCGAACACGATTGGGTGAGCTGGGACGAAATCGCGCCGCCCGCCAAGCTCGCCGTGATCGCGGCCGAGGATCAGCGCTTCGCCGAGCATTTCGGCATCGACCTGCAGGCCATCGAAAAGGCGGTGGAACACAACCGCCGTAGCCGCCGCACGCGAGGCGCCAGCACGCTGACCCAGCAGGTCGCCAAGAACCTGTTTCTGTGGCCGGGGCGAAGCTGGGTGCGCAAGGGTCTGGAAGTGGGCTACACCCTGCTGATCGAAACGCTGTGGTCCAAGCAGCGGGTGCTGGAGGTGTATCTCAACGTGGCCGAGTTTGGAGAGGGCGTGTTCGGCGTGGAAGCGGCGTCGCAAAAATTCTTCCGCAAGCCGGCGTCGAAGCTGAGCTACCAGGAGGCCGCCCTGCTCGCGGCCGTGCTGCCCAATCCCAAGCGCCTGAAAGTCGCTGCGCCTTCAGCGTATGTCGAGAGCCGCGCGAGCTGGATTCGCGGGCAGATGGCGCACCTGGGACCAGAGACGCTGAAGGACTTGTAGACGCCAGGCCAAACGCTAACGCCGCCCCGCCACGCTCAGCGCAATCAGTCGCGACACCACCAGGGCGATGTACATCACGCCCGCCAGTTGTTCGAGCATCACCAGCGACCGCGCCATCGGCTTGAGCGGAATGATGTCGCCGAGACCGACGCCGGACAGCGTGGTGAAGCTGAGAAACAGCAGCTCCATCCAGGACCGCGCACTTTCCGGATCGACCATCGCGCCGAAGCTGCCGGGAATCAGCCCCTGGCAAGCCGTGTAGAGGAAGGCGAAAGCCCAGGCCAGCAAGGTGAAAGTGGCACCGACCGCGAACAGCTCATCGGTGGTCGCGAACTCGTCCTGCAGCATGTAAGCAATCAGGCTGCCGGTGGCATAGAAATAGAACGCCGCCTCCAGCATTGCCGTGAGCACCAACAACTCCGGCAACGGACGCATCGCGTTGAACAGCAGCAGCGCCGCAACCGGCAGTGCCAGCAGGAATCCCAGCCAGGTGAGCCACGGTCCGCGCCGCACCACCCAGAGCGCCGCAGCCAGCACCACCAGCCCAAACACGCCGAACAAGGCACGACCCGCCGTCGTGTGCTCCATCCAGGGATAGAGCACGACCCCGAGCAGTTGTACGAGCAGCAGCCCTGCCGACGGATTGCGGCGAATTCTGAGGATGAGGCGCTTCACGAACATTCTTGGCGAATCCAAAACAGGCTGCGGCGTTGCAAACCTACGGCGCCTTCTCGAACTCGACCAGCTCTGCTCCTTCCGGTACCTGATCGCCCAGCGCGAAGCGGAAGCCTCGCACCACGCCCTTGGCCGGCGCGCAGATGGTGTGTTCCATCTTCATGGCTTCCATCACCAGCAGCGGATCGTTCTTCTCGACCTGCGCGCCGGCGGCGGCGATCAGCGCAATGATCTTGCCCGACATCGGCGCCGCGAGGCCGCCGGCTTCTTCGTGGTCTTCGCCTGCGTGCAGCAGCGGATCGAGCGACTGGATCGCGTGGCGCTTGCCCTGGTGGAAGACGGTCAGGATTTCCCCCGCGACGACACAGACGGCCTCGACCGTGCGTTCGCCCAGCGCCAGGCGCACGCGGCGGTCACTGGCAACTTCACCTGCCGCGGGTTTTCCGTTGATACGCAGGACACCGTGATCGAGATATTCGACCGTGACTTCCGTGGTCTGCTCGCCGCAACCGAAGGGCAGCCGGCGCATCTGCGTGCCGTTGAGCCGCCAGCCGTCGGCGACGCTCCAGGGTGAATGGGGTTCGCGCGTTGCGGCTGGAATCGAAGAGCGCTCGCGTTGCACGAGCGCGAACGCACAGACCTCGAAGATTTCGTCGGCAACCGGCAGCGGTTCCGGGAACAGCGTCTCGCGTTCGCGCTCGATCAATCCGGTATCGACGCGGCCCTCTCGAAACGGCGCGCTGCCGATCAGTCGGCCGAGAAACTCCACGTTGTTGCCGACGCCAACGACGTGAAATTCGCTCAGCGCCTTGAGCATGCGCTCGCAGGCGCGCTCGCGCGTCTGGTCCCAGACGATGAGCTTGGCCAGCATGGGGTCATAGTGCGGACTCACCGCATCGCCCTGCTCGACACCCGTGTCTACGCGCACATGGCGCGAGGACTGCGGCGGCGCGAAATGCCGCAGCGTTCCGATCGAAGGCAGGAAGCCCTTCTCCGGTTCTTCGGCATACACGCGCACTTCGATCGAGTGGCCGTTCAGCGGAATCTGATCCTGCCGCAGCGGCATGGGCTGACCTGCAGCGACACGAATCTGCCACTCCACCAAGTCGAGCCCGGTAATCATCTCGGTGACCGGATGCTCAACCTGGAGCCGCGTATTCATCTCCATGAAAAAGAACGTGCCGTCCTGGTCCGCAATGAACTCCACGGTGCCGGCGCCGACATAGCCGACCGCGCGCGCCGCATCGCAGGCGGCCTTGCCCATGGCGGCGCGGCGCTCGGCGCTCATGCCCGGAGCCGGCGCTTCCTCGATCACTTTCTGGTGCCGGCGTTGGGTCGAACAATCGCGCTCGTACAAGCTGATGACATTGCCCTGCGTGTCGCCGAACACCTGGATCTCGATGTGACGCGGACGCACCAGATATTTTTCGACCAGCACTTTGTCGTCGCCGAAGCTTGAACGCGCTTCGCGCTGGCAGGAGGCGAGTGCCGCCGCGAAGTCCGCGGACTTCTCAACCACGCGCATGCCCTTGCCGCCGCCGCCGGCCGAAGCCTTGATGAGCACCGGGTAGCCGATGCGATCGGCCTGCGCCTGAAGACGCTGTGGGTCCTGATCGTCGCCGTGATAGCCCGGCACCAGCGGCACGCCGGCTTTCTCCATCAGCGATTTGGCCGCGGACTTGGAGCCCATCGCACGAATCGCGGCGACGGGTGGCCCGATGAAAACGATGCCGCTTTCTGCGCAGGCCTTAGCGAACCCTTCGTTCTCGGACAGGAATCCATAGCCCGGATGCACGGCCTGCGCGCCGCTCTGCTGTGCAACTTCAAGAATGCGTTCGACGCGCAGATAGCTCTCACGCGAAGGCGCGGGGCCGACACAGTAGGCCTCGTCGGCGAGCCGCACGTGACGCGCGCCGGCATCGGCTTCCGAGTACACGGCCACGGTACGAATGCCGAGCTTGCGGCAGGTGGCGATGACGCGGCAGGCGATCTCGCCGCGATTTGCTATGAGTATTTTCGTGAACATTGTTCGAATCACATCCGGAACACGCCGAAGCGCGTTTCGCGCAAGGGTGCGTTGAGTGCAGCGGAAAGCCCGAGCGCCAGCACACGACGGGTCTGTGCCGGGTCGACAATGCCGTCGTCCCAGAGGCGGGCGGTAGCGTAGTAGGGACTGGACTGGTATTCGAACTGCTTCACCGTCGGCGCCTTGAACGCGGCCTCGTCCTCGGCGCTCCAGGTTTTGCCTTGGGCTTCGAGGCCATCGCGGCGCACGGTCGCGAGCACATTGGCGGCCTGCTCGCCACCCATCACCGAGATGCGCGAGTTGGGCCAGGTCCACATGAAGCGCGGCGAGTAGGCGCGGCCGCACATGCCGTAGTTTCCGGCGCCGAAGGAGCCGCCGATCATCACGGTGAGCTTGGGCACCTGCGCGGTGGCCACCGCCGTCACCAGCTTGGCGCCGTCCTTGGCAATGCCGCCGCTCTCGTACTTCTTGCCGACCATGAAGCCGGTGATGTTCTGCAGGAACACCAGCGGAATACCGCGCTGCGCACACAGTTCGATGAAGTGCGCGCCCTTCTGCGAGGACTCGGAGTACAGAATGCCGTTGTTGCCGATTATCCCGACCGGATAGCCGTGGATATGCGCGAAACCGGTGACCAGCGTCGCGCCGAAGCGCGCCTTGAACTCGTCCAGCCGGCTGCCGTCCACCATGCGTGCGATGACCTCGCGCACGTCGTAGGGCTTGCGCGTATCGGCCGGGATGATGCCGTACAACTCCTCGGGGTCGTACAGCGGATCCTCCGGCGCCAGCATCGCGAGATTCGGCGACTTGACGCTGTTGAGGTGCGAGACGATGCGGCGCACGGTCGCGATCGCGTCGTAGTCGTTCTCCGCAAAATGATCGGCCACGCCGGAGATGCGCGTGTGCACGTCGGCGCCACCGAGTTCCTCGGCGCTGACGACTTCACCCGTCGCCGCCTTCACCAAAGGCGGCCCGCCGAGGAAGATCGTGCCCTGCTCCTTGACGATCACGGCCTCATCGCACATCGCCGGAATGTAGGCGCCGCCCGCGGTGCAGGACCCCATCACGCAGGCGATCTGCGGAATGCCCATCGCCGACATGTTTGCCTGGTTGTAGAACGCGCGCCCGAAGTGCTCGCGATCTGGAAAAATCTCGTCCTGCATCGGCAGAAAGGCACCACCCGAATCGACGAGATAGATGCAGGGCAAACGATTCTCGCGCGCGATCTCCTGTGCGCGCAGATGCTTCTTCACCGTGACCGGGTAGTAGGTGCCACCCTTGACCGTGGCGTCATTGGCAACGATCACGCATTCGCGTCCGCTCACCCGTCCGATGCCGGTCAGCATGCTGGCGCCCGGTACCTCGTCGCCGTACATGCCGGTGGCGGCAAGCGCAGACAGTTCGAGGAAGGGCGCGCCCGCATCCACCAGCAGATTCACTCGCTCCCGCACCAGCAGCTTGCCGCGCGCAAGATGTTTCTTGCGCGCGGCCTCGGAACCTCCGTTAGCGACCGCCTCTGTCCTGGTTCGGAGTTCTTCGACCAGCGCGCGGGTCTTCGCGCGGTTGGCTTCGAACTCGGGCGCGCGCGTATTGAGTTTGGATTTGATTACAGGCATGGGATCGTATTGAGCACAACAAGAAGCAATGGACACGAATTACGCGGATAAACGCGGACTACAGCAAGGTGGAACAAACGCGCAACGGCCGACGCGCAATCATCATGCTTTCATCCGCGCAACCCGCGTCAGACAGCTTTCAGAGCGTCTCCCCAAACAGCTCCCGCCCGATGAGCATACGGCGAATCTCGGAAGTGCCGGCGCCGATCTCGTAGAGCTTGGCGTCGCGCCACAGGCGGCCGGTCGGATAATCGTTGATGTAGCCGTTTCCGCCCAGCGCCTGGATCGCCTGCCCCGCCATCCATGTTGCCTTTTCCGCAGAGTAATGGATGGCACCCGCAGCATCCTTGCGCGTGGTCTCGCCGCGGTCGCAAGCCTTGGCGACTGCGTAGACGTACGATCGACAGACGCTCAAGCCCACGTACATGTCAGCGCGCTTTCCCTGCATCAACTGGAATTCGCCGATGCACTGGCCAAACTGCTTGCGCTCGTGCACATAGGGCACGACCACGTCGAGACAGGCCTGCATCAGTCCCAAAGGCCCGCCCGACAGCACCACGCGCTCGTAATCCAGGCCGGACATCAGCACCTTGACGCCACGCCCGACTTCGCCGAGCACGTTCTCTTCCGGCACTTCGCAATCTTCGAACACCAGCTCGCAGGTGTTGGAGCCGCGCATCCCGAGCTTGTCCAGCTTCTGCGCGGTGGAGAAACCCTTGAATTTCTTCTCGACGATGAAGGCGGTGATGCCCTTGGACCCGGCATGGGTATCGGTCTTGGCGTAAACGACCAGCGTGTCCGCGTCGGGACCGTTGGTGATCCACATCTTGCTGCCGTTGAGAATGTAGCGATCTCCGCGCTTGTCGGCGCGCAGCTTCATGCTCACCACGTCGGAGCCGGCGCCCGGCTCCGACATCGCCAGCGCGCCCACATTTTCGCCGGACATCAGCCTGGGCAGGTACTTCTGCTTCTGCGCTTCGTTGCCGTTCTTTTGAAGCTGGTTCACGCACAGGTTCGAGTGCGCGCCGTAGGACAGGCCGACTGCGCCGGAGGCCCGGGAAATTTCTTCCATCGCCACGACGTGGGCGAGATAGCCGAGGTTGGTTCCGCCGTACTCCTCTTCCACGGTCAAGCCCAGCACGCCCAGCTCGCCGAGCTTGCGCCACAGAGGCATCGGAAACTTGTTGCTGTGATCGATCTCGGCGGCCAGCGGCGCTATTTCCTTCTGCGCGAACTGTCGGACCGCCTCACGCAACTGGTCGATATCCGAACCCAGACCGAAATCGAGAGATCTGAAATTCATGTGACGTTTCTGGTCCGCGACGGACCACCCTCCTGTGATTGGCAACGACCCTTCGACTTCCAGTCTAGCTGCGAGTTCATATAAAGTGAACTCACATTCATTTTACAAGCGGACGTTCATTCATGCGATACAAGCGCTCGTCGTTGATGGAGGAACGGCTGGCGGGCAACCGGGAGCGCATCCTGCTGTCTGCCCGCAAGCTGGTCGCCGAAGGCGGTTTCCGCGCGGCCCAGATCGCGGCCGTGGCGGCCGACGCTGGGTTGTCCACCGGTTCGATCTACCGTTATTTCCCGTCCAAGGCAGAGCTGTTCGTGGAGGTGCTGGGTCAGGCGGTGCGTCACGAGATCCACATCCTGAGATTCGTGATCCGATCCGAGGGCAGCGCCTCCGACCGCCTGCTGCGCGCAGTAGAGTCGTTCGCGCGGCGCGCGTTCGAAGCACCCTTCCTGGCCTACGCCTTCATCGCCGAGCCGGCCGATCAGGACGTCGACGCCGAGCGCATCCGCGCACGGCGCGAGATCGGCAACGTATTCAGAACCGTGCTGCGCGAGGGCATCGCCACCGGCGAGTTTCCCGACCAGGATGCCGATGTGGCGGCAGCGTGCATCGTGGGCGCGTTCACCGAGGCGCTGATCGGTCCCATCGGCGCCGCGCGCAAGGGCGAGAAGCAGCGCGAGCGAGTCATCCAGACCATAGGACAGTTCTGCCTGCGCGCGGTCTGCGTTTCGGCGACCGCTCCGACCGCGAAGACCGGTCGTGTACGCCGCAAGGTTTAGTATCGGCGCTGTGCCAAACTGCCGCGGTCGTCGTGAACCCACTGCGGACAAACAAGATGGCAGCCAAACGCAAGTACGAGATCGTGTTGTTCGGAGCCACCGGTTTCACCGGGCAATTGACGGCGCAGTACCTCGCCGCTCACGGCGGCGAAACGCTGCGCTGGGCGCTGGCAGGCCGCAGTCCGGCGAAGCTCGAACAGGTGCGTGCGCAGCTGGCGATAAGTCATCCGGTGTGCGCTCAACTGGACCTGCTTCCGGCCGATGCCGGCGACGCCGAATCCTTGAGAGCGGTCGCGCGTTCTACCAAGGTCGTCATCACCACGGTGGGCCCGTACATCCGCTACGGCGAACCGCTGGTAGCCGCATGCGCGGAGGCCGGCACCGATTACGTCGATCTCACCGGCGAGCCCGAGTTCGTCGATCGCATGTGGCTGGGTTATCACGAGCAGGCGCGCGCCAGCGGTGCGCGTATCGTCAATGCCTGCGGCTTCGATTCCATTCCGCACGATCTCGGCGCGCTATTCACGGTGCAGCAACTACCCGAGGATGTGCCCTTGAGCGTCGAAGGCTTCGTGCGCGCCGGCGGCGAGATTTCGGGCGGCACCTGGCATTCGGCGATCACGGCTTTCTCGCGCCTACGCGAGTATTCGAAGGTGGCCAAGGAACGCAGGTCACGCGAAGGCTGGCCGGCGGACCGCAGGATCGGCTCGACTCCGCAGCGCATCCGCTTCGAGAAATTACTCGGCCAATGGGTGGTGCCCTTCCCCAGCATCGATCCGCAGATCGTGCGCCGCTCGGCCGCAGCGGACGAACGATACGGTCCTTCCTTCCGCTACGGTCACTACATCCAGGTGAAGAAGCTTTCGACCGTCGCCGCGCTGGTCGGCGGCGCGGGAGTCGCAGTGGTCGGCGCGCAATTCAAGCCAACGCGGGAGCGCCTGCTGAAGTTTCGCGATCCGGGCCAGGGCCCCGACGCGGGCAAGCGTGCGAAGGCCTGGTTCCAGGTGCGCTTCATCGGCCGTGGTGGTGGACAGCAGGTCATCACCGAAGTGACCGGAGGCGATCCGGGTTACGGCGAAACCTCCAAGATGCTGGCGGAATCGGCGCTGTGTCTGGCGCGCGATCGCCTGCCCAAGCGTGCCGGCGTCATCACGCCGGCCACCGCGATGGGCGACAAGCTGATGGACCGCCTGCGACAGGCCGGCATCGGCTTTCGCGTGATCGAACGAACGGAAGTGAAGGCATGACGAATCTGGCTCAATCCTCGGCCTTGATCGGCAGCGTGCTGGGATTTTTTGCTGTGATGCTGGGTGCGTTCGGCGCACATGCGCTCAAGGCGCGTCTGTCGGACGAGATGCTGACGATCTGGAAAACCGCCAACGAGTACCACTTCTATCACGCGCTCGCGCTGCTGCTGGTCGGCTTGCTAGCGCGCGAAGCACGCGCACCCGGTTTGAACTGGTCGGCCGGGTTTTTCCTTGCCGGCGTGCTCGTGTTTTCCGGAAGCCTGTACCTGCTCGCACTCACCGGAACGCGTTGGCTCGGCGCCATCACACCCATCGGCGGATTGCTGTTTCTCGCGGGCTGGGTTGCGCTCGCGTGGAGCGCGTCGCGCGCTTAGCTAGGGCCTGTTCACACTAATCTGATCGCCGCGTTGCGCCCGGGGCGGGGCCGTTTTCGCGCATCGACTGCGTCAGTCGCTCCTCATGTGTTCCAACACACTTCGTCGCTCCGTTCCTTGCGCTGCGCGACGGTAGATGCGGTGGGAGTGCCACACGGGCACTCCCACTGCGCCGGACGGACCCACGCCGCGACAACCAGATTAGTGTGAACAGGCCCTAGCGCTTCGCTGCGCCGAGAATGGCGTCCGCAAGCTGGTCGGAGATGCGCAGCGCCGCCGACATGACCGTACGCTCGGCGACGATCTGCGCTTCTTCCGCCGCGGCCTGGCGCGCATGCTGGACCAGGTCCGCGACCCGCTCGCCATAGTCCTTCAGGGACGAGTCGAGATGAGTGCGCATCTCGGTGAGTTGCGAGAACACTTCGCGCTCGATGCCTTCGATACGCGACGTGACAAGACGCAAGGCTTGGTGGGTTTCGTCGAGGCCAGCGTGCAATTCGGTTCTGACGCTCGACGGAATTTCCGCAAGCTTCGCCTGCTGACTGGCGAGCTGGGCGACCGTGGCCTTGATCTCGGCAAACTGGACCACCAAACCTTGCGACACCCGCCGCATACGCGATTCGAGCTGCTCGCGAATCGCATCGTCGGGAGAGGGCGAGAGCGCCGTCGCAGGGATGCTGTCCGCCAACACGACCGATGTGGGGGGCGACACGGGTGGAGTGAGTGCAGGCTGCGCGACCGGTACGATCGGCGCCAGTGAAGGAGAAACCCGCGCCGCACGCGTGCCCAGCGGCGAGCCATACTGAGCGCCCGGCCCGAGCGTCGGGTTCGGCGATACGAACGGAACCTCCAGATCGGGGCGTCGGCCGTCGCGCTCCAACTCGTCGAGTATTCGACGCAGTTGCTCCGGCGCCGGCGGCTTGGGCAGGACCGCGCTCGCGCCGGCAGATCGAGCCTGCGATTCGAAGTCCGCGGTCTGGTCGCCCACGCACAGCACCACCGCAACGCCCGCGGTCGGTGCGTTCTGGCGCAGTTCGCGCAGAGCGCCGAATCCTTCGACACCAGGCATCGGGTGATCGAGGAAAATCACACCGGGCCGCTTCGATTCCAGGTAACGCCGGGCCTCGTCCAGCGTCTCGACCGTCTCCACCCGGTAGCGATGACCTTCCAGATAACGCCGTAAAACAAAGCGTTCGGACTTGGAATCGTCAATCACCAACGCGCTTCTTCCCATCATGATGGTATGTCTGATCGAGTGCTGCCTGAGCGGCAATCTAACACCCGCATCGGGGCATGAGAAATGCGCAAGTGCCGCTGGACGAGTGCTCTTGCGCGACAATATGCAGATGAAAGTCGGCGACCACACAATCGACCCGCCCTTGGTGCTCGCACCCATGGCCGGAGTGACGGATCGAGCGTTCCGTGGCCTATGCCGCCGGCTCGGCGCCGGCTTGGCCGTGTCCGAAATGACGGCCTCCGATCCCACATTGTGGAACACCGAGAAATCCCGCTTGCGCCGCGAACACGACGCCGAAGCCGCACCCATCTCGGTGCAGATCGCCGGCTACGACCCGCAGGCAATGGCGCTGGCTGCGCGCTTCAACGTGGACCATGGCGCGCAGATCATCGACATCAACATGGGCTGCCCTGCCAAGAAGGTGTGCCGGGTGGACGCAGGGTCGGCCTTAATGCGCGATGAAGCGCTGGTCGAGCGGATTCTCGTTGCGGTGGTCGAGGCGGTATCGGTACCGGTCACGCTCAAGATGCGAACCGGTTGGGCGCACGGCCAACGCAATGCCGTCAACATCGCGCGTATCGCGGAAGCCTCGGGCATCCAGGCCCTCGCCGTGCACGGACGCACGCGCGACGACCAGTACGCGGGCGCAGCGGAATACGAAACCACCGCGGCCGTGAAACGGGCGGTGCGCATTCCCGTGATTGCGAACGGCGATATCGATAGCGGACCCAAGGCGCTCGCGGTCTTGCAGAACACCGGCGCCGATGCGCTGATGATCGGTCGCTCGGCGCAGGGTCATCCGTGGATCTTTCGCGAGATCGCGCACTACCTGCGCACGGGAACCGAGCTTGCGGCACCTGCAATTGTGGAAGTACGAGCCACGCTGCTGGAACATCTGCAAGCGCTCTATGCCTTGTACGGAGAAGCACGCGGAGCAAGGGTCGCGCGCAAGCACATCCAGTGGTATTGCAAGAGCCATCCCGGTTCCGAGCCATTTTGGCTGGCGATCAATCGGCTCGACTGCGCCCGTCGGCAATACGAAATGGTCGGGAATTTTTTTGCTGCTTCCGACGATCCCGAAAATCGGCTCCGTCTCGCTGCATAAGGCCTGGAAGCGGGTGCTGCCGATCGGCAGGCAAAAAAAAGCGCGGCGGAGATTCCGCCGCGCGAGCGATCGGACGAGCCGATTACTTCTTCTTTGCGACAGCTTTCTTCACAGCTTTCTTCGCAACAACTTTCTTTGCAGCAACTTTCTTCGCGGGTGCCTTCTTGGCAACCGGCTTCTTCTTGGCTACGGCCATGACAGCCTCCTTGCAGTGAGTAAAAGCGATCGGGTCCGACGACGCCTACCGTCGGCGGCAGACCAACCACGGTCTATAGTGTCTTGACCTATTTTAAAACACAAGATGTTGTGTCAAGGGGCTTGACGAAAAAAATCACCGTCTGTCGGAAAGTTGCGCGAAGTGCCCTCGCAAAATCTTCGCGCAACAATTTTTTGCGGGCGAACGACATCGAACCGAATCAGAACCGAGCGCGACTGCTTTGCATGAATCGGTGAAAAGTTTTTCCGGACCACAGGCGCGCAAGACTCGCGCAGTGCCAGAAAAAATGTCGCGGTCGCCGCAGCGTCTGGCGACGCGCGGGATGCGTGACATAGGCCGCGGGCACAACCTGAACCGCGAGCGATTCGTTCCATGCGCGCAGACATAGATCGACGTCTTCGCAGTACATGAAGAAACGCTCGTCGAATCCGGAAAGACGCCGATGTGTTTCGCGTCGCATGGCCATGAACAGACCGGCGATCCAATCGACGTCGAGCGCTCGATCTAGCGATGCGCCATATGAACGAGGCTCGCCGATTCCTTTGCGTCGAACCAGTCGCGAGAACGTCGGAGCGCGACGCGCGTGATCGGCGGTCTCGCCGCGCTCGTCCAGCACGCGCGTCGCAACGATTCCAACGCCGGATTTGTCGAGTGCCGCGGCCAGTTCCGGAAACGGGTCGCCGTGCAGTTTCAGATCGGGATCGAGCACCGCAAGGTAACGACCCTGTGCGTACGAAAAAGCGGCATTGTGATTGGCCCCAAAACCGTGGGCGCGAGCATTCCGGATAATTCGCAACGGCCCCTTCCAATCCCGATCGAGACCGGCAACCGACTCGGGCTGGTTGAGCGTCACGATGATCTCGTGCCGCGCCTGGTCCAGAAACCGATGACAGTCGCTCAGCAGATTCTTGATGGCAGCGATATGCCCATGGCTGACCACGGACAAGGTCCAGACCGGCGGTGGAGTGAGCGGCATTTTCGCCGGAGGAAAGTGGGTCAAGACCCATGATTATAGAAACAGCAAGCCAATTCTCACGCCTCGTCACGACGTTCACGGCAACGCGAGGGGCCCGCCTTCCAAGCGTATGAATCATCGATATATTTTTCCCGCTCCTGCAACGGAACTTGGACGGTCTTTAGCACTCCAATCCGCCGAGTGCTACGATTTGGCGCTTAATTCACTTGGGAGGTTCTGATGAGTGTGTCCACGGCTCTTGCGCTGCGTCCCGCGGCCCTGCCCGTTCCGCTCGCGGGTAGTCTCGATACTTATATTCACTCGGTCAGCCGCATTCCGGTTCTGGATGCGCAGGCCGAACAAGACCTTGCCCGCCGCCTGCGCGAGGGCGACGATCTCGGCGCGGCCCAGCAACTGGTGTTGTCCAATCTTCGCTTCGTCGTGCACATCGCGCGCGGTTACATGGGCTACGGCTTGCAACTGGCCGACCTGATCCAGGAAGGCAATGTCGGACTCATGAAAGCGGTGAAGCGCTTCGACCCGGACGTGGGTGTACGTCTCATCAGTTTCGCAGTTCACTGGATCAAGGCCGAAATTCACGAGTTCGTGCTGCGCAACTGGCGCATCGTGAAGATCGCCACGACCAAGGCGCAGCGCAAGCTGTTCTTCAACCTGCGTTCGGCCAAGAAGCGTCTCGGCTGGATGAACCAGGCCGAAGTCGCGGCGATAGCGCGCGATCTCAAGGTCAAGCCCGAGGAAGTTCTCCAGATGGAAGGTCGTCTGGGAGGCGCCGACGTATCGTTCAACCTGACGCCGGAAGACGGCGAGAACAGCTACGTGCCGGAGGATTACCTCGCCGTCGAGGATCCTGGCATCCGCAGAATCGAAGATGCCGACTGGCACGAGCAGCGCGAAACGGTCATGCGGGACGCCATCACGAATCTCGACGCTCGCTCGCGCGACATCCTGATGCGTCGCTGGTTGTCGGAGGGCGAGAAGGCCGGCCTGCAGGAACTCGGCGACGAGTACGGCGTTTCGGCTGAACGCATTCGCCAGATCGAAACGGCCGCGATGAAGAAGATTCGCAAGGCCATCGAAGCAACGGCCTGACCGAAGATTCGACGGGACAAAAAGCCCGGCACTGCCGGGCTTTTTCGTTGAAAGCGGCGATAGGAAAAATCTAGGAACCGCTGCGAAACGCCAACACCACCTGCATCAGTTCCGCAAAGCTCGCCACGCCCATCTTGCGCATCAGGCGCGCACGGTGCGCTTCCACCGTCTTGTAGCTGATGCCCAGCGCGCGGCCGATCACCTTGTTGCTCTGTCCCTGGATGACGAGGTCCAGAATCTCGCGCTCGCGTCCGCTCAAGCCATCGATGCGCGTCGCCGTGTCGCCCTGCTGCTTGCGCAGGCTGCGGTTCTTGCTGTCGAGTTCCAGCGCCTGTCGCACGCGCTCCAGGAATTGCTGGTTGTTGTAGGGCTTCTGGAGAAAATCCAGAGCGCCGCCTTTCATGGTGCGCACCGCCAACGGCACGTCGCCGTGCGCGGACAGGAAAATGATCGGCATCGACACGCGCAGTTGGGTGAGTCGGTCCATCAACTCCGGCCCGCTCATGCCGGGCATGCGCACGTCCAGCACCATGCAGCCGGGGCGGTCCGTCACCACCTTGGCGAGAAAGGACTCCGCAGAATCGAAAGTCTCCACCTTGAGGCGAATCGACTCCAGCAGCCATTGCAGGGACGTGCGCACGGACGCCTCGTCATCGACCACGAACACCGTGGGTTCTTCCTCGCGTTTCGGGGTGACACGTTCCTGAAGCATCAGCGCTCTCTTATGGGTAAGGTGAAGGCGAACAAGGCTCCGCCGTGCACGTTGCGGTTGACCGTCAAACGCCCGCCGTGGGATTCGACGATAGAGCGGCATACCGCCAGCCCCAGGCCGATGCCCTTGGGCTTGGTGGTGTAGAACGGATTGAAGATCTGCGTGAGCTTGGTCTTGCTGACGCCGGGCCCGCGGTCGGACAGGGAGACCTGCACCGCCTCGCCGCGCCGACAGGTCGCGATATCGATGATGCGGCCTTCCGGCCGCAGTTCGCTCATCGCTTCGAACGCGTTCTTCAGCAGATTGATCATCACCTGCTTGATTTCCAGCGGATCGACCCACACCGACGGCAACTCCGGCGTGAGGTCGAGTTGCAGGATGGTGCGTGACTGGCGCCGCTCGAAGTCGAGGAAGGACAGCATCTGCTCGATCAAGGTATTGATCGGCACCAGTACGGACTCGGGCTCGTGCTTGCGCACAAACTGGCGCACATGGCGCACGATGCCGCCGGCCTGTTCGGCGTGGTAGATCGCCTGCGAAAGGGCCGACTCGAACAGTTCGCGGTCGAACTCGTCGGCACCCAGGCGCAACTGGCAGCCATGCAGATAGTTCAGCGTCGCCGCCAGCGGTTGCCCCAGCTCGTGCGCCAGCGCCGCCGCCATCTCACCCATGGTGTTGAGGCGCGACACGCGTGCCAGTTCGGCCTGCTGCGTCTTCTCGCGCTCTTCCATGCGGCGGCGCTCGGTGGTCTCCGTGTACGCCACCATCGCGCCGTAACCTTTCACCGGAATCGGCGCGGCCGTCACCTGGAACCAGCGAGTGCGGCCGTTGCCGTAGCGCACGCCCAGGTCCACGTCCGAAATCACTTTCTGCTGCTGGATGGCTCGCGTGCTGGGCAGTTCTTCCTGCTTCATCGCCTCGCCATTCAGATGAATCAGCGTGGCGTTGATCGAACTCAGCTCCATCTCGCTGGTGATGCGCGCCACGGTGGGTAGGGAACTGATGCGCGACAGCTTGCGATTGATCTCGATAACCTGGCCGGTGTCGTCCGTGATGGAAATGCCAATGGGAAAACTCTCGAACAGCGCGCGATATTTTTCCTGGCTGGCACGCAGCTCTTCCTCGGTCTGGCGGCGAATGCCCATCTCCTCACGCAGCGCCTCGTAGGCGCGGCGCAGGTCAGCGGTGCGCTCCTGCACGCGGCTCTCCAGACGCTCGTTGACGCGTAGCAGATCTTCGGCCGCGAGCTTGCTCTCGGTGATGTCCTGGAACATCCAGATCGCTTCCTGCGCCGGATGATCGGGGTCCATCGCCTTGCCCGAGACGTGGCACCAGAACAGCTCGCCGTCCTGGCGACGCATGCGGCGCTCGTCGGTGTAACTGTCATGGGTTTGCAGGTACCCGTAGCCCACGGTGCCGATGCGGTCGTAATCCTCGCGGGTGGGATACAAGCGCATCACGTCCCTGCCGGTCAGTTCGCCAGGACCGTAGCCGAACATTTCTTCGAAGCGCCGGTTGCAGCGCACCACCACGCGCTCGCGGGTATAGCAAATGCCCACGAAGACGTTGTCGAAAATGATCTGGAGTTCGGCCAGCGCCTCGCGCAGCGCACGCGCCGTCGAAGGTCCTGTTTCACGCGTTGCGGTCATTGCGCTCCTCCGCCGGGATTGGATCGTCGTCCATTACCGAGACTCTTGAATCGATATGCCGATTCTCGCCGATTCGCACCTGTACGGGAGTCACGCCGCAGCAATGAAGGCCATTTTGCTCCCGCTATCGATCCGGCCCCTCGCCTTCCAGCACTTCGCGCAGGCGGGTCTTGAGAATCTTGCCGTAGTTGCTCTTCGGCAGGGCCGGCATAAAGCGATAATGCTTGGGCCGCTTGAAGCGGGCGATATGATCCAGGCACAGCGCGTCGAGTTCGGCCGCGGCGACGGTCATGCCCGGCTTGGCCGCGACGAACGCCACCACTTCTTCGCCCCATTCCGGGTGCTTGCGCCCCACCACGGACACCTCGTGCACACCGGGGTGTTGCAGCAGCACTTCCTCGATCTCGCGCGGATAGATGTTGGAGCCCCCACTGATGATCATGTCCTTGGACCGATCCTTCAGCGTGAGAAATCCATCCGCATCGAAGCAGCCCATGTCGCCGGTGAACAGCCAGCCGTCCCGAATCGTCCTGGCGGTCGCCTCGTCGTTGCGCCAGTAGCCTTTCATCACGGTGTCGCCGCGCGCCAGAATCTCGCCGACCTCGCCCACCGGCAGATCGCGTCCTTCTTCATCGGTCACGCGCACTTCCACCAGACTCTGCGCGACGCCGACGGACGCAATCCGTTCGAGATAGCGCGGATGCTCCCTATCGGCCAGATGCGCAGACGACAGCACGGAGATGGTCATCGGCGTTTCGCCCTGGCCGTAAATCTGCACGAAGCGATCGCCCATCACGCGCAGCGCGTAACGGATGTCTTCCAGGTACATCGGGCCGCCGCCGTACAGGATCGCCTTGAATCCGGCGGGATCGGCGCCCGAATCTTCCACGTACTCTGCCAGCCGCTTGACCATGGTCGGAGCCGCGAAAGTGAAAGCGTTGCGATGCAGGCTGGCCAACGCCACGATCTCCGCCGGATCGAAACTCGGCGACCGCGCCACCACGTGGCGCGCCCCCACGACCATGTGCGCGAAGTTGCCCATGCCCGAGGCATGCGACATCGGCGCGGCATAGATCACACAGTCGTCGTGGGTGGTCGCCAACACGTCCATGAAATGACAGGCCAGCGTCGTGAACAGATTGCGGTGCGTCAGCATCACGCCCTTAGGACGGCCGGTGGTGCCCGAGGTGTAGAACAGCCAGGCCAGATCGTCGGCCGCGCGGTCGGCGGCTGCGCGTGGCGCTTCGCGGTACATCGCACGAAATTCTGGCGTGCCGTGCGTCAGGCAGCGCTTCAGACTCGGCATGCCTGCCAACAGCGGCTGCACGCCAGAAGCCAGATCCTCGGTGACGAACAGAGCCGCGGCTTCCGCGTTGTCGATGATGTACTGCGCCTCGCGCGGATGAAGCTTCGCGTTGATCGGCACCACCGCCAGGCCCGCGTACCAAGCCCCGTAAAGCAGTTCCAGATACTCCGGCACATTGGTCATGAACAACGCGACCCTATCGCCGGGCACCAGACCGGCCGCGTCGGTTAGATACCCGGCGACGCGTGCCGCGCGATCCGCCAGACCACGGTAATCGCACAGCAACTCGTCGCCGTGGTACAGCGCGGGCTTGTCGGAAAAGGTGCGAGCGGAGCGCACCAGCAACTGCGCAAGATTCATCGCACGCTCTTGAAAGATGTTGGTGTCGGAAATCGGTTTGCAGCATCGGCGAGTGTTGCCGACAAGTCACTTAGGGTGTGCACCAGCCGCAGGTTTGCACTGAGCTTCCCCAAGCGTCGGAGAACGGCTTGTACAGGCAGCATCTGTCCGTATGCTGTGGTCAATGAGTTCATCGAACCCTACTCCCGGCAAAGCACCCGTCCGCGGTCGCGGCGTCAGTATCAATCCCCCGGCGCGTTATGTCGGCACGGCGCGCGAAGAACATCACGACGGCTGGGATCTGGGCGAAGAACCGATACGCGTACCGGAAACGGTCGTGCTGCCGGAGTCAGCGAAGTCCATCCTCACCTACAACGACTCACCCGACATCGGCTTCGACCGATCCTTGAATCCCTACCGCGGCTGCGAGCACGGCTGTATCTACTGCTACGCGCGGCCGGCCCACGCGTATGTGGATCTATCGCCGGGTCTGGATTTCGAAACCAAGCTGTTCTACAAGAAGGACGCCGCGCAACTCCTCGAAAAAGCCCTGCGCAAACCCGGCTACGAAGCCGCGACGGTTTCGCTCGGTGCCAACACCGATCCCTATCAACCCATCGAGCGCAAGTACCGGGTCACGCGATCCCTGCTCGAAGTGCTGTCTGCGTATCGCCACCCCGTGGGCATTGTGACCAAGGGCGCGGCGCTGATCGGGCGCGATATCGATCTGCTCGCCGAGATGAGCCAGGCGCGGCTGGCGATGGTCGCCATCTCCATCACCACGCTGAAGGACGAACTCAAGCGCACGTTGGAGCCGCGCACCGCCTCGCCCGCCGCGCGCCTGCGCGTCATCCGCAATCTGAGCGAGGCCGGTGTGCCGGTGATGGTGATGGCCTCGCCGATAATTCCCTTCATCAACGACTCGGAACTCGAATCCATTCTGGAGGCTGCACGCGAAGCCGGCGCCATTGCCGCGAGCTACATCCTCGTGCGCCTGCCGCTGGAAGTGAAAGACCTGTTCCGTCAGTGGCTGGACGACCACGCGCCGCTCAAGGCACGGCACGTGATGAGTCTGATCCAGCAGATGCGCGGCGGCCGCGACAACGATCCGCGTTTCCGTACGCGGCACACCGGCGAGGGTCAGTTCGCCGAACTGATCGCGCGACGCTTTCGGGTTGCGGCCAAGCGGCTCGGTTTTCCTACCGAGAAGAGCGAGCGCATCCGGCTGGACCGAACGCAGTTTCGCGTGCCGCTCAAGCCGCTGTTCGAGGAGGGGCCACAACGCGAGCTGTTTTGAGCTGTGCGACTCCCGCTAGCGGCGTAGGGCAGGAAAGCCGATACGGTTGGGTCCCAGTGCGGGAAAGACTCAATGTCATTCCCGCACGGGGACCCAACCGTATCCCCCGTTTCGAGCCTCCGGGCGGCGGCCTGCGCGGCCGAAAATCCGCCCGCGTTCCC
>JBQTHL010000015.1:0-144829 GCA_052389915.1 Panacagrimonas sp.
CAAGCCCCGACAGGCGCTCGCAATACGACCCCAGTCTCGGGCTTCAAAGCGCCTGTCGGGGCTGACGCCCCTCCTACAGTTTGCTTCGCGATAACGGCGCGCATCCGCGCGCTGAAGGCTCCTACAGGGAATCTTCATTCTGCGCCGCTCATGGCAAGGGCACACCCCGCATCGACTATCCTTCCGCAACCTCACTATTACGCGCCGCCGAATCACGATGGCCAGCAAACCCCACCTGTACCGCGTCAGCTTCCACAACCAGGGCAAGGTCTACGAGATTTACGCGCGGGGTGTGAGCCACGGCGGCATGCCGGGCTTCGTGGAGGTGGAGAAACTCGTGTTCGGCGAAAACAGCGCGCTGGTGCTGGATACCTCGGAGGAAAAACTCAAGCAGGAATTCGAGAACGTCGAGCGCTTCTACATCCCGCTGCACGCCGTGATCCGCATCGACGAGGTGAACAAGCAGGGACCGGCGCGCATCACCGCCGGCGGCGGCGACAAGGTGCTGCCGTTCCCGATGATGTTTGGCAACGAGCCCAAGAGTTGAACGACCGCTGAGCCCACATTGACCATGTTCCGCTATGCGTTGCTGGGCAGCGGCAGCCGCGGCAACGCCACGGTAGTACAGGCCGGCGCGACGCACCTGCTGGTGGATTGCGGGTTTGCCGTGCGCGAGGTCGAGTCGCGAGCGGCGCGCATCGGCTTCGATCCCGGGTCGCTCGATGCGATTCTCGTCACGCACGAGCACAGCGATCACATCGGCGGAGTCGCGCGGCTGGCGCGTGCATACGACATCACCGTGATGCTGACGCCGGGCACGGCGTCGACACGCAGCGACTGGGAGGGTTGCCGCTTACGGCACATCTCGCCGCACGAAGCCTTCACCATCGGCGATATCGAAGTGCAGCCCTTCCCGGTGCCGCACGACGCCCGCGAGCCCTGCCAGTTCGCGTTCTCGTATCGGAATCGGCGGCTCGGCATCGTGTCCGATCTCGGTCGCATCACGCCGCACGTGGCACGCAGCCTGGACGGTTGCGACGCGCTGTTGCTCGAATGCAATCACGACCCGGGCATGCTGGCCTGCGGCCCGTATCCGGAAAGCCTCAAGCGCAGAGTCGGCGGCGACTGGGGCCATCTGTCCAACGCGCAGGCCGCGGGCTTGCTGCGCGAGGTCGATCGGACGCGGCTTCAGGCGCTCGTGCTGACGCACCTTTCAGAGAAGAACAACACACAGCACCTGGCGCGCGCTGCGGCCTGCGAAGCGCTGCAGGACGATCCGGCCTGGTGCGTTTGCGCGGAGCAGGATCGGGGCTCGGGCTGGCGCGAGATTTTGTAGGCAGCAAGACCTCTGCCTCGGCTGTCAGTCCGAACCGAACTGGAAATCCGTGTACTGGGCATGGCTCCATTTGAGCTTCACGCCTAGAACGTGCTTCGTTCCGGCTTTCTCCGTCATCGAGAACCTGCATTCGAGACTGACGTCGCCGTCCTCACCAAACAGATCCGTCTTGCTGCCCTCGTCGCAAACGAGCGGCGATCCGTCGAGCGCCGGCGTCATCGAGGCCATGGTGTCGTCGTGCCCGCCGGAAAAGTTGGCCTTGAAGCGGAAGCGCTGCGTGGTTCCCGACGCTTCCAGCGGACAACTGACGTCCAGCCTGTCGCCAACGGGCGGTTGCCAGTCGCAAGGCAATTTACCCAGGCCCGGTGCGGGCGATGTTTCGGCGGCCACGGCCGCTCCCGGCAAAGTGAAAACGATCAGTAAAGCGATCCACCTAGTCATGCGCCTCCTCCGTGCCGGTGCGATAAATCCGAGCATAGCCCTGAAAGTTTTCAATTGATGTGACAGTCCATCGGGCTCAGAGCCCTTCGGCGAAAAACTTGCCGACGAGGCCGGCGGTGCGAGCAAACCCGGCTTCAAAGTCCGGGGCACGGAACCTTTTTCCGATCCCCGGCGTGATTAGCGAGAGTCGGCAGAACTTCACGCTGCCTCGACGAGCAAGGCGTTCCCAGTACGGCAGCCGCACGGAACGCCAACAACAAATCACCAAGGAGATTGACGATGTCGAAGACAGGTATGGCAGGAAAAATGATGTTGGCCATCGGCTTGCTGGCCGGCCTCGCCGCATGCGGCGGCGACGACAATGGCGGCGGCAGCGGCGGGGCGCCCTCCGTGGTCGGCGACACCATTGCGCTGACCGCGGGCAACCGCTTGATCACGTTCAATCGCGCCACGCCGGCGACGTTGCGGAGCAGCGTCGAGATCACCGGACTTGCGACCGGCGAAACGCTGCTCGGCATCGACGTGCGGCCCGCGGACGGCGTGCTTTACGCCCTGAGCAGCAACCGCCGCATTCTCACGATCAACGCGAGCGGCGTGGCAACGCTCAAGTCGACCCTGGCGGCCGACACCGTGAACGACACGACTCCGGACTTCACCACGCTCGACGGCACCGACTTCGGTCTCGATTTCAATCCCGTACCGGACCGCCTGCGCGTGGTCAGCAACACCGGCCAGAACCTGCGTATCAACGTCGACACCGGCGCCACCATCACCGACGGCGCCATCAACACCGCCACGGTCCCGCGCCTGGGAACCACCGCCGTTGCGTACACCAACAGCATCGGCGGCGGCGGCGCGACGTCGCTCGGCACCACGCTGTTCTACCTCGACTCCACCAGCGACAGCCTGCTGACGACCGCCGACCCAAATGCCGGCACGGTTACCGTCGTCGGTGCACTGGGCGCGGACGCCGGGACAGTCAACGGATTCGACATCGACGGACGCAACAACACGGCCATCATCGCCATCGCAGCGACCGGCGGCAGCAGCCTGCGCACGGTGAATCTCGCCACCGGTGCCCTGTCCGCGTCGCTGGGCATCATCGGCGGTGGAGAAGCGGTGCGCGGTCTTGCCGTCAACGCCGCGCCGCGCGCCACGGTGTTCGGCGTCACCAACAACGGCAACCTGGTGAGCTTCCTGCCCTCCACGCCGGGAACGATCATCGCCACCACCGCCATCACCGGCCTGATGGGCGGCGAAACCGTTCTGGATATTGACTACCGTCCCTTCACCCGCCAGCTCTACGCCCTGACCACCGCCGGCCGGCTGTACACGCTGAACGTGGCGACCGGTGCCGCAACCGCGGCCTCCACGCTCGTCGCCTCTGCGGGGGATGACAACCCGTTCGTGATGCTGGCGGCCGACGCGCAGTTCGGCATCGACTTCAACCCGGTGCCCGATCGTCTGCGTGTGGTCGATACCCGCGAGAACAATCTGCGCATCGAAGTGAGCGGCGGCGGAACCACCACCGACAGCAATCTGACACCCGCCGGCGACACCTTCGCAGCCGCCTACACCAACAGCTTCATCGGTCCCGCTGCGACCACGTTGTATGCAGTGGATGCGACGCTCAACAGCCTGGTCGGGATTGGCGCCAATCCGGCCGTCACCGGCGACTGTCCCGCCACCGTCGGCAATCCCAACTGCGGCGTGGTGACGCCGGTCGGCCCGCTGACCGTGGACGTCACCACGCTCGGCGACATCGACATCGCCGGCGGTGCAAACGGCTTTGCGCTCGGCGCCTTCCAGACCGGTGCGGCCAGCAGCCAGTCGGGGCTTTATCGCATCAACCTGGCGACGGGTGCCGCGACCTTGATCGGCAACATCGGCGCCAATCTCGCGCCACCGCTGGTCGGCATCACGATCCGGATTCAATAGCAGGCACTGTGGTCGCGGAGGGGCCAGCACCGGGTGCTGGCCCCTCCTTTTTTTTCAGGCTGGGCGGCTTCATTTGCCCTTCGTTGCGCCAACTCGTTGCGGATGCCGCGCCGACTCGAGCGCCAGATGTGGTCGAGTGGACGGTGCTGAGAATCGGTTGGCGCGACAGCAGCGAACGCGCCGAGTCATACACAAGCACTATTGATATCAAGGTAACAATCAATTTCACACGATGAGGGCGTGGGCCTACCGTGCGTGAGCCCCACTGCCCCGGGGCTCAATGAGGAGTCCCAGATGAAACCACAAACCCTTGCCATCACCCGCGCCGGATACCCATTGGCGCTATCCGCAACTGCCACGCTGTTGTTGTTCGCCGCAACGGTCGCAAGCGCTGCACCCTTGACCCGAGACAACGGCGCGCCCGTGGGCGATAACCAGAACTCGCAGACCGCCGGACCGGACGGACCGGTGCTGCTGCAGGACGTGCAACTGATCCAGAAGCTGCAACGCTTCGATCGTGAGCGCATCCCTGAGCGCGTGGTCCACGCCCGCGGCACCGCGGCGCATGGCGAGTTCGTGGTCACCGGCGACATCTCGCAGTACACCAAGGCCAAGGTCTTCGCACCCGGCAGCAAGACGCCGGTTTTCACGCGCTTCTCAACCGTCATTCACGGCCTGCACTCGCCGGAGACGCTGCGCGATCCGCGCGGCTTCGCGGTCAAGTTCTACACCCCGGAAGGCAACTGGGATCTAGTGGGCAACAACCTGCCGGTGTTCTTCATCCGCGATGCGATCAAGTTCCCGGACATGGTGCACAGCCTCAAGCCCAGCCCCGACGACAATCTCCAGACCACCGAGCGCGTGTTCGACTTCATGAGCCACGTGCCCGAGTCCACCCACATGCTGACGCGGCTATTCTCGGAGCAGGGCATCCCCGCCAATTACCGGCAGATGGATGGCAACAGCGTGCACGCCTACAAGTTCGTCAACGCCAAGGGCGAAATCAGTTACGTGAAGTTTCACTGGGACACATTGCAAGGCGAAAAGAACCTGACCCAGGCCGAGGCCAACGCGCTGCAAGGCAAGACCTTCAACAGCGCCACCGAAGACCTCGTCGGCAGCATCAAGGCCGGCAAGTTTCCGAAGTGGGATCTGTACGTGCAGGTGCTCAAGGCCGAGCAACTGGCGCAGTTCGATTTCAATGCGCTGGACGCCACCAAGACCTGGCCAGGCGTGCCGGAAGTGAAAGTCGGCACCATGACGCTGAATCGCAATCCGGCCAACATCTTCCAGGAAACCGAGCAGAGCGCCTTCGCCCCGGGCAACCTGGTGCCGGGCATCGAGCCTTCCGAAGATCGCCTGCTGCAAGGCCGCATCTTCAGCTACAACGACACGCAGCTTTATCGCGTCGGCACCAACGTCTTCCAGCTGCCCATCAATCAGCCGAAGGCGGCGGTCAACAACAACAACCAGAGTGGCGAGGCCGATGGCGCCGCGATGGTCAGTCGCGTCAACTACGAGCCGAGCCGCGTTGATCCCAAGCCGCAGATCGCCGAGGCCCGGTATTCCGCATTGCCGCTGGCCGGTGCCACGCAGCAGGCGCGGGTGAGCAAGACGCTCAACTTTCGCCAGGCCGGTGAGTTCTACCGCTCGCTGACCAAGGCGCAGCAGCAGGAGTTGATCGGCAATCTGGGCGGCGAACTGGCCAACCTCCAGAACAAGGAAACCCAGGCGGTGATGCTGAGCCACTTCTACAAGGCGGATGCCGATTACGGCGCGGCCCTGGTCAAGGCGGCGAAGGCCGACCTGGCCCGCGTGCAGGGTATGGCCACTGCGCTCAAGGACTAGCCCCTCAACACCCGCGCGGCGCCGGAAGCGGCGCCGCGCGGGCTTCCACCGGGAACCCGTCATGAACACCCTCGATATCCGTCGCATCGGTGGCCCACTGATCCTGGCGCTGGGCCTGCTGGCGCTGTTCGACCCGCGCCCTGCCGCCGCGGAAGCGCCGCCCGCGCTGACCGCTGCCGCCGCCCGCGCGCAACTGGATACCTACCTGTTCGACGCCGCACGCGAAGGCCGGGTCGAGATGCTCCAGGAATTCGTCGCCTCCGCTTACGACCTCGATACGCGCGACGAAAAGGGCTACACCGCGCTGATCCTGGCTGCGTATCACGGTCAGGGCGCGGCAGTGGATCTGCTCCTGAAGGCGGGTGCCGATTCCTGCGCCGAGGACCGTCGCGGCAACACCGCGCTGATGGGCGCGATCTTCAAGGGCGAGCTTTCCATCGCCCGCAAATTGATGGCGGCGGATTGCGCGCCCGACCATCGCAACGCTGCCGGCCAGACGCCAGCCATGTATGCGGCGCTGTTCCAGCGCACCGAGATTCTTCAGGCGCTCGAGACACGCGGCGCAAACCTGTCGGCCATCGATGCAGACGGCAACACGGTTGAAGCGCTGTCGCGCGGAGAATTCGCCAGTCCACTGCGCGGTCCGTGACGTACGGGGTCGCTTCGGCAGCGCGAACGCGGTGCATTTCCGTCAGTTCGCCCGTTCGTTGCGGGCGACGCCGACTTCACCGGGAGCAGCTTCGACAGGACCGCAGAACCGTAGCCCGGACGAAGTCCGGGACGCGGCCAGTTCGCCGGACGAGACAAGACCCGGGTTGAACCCGGGCTACGCCTGCTGCGCTCCATCGCAAGGGCGAGGAGGTCACCTAGGACATCTCGACCTTGGAGAATCCGGGAATCGTGGTGCAGTTGGCGGGAGGCTTTGGCCGGCGACGGGCACGAATCCAATCGGCCTTAACGGCCTCAGGAATCTTTTCCATCCATTCTGGACACGGTACAAAGCACGCTTCCACACAGCTGCACGCCTGTTTGAAGAAGTCGTGCGTCGACTCGCCGAAACTTACTTCGATCCAAACACCCGAGACTATTTCCTCAGCCCGTCCGCGAATCTTGGAACGGTCACGCGAGATATACACCCTCGAAATGTTTGCGCCATTTCTTTTCGCGGGATCGTTGAATGCAATGTACTTGTCCCAGAAATTCTGGTGCTGTGCCGCAAGCTTTTTAAGTAGAGCGCGGTACAAGGTTAACTTCTCGCCGGGAAGAAATTCGCAGTTCATGCCGCTGCGCACAAAAAAATTTCCTGACGCGATGGCGAGAAAATTGTCGTATTTTCGATTTCTATAAAACTTTTAATAAATCAACATGTTATAATCCTATTTGAGTGGAGTTTTCGCACTTGTCACAGGACCGCTGCTTGTCAAGTACCAACGCAAAATAAATTTTGAGCAAGCGTAGCCGCCTGCTCCCCGGACTTCGTCCGGGCTACGGCGTCTCCTGCCTCAGGAGACTCTATCGCCCGCCTGCCGCTGTTGCACAACCCATTCGCCTAGTCTCGCTTCACGCCGACGCTTGATCTCTGCGCCGATCTCGGGGCCACTGAAACCGTCGGCCAGCACTTCGGAGTTCGGCACCGCGGCCGCGCGCGCCGCCGCGCGCAAATAGTCGGTCTGCGGGTACGCGCAGTTCTCGAAACCCAGGCGGCCGCGCGCGTCGCACTCGCAGCTTTGCAGCGCGAGTTCGAAACGGTCGGGTTTGCGGAAGGCTTCGAAGCGTTCGAGCAGGCCCAGCAGGGTGGCGGGGCGCAACTCCTTCACGCGATGTACGAGCAGGTGATCGCGCGTCACGGCCAGGGCGAGATCGCGCGCGGCGGAGGGTACGCGCAGGCGTTCGCAGAATTGCTTGACCAGCGGCAGGCCGCGTTCGTCGTGGCGGCGGTGGCTGGGCCATTCCTCGGGCGGCGTCGCGGCCTTGCCCAGGTCGTGCAGCAGTGCGGCGATGCGCACGTCGAGCACGTGTCCGGCCCGCGCGGCGGCGTCCACGCACATCAGGGTGTGAACCAGGGAATCGACTTCCGGGTGGTAGTCGGCGCGTTGGGGCACGCCGCTGAGTGCGGCCAGTTCCGGCATCACGCGGGCGAGGGCGCCGCTGGTGTGTAGGACTTCGAAGAAGACGCTGGGGCGGGGATCGACACTCGCAATCTGGCCGCCTCCCCCTCCCCCCGACGGGTTTACGTGGGAGTGCCATTGAGGCACTCCCACGCTGGGACCCGTCGCCTCCCGCGAGGGGAGGGGGCTTTGGCTCAGGGCTCGCTCGGTTTCCTTCCAGACCCGTTCGGAAACGAGATGATCGACTTCGCCTTGCTCGACCATCCCGCGCATCAACTGCATCGTCTCGTCGGCGACACGAAAGCCGAGCGGTGCAAAGCGTGCGGCGAAGCGCGCGACTCTGAGAATTCGCACCGGGTCTTCGGCGAACGCGGGCGAGACGTGGCGTAGCAGGCGCGCTTCGAGGTCGCGCTGGCCGCCGTGCGGGTCGGTCAGCGCACCCGTCTCGTCTTCTGCAATCGCGTTGATGGTGAGATCGCGCCGCCACAGGTCGTCTTCTAGCGTGACCTCCGGACCGGTGTGGAAGGTGAAGCCCTGATAGCCCTTTCCCGACTTGCGCTCGGTGCGCGCGAGCGCGTGTTCCTCGTGCGTATGCGGGTGCAGGAATACCGGGAAATCCTTGCCCACCGGTTTGTAGCCGGCGGCGATCATGTCTTCGGGACTAGCGCCGATGACCACCCAGTCGCGTTCCTTCACGGGCAGGCCGAGCAGGCGATCGCGCACCGCGCCGCCGACGAGGTAGGCCTTCATCTGCCTTCCAGCAAGGTCGGGTTGAGCGGCGTCAGGTCGTTCGAGATCGGCGTGAGCCAGGGCGTGATGCGCTGCGGCTTGCCGCTGCCCAGCCACGCGAACGCGGTGCTGTGCCAGACGATGCGCTGGATGTAGCTACGCGTTTCGTTGAACGGAATGTTCTCGATCCACACATCGGTATCGATTGGCTGCGGTGGCAGCCAGCGCTGTACCGCGTTGGGCCCAGCGTTGTACGCGCCGAGCACCATCGTCATGCGGCCACCGAAGCGCTCGTATTGCTCGCGCAGGTAATGGGTGCCGAGGCGGATGTTGGTTGGCGGATCGAGCAGGCTGTCGCGGGTGGGCGCCGGCAAGCCGTTGCGCCGGGCGACGGCGCGCGCGGTCTCGGGCAGGAGTTGCAACAGGCCGAGCGCATTGGCGGACGATCGCGCCTTGGGGTCGTAGAGACTTTCCTGCCGCATCACGCCCCAGATCCACTCGGGCGCGAGATTGACTCTCTTGGCCGAGGTCACGACATCGGTCTCGTACGGACGCGGATACAGCAGCGCAAAGTCGTCGAACACCTCGGCGCGCGTGGCCGTGGCCACCGCCATCAGGTGCCAGCCCCAGGACGAGGCCAGGCGCGCGGCTTCCAGCAGATTGCTCGCGTCGAACGCAGCGGTCGCATCGTTCCACTCGGTGCGTGCCCAGGGTTGTTGATCGATCAGCCAGGCTTCGCGCGCACGTATCAGGGCGGGCATGGCAGCCATGCCGGCGCGCGCTTTCGCATCGTTGGCGCGTGCCTGTGTACGCGGCGTGAACGATCGGCCCAGGCGCTCGGCGGCGAGCACGGAGTAGTAGCCGTTCTCCTGGGTCAGGCGCTCGTAATCCGGAACGGCTGCGTCGCGCTTGTCCAGCTTCTCCGCGGTACGCGCGCGCCAGTAACGCCAGCGCGGTTGTTCGAGCAGGGTCGGCGGCATCAACGCGATCCAGCTTGCGGCCTGCGTCCAGTCGCCGTTCCAGAGCGCTGCACGCACGCGCCACTCGTAGCCGCGCTCATCGAGTCCGGACTCGGCAACGGTTCGGAACGTGGAGACGGTTTCCGGCTCGCGGCTCCAGGACTGGTTGAGCGCGATCTCGCGCCGCAGTTCGGCCGGCGTTGCCGGAGACACGAGCCGGCAGGGTTGGCCGCAGGCCGACTCGATGCGCGCGAGCGCGGAGATGGCCGCGTCGCGGTTGGCTCGCGCCAGCTTGGCGAAGCCGTCGAACAGCGCGCGCTCTTCGAGTTTGTTGGCCAGGCCGCGGTCGAGGTGTTGCGCCGGATCTTCCAGCACGTTGGCCCACAGTTCGTAATAGCCGCGCTGCTCCTCGGGCAGTTGGCGGATGAGCATGCGCGCCACCGGAATGCGGCCGGCTTCGAGTGCGAGGCGCGTGCGCTTGGCGGTTTCTTCCAGGGTCAAGGCGCCCTGCGTCTGGAGCCAGTCGATGACCGCGGTACAGGCCGAGGGCAGTTCCGAGCCCGTGCGCCAGATCGCCAGCGCGGACGGCAGCAACGCGGCGCTGGGACTGGTGGCGATCTGCGCGTTGAGTTGCTGACAACGCAACGAGGCATCTGCGCGCGCATCGAGGTAATGCACGAGGAACGGTGCCCACTGGCCGCGTCCGGCCAGGTCGCGCAACCAGTCGGTGCGCAGCGCGCGCGTCCACGGCGCGTCACCGTTGGTTACGAGGAAGGCGCCGATGGAATCGTCGGGTTCTTCCTCGGAGGCAGCCGTCGACAAGCGCAGGCGCAGGCGCTCCGCCTCCAGGTAGGGATACAGCGGATAGACGCGCAGGGCTTCGGAGTCGCCCTCAGGTCCGAGGCCTTGCGGCACGCTGGCCAGCGCGGCCACGAACTCCGCACGCGGCACGGCGAGCGGATCGGATTGCGCCGAAGCGGAGAGCGAAGCGGTCAGACCGAGGATCAGGACAAGAGGACGGAGCATTTTTGGCAGGTGCCTGGGGCGTTGCAACGACAGACCCCATTCTGGGGGATGTGTTCGTTGGCGGCCGCTCGGACGACTCTCTCCCTCACCCCGCGCTTCGCGCGACCCTCTCCCCACGGGAGAGGGGCCGGGAGCGAGGGAGAGTCGGAGTGGCCGCAATCGATCGACGCATTTAGCATGCGCGCCCCGATTGTAGGAGTCGCATCACCGCGATTCACTGCGACGGCTCTTTCCAACCAGACTGCACAGCAATGGAATCGATACTCATCCTGGTGGCCACCGGCGCGGTTGCCGGCGTGCTGGCCGGGCTCTTCGGTGTCGGCGGCGGCATGGTCATGGTCCCGGCCCTGGCGCTGGCGCTGGCCGCCCAGGACGTGCCCGAGGCCATCGTGATGCACGTGGCGCTGGGCACTTCGCTCGCGGTGATCGCAACCACTTCTCTCACCTCCACGCTGTCGCACCACCGTCGCGGCGGCGTGCGCTGGGATCTGCTGCGCTGGTTCGCACCCGGCCTTGCCATCGGCGCTGCGGTGGGCGCTTTCGTTGCCGATGTCTTGCCCGGCCTCGCGCTGCGCCGCCTGGTCGGCGTGAGCAGTCTGGTGATCGCGGTGCAGATGGCGTTCGACTACAAGTTCGGCGCACTGGAGCGAATCGCGCCGCCGCGGCCGCCCGAACTGGGTGCGGTGTCGTTCGTGATCGGCGTGCTGTCTTCGCTCATCGGCATCGGCGGCGGCTCGCTGACCGGGCCTTATCTGGCGTTACGCGGACTCGAGCTGCGCCAGTCCGTCGGCACCGCAGCCGCGGGCGGAATTCCCATCGCCTGGGCCGGAGCCGTGGGCTACATGCTCGCGGGCCTCGATGCCGAGGGTGTGCCCAGTCCTTCGCTCGGTTACGTGAGCCTCGGCGCCTTCGTTGCGATGGCGTTTGTCGCCGCGCTGGCAGCGCCGCTGGGTGCGCGGCTCGCGCACAGCCTGGCGCCGCGCAAGCTGCAACTGGGGTTTGCTTTCATGCTCTTGTGCGTGGGCTTACAGATGTTGTTTGGGTAGGGTGCTGATGAAGCCGCGCTGTTTGCGGCGTAATCGCACCCTATGAGTCGGGAGGATGGTGCGATTCGGCTTTCGCCTCTTCAGCACCCTACCTGTCTGCGTTTTACGTTCAGCCCTCGGTGATTCCCGCCTCCGGCAGAAAATTCACGCCGCGCATCGGGCTGACCAGAATCGATTCACGCAACGCGGCAATCGCCTTCATGCGCGGAAAAGTCTTGCGCCACACCAGCGCGATACGCCGCGACGGCGCCTTGCCGGCAAACGGCCGCGCCACCAGCATCGGCGAGTCTTCCGCCGGCCGGTTGTCCACTGAAGACCGCGGCAACACGGTGAGCCCGAGCCCGCCCGCGACCATGAAGCGAATCGTCTCCAGGCTGCTGCCGGTCTGCGGCCGCGGGCCGGCGGCTTCCGGGTCCACGCACTTGGGGCAGGCCTGAATCACCTGATCGCGGAAGCAGTGCCCCGGCCCCAGCAACAGCAGCGGTTCCTCTGCGAGCCGGCGCGCCGGAATCTGCGATTCGGCGGCCCAGCGATGATCGGCCGGCAGCATCACCACAAAGTCCTCGTCGTACAGTGGCCAACTGCTCAGGCCCTGCGGCTCGATCGGCACGGCGATGCAGACCACGTCGATCTCGTTGTCGCGCAACTGCTCCAGCAGTTTCCCCGTGAAGTTTTCCTCGATCACCAGCGGCATGTGCGGCGCGTGCGTGCGCAAAACCGGCACCAGGTGCGGCAGCAGGTACGGCGCGACGGTGTAGATGGCGCCGAAGCGCAGCGGCCCGGACAGTTCGTCCTTGCCTTCGCGCGCCAGGTCCTCCAACAGCTTGGCCTCGGCCAGCACGCGCCGCGCCTGCGCCACGATGCGCTCGCCGACCGGCGTGGGCTTGACCTCGCCACGCACACGCTCGAACAGCGCAACGCCGAGTTGGTCTTCGAGTTTCTTGATCGCCACCGACAGGGTGGGCTGCGACACGAACGAGCGCTCGGCCGCGTGGCCGAAGTGGCGCTCCTTGTCGAGGTTCACGAGATAGCGCAGTTCGGTGAGGGTCATGGTGGGCGCGTTTCCATTTCGGTTTCATACAGCAACGTCAAGGTCAAAAGAATCACGCAAAGGCGCAGGGGAAATCTTTTTTGTTTCCTTTGCACCTCTGCGCTTTTCTCGCGCCTTTGCGTGATTCTTTAGCTTTATAGCCAGTAGCTTTATAGCCAGTCACGCGGACGCAGAAAATCGGCGATCAAAGCGGCCTCATGCGAACCCGGCTCCGGATGAAGGTCATAGCGCCAGCGCACTTCCGGCGGCATCGACATCAGAATCGACTCGCTGCGCCCGCCCGACTGCAAGCCGAACAAGGTGCCGCGATCCCACACCAGGTTGAACTCGACATAGCGACCGCGACGCACGAGCTGCCAGTTGCGCTCGCGTTCGCCGCAGGGCGTATCACGACGGAGCTCGACGATGGGCAGGTAGGCCGGCAGAAAACTGTCGCCGATTGCGCGAATCAGTCTGAAGCTCGCATCGAATCCGTTCTCGCTCCAGTCATCACAGAACAGGCCGCCAATGCCGCGCGTCTCGCCGCGGTGCTTCAGGAAAAAATACTCGTCGCAGTGTTTCTTGAGGCGCGGGTAGATCGTTTCGCTGACTGAATCGCAAGCAGTTTTCGCGCTGCGATGCCAGTGCACCGCGTCCTCTTCAAACGGGTAATAAGGCGTCAGGTCATAGCCGCCACCGAACCACCACACCGGATCGGCGCCGGGTTTTTCCGCAACGAGGTAACGCACGTTGAGATGCGTGGTCGGCGCGTAAGGATTGCGCGGGTGCAGCACCAGCGACACCCCCATCGCACGAAATCCGCGACCGGCCAGTTCGGGACGTGCGGCGCTCGCGGAAGGTGGCAGGCGCGGTCCGTGCACCAGCGAGAAACCGACACCCGCACGCTCGAACACGGAACCGTTTTCGAGAATGCGCGTCACGCCGCCGCCGCCTTCGGCTCGAACCCATTCGTCACGACCGAAACGATGCGTGCCATCGACCTGTTCCAGCGCCGCGCAGATGCGGTCCTGCAAGCCGTGCAGCCAGGTCTCGACGGCGTCCGCGTCGGGTTGATCTTGTGGAGCGTTCATCGGCGCAGGATGTGCCCGGTCATGGCGTCGCGGATCGAGGTGGGCCGGGTCAGGCCGCCAAGCGCGCCGGGCAGCAGGTAATCGAAGCGGTTGCGAAAATACAGCCGCACCTGCGTCGGCGACAGCGCCGGCGTGCGGCCGGCAGGATTCGCGCTGGTGGACACGATGGCGCCGCCAAAGCGCTCGCACAGCGCGCGCGTGCCTTCGTGCGAGGTCACGCGCACGGCGACGGAAGGCTGGTCGCCGCTGATCCAGGCGGGCGTCTCTTCGGTGCACGGAAACACCCAGGTCGCAGGTCCGGGCCAAGTCACGCTGGCGCGTTTGAGCACCGCCTTCGACGGAATCTCGATGAAGGGCAGGAGCTGGTCCAGATGCGCGGCCACGAGAATCAGCCCCTTGTCCCAGGGTCGGCGCTTCATGGCCAGCAAGCGCAGGCAGGCCGATTCGTTCCAGGGGTCGGCGCCGAGACCCCAGACGGCTTCTGTGGGGTAGGCGATGACACCGCCGCGATCGAGGGCTGCCAAGGCGTTGCGCAGATGGACCGGACTCATGCGCGATGGCCTCCGACCAATTGTAGGAGGGGCTCTGCCCCGACCCCGGCCGCTGAGACGCAGCCGCAATCACGTTTGCGGAGTGACGATCGGGGCAGAGCCCCTCCTACATCCGTGTGGCGCGCGTTTCGAAGGTTGGTTTGCATGCTCGGAATCATACGGCGCTCAAGTCCCACGAGGCTTGGCCCGATGCGTCGCCACCGCCGCGCGCGGATCGTCCGGCCAGGGATGGCGCGGATAACGGCCACGCAAATCTTTTCGCACGTCGATATAGCCGCGCTCCCAGAAGCCGGCCAGATCCTGCGTCACCGCGACCGGCCGCTGTGCGGGCGACAACAGATGCAACACGACTTTGACGCGACCGTCGCAGACCGTGGGCGTCTGCGCGCAGCCGAACATTTCCTGCAACTTCACTTCCAGTGCGGGTGGCGAGGACGGCTCGTAACGCAGCGCGCGGTGCTGACCGGAAGGCACGGTCAGATGCGTCGGGGCCAGGCGCACAAGCTGCTGCTGAAGCTGGTAGTCGAGCATTGCATTGAAGATGGCGCCAAGGTCCAGCGCGACAAGATGCGCGCGTCGCGTCACGCCATCGAGAAAGGGCGCAAGCCAGACTTCGAGCGTCAGCAGCAAATGCTCGTCCGAGACATCGGGCCAGGCGGCTTCCGGCATCCAGGCTCGCAGGCTCAGCACGCGCGCCTGCCACTGCCGCGCCGTATCGCTCCAAGGCAGACAGGCAAGGCCCAGACTGCGGATGCCCTCGATCATCGCGACACGGCCCGCCTCGCCGGGCTGCGCAATACGTCGCGCCGACAACACGATGGCGCCGAGGCGCTGCTGTTCCTCCGCGATCACGATTTCCTGCTGAGAGTCCCAGCGCACCTCGCGGTGCGTCGCGATGCGTGACGCGTGCTCAGTGCGCACGGTCGCTTCATCGAGCGCACAAGCGAGACGAATGCGCCGCTGCACACCCGGGTCCCAGTGCGCGATGGCGAGGAAGGATGAGCGTGCCAGCGGATCGGTCTCCAGCAGACGCGCCTCGCCGCCGTCGGCGCAGAGAAAGGCGACTTCGCGCGCGGCGCGCGGGCCGGCACCGGATTCGCGCAGACCTTCGCGGCGGCGCGCGATGCGCTCAGGGAAAGCCTGGCTGACCAGACCGGCTACATCGCACGCGGCGTAGGGCGGCCCATCGCCGCCGGGGTCGGCGGGCACGGCCCGCCCTAGTTCCGCGCTGCGCAAGAACTGGCGCACGGCGTCTTCGAGTCTGCGACGTTGCGCAGGATCGGCGCTGCCGCGACGCAGGCGCTCGACCCGTTCCGCTAGATCGGTGCCGCCCTCGGCTTCGCGCTCGTCCAGTGCCGCCGCGAGCCATGCGCCTTGTTCGGTGGCGCCGCGTTCGCGTGCGATCAGCAGCAGTTGCGCGAAGCGCGGCGAGGTCGGCAGGCGCGCGAGTTCGCGTCCGTGGGGAGTGATGCGGCCCGCCTCATTCACCGCGCCGAGAGCGCTCAACAAATCGCGTGCGTAACTCCAGTTGGCTGCGGACGGCGGATCGAGAAACGCGAGCGAGGCCGGATCGCTCGTGCCCCAGGCCGCGAGTTCGAGCGCAAGCCGCGTCAGGTCCGCAGCCAGGATTTCCGGTGTGTCGTGAGGGCTAAGCGCGCCCTGCTGGTCCTGGCTCCAGCAGCGGTAAGCGGTGCCGGGACCAAGCCGTCCCGCGCGGCCCGCGCGCTGTTCGGCCGACGCACGCGAGACGCGCAGCGTCTCAAGTCGATTCGAGCCCGCGCCCAGGTCGAAGCGCGCGGCGCGCACGTAGCCGCCATCGACGACGGTCGTCACGCCTTCGACGGTGAGACTGGTCTGCGCGATGTTGGTCGCGAGAATCACCTTGCGCCGACCCTGCGCGTCCGGCGTGAGCGCGAGGTCTTGTTCTGCCGACGACAGTTCACCGTAGAGCGGACATATCGCGAGACCTTGCCCGAGCGCTTCGAGCCGCCGCTGCGTCCAGCGGATTTCGCGTGCGCCGGGGAGGAAAGCGAGCACATCGCCCGCGGTTTCGGACAGCGCACACTGCACGGCGGAGGCAACCGTTTCGTCGAGTCGCGCGTCGGGCTTGGAGCCGAGATAGCGAACGCTGACCGGAAACATGCGGCCGGAGGCTTCGACGATGGTCGCGTCATCGAGCAGTTTCGAAACGCGAGCCGTCTCTAACGTCGCCGACATCACCAGCAAGCGCAGTTCGGGATTGAGGTTGGCGCGCGCATCGAGCGCGAGCGCGAGCGCGAGGTCGGCATCGAGACTGCGCTCGTGGAACTCGTCGAAAATCACCAGGCCTACGCCGGGCAGTTCGGGGTCGGACTGCAAACGGCGTGTCAGCAGGCCTTCGGTCACCACCTCGATGCGCGTGGCATTCGACACGCGCCGTTCGAAGCGCACCTGGTAGCCCACAGTCTCGCCCACTTTCTCGCCGAGCAGAAACGCCATGCGCGCAGCCGACGCACGCGCCGCCACGCGACGCGGTTCGAGCATCACGATGCGCTTGCCCACCAGCCAGGGCTGATCTAGCAATGCCAGCGGCACGATGGTGGTCTTGCCCGATCCCGGCGGTGCTGCGAGCACCGCGCGGCCCTGTTCGGCCAGCGCGCGTTTCAGATCCGGAATCGCTTCGCGGACCGGGTAGTCCGGTAGCTTCATGCGCGGGGCGGCAATTCGGCTGCGGGTGTGTTCTGGCGCAGCCAGCGCGCGCGGGCCTGGAATTTTTCGGCCCAGGTTGGTGCCAGGCCGGGCAGTTTCGCGGCACGCAACAACTCGTCGAGTGGCGGGCGGTGAGTGCGTGCCAATTGGTGGAGTTGTCGCAGGGTCAGAGTCTCCGCGCTGCGATCGAGCAGCCGCAACTCATCACCGATCTCCACCGTGCCCGGTTCGAGCACGCGGTAGTACCAGCCGGCGATGCCCTGCTTCGCGACGAACGCGGTGATGCCTTCGAGCCCAAAGCGCGCATCGATCTTCCAGCACGGCGTGCGCGGCTGGTTGAGCTGGATGCGCGCGGTGCCGAGCGCGAATACATCGCCGATGCAGACGCTGCTTTCGTCGAGGTCGGCGGTCGAAAGATTCTCGCCGATGGCGCCAGGCACAAAGGCCTGCGCCCGTTCTGGAAATTGTTCAGCGAGTCTCGCGTAGTTGCTGACCGCAAACTGGTGCACGGCCTTCTCGATTCCGCCATGCACCCGACGATCGCCCTGTGCATCGCCTTCCAGGCCCTCCGGTCGGATGCGAACCGAGCCTTCGACCAACCGCTTGAAAATGCCGGTGGGACGTCCGTCGTCGGGCATGGGTTGCACTTGGCCGGCGTAGAGGCCGTCGATGCGGCGGACGATGAAGGTAGGCGCAGTGCTCATCGCGCGAATTCTGCCGCAAGCCTGTGCGGGGCGATCAGCACCGCGTAACGAGATGCGATCTACAAGCTCAGTCCCCGATGTGGGTGTTGTTCGCCCTACCAACTGTAGAAATGGATGATGACCACGGAACGATCAGCAACTAGACCCCAATACCTGTATTCCCCTTTCGGATCGCTGATGGAGGATTCGAGGAGGATCGTGTCTTTCCCGTACCTCCGGATCAGCTCGCTCATGCAACTACTTTCCACGATGCCGAAGCTGCTGTGAGCAGGCCGCATCTCTGAACGCAGCCGCTTGAAATCATCTTCCGAAACTTCGATGACCGCACAGGACATGTAGTCGCCGTGGAAGTCTGGGTAGGAGGCTTCCTTGAATATGTACTTGCCGCTAGCTGGAAACTCCTGACCAGTGATTTGAACAAACTCGTTTTTGTAAAAAAGGTCCGCAGGGAAGATCGCGGTGCAGATCGCAAATGCAATTCCGACGAACAGCGCTGAGCTGACTAGCTTCCCGAGGTCCCCTGCTGCCACAGCTTGATTCCAAGTGCAACAAAAGCAGCGAGGCCAAGTAGCGCGATGAAGCCGATGAGAATAAGGAACCAAATCTTCTTCAGGCCTAACGAGTACTCGACAGCGCCGCCATCACCGGGTCCAGCTTCGAGCAATCGTTTTCGCGGCGCACCGCAAGGAACAATTGCTCGGCCGGCGCATAGGTCTGGCGGAGCCAGCACAGCCACTGCTTGAGCCGGCCGGGCGCGAAGGCGGCGGGCAGCTTGTTGCGCACCTGCGCCCAGAAATCCTGTAGCAGCGGCACCAGGTCGGCCCAGGTCATGGGCGCGATGGTTTCACCGCGACGCGCCGCGACGATCTGGCGTGCGAGATCGGGACGCGCCACCAGTCCGCGGCCGAGCATGAGGTCTTCGACGCCGCTGATGCTGCGGCAGCGCTTCCAGTCCTCGACGTTCCAGACTTCGCCGTTGGCGAATACCGGAACCGGTACCGCGTCGCGCACTCTGGCGATCCATTCCCAGTGTGCGGGCGGGCGGTAACCGTCGGTCTTGGTGCGCGCGTGCACCACGATCTGCGCGGCACCGCCGCTGGCCAGCGCACGTGCGCAGTCGAGCGCGAGGTCCGTGTGCTCGTAGCCGAGCCGCATCTTGGCGGTGACGGGAATGTGCGCAGGCACGGTGCGACGCACCTCGCGCAGGATCGCGTGCAGCAGCTCGGGTTCCTTCAGCAGCACCGCGCCTCCGCGCGAGCGGTTCACGGTGTTGGCGGGGCAACCGAAGTTGAGGTCGATCACCGGCGCACCCAAGGTGCAGGCCAGCGCTGCGTTGTCGGCCAGGCAGTTCGGGTCCGAGCCGAGCAACTGCACGCGCATCTGGGTGCCGGCGCGGGTGCGCGAGCCGCGCTTGAGTTCCGGCGCCAGCAGGTGAAACGACTTGGCCGGCAGCAGGCGCGTGGTCACGCGCACGAACTCGGTGACGCACCAGTCGATGCCACCGACCCGGGTCAGGACATCGCGCAGGATGTCGTCGACCAGACCCTCCATCGGCGCCAGGGCAATCTGCATCGCGGTCGTGCCGGGTTATTCCGATGCGGGTCCGTCGCTGGACCGGAGCCCCGCACGGACATACTGGAACAGCTCGCGAAACGCGCGGCTCTTGCTGCGTGCGGGGACGGTCCCGGCATCGACGGCAAGTTCGGTCGCCAGTTCGCGGCGCGCGTTGCGTACCAGCGCACGCAGCGGTTGGGCGTCGGCGGCAGGATGGGCCTTGATCCAATCGGTCATCGCCGCGTCGTCGGCCAGCAGCTTCTCGCGCCAGCGCTCGGCCTCGGCCAGCAGGCGTGCGTCGCCGGCGCGGAACGCGAGCACGGCGCGCTGCGCGGGTTCGGTGTCGGTATTGCGCAGCAGCTTGCCGATGAGCTGCATGTGCCGGCGCTTGGCCTCGCGCGTGGGCATGCGCGCGAACAGGTGAAGGGCGTCGCGCAGGCGCTCGTCCATTTCGACCGTGGCGAGTTGCGCCGCAGAGAGCGCGAGCAGGGCACCGCCGAGGTCGTTCTTCAGGTCCTGCGAGGCCTGTTTGAGCTGGGTCTTGCTCGGGCCTTCGAACTCGGGCTCGTCGTCGGGATAATTGGGGCGTTGCATGGTTCAATCTTGGTGCAGCGGGGCGCGCACGATACGCCTGTAGGAGGGGCTCTGCCCCGACGGCGCGGTAGGGAATCCGGGCCGCGGTTCGATCTGCGAGCGCCTATCGGGGCGGAGCCCCTCCTACAAAGTGAAGAATTCGGCCAGCAACGCGGCCAGCTTTTGAGGTTGCTCGAAGTGCAGCATGTGGCCGGCGTCGGGCATCACGATCTGGCTGTGGTTGCGGAACAGACTGCGGCGGCGCGTCAATTCTTCGGATGCCAGGGCCAGGCGCAGCGCGGACGCTTCCGCGTCGACGAACAGCGTCTCGGCCGTGATGCACGACCACACCGCATCGGATTCGTCCTGCCGATAGGGCCGCGGCATTTCCAGCAGGTGCTTGGGGTCGCTGCGCAATCGGATTCGGCCGTCCGGGTCTTGGCGCCCCCAGCAGCGCGCGATGAAGGTGCAGTGCTCGGCCGTCAGGCGCGGATGGCGCTTGCGCACGCGGCCGGCCAGTTCGTCGAACGATGCGTAGGCCGGTGCCGGCGGCAGCGACTGCACGTGATCGAGCCACTTGGCGTAACGCTGCGGCGTCTTCGCCAGATTTCCCTCGGGCAGAAACAGGCCGTCCAGGATGGCGAGCTTAGCCACGCGTTGCGGCCGGATTCCGGCGTAGAGCGCGACCACCTGCGCGCCCATGCTGTGACCGGCCAGGCGTACCGGGCCGATGGGCGCGTAGTGATCGAGAATGGCGTCGAGGTCTGCCACGTAGTCGGGAAACCAGTAGCCGTCCTGCGGCCACTGGGTTTCGCCGAAGCCGCGCCAGTCGGGAATCAGCACCTGGAACTGCGGCGTCAGCCGCTGCGCAACCGGCTCGAAGGTGGCGGATACGTCCATCCAGCCGTGCGCCAGGAACAGGATCGGCGCGTCGGCCGGTCCCCAGCGGCGGACGTGGTAGCGAAGTCCGCGGACACTGATGAAGTCGGACCGCGACTCGCTCATGCGATGCAGTCGAAGCGAAATTCCGGAATCCGGATCATGGGAGTCTCTGCGGGGAATGCGGCGAGTCTGCCCGTGCGGGGGTTGCGCAACAACCGTCTGGCGCACAACTTGCTGCCGTGTCGCGCCGCGGTCGAGTACGCTACCGACAGAGCATGATCGTTTCGTGACCCATGACTTATTGCTGCGCCATCAAAGTCGATGACGGCCTCGTCTTCGCCGCCGACACCCGCACCAGCGCGGGGGTGGACGACGTGCGCACGTACAACAAGCTGCACGTCATCGAGAAGGCCGGCGAGTACGTGTACGTGCTGCTCTCGGCCGGCAATCTGGCCACCACGCAGTGGGTGCTCAACTCCATCCGGCGCGACAACGCCAACCGCGACGCGTCGATGAGCCTGGCCCAGGCCCGGCACATGTACGACGCCGCCGAATACGTGGGCGCCCTGTCGGTGCGCGCACAACGCGAGTCCAAGCTACAGGCCGGCCAGGCCAATGTGGACTTTCGCACCACGGTGATTCTGGGCGGGCAGATCGTGGGCGAAGAACCGGCGCTTTACCTGATCTATCCCGAGGGCAATTGCATCTCCGCCTCGCCGGAGACGCCGTATTTGCAGGTCGGCGAGAGCAAGTACGGCAAGCCCATTCTCGACCGCATCATCCGCACGCACATCACCCTGGAAGAAGCCGCGCGCTGCGCGCTGGTGAGCCTGGATTCCACGATGAAATCCAACCTCACGGTGGGTCCGCCGCTGGACCTGGCGATTCTGCCGACCGATGCGCTGCACATCACCCACAAGCTGCGCATGGATCTCGATACACCGTATTACGCGGCGCTCAAGAAAGCCTGGGGCGAGCAGCTCGAACGCGCGTTCCGCGAGTCCCTGCCCAAGTTCGAGTGGGAAGCCGATCCGGTGCAGCAGAAGATGCTGTAGGGCGAAACGCCGACGGCAAATCCTCTTTGGATTTGGATGTCGGCGTAGGGCGGTCCCCCGGCCGCCGGGGTGCGGGACTGCCCTCTGGAAAAGCGGCGGGCACGGCCCGCCCTACTTCAATGTTCCCGCGAATACGCCTCCACCGCGCGCCAGACCCGCATCAGGTTCTCGCCAAGAATCTTTTTGATGTCAGGCTCCGAATACCCCCGGCGCAGCAGCTCGGCAATCACTGCCGGATAGGCCGAAGCATCCGGCACGTCGGTGGGTGTCGAAAGAATGCCGTCGAAGTCCGAGCCGAACCCCACGTGATCGATCCCCGCGATCTTCACCGCGTGGTCGATGTGGTCCGCCACATCCATCGCCGTGCCAGCACGCATCGTCGCCTGCAAGACATTCAAACGATCCTGCGCGACCGGGCTGAAGAGCTTAACGCCCGCGTCGCTCAGGTACTTCTGGTACCCGACAAAGCGCGTGTCTTCCAACGCCTTGTATTCGTTCTTCAGGAACTGCGCGCCGAACGCAATCTGCACCACGCCGCCGTTCTTCGCGATGGCCCGCAGCATGTCGTCATCCATGTTGCGCAGATAGCCGGGCGTCAGCTCCCGGCAGCTCGAATGCGAGGCGATCACAGGCACCCTGGCCAGCTCCAGCACCTGGTAGAAGGTCGAGTCGGCGACGTGCGACACGTCGATCATCACGCCCTGCCTCTGCATTTCCAGCACGGCCTGGCCCCCGAACGGGCTCAGTCCGCTCCACTTGCCCACGACTTCACCCGACGAATCGCCGATCTGGTTGTTTCGGGTATGCGTGAGTGTGATGTAGCGGATGCCGCGCCCGGCGAAGTAGGCGACGTTAGATAGATCGGAGCCCAGCGCCGATCCATTTTCCAGCCCCAGCGCAAGCCCGACCTGCGAGCCCTCGACGAGCTTGGCCGCCTCGTCGGCCGAGCGCACCAGGGTGAATTTGTCGGGCGCCGCCTGCACCCAGTTGTCCACCATGTTCAGCAGCAGTTCCGCATGCTTCTTCGCCTCCTCATCCGACTTGTCGGCCTGCGGAACGAACGCCACCATGAAGGCCACTTTCAGTCCGCCTGCCCGTGCCCGCTCGTAGTCGAACTGTCCGCCAGGTGTACGCCCGGACACGTCCTCAACGTGGTTGATGAGCCGCGTGGGCGTATCGATGTGCGTATCGATCAGCAGGGAGTTCTGCGCAATGGCCTGTGCCCGAATGGCCAACGGCCCGCCAGGGCCGGGCTGTATTGCGCAGCCGAGAAGCGTCAGGCTGGCGGTTGCAAGCAGCAGCGTCTTCGTCGTCATCGGCAAGCCTTGACCCTTTGCGAGATTCGCCGACCCATACGTCTCAGGTCGGCTCTTCGAGCACCACGAATGTCGGCACCGGAGCCTGATCCCGAATCGGGATCGGCGCCTGTACACGGGCGAGCGATGCCAGTCGTGAGCCGCGGCGACGGTCGGGAATTTCACGATCACACCCGAGTCCACGTCGAGGCTGCCGGCCAGCGTCGCATCGAGCTTGCCACGTCCGACCATCGAGTCGCCAAAGTGCGGCAACGCACCGACGCCAAGCCTGCACATCACTAGGGTTGTTGTGCTTCCTCGCCATGTCCCGGATTCGGGACGCGTTCCGAGGTCGCAATCACTGAAGCAGGCCGCAGTGGCTGCCTGTCGGAGTTGGAGGCAGGAGGTCAAAGCTGCAATCGAGGCTTCGGGAGCAGTCATCCGACTGCACCCAACCAGGGATCGATTCCCTGTAGCGGAGAAACAACATGTACAAGCAAACACGCAAATTGGTACTCGCATCCGGCATCGCGCTGGCTTCCATCGGCGGCGTCGCCAATGCACAGATAACGGCCCCGGTCGCGCCCGCAACCCCCGTCGCACCGGCGACTCCCGTGGCACCCAACACGGCGCCTACGGTCAACGTAGCACCCAATACGGCACCCACGACCACGGTATCGCCTACCGTTACCGTGCCGCCCGTGACCTGTTCGCCGGTGGGCAAGAAGCTGCCCAACCTGCCGCCGTGCGCCAAGTAGAAAAACCAGTGAACGTATCCCGGACGTCGTCCGGGATACGTGTGCCTGGAGAGCGCCAGACCCGGATCGCATTCGGGCGCTCCATGGACAGGACATGCCTTTGCCGTCATCGCTGGGAAACACCCGCGTGCTGCCGTCCACGATTTTCACGAAGCTCGTCCGGTCTCCCGAACGACGCGCCGGCCGTCAGCGCTCGAACTCCAGCAACTGCATCTCGACGGTACCGCCCACGATCTGTTCCGTATCCAGCGTCTCGGTGCGCAACAGTTTCACCAGGCCCACGCCGGGCGCGTACCACTCGGTGTGCGTGATCGGCACCGGCGATGCGCCCAGGCGCGCGTCGGCCAGCACATGGATGAGACCCTCGCCTTCCAGGCGCAGGCAGTGCTCGAATTTTCCGGCGGGTACTTCCACCACGTCGTCCAGCGCGGCCACCTGCATGCGCAGTTCGATGCGCTTGGATTCGTCGAGCGAGAAGCGCTCGCGGAAGGGCCAGGCGCGTTCCAGGATGTAGGGACGGGTCTCGACTTCCCACCACTGGCCAGCAGCGGGTGGAAGTTGCATAACGGTTCGGGGATTGGTGTCCATGCGCGGCTCAAAGTCGATGCCGCTGCGCACGCCGACGCGCTGCACGCTTGCCTCGCCCGCGGCCAGCCAGTATTCGTTGCCGTCGCTGGCCAGACGCCGCGCCAAGCGCCGGCCGTCGCGCGTCACCGGGTCGAGATTGCGCATCGAGAAGCGCTCGACCCGGTCCACCAGCTTGTTGTGCTCGTGCAAGCTGTATTCCCAGCGCATGCCGGGATCGAGCGGGAAGTATTCGGGGGACGGGGCGCTGTTGCAGCCCGAAACGACGATGCAGACGATTAAAACAAGGACTGCGAGACACCAATCTCGGTGACGAATCTCCAGTACGTCATTCCCGCGAAGGCGGGAATCCAGTCTCGCTGTCCCGAAGGCAGTTGCGGCTGCGAGTTGCGAACTGGATTCCCGTCCCCGCCTTCGCGGGGACAAGCCTTCGTACCGCGTGAATGACGGTATCGATTTTCCGAGTCGCTCTATAAACGGCGAGCAGGGGACACCCATTCCCCTTCTCACTTCTCGGGCAGCGCCGGACTGGGCAGGTTGCCCAGCTCGAACTGCTGCTCCTCTTCCTGCCGTTTCATGGTGCCGGACATGGAGAACTGCCCTTCCGAATCGCGCCTGCGCTTGCCGATCTGCGGCACGCCGTTGCGCATGCGGGCTTCGGCCTCCTGCAATTGGGCGTGCATGGACTTCAAGTACGCCACGCGATAGGCGCGCGGCTTGGGCTCCGGGCCTTCGTCAGTGATGGCGGTGGCCCAGACATAGATGGAGCCGGCCTCGGCCTTCTCCTCGTCGGGCTCGATGATGGTGGCGGCGTGAAACAGGAACTTGTCCGGCAGTACCGCGCGCGCGGGCCAACCGGCAAGGTCCTGCCACAGGTGCCAGCTCGCGAAGTAACTGGCGCCCACCAGCACTACGATGCCGGCACGCATTACCCAGGGCAGGCGCGTGCCGATGAGCACGAACAGCACCAGCAGGCTCAGGCCCACGTACAGCCCGCACAGCAACACCAGATGGAGCGTCATTTTTTGTCCGAGACCAGATTTTTCTGAAGAGTATTGATGCCGCTGACCTTGCCGTCGCGGGCCACGCTGAAACGTACCGCGGTTCGTTCCGCGCCTTCTCCGGTCAGGTCCAGGGTGCCGTAGAAAACGACCTCAAGACGCGGGTTGACCTTGACCACGTTCACTTCCACCGGCAGCACTTCCGGCCCCGCGGCACGATAACGATGTACGTTCACTACGTAGTCGCCCGGCAGCAAGCCGCGCACGGTGACGATTTCCTGGTTTAGCGGATTGGTGATGGCGCGGCCGTCCACCAGCAGGCTGTCGTTCTCGCTGCCGCGATCGTCGCGATCCAGATGCATGAGGCCACCGTCGGGGTTGCGGTACCACACGATTTCGCCGTCCGGCGCTTCCACCCAGGTGTCCACGTCCTCCTTGCTGCCATCGGCCCAGGTGGTGGTGACGATCAGCTCGGCTTTCGCCGGAATATCGCCCAGCTTGGCCGGCGGGTTGAGCGAGGTGATGGCAATCATGAACAGCAGGGTAAAACCCAGCAGGGCGTTGAACAGCAGGTCCGTGAACGGATCCTGGTCGTAGTGCGTGCGCCCGGCGCCACGTTTCACGCGCCGTCTCCCTCGCGCAGCTTCGGCAGCAACTCGCGTTCCGCGAACTGCACGGTGCCGGAGACCAGGCGTTCTGCGGAGCGGTCCAGCATCAGGTTCTGCAAGCCCAGGGCCATGTTGGCGAGCAGGCCCACCAGCGTGGTGTAGAGCGAAACGCCCATGCCCGAACCCATGCGGCCGAGCATCTGCGGCAGGTCGGCGTAGCTCAGCGTCTTGATCGCCTCGATGGCGCTGAGCATGAACACGAAGCCGACGATGGTGCCGAGCAGGCCCAGCTTGAGAATCAGGCTGGACAGGAACCAGCCGATCTCGTGCGGGCCGCGCGAGCGCTCTTCCAGCACCTCGCCCAGCGCCGCGCGATCCGCATCGCGCCGCAGCAGGCCGCGACAGAATTCGCCCGACCAGTCGTGTGGATCGTCCTGTTCCGCAGGCAGGCGGCCATCGCGCCGGAAGGTTTCGCGCAAGCGATCCAGCGCCACGTGCGCCAGCGAAAGCTGCTGCGCGCGCCAGCCGCCGTAGGCCATGCAACCCAGGTAGATGAGCACGATGCTCGCCGAAATCTGCGTGGTGTCGGCAATCAGCACGCGCTGCAGAAGGCCGAGTGTCCACGACAGGTAAATGCCGAATACGCAGGCCGCGCTGAGTGTCAGCCACAGCAGGAAGCTGGAGCCCTCGGGCTCGCCGAGAATCTCAGCCGAAGGTATCGCGCGTGATCTGTTCATACCAGTCGTGGGCGTAAAGGGCTTCGCGGGCGCGCCAGTCGCGCGTCGCGGAAAGGGGGCTCGTACCATCGCTCAGGCTGCTCATGCGGTCGGCGATGACGCCGTACAGGCCGCCGACCGAAATCGCGTAGTCCGGCGCGAGCAGGCTGTAACAGGTGTTGACGAGGCGAGGCTCGGGCGCTGGTTGTCCGTACACGTCCGCGGCGATGGCGAGCGCCACCAGCTTGCCCTGGCTGTTGGCGCTGAACGCCGACTTGGGCATGGGCTGGGCGATGGACGCGTCGCCGATCACGTGAACGCCAGCGTGCCGCGTGGACTCGAAGTTCACGGGCGCAACCGGACACCAGCCGCTTTCATCGACGAGATCGGAGGTGTGCGCGATGTCGGCCGCGCGCTGCGGTGGAATCACGCTCGCGAGGTCTACGCGCACACGCGATCCGTTCTGCAATTTCAGTCGGCCGCGCGCAGCATCGGCTTCCAGCACCTCGCCGCCCGCAGCGCGCGGAACCCACTCGACCATGCCCGGATACAGCGTGTCCCAACCGAGCTGGAAAAGGGCGCGCTTGGTGAAGTCGTCCTTCGCATCGAGGACCAGAATCTTGCATCGCTTAGCCGTCGCAGACAGGCGCCAGGCCAGCAGGCTTGCGCGCTCGTAGGGGCCGGGCGGGCAGCGGTAGGGATTGGCCGGCGCTGCGACGGCAATCGTCGCACCGTCGCGCAGGGCTTCCACGCGCCGTCGCAGATTCGACACCTGCGTATCGCCTAGCCAGGCGTGCGGCATCTGCTCGCTGGTGCGCGCGTCGAGGCCGGCAATACGATCCCAGCGCATCGCGATGCCGGGACTGAGCACGATGCGGTCGGCCTTGTGCCGCGTGCCGTCTTCGGTGCGAACCTCGCGAGCCACCGGGTCGAGCGCGGTCGCGCGTTGCCTGATCCAACGTACGCCTTCGTCCGCAAGACGCTGCGGGCCACGCACGATGTCGCCCTCCGCGCAGACCGAGGCGATGGCCGCGTTGGTGGATGGTCCGGTGAAGAAATATGCGCGCGGTTCGATCAGTGTGACTTCGATGTCTGGCGCCACTTTGCGCAGCGTTCGCGCGCAACTCGCGCCACCGAAACCGCCGCCGACAATCACGACTCTGGCCGCAGGCGCCTGCTGCGCGAACCCCCGCAAGGGCAGCGCAGCAGCCATCCCCGCGAGCAGCAGACGGCGGCGCAGAAGATTCACGGGCGAGCTTCGCCGTAAAACTCGGCGAGCCGGCGAATCTCCGCATCGCTCAGGGACTTGGCCAGTCGCGGCATCGCCGTGCCTGCGCGCGTGCCGTCGCGGAATTCGCGCAGCAGGGTTTGCAGCGACTCGACCGAGTGCCCGCGCATCGAAGGTATGTGCATCCCGGTCTGGCCCGTACCGTGACAAACCGGGCAGGAGAGCGTCAGCGTGTCGGCCGCGCGTGACGCACCCGCCGCACACAGTGCGAGCAGCATCGTCACAACGCGGACGCGACTCATGCACGCAGACCTCGGGTCATCGACAGGCTCCGGATACGCCGTTCTCGTTCTTCTGGCGGTCGCGAATTTTCATCCGCCGGCGCGCGCGCCGCCATGTGGCAGGAATGGAACAGTCGTCACCCCGGGAGGCTGGACGCATTCATGCGCCACCGCGTCCGGCGCATGAATGCGCCCTAGCCCGTGTGCTTGCGGATGAACGCACCTAGCTGATCGAGCGCCGTCACGCCCTCGTCGAGCCTCGGGCAGAACACATGGAACACGTGAATCTGTCCTTCCCAGACGACCAGCTTAGCCGGCACGCCGGCCTGCTCGGCGCGCTGGGCGATGCGCACCGCATCGTCGAGCAGAACCTCGCGCGAGCCCACGTGAATCAGCAGCGGCGGCAGGCCCTTCAGATCGCCATGCAGCGGCGAGGCCAGGGGATTGCGCAGATCGCCGTTGGCGAGGTACATGCCCACAAGCTGCTTGAGCAGATCCTTCTGCACAAACGGGTCGTCGCCGGCCTTGGAGATCATGGTCTCGCCGCTGGCTTCCATATCCACCCAGGGCGAGATCGGCGTGGCGCAGGCCGGCATCGGCAGCTTCGCCTGCTTGATCGCCAGCAAGGTGGCGAAGGTCAGACCGCCGCCCGCCGAATCGCCTGCGATGGCGATTCGTCCCGGCTTGTATCCCTGCGCGAGAAGCCAGCGGTATGCCGTCAGCGCATCGTCCACCGCGGCGGGAAAGGGGTGCTCCGGCGCCAACCGGTAATCCACGAACAGCGCCCGCGCCTGCGCCGAGGCCGACAATTGCGCCACCAGGCTGCCGTGCGATCTGCTCGATCCGAACACGTAGCCGCCGCCGTGCAGGTACATAACCACCCGGTCCGCCGCCGCGCCGGGCGCCACGATCCACTCCGCGCGAGCGCCGCCGGCGTTTATCGTTTCGTGCTTTGCGCCGACGGGCGAGGCCACGGTGCTGGAGAGGTCGTCCCACTCCTTGCGCATCTGATCGAGCGAAGTGTCTGCGGTCCAGGCACCGAAACAGGCCACCACATCCTTGATGATCGCGTTCAGTTGTTGTTGCGACATGCGTTCTCCTCCGTTATTTTCTCGCCCCGGCGACCATCAGACATCGCCTGCCCCTCAGCGTCCAGTGGGACGATTCCTCGCGCACCGATTTGAACGGACCGCACGGGAGCGCGTCTTGCTAGTCAATTTGCTCGTCGCCGGCCTGATACAAAACAAGGCACGGCGTAGTGCTGGCCCATTCGATGAACCCGACCAGAATTCATGCGATCTGCAAACCGTTTCGCGGGGACGCCCTGCGTACTGCTCCTTGCCCTTCCCTTGTTGTGCGGTTACGCCTACGGCAATAAACCGGATCCAAGCGCAGAGCGGAGTCACGCTGTTACCGCCACCGCTTACACCTCCGAGGCTGCGCAAACGGATGCAACGCCCGGTCACGGTGCCTGGGGCGATCGGCTCGACGACCTGGAACCGGGGGTGCGCGCCATCGCCGTGTCGCAGGACTTGGTAGCCAGGGGCCTGGAACGGCATCAACGGGTCCGCATCGACGAGCTCGACGGCGAGTTCGTGGTGCTGGATCGCATGCCCGCCCAATGGAAGGGCCGCATCGACATCCACATGGCCAGTGCGGAAGAGGCCGAGGAGTGGGGCAGGCGTCGCGTGAAGATTTCCTGGACCGACTAACCCGTAATCCCCCATTCGGCCAGGGCCTGCGGATTCGCAGCGAGGCCCGGCGCCGCCAGCGGCGTGCGGCTGAAACGCGGTGCTGGCGCTGGATGCGTCACGTCTCCCAGCTGCACGAAACTCTGGCGCGCCTGGGCGTGAGGATGCTCGGCGACCTCGCTCATCGCCAGCACAGGCCCGACGCAGGCGTCGCTACCTTCGAACACACGTGTCCAGTACGTGCGGTCGTGCTGCTTGAAGATGGCGGCGATGCGCGCGTGCATCCCGGGGTCTTTGTCCGGGCGCAACAGGAGCGCCTCCGTCTCCGCACCGAGGCCGAGCTTGTCGAACAGCATGCGGCGGAACGGCGCCTCGATGCTGCCCACCGACATCCACTCGCCGTCCGCACATTCGTAGCAGCGGTAGTAATAGAAGCTGCTGTCGAAGATGTTGCCGGCGCGCGGCTCGGTCCAGCGGCCGGCCGCGCGCATGCCATACATCATGGCCATGAGCAGACCCGCGCCTTCCACCATCGCGGCATCGATGACCTGGCCGCGGCCGGAGGTCTTCGATTCCAGCAGCGCGCTGACGATGCCGAGGGCCAGCATCATGCCGCCGCCACCGAAATCGCCGACGAGATTCAGCGGCGGCAGCGGGCCGGTCTCTTTCGTCCCCACCGCGTGCAGCGCGCCGCTGAGGCCGATGTAGTTGATGTCGTGCCCGGCTATTCGCGCCAGCGGACCGTCCTGGCCCCAGCCCGTCATGCGGCCGTAGACGAGGCGCCGGTTCTTTTCCAGGCAGGGCTCGGGCCCCAGGCCGAGGCGCTCCATCACACCGGGGCGAAAGCCCTCGATGAGGGCATCCGCCTTGGCCACCAGCTCCAGCACCTTGGCGCGGCCCGATTCGGACTTGAGATCGGCCTCGAATCTGCCGGCGCGGCTGCGGTTGAGTACCGGTACCCCGGCGTGCGGATCGGACTGCCCGGGCCGGCCGACGCGCAGCACGTTGGCGCCGAGGTCTGCGAGCAACATGCCGCAGAAGGGACCGGGCCCTATGCCCTCGATTTCGAGAACCTTGATGCCGGCGAGCGGGCCGCTAGTGGTTTTCTGCATGGTGTGTGCACCTTAGTTGTGCGATTCAATTCAATAGTAAAGAACCGTCATGCCCGCAAAGGCGGGCATCCGGTCTCTCAGCCCGTAGAGCGGTTGGTATTGCGAGCAAGAACTGGATTCCCGCCTTCGCGGGAATGACGTTGTCTGTGAGTTGGGCTGCTAGCCATGACCGCCGATCAATTTTTTGGCAATGCTCCAGCGATGCACCTCGCTCGGGCCGTCGTAAATTCTGAAACCCCGGATGTCCTTGAAGATGCGCATCACGATGGTTTCGCTCGTGACGCCCTGGCCGCCGAGCACCTGCACGCAGCGATCGACCACGCGCCACACCGCTTCCGAGACCATGACCTTGGTCATGCTCGATTCCACGTTGCCGCGGCCGCCCTGGTCCAGCACCCAGGCGGTATGCCAGATGTTGAGCCGCGCGCCGTGCAGGTCCATCTCGTTGTCGGCGAGCTGAAAGCCCACGCCCTCGTGCTCGCCCAGCGGCTTGCCGAAAGCCTGGCGCTTGCGCGCGTACGCGGTCGCGATCTCATGCGCGCGCCGCGCCTGGCCGAGCCAGCGCATGCAGTGCGTCAGGCGCGCGGGCGCCAGCCGCACCTGCGCGTAGCGAAAGCCGCGACCGAGTTCGCCGAGCACATCGCTCGCCGGCACTCTCAGATTCGCGAAGTGAAGTACGCCGTGACCGCCAACGAAGCAGGAGTCGAGCGAGTCCATCAGCCGTTCGAGCACGATGCCGGGCTGATCCATGTCGGCGAGAAACATCGTCGCCGAGCCGTCTTCCATCTTGGCCATGATGATGGCGAAGCTCGCGCCCTCGGCGCCCGTGATGAACCACTTGGTGCCGCTGATGAGGTAGGAGTCGCCGTCTTTGACCGCGCGCGTTTGCAGCATCGAGGGATCGGCGCCCGCACCGGGCGAGGGCTCGGACATCGCGAAGCAGGAGCGGATACGGCCCTCGACCAGCGGCCGCAGCCAGCGTTCTTTCTGCGCCGGCGTAGCGACTTCTTCCATCAGGTGGATGTTGCCCTCGTCTGGCGCGTGAACGTTCAGTGCCAGCGGGCCGAGCGGCGAGTAGCCCGCTTCCTCGAACACGATGGCCTTGGCGATGTGCGACAGGCCGAGGCCACCGAGTTCGATGGAAGCGTGTGGTGTGAGCAGACCGGCACGGCGTGCACGCGCGACCAACTCATGTCGGAGTGCATCCTCCGGGCCGTGCGCGTGCTGGCGCGGGTCTTTCTCCAGCGGAATCACCTCTTCGGCGATGAACCGGCGAGTGCGCGCTTGAAGCTCAAGCAACTCAGGAGAAAGGGAGAAATCCATGGGATGTCTTATCGGGAGTCGGGTCGCAGCAGGGGAATCGACTTGCGCCCGTGCCGCCGGTAGATATGAAAGTCGGAATCCAGCGTGAGCACCGCGCAGGGGTCGTACAACTCGGACATGCGAATAAGGCAGGCGTCGGCGAGCGAGGCGGGGACATTGTCGTACTTCTCGAACAGCTTGCGCACGGCGCCCATTTCCTCGGCGAGACTCATGCCTAGCCGGATCGAGCCCCTCTCAAGCATGCTCATGATGCGGCTAGCGTTTCCGCCATTGCGGCGAACCAGGAAGCAGGCCTCTGAAATTACGGCTTCGCATGTCAGCATCGAACCGGGATGGCTGAGAAATTGCTGCTCAGCCCAAGGACGCGCTGCGTCGGTATGCGAGAGAAGGGCAACAAGTGGGCCGGCATCCAGCAGGACGCTGGGACGCGTCACTTGCCGTAGTCGTCCATGTATTTCGGGTTGGTCGAAAGGTCGGGCGGCAGACCCTTGATGCTGCCCACCAGATCGCCTGCCAGTTCGTGAGCCGACACGAAAGGCTTCTCGCTTTTTTCCTGCACCAAGTAATGATTCACCGCGCGCCGCATCAACTCGGACTTGGTGATGCCTTGACGACGCGAGCTACGGGCGATTTCGCGCTCCAGCCGGGCTTCCACTTTGAAGGTCAGCGTGCTCATGAGGAACTCGGTAATACCGATGGACGGACTAGATTACGCAACTCGGTCCATTCGCTCAACCGACATACCCGAAGGGCTGGAAAGATGAATGCCCACGCGGCTGCTATCGTCACGCCCCCATGAATGCTCCGATCCCTCCCGACGCTCTAGTCTCTTCCACCGAAGCTGCGGCGCCCGTTCGCCGCCGCCTGTCCGCGCTCGGCGGGCTCAAGCCCTTCCTGCGGCCGTATCGCAGGCAACTGGTATTCGCCTTCATCCTGCTGAGCGTGGCTTCGGTTGCGATGCTGGTGGTGCCGCTGGCGCTGCGCGACCTGATCGATCACGGTTTCGTCAAGGGCGCCGAGATGCACGGCCATTTCCTCGCGCTGTTCGGCATCGCCCTGTTCTGGGGGCTGACGGTGGCGGCGCGCTTCTACTACGTGAGCTGGATCGGCGAGCGCATCACGGCCGACCTGCGCAGCGCGGTGTATCGCAACATGCTCGCGCAGTCGCCCGTCTACTTCGAAACCACGCGCACAGGAGAAGTGCTGTCGCGCCTGACCGCCGATACCACGCTGGTGCAGACCGTTGTCGGTTCCTCGGTGTCGATGGGTCTGCGCAGCGTGTTCCAGTTCATCGGCGGCATGGTGATGCTGGCCGTGACCAGCCTGAGCTTGTTTGCCGTCACAGTGGTTTTGCTGCTGCTGGTGGTGCTGCCGCTGATTGCGACCGGCCGGCGCGTCAAGAAGCTGTCGCGCGAATCGCAGGATCGCGTGGCCGACAGCTCGGCGGTTGCCGGGGAGATTCTCAACGCCATTCCCACCGTGCAGGCGTTCACGCAGGAGCACAACGAGACGGCGCGCTACGACCGGTCCGTGGAAGAAAGTTTTGTCTCGGCCATCCGCCGCACGCGCCTGCGCGCGGCGATGACGGCGGGCATCATCGCCGGCGTGTTCGGCGCCATCGTGTTCGTGTTGTGGCTCGGTGCCCAGGCGGTCGTGGCCGGAAGCATGAGCCCGGGCCAGCTCGCATCTTTCGTGCTGTACGCCGTGCTCGCGGCGGGCAGCGTCAGCGTGATTGCGGAGGTCTGGGGCGACGTGATGCGTGCCGCCGGGGCGACCGAGCGGCTGATGGAATTGCTGTCGGCGCATTCGGACATTCGCCCGCCTACAAGTCCGCTGCGCCTTCCCGAGCGTCCGCAGGCCAGCCTGCGTTTCGAGCAGGTCGGCTTTCACTATCCTTCGCGGCCGCAAACGGCGGCGTTGAGCGACATCACGCTCGACATCAGGGAAGGCGAGACCGTCGCGCTGGTCGGCCCCAGCGGCGCCGGCAAGACCACGGTGTTCCAGTTGCTGATGCGCTTCTACGACGTGCGCCGCGGGCACATCTTTTTCAACGACATCGATATCCGCGATCTCGACCCGGCCGATCTGCGCGCGCACATGGGCATCGTGCCGCAGGACGCGGTGATCTTTTCCACCGACGCGATGGAGAACATCCGCTACGGCTGCGCCGCCGCCAGCGACGCCGAGGTGATGGCCGCGGCGCGCACCGCGCTTGCCGACGAGTTCATCACGCGCCTGCCGGACGGGTACAAGACCTTTCTCGGCGAGCGCGGCGTGCGGCTGTCCGGCGGCCAGCGCCAGCGCATCGCGATTGCCCGCGCGATTCTGCGCAACCCGCCGCTGCTGCTGCTCGACGAGGCCACCAGCGCGCTCGACGCGGAGAGCGAGGCGCTGGTGCAGCGCGGCCTGGAAGCCGCGATGCAGAACCGCACCACACTGATCATTGCGCACCGGCTGTCCACCGTGCAGCGTGCGGATCGCATCGTGGTGCTCGAACAAGGCCGCGTGCTCGAAGTGGGCACGCCGGCCGCGCTGATGCAGCAGGGCGGCCTGTACGCGCGGCTGGCCAACTTGCAGTTGGCGGCTTGAATCCATGAGGGCAATCCTTATCTAACGGGGAGTCCTTCTTTCGGAATTCACATGAAACAGTTCGACGGCACCACCATTCTGAGCGTGCGGCGCGGCAACCAGGTTGCGCTGGGCGGCGATGGCCAGGTGTCGATGGGCAACACCATGGTCAAGGGCAACGCGCGCAAGGTGCGCCGGCTCTACAACGACAAGGTGATGGCCGGTTTCGCCGGCGGCACTGCGGATGCGTTCACCCTGTTCGAGCGTTTCGAAGGCAAGCTGGAAAAACATTCCGGAAACTTGGTGCGCGCAGCAGTCGAGATGGCCAAGGACTGGCGAACCGACCGCTATCTGCGCCGGCTCGAAGCGCTTCTACTGGTGGCGGACAAGGACGCATCCCTAATGATCTCCGGCAACGGCGACGTGATGGAGCCCGAGCCGCACGGAGTGATGGGCATCGGTTCGGGCGGTAGTTTCGCGACGGCGGCGGCGCGGGCCCTGGTCGAGCACACCGAGCTTTCGGCGAAAGAGATTGTGGAGAAGGCGCTGCATATCGCGGCCGACATTTGTATCTATACGAACCACTCGCTGACGATCGAGCACATCGATCTGGGAGACGGGAGACGGGAGACGGGAGACGCACAGCCGAAACCCGCTTGATGTTTATCGTCTCCCGACTCCCCAGTCTCGTCTCCCGGAAAGTCCAATGACCGAACCCACTACCGAACCCTCCACCATGACGCCGCGCGAAATCGTGGCGGAGCTGGACAAGCACATCATCGGCCAGGCCGCGGCCAAGCGTTCCGTGGCCATCGCCCTGCGCAATCGCTGGCGCCGCCAGCAGGTCGATGGGCAGATGCGCTCGGAAATCCATCCCAAGAACATCCTGATGATCGGGCCCACCGGCGTGGGCAAGACCGAGATCGCGCGGCGCCTGGCCAAGCTCACCAACGCGCCGTTTGTGAAGGTGGAGGCGACCAAGTTCACCGAGGTGGGTTACGTCGGCAAGGACGTGGACTCGATCATCCGCGACCTGATGGACGCGGCGGTGAAGATGACGCGCGAGCAGTTCACCAAGCGCGTGCGCGACAAGGCCGAGATCGCGGCCGAGGATCGCGTGCTCGATACGCTGGTGCCGCCGCCCAAGGATTTCGGCGAGGCCAGCCCCACGCGCCAGAACGAGAACGGCGCGGCGCGCCAGGTGTTCCGCAAGAAGCTGCGGGAAGGCACGCTTGACGACACCGAGATCGAGATCAACATCGCCCAGCCCATGCCCAACGTGCAATTGATGGGCCCGCCCGGCATGGAAGAAATGACCCAGCAGTTGCAGGGCATGTTCGCGGGCATGAACCAGGGCAAGACGCGCAGCAAGAAGATGAGAATCTCCGAGGCGCTCAAGCAGCTCACGGACGAGGAAGCCGCGCGGCTGGTGGACGAAGAGGCGATCAAGCTTGAAGCGCTGCACAACGTCGAGGAGAACGGCATCGTCTTCATCGACGAGCTGGACAAGGTGTGCAAGCGCGGCGAATTCACGGGTGCGGATGTGTCGCGCGAGGGCGTGCAGCGTGATCTCTTGCCGCTGGTCGAGGGCAGCACCATCACGACCAAGTACGGCTCGGTGAAGACCGATCACATTCTGTTCATTGCCAGCGGCGCGTTCCACATGGCCAAGCCATCAGACCTGATTCCAGAGCTGCAAGGGCGCCTGCCGATTCGCGTCGAGCTCGATCCGCTCAAGACCGAAGACTTCGTGCGCATCCTCACCGAGCCGGATTATTCCCTGACCGATCAGTACAAGGCGCTGATGAATACCGAGGGCGTGACGGTGGAGTTCACCGCCGACGGCATCCGCCGCCTGGCCGAGACCGCCTGGCAGGTCAACGAGCGCACCGAGAACATCGGCGCGCGACGCCTGCACACGGTGATGGAACGGCTGATGGAAGAGCTGGCCTTCGATGCGCCGGACAAGGCCGGCAGTACGCTGACCGTCGACGCGGCTTACGTCGACGCCAAGCTCAAGAAGCTGGCGGGCGATGAGGACTTGTCGCGCTACATTCTTTGAAACGCCTGCTCGCCGGCTGGGCTCTGATGGGCCTGGCCGGTGTTGCAGTCGCCCACGACACGGTCATCCTGCTTCACGGACTTGCGCGTTCCACCAGGCCTATGGAAAGGCTCGCGAACTCCGCCCGCGCCGAGGGTTACACGGTCAACAACCTCGGGTATCCCTCCACGACGGCGACGATCGAGTCGCTGGTCGAGTCGCACCTCGCGCCGGCCGTGAAACAGGCGGTCTCCGGCGGCGCCACGAAGATTCATTTCGTCACGCACTCGATGGGTGGCATCCTCGTGCGCCAGTACCTGGCCGCGCATGCGCTGCCGCAACTTGGACGCGTGGTGATGCTGGGGCCGCCCAATCGCGGCAGCGAACTGGTGGACAAGCTCGGGTCGTATGCACCTTTCGCATGGGTCAACGGGCCTGCCGGCGATCAGCTCGGCACCGGGCCCGACAGCCTGCCCAACCGGCTCGGACCCGCGACCTACACGGTTGGAGTCATTGCCGGCACCCGCTCGTACAACCCTCTTTACTCCGCGCTGGTCGAAGGTCCCGACGACGGCAAGGTCGGGGTGGAGCGCGCAAAACTCGAAGGCATGGGCGACTTTCTCGTGATGCCGGTCAACCACACGTTCATGATGAGTGACGACGAGGTGATCCGGCAGTCGCTGCGCTTCCTGCGCGACGGGCGATTCGAGCAGCCCGCACCGTAGGCCGGGCTACGCCCCGAGATACTTCCGCATCTCGGCAAATCGCGCCCGCTCTGCCGCATCGATCTTCGGGTAATGCACGTCCAGCGATTTGAGCGTGCGCACGACGATGTCGGCCACGGTGGCGCGCATGAAGGACTTGCTGTCGGCCGGAATGGCGTACCACGGCGCGTGCTCGACGGAAGTGGCCTTGAGAGCCGATTCGTAAGCCCGCATGTAATCCTTCCAGCGGTCGCGCTCGTGCAGGTCGGCGGTCTCGAACTTCCAGTTCTTTTCCGGTTCGTCGAGCCGCGCCAGAAGCCGCTGCCGCTGTTCTTCCAGCGAAACGTTGAGCCAGAATTTCACGATCGCGGTGCCGTTGCGCGCCAGGTGTTTCTCGTGATCGCAGATCGAGTCGAACCGCTGCTTCCAAAGGCGGTCCAGCGGCAACTTGTACGGCAGCTTCTGCTTGTCCAGGTACTCCGGATGCACGCGCACCACCAGCACTTCCTCGTAATAGCTGCGATTGAACACGCCGATGCGCCCCCGCTGCGGCAGGCATTGACTGGTACGCCATAGGAAGTCGTGGTCCAGATCGGGTTCGGAAGGACGCTTGAACGAATAGACCTCGCAGCCTGCCGGGTCCACGCCCGACAGCACCGCGCGGATGGTCGAGTCCTTGCCCGCTGTATCCATTGCCTGGAACACCAGCAGCAGGGCGTAGCGATCGTGCGCGTAAAGCATCTTCTGGAGTTCCGACAACTCCTCCACACTCGACCGGAGTTGCTGCTCGCGCGCCTCCTTGAGCGCAGCTTTCCTGGGCGGCGCAGTCGGCGACTTCGCCAGCTCGAACGAGCCGTCGAAGGGGACCAGGTAGGGACTGTCTACGGCCTTGAACATGCTTCGACTCCTGTAGGTCGGGTTTTAACCCGACATTCTGGCCGGGGGAGTCAGGTTAAAACCCAACCTACCCCGGCGGGCCGGGAACGACGTAGTAATACACCGTGAACCAGTGCAGCACGCTGCCGCCAAGCACGAACAGATGCCAGATCGCGTGGTGGTAACGCAGGCGCTGCCAGGTGTAGAAGGCCACGCCACCGCTGTAGGTGATGCCGCCGGCGGCGAGCAGGATCAGGCCCTCGGGCTCGACGCTGTCGATCAGCGGCTTCACCGCCACGATCGCGCACCAGCCCATCATCAGGTACACCGCCAGCGAAATTTTCTCGTAGCGCCCGGTGGTGAAAATCTTCAGGCCCACGCCGATCACGGCCAGCCCCCAAGTGAAGCCGAACAGGCTCCAGCCCCAAGGGCCGTGCAGGCTCACCAGGGTGAACGGCGTGTAGGTGCCGGCAATCAGAAAATAGATCAGCGAATGATCGATCACGCGCAGTACGTGGCGCGCGCGCGGCATGGGAATGCTGTGATACAGCGTGGACGCGGAGTACATCATCACCAGGGTCGCGCCGAACACGCTGCACGCCACCACGTGCCAGGTATCGCCGTACAGCGAAGCTCGCACCACCAGCACCACCAGCCCGACGATGGACAGCACCGCGCCCAGGCCGTGCGTGACGGCGTGCGCCAGCTCCTCGCCGAAGGTGTAGAGGTTGTCGCGCGCCGCGACGAGCGGGTCCGGTACATGGACTCGCGGCAGCGGTTGGCGCAGTGGGGCGCCGCGCCCTTTGTTACGGCGCACGCTCTACCTTCAACGTGGCTCCGTCCGCCTTTACCACCCTGACCTGGCTGCCTTCAGGCAGGTCAGGCCCGGAGACACGCCACTGCGAATCGTCCACCCGCAGCTTGCCCACGCCATTGACGATGGGCGTGGCCAGGGTGAACGTGCGGCCCACATACGATTCGCCGCGACGGTTCAGCGTGGGCTCGTCGGTGGCGGCCGGTATTTTGCGGAATCTCTGGTACGCGAAAAAGCTGACGACGGAGAGCACGCCGAACAGGATCAGCTCGGCTTCCCATCCGGTCGGCAACACCCAGGCCACGAGGCCGACGATAAGGGCGGAGATGCCCATCCACAGCAGCACGAGATTGGTCGGAACCAGCATTTCCAGAATCAGCAGGGCCAGGCCCAGCACCATCCAGTGCCAGTAGACCATCTGCTTCAGCAGCGCCGCGAGTTCCATGCTCTGGTCGTGGTCTCAGGTTTTGGGCGGGCTCGCCACGCCCGCCTTCTTGGCCAACTCCGCGATGCCGCCCAGCGCGCCGATCACGCTGCCGGCTTCCAGTGGCATCAGCACCAGTTTCTCGTTGGGGCTCTCGGCAAATTTGCCGAGCGCTTCGATGTACTTGGTCGCGACAAAATAATTGATCGCCTGGATGTCGCCCTTGGAGATGGCCTCGCTCACCATCTGCGTGGCCTTGCCTTCGGCCTCGGCTTCGCGCTCGCGCGCTTCGGCGTCACGGAACGCGGCCTCGCGGCGGCCTTCGGCGTAAAGAATCTGCTCCTGCTTCTGGCCTTCGGCCGCCAGAATCTGCGATTGCCTTTGCCCTTCGGCCTTGAGGATTGCGGCCTGGCGAAAACCCTCGGCTTCGAGAATATTGGCGCGCTTCTCGCGCTCTGCCTTCATCTGCCGCGCCATCGAATCCACCAGGTCGGTCGGCGGACGAATATCCTTGATCTCGATACGCGTCACCTTGACACCCCAGGGCGTGGTCGCCTCATCCACCACGGTCAGCAGCTTGGCGTTGATGTGGTCGCGCTGGCTGAGCAGTTCGTCCAGGTCCATCGAGCCCATGACCGTGCGCAGGTTGGTCATGGTGAGCTGCATGATCGCCAGTTCGAGCTGCTGCACCTCGTACGCGGCCTTGGGCGCGTCCAGCACCTGGAAGAACACCACGCCATCCACGCCGACCATGGCGTTGTCCTTGGTGATGACTTCCTGGCTCGGCACGTCGAGCACGCGCTCCATCATCGACAGCTTGCGGCCGATGTTGTCCACGTAGGGAATCAGCCAGTGCAGGCCCGGCGTGAACGTGGCGCGATACTTTCCGAAGCGCTCGATGGTGTATTCCATGCCCTGAGGCACGGTGACCACGCCTTTCCACAGGGTGACCAGGAGGAAGGCGACCAGGGCAATGGCGACGATGTCCATCTCGGAGAGGCTCCCATGCAGGCGGTGATTTCGCGTCGAGTATCGCACGCGACCCGTAACCTTCAGGCCTCGGCTGCGGCCATCTGGCGAATGCGTTCCACCATCGAATAGAAGCCGTTGCGCCGGTTCATGCTGATGTGTTCTTCGAGGCCCAGGCGCGTGAACGCGCTGGCGATGTCCAGGTCCAGAATTTCCCGCGGCGTCTTGCCCGAGGTCAGGCCCAGCAGCAGCGCGATCAGGCCCTTGACGATGTGCGCATCGGAGTCGCCGCGAAACTCCAGCCGCGTCGGCGGGCCGGTTTCGCGCGTGTGCGCCAGCCAGACCTGGCTCATGCACCCGCGCACCTTGTGCGCGTCGTCGTGCTCGGCCTCCCGCATCGGCGGCAGCTTGCGACCGAGTTCTATCAGGTACCGATAGCGCTCTTCCCAGTCGCCCAGCAGTTCGAAGGTTTCCGTGAGTTCATCGATGTCCATGTTCCCATTGTAGGAGGGGCTATGCCCCGACAGGGCACTCGCAGAACGAACCGCGGCATGGATTCCGGGCGTGCCGTCGGGGCATAGCCCCTCCTACAACGCCGCGACATACAATCCGCGCCCTTGTCATCCAGGTAATGCCCGTGTCCCGTCCCTCCGGTCGCAATCCCGATCAGCTTCGCGCCGTCTCGATCCAGCGCCGATATACGCGCCATGCGGAGGGCTCTGTGCTGGTGAGTTTCGGCGACACCCAGGTGCTGTGCACCGCCAGCGTCGAGGAACGCGGCGCGGCGTGGAAGAAGGAAGGCGGCTGGGTCACCGCCGAATACGGCATGCTGCCGCGCGCCACTCACACGCGTTCCCGGCGCGAGGCGGCGCAGGGCAAGCAGTCGGGCCGCACCCAGGAAATCCAGCGCCTGATCGGGCGCTCGCTGCGCGCGGTGGTCGATCTCGACGCGCTCGGCCCCAACACCATCACGCTCGATTGCGACGTACTCCAGGCGGACGGCGGTACGCGTACCGCGGCCATCACCGGCAGCTACGTCGCGCTGGTCGATGCCGTGGCGGCGATGAAAGCCCGGCGACAGATCAAGACCAACCCGATTCACGGGCACGTCGCCGCGGTCAGCGTCGGCATCCATCGCGGCGAGCCGGTGCTGGACCTGGACTATGTCGAGGATTCGGATTGCGAGTGCGACATGAACGTGGTCATGAACGACGCCGGCCATTTCATCGAAGTCCAGGGAACGGCCGAGGGCCACGCCTTCCGTCGCGAAGAACTGGACCGTCTGCTCGACCTCGCGCAAACCGGCATCGCGCAACTGGTCGAAGCGCAGCGCAAGGCTCTGGCGGGCTGATCGTAGGGCCGCGAGCGTACAATCCGGCCATGGAAGAAATCGTCATCGCCAGCCGCAATCTGAAGAAGGCGCGCGAGCTCGAAGACCTGCTCGGTCCGCTGGGCTGGTGCGTGCGCAGGGTCAGCGAGTTCTCCCCCATCGAGCCGGCCGAAACCGGCGCCACCTTCGTCGAGAACGCGCTCATCAAGGCGCGGCACGCTGCCGCGGTTTCGGGCCTGCCCGCGATTGCCGACGACTCCGGGCTGTGCGTGGACGCGCTCGACGGCGCGCCCGGTGTGCGCTCCGCACGCTATGCCGGGGAACCGGCGTCCGATGCTGTCAACAACGCCAAGCTGCTGGCCGAGATGGAAAACGTTCCGGACGCAGGCCGCGGCGCACAGTTCGTGTGCGTGCTGGCCATGTTGCGTTCGCCCACCGACCCGATTCCCGTAATTGCAGAAGGCCGCTGGCGCGGGCAGATTCTGCGTGCCCCGCACGGCGCGCAGGGCTTCGGCTACGACCCCTTGTTCTTCGTGCCGGATCACCACTGCACGTCGGCCGAGCTGGCGCCCGAAAAGAAGAACCGCATCAGCCATCGCGGCCAGGCGATGCAGTCGTTGCTGCGCCAGCTCGGCGAGACATGATTGCGGAGCAGGCGGCCGCGCAATCCGCCAGCTCTATCCAGGTAGCGATTCCGCTCGCGCTCTACATCCACCTGCCGTGGTGCGCGCGCAAGTGCCCGTACTGCGATTTCAACTCGCACGCTGCGCGCGGCCCGATTCCCGAAGACGACTATGTTGCCGCACTGATCCGCGATCTGGATTTCGAACTGCGCGATGCCGAGCCACGTACCGTCACCAGCGTATTTTTCGGCGGCGGTACGCCCAGCCTGTTTTCCGGTGCAGCCATAGGCCGCATGCTCGAAGCGGCGTCACGGCGTTTGCGATTTGCAGACGACATTGAGATCACGCTCGAAGCCAATCCCGGCACCGCGGACGCCGCAAATTTCCGCGGCTACCGCAGCGCGGGCTTCAACCGCATGTCCATCGGCGTGCAGAGTTTCGACGACGCGTATCTGAAGTCGCTCGGTCGTATTCATGGTCGCGATGAAGCGCTGCGCGCCTTCGAACTAGCGAGGGCGGCGGGCTTCGACAATCTCAATCTCGACCTGATGTTTGCGCTGCCGAATCAGGTCATCGACGGCGCGCTCCGCGACTTGCAACAGGCCATCGCACTCGCGCCCGAGCACCTGTCGTGGTACCACCTCACCCTGGAGCCGAACACCGAGTTCGCGGCGCGTCCGCCACCGCTCCCCGACGCAGACGCGGCGGCCGACATGCACGATGCCGGCTGCGAGTTACTGGCATCGACAGGCTTCGAGCACTACGAAACCTCCGCCTTCGCGCGCCCTGGCCGGCCGAGCCGCCATAACCTCAACTACTGGAGCTTCGGCGACTACATCGGCATCGGCGCCGGTGCGCATGCCAAGCGCACGTTCGTCGATGACGGCGGACTGCGCATCGAGCGGCGCGCACGGCACAAGCACCCGCGCACCTACATGGAAAGCGCGGGCACGACCGGCGCGATTCAGGAGCAGCGCAAGCTCTCGGCCGGAGAACTGCCCTTCGAGTTCTGCATGAACGCGCTGCGACTTCATGCCGGTTTTTCGCGCGCGCAATTCGAGTCGCGCAGCGGGCTCGCGTTCGCGGCGCTAAAGACGCCGCTGGCAGAGGCGAAGCGACTCGGAATGATCGAAGAGATCGGCGAGTTCATTCGCCCCAGCGACGCCGGGCAGCGGTATCAGAACCGCCTGTTCAGCCTCTTTCTCTGAGATACAAGCGATGCTCGAAGACGCCGAAGTCACTTGTCCCTACTGCTGGGAAACCATCGTGCTGGAACTGGATTTGTCCGCCGGTTCGCAGACCTATACCGAGGACTGCTCGGTGTGCTGCCAGCCCATCCTGGTTCACCTGCGCGTGAGCGAGGAAGACGAAACCTGGACGGTGGATGTGGCGGCGGAAAACGACTGAGCGACGTTTCAGGGAAAAATGTTGCGATACAGCTCGCGCATGCTCAGCGGCTGTTCCGGTGCGTCGGCGGTGCAGCGGACGGGAACCGATTCCTTGAGCCCCAAACACAGTTCCTCGTGGCAATGCTCACCGAACAGGCGAGGCAGTTCGGCAAAAGCATTCGAGTAATGTCGTGATGCGCCTGGATTCCGATCTCCCCGATGATGCGCGCAAGATGCTGACGCATCCGCGCGGGCCGGCGCCCGCGCCCGCGGCGCCGAAAGCCGAGTGGCAAGCGACCCATGAAGACCCGGAGTGCTGTGCAGTGAAACAACTTCTCAAAAAAATGCCCGGAGAACTTCCGCGTTACCTGGCGTATTTCGCGGCTTGCCTGGTCCGTCCCCAGCGCTTTCTGACGGAGAACTTGGGTGCGCCGCCGGAGCTTGAGGACGAACAGGTGCAGCGTTCGCTGAGCTTTCTGCTGTGGTCGCTTCTGATCGCGCTGTTGCTCGGTATTGCTCTGCCGCAAGTTTGGATGCCCCAGACCCCGATCGTGGTTCGGGCGGCGACGATTCAGGCCGGGAGCAGGGTGATGCTCGACTCCCTCGAATTCATCGGAGCCGCCGCTACGATCTATTTGGCGTGGCGCACCGTGGGCGTACGCTCCCGGCTCGGCCGCTTCATGACGATTGCGCCTTTCTTCTGCGGGGTGGCCTTGGTGCTGGTGGCGCTGCGCAACGCCGCGAGCCACCTGGCGATACTCGATCCGCTGATGGCGAAGGCTCAAATGGCGATGCAGCAGGCGACGACGGAAATAAAACCGCTCGTGGTGCAGCTCCTGTGTGCGATGGCTCCGGGATCGGGCGCTGCTCCTGCAGGTTCGGAAACACTGCCCGACGCCGTGGTCACGGATCGGCGACTGGCTCTCGCCTTGGAGGCCTACACGCAGGCCATGAGTCGCCCGCTGCCATCCATCGCCAACGGCCTCAGGCGGCTGTTGGGTGTCGTGATGGTGCTGTGGATGAGCTTTGCCTGGGTCGCTTACGCCCGCTGCCACAAGGTATCGACAGCGCGCGCGTTCGTCGCGGCCGTACTGGGTGCGCTTGCGATGTTCTGCGGCGGCCTGCTCTTTACCGCCATGGAAGCGGGCGCCGATGTGCTGGCGATTTTTCGAGGTTGCTGAGTCGGCACCTCAGCAACCCGACGGCTCCTCTTCCGACTCGGCTCCGATGAGCCTGACCCTGCGCTCCCAGATCGCCAGCACGACGCAGCCCTCGTCGCTGCGCACATGGTGCTCGGTGCCGGGCGGATGAATCAGCAGGCTGCCGACGGGATGATGTCCGCGCTCGTCGATCTGGCTGCCGGAGAGAATCAGGATGTGCTCGATTCCTTCATGCACGTGGGCGGGCGCCGAGGCGCCGGGCCGGTAGCGCAGAAGCATCGCGGCCGGGCCGTCGTTGGGGGTTTCGTAGATCGGAAGGCAGTCGATGCCGGTATGGAAAAACTGCCAGCCCGCCGTTTCCGCCAGGGCCGCCACGTTCAGCAGGCCCCGCATTGCAATCGCATTCATCCGCAGCCGTCGATCCAGATTCGTTGAGCCGCGAGACTAACCTGTCCTCTTGCCGCGGACCATTTTCCGCTGTGCTTCTTCAGGACAACGCGGCGAGCAATGCTCCGGAGTTGGACACCGCGCCGAACACGCCGCCTTGCATCTTGATCATGCTCAGCGCCGCCAGATGGTTGGCGTGGTCGGTGGCGCCGCAGCAGTCTTCCAGCAGCACGCATTCGAAGCCGCGGTCGTTGCCTTCGCGCATCGTGGTGTGCACGCAGACGTCGGTGGTGATGCCGGTGAGTATCAGATTGTCGATGCCGCGCAGGTTGAGAATCAGCTCGAGGTCGGTGGCGCAGAACGAACCCTTGCCCGGCTTGTCGATGATGACCTCGCCAGGCAGGGGCTTGAGTTCGTCGATGAGATTCCAGCCCGGCTCACCGCGAACCAGGATGCGACCGCAGGGGCCGTCGTCGCCGATGCCGGCGCCGATGCGCCGCGAGCGCCAGCGCTTGTTCGCCGGCAGATCGGCGAGATCGGGTCGGTGGCCTTCGCGCGTGTGGATGACGTGGAAGCCTTGTTTGCGGAACAGGCCCAGCACCGACTGGATCGGCTTGATCGGCGCGCGCGTCAAGGACAAGTCGTAGCCCATCTTGTCGACGTAGCCGCCGACGCCGCAAAAATCCGTCTGCATGTCGATGATGATCAGCGCCGTGTTCTCGGGACGCAGATCGCCGTTGTACGGCCAGGGGTAGGGTTCGGCTTGGATGAATCGTTCGGACATTCGGCTCTTCCGTCTCAGATGGCAGCTTCGCTGCCGGGCATGGCGTCCTGAGGCCGCGACTTCATCGGCGCAGCGGCGACGTTGAACCGGTGACATCCGTACAACAGCACCGCGACGCCTAGATAGCTCAGCGCCACCAGCGGCGTCTTGGCAACGCCAATGGCCTCGCTGTGCATAAAGCCCCAGAAGGTCAGCAGGGCGCCGGCCAGTGCGAACCCGGACGCCTTGTCGAAGGCGCGGTCGATGATGCTCGCAGCGACCGCCGCAAGAATCAGGCTGGTGAGAATGGCGCCGCTGCCGAGCAACTCCAGGCCGTGGTAGAGCACGCCCATGCCGGCGAGTTTCTCGATGCCGACGGCCGCCGCGTTGGTGCCGGCTGCGCCGAGCGCATTGTCGATCATCAGCTTGCCCCAGCCGGCGACCTGCGGAATCAGCGCCAGGATCACCGCGGGCGCGTGGCTCTTCGGCACTTCCTGGAAGGCCTGCGCGCCGATGAGCATGCCGATGTAGAGCAGGATGGGCGAGATGGCCACGATGGGAATCAGCGCCATCATCACGGCCAGGATTCCGAACCAGGACAGAATCAGCACCATCACGCCGGTGGCGGCGGAATAGCCGATGCGTCCGCCGATGGCCTTCCAGCCCGGATGGCCGATGTAGACCGCGTTGATGAAGGGGTTGCCGAGCAGGCATCCAATCAGGCTCACGACACCGTCCGCGGTGATGACGCGCGTGGTGGGAAAGTGATCGCCGCCGGCTTCCGCGCTCTCGACGTTATCCATCGCCTCGACCAGATCGTAGATGCCGAAGGGAATGGCGGTGACGAGAATCACGGCCAGGAATTCGAAGCCGCCGAACACGTGGCCGAACGCTGGCAGCGGAATGGAGAAGCCGAAGCTCGCAAACGAGTTGCCGAGCTTGTCCAGGCTCATGCCGCCGAATTCGAGCCCCAGCGCCAGTCCGCCCCAGGCGATGAGCGAGCCCACCGCAATCGCGACCAGGCCCGCGGGGATGCCCTTGAAATAACGCACCCCGCCGAACCAGCTCGACAGCAGGATGGCGAAGCAGATGATGCCGATCACAGGATCCATGTACATCTCCAGCGCCGGACGCATGGAGATGAAGGCGATGGACACACCGGCGAGCGCACCGAGCAGCGCGGCGCGCGGCGTGATCTTCTTGATCAGCGGCGCGATGAAGCCGCCGAGCATCAGTACGAAACTCTGCACGAACACCCAGGTGAGGCCCGCTTCCCAGCCCTTGATCGGGTCGCCGGTGGACGCGGCTATGGGCAGCATGATGACGAACACCACCACGAACATGTGCGGCACGCTGATACCCGAGGGCAGCGCACAGACATCGCTGCGTCCGGTCTTTTTCGCCAGCTTGTACGCGAGCCAGGCGTAGTACACCGTGGACAGGAACAGCATCAGCCCCGTGGCCGGAAGAATGCGGCTGAACACGAGATCGTTCGGCAGCTTGAGCACGTAGAGCAAAAGCGCCGTCATGGTCAGCAGATTGACCAGGATGTTGGTGCCGAAACCGAAGAAGGCGTTCCAGTCGCCGGGGACCCAGATGGATGGTTTGAAGCCGGTGGTGCTGCTCGCAGCGCTGCTCATGAAATGTCTCCCTTTCCCCGTAAAGAACCGACCGCTATCCCAGCGCAGCGATGACCCGCGCCGAGTCCGATACCCAACCGAAGATGCCGCCCTGCGCCTTGATCATGCGCAGCGCCGTCTCGTGAAATTCTGGAAAGTACGAGGCTGCGCAATCCGCCGGTATCAGGCATTCGAAGCCGCGGTCGTTGGCCTCGCGCACCGTGGTGTGCACGCAGACCTCGGTGGTCACGCCGCAAACGATCAAGGTGCGGATGCCGCGATTCTTGAGAATGAGTTCAAGGTCGGTCTGGCAGAACGAGCCCTTGCCGGGCTTGTCGATCACCGGCTCGCCAGCAATCGGATACAGCTCGGGAATGATGTCGTGGCCGGCTTCGCCGCGAATGAGGATGCGGCCCATCGGCCCCACGTCGCCGATATGCATTTCGCTCTTGCCGCGAACCAGCTTGCTCGGCGGTGCGTCGGCCAGATCGGATCGATGTCCTTCGCGGGTGTGCAGCACCAACATGCCGGCCTTTCGGAACGCGGAGAGCAGCGCGTGAATCGGATCGATGGCGCGACGCAGCAGGCTCACGTCGTTGCCGAGCATCGCGCCGAACCCCCCCGGCTCGATGAAATCGCGCTGCATGTCGATGATCAGCAGCGCGGTACTCGCCGTTTCGAAGGGCAACTCGTAAGGCTCGGCCTGGATCACGTGCATCGCATCGCCCCCGTGCGGCCTTTCGCCGCTGTGCGCTGAGGCGGATAACGCAGCATCCATGCCAGGATGCTTCGTTGCATGCAAGACGTTTTTCCGGAGTCTGCGATCGCAGGCATGGCCCGCTCCTACGGTGCCCGTCTTCTGTAGGAACTATCAGCGCGAATCGCGCCGTAATCGCGAAGCAAACTGTAGGAGGGGCTCCGCCCCGACCGAAGGCCCGGGTGACCCATACCGATGCGATGGGCGAGCGCCAGTCGGGACGGAGCCCCCTCCTACAAGGGCTGCGGATGTTTACTGGATTCGGGCCATGTCCGCGATAGACCGGCATCGAAATTCGTCAATGCACCACTCGCTGGCACCGCGCACCACAGCGGGTCGCAACACTTGTCCCATCGGCTGAATACAATCGTCCCAGCATTCTCATCACGAGCACCCGCATGAATGCCGTCACTCCGATTCGGACCGGATCGGCTCAGGAGGTTTACAGCCAGCTCAAAATCCTCATCATGGGGTTCGAGCTTTACCCCGGCTCGCGCGTGACCGAAACCGAACTCGCCGCGCGCTTCGGCGTCAGCCGTACGCCGGTGCGCGAGGCCTTGCAGCGCCTGCAACTGGAGGGCTACCTCACGGTGCGGCCGAAGCAGGGCTGCTTCATTCGCGAGATCGATATCGAGGAACTGGACGAGCACTACCAGGTGCGGATCGCGCTCGAACTCTGTGCGGTGGAACTGGCCTGCACCCACATGCCGGACCGCGCGCTCAAGGAATTAGCGCGTCAGTGGGACCCGGCTCACCAGCCCAGCGAAGAGCAGGACGTGGAAACCATGGCCGGTCGCGACGAGGGATTTCACATTGCGCTCGCAGAAGGCAGCGGCAACCTGGTGCTGGCGGATTACCTGCAAAGGGTCAACCACAGCATCCACATCATCCGCCGCCTGGACTTTACCCAGAACATGCGTGTGGACCTGACGTACAAGGAGCACCACGCGATCTGCCAGCACCTGGTCAAGCGCGATGCGGTCGCCGCGCAGCAGGCGATGACGCAACACATCCGGCGCAGTCAGCAGGCCGTGAAGGCGATCACGCTGGAGCAGTTGTCGCGCGCGCGCTCGACGGCGCGGAGATCGGCGCGCGCCGATGCCGTGCTCAGTCCTGAAGCACCCGCGTGAGCCAGGCACCGATGTGCCCGATTTCCTCCATGCAGACTTCGTGGGCCATCGGGTAGGCCTGCCACTGCACGGCGTAGTTGAGCGCCTTAAGCCGGTCGCGGCTCCATTCTCCGAATTGCAGCGGCAGCACCGAGTCGAACTGGCCGTGGCACATCAGGATGGGCAGATCGCGATTCGCCTCGCTGCCCTCCTTGGCCAGCGAGTCGGCGATCGGCAAGTAAGTGGACAGCGCCATCAAGCCGCCCAGGCGATCCGGGCAACGCAACGCCGTTTGCAGCGCAATCGCGCCGCCCTGCGAAAAGCCTGCGAGCACAATGCGTTTGGCTTCGATGCCCGACTTCTGCTGCTCGGCGATGAGCGCACGAACGCGCGATTCGGATTCGCGGATGCCGGCCTCGTCCTGCATGCCGTTGCGGTCCAGCGACTTGATGTCGTACCACGCGCGCATCGGCATGCCGCCGTTGAGCGTCACCGGCCGCACCGGCGCGTGCGGAAAAATGAAGCGCACCGGCACGTCTTTCGGTAGCGACAGCTCGCGCACGATGGGCACGAAGTCGTGGCCGTCGGCGCCCAGGCCGTGCATCCAGATCACGCAGGCCAGCGCGGGCGCCTCGGGTTGAACGGTGACTTCAGTCTTGGATTCGATGAGCTTCATGGAGTTGCGGGTGGGGCGGATAGAATGCGCCGCACGTTAATGGATTCCCGCCGCTGCGGGAACGACCCGGCCCCATGCGAACCCTCATTCTACTGATCCCTTTTCTGCTCACGGCCTGCGGCCAGTCGGGTCCGCTGTATCTGCCCGGCACCCAGCCGGCGCCGGCCACGAAGCCTGTTACCGGTGCTCCCAAGCCCGACCCGGCCAAGCCGGAAGAAGAAGAGGCCAAGCCCGCCGTCACGCCGACCCAGCCGTGACAGACTACTTCAACAATCGCGACGGCGAGCTGCACGCCGAAGAGGTACGCGTCGCCGATATCGCGCAGCGTTTCGGTACGCCCTGCTATGTCTACTCGCGTGCAACCCTGGAGCGTCATTACCGCGCCTTCGACGACGCGCTCGCCTCCGTACCGCATCAGGTGTGCTACGCGGTGAAGGCCAACTCGAATCTAGCGGTGCTGGGTGTGTTGGCCAAGCTCGGTAGCGGTTTCGATATCGTCTCCGTCGGCGAACTGCGGCGCGTGCTTGCGGCCGGAGGTGATCCAGCGAAGGTCGTGTTCTCCGGTGTCGGTAAGACCGCCGACGAACTGCGATTCGCGCTGGAACAAGAGGTCGGCTGCTTCAACGTCGAATCAGAATCCGAGTTGCGCAGGCTGGATCGCATCGCCCAGGAACTGGGCGTACGCGCGCACATCGCGCTGCGTGTGAACCCCGACGTGGACGCCAAGACGCATCCCTACATCTCCACCGGCCTCAAGCAGAACAAGTTCGGCGTGGATCTCGCGACCGCCGAACGGCTGTACGTCGAGGCCGCCGACATGCGCGGCATCCACATCAGCGGCGTCGCCAGCCACATCGGCTCGCAGTTGCTCGACGTCTCGCCCTACCTCGACGCGCTCGACCGCGTGCTCGGGCTGGTGGATCGGCTCGCCGCAAAAGACATCGCCTTCGAGCACATCGATGTGGGCGGCGGCCTGGGCGTGCGCTACCGCGACGAGACACCCACCGAACCCGCCGACTGGGCGCGCGCCTTTCTGCCCAACCTCGCCGGTCGAAACCTGAAGGTCATGACCGAGCCCGGGCGCGCCATCGCTGGCAACGCCGGCATCCTGGTGACGCGCGTGGAGCTGATCAAGCATGGCGAGGCCAAGCACTTCGCCGTGGTCGATGCCGCGATGAACGACCTGCTGCGCCCCGCGCTCTACCAGGCCTGGATGGACATCGTCCCCGTGCAACAGAACCAGACCGCAACGCCTCAGACCTACGACGTGGTCGGCCCGGTGTGCGAAACCGGCGACTGGCTCGGCAAGGATCGCGAACTCGCCATCGCCGAGGGCGATCTGCTCGCCGTGCGCACCGCCGGTGCCTACGGTTTCGTGATGTCCAGCAACTATAACTCGCGGGGCCGTGCGGCCGAGGTGATGGTCGATGGCGATCACGCGGTGCTGGCGCGCGCGCGCGAAACCTTCGACGACCTGATTCGCGGAGAGCACCTGCTGCCATGAGCGAAACCCCTCACCCGCTGATACTGATCGACGGCAGCAACTGGCTGTTCCGCGCGTTCCACGCGCTGCCGCCGCTCACTGCGCCGGACGGCACGCCAACCGGCGCGGTATTCGGCATGAACAACATGCTCAAGCGCCTCATCAAGGACTACGAGCCGAAGAGTCTGGCGGTAGTGTTCGATCCGCCGGGGCGCACTTTTCGCGAGGACATCTATCCTGCGTACAAGGGCACCCGCAGCGCCACGCCGGAAGACCTGACCACGCAGTTCCCGCTGGTGGTGGAGCTGTGCGAAGCCCTGGGCCTGAAGGTCTTGCAGGTTCCCGGTGTCGAGGCCGACGACGTGATTGGCACACTCGCGACGCGAGCGGCGGCCGCGGGCCAGCCGGTGTTGATCGTCACCGGCGACAAGGACATGGCGCAGCTCGTAACTGCTGAGGTGCACCTGCTCGACACCATGAAGAACCGGCGCATGGACCCGGCCGGCGTGGTGGAGAAATTCGGGGTACGCCCCGAGCGCATCGTCGATTACCTCGCGCTGATGGGCGATGCCTCGGACAATATTCCCGGCGTTCCCGGGGTGGGTGAAAAGATCGCGGCGAAACTCATCGTCGAGTACGGCTCGCTCGACGGCGTGGTCGCGGCGGCGGGCAACATCAAGGGCAAGCTCGGCGAGAACATTCGCGCCAGCCTGAACACGCTGCCGATGGCCAAGGACCTGGCGACGATTCGCATCGCGCTCGATCTGGGCCTGACTCCGGACCATCTCGTGCCACGACCTGCGGACGAGGAACAGCTCGACGCTTTTTATGCGCGGCTCGGCATGGGGCGGCGCACTTCGGATGCGGCTGCAAGACCGCAGGCCGCGACGCAGGCGGTGCTAGCGCCGAGCGAAATCCCGGTGCCGCAGCGCAGCGAGAATTCCGTCACGACGCGCGCCGAACTGGTTGTGGACGAAGCGGCGCTGACGCTCATGATCGAGCGTCTGAATGCGGCAACGCTGATCTGCGTGGATACCGAAACCGATTCGCTGGATTCCAATCAGGCGCGACTCGTCGGGATGGCGTTTGCGGTGGAGGAAGGGCAGGGCTGGTACGTGCCGGTCGGGCACGATTACTTGGGTGCCCCGGAGCAGCTCTCCTTGGAGAACGTGCTGTCGCGGCTGAAGCCGCTCCTACAGGATGCGTCCAAACCCAAGGTCGGGCAGCACATCAAGTACGACTTGAACGTGCTTGCGCGCCACGGCGTGATGGTCCGCGGCGTGGCTTACGACACCATGCTGGAAAGCTACGTGCTGGATGCCGCGGGCAATCGCCACGACATGGACACGCTGGCGGAGAAATATCTCGGCCACAAGACCATCAAGTTCGCGGACGTGGCGGGCAAGGGCAAGAACCAGATCACGTTCAATCAAGTCGCGCTGGACAAGGCGGCGGAATATTCCGCCGAAGATGCGGACATCACCTTGCGGCTGCATCACGCGCTGTATCCGCGCCTGAACGAGGTGCCTGAACTCAAGCGCGTGTTCGAGGAAATCGAGATGCCCCTGGTACCGGTGCTCGCGCGGGTCGAACAGACCGGCGTGCGCGTGGACTCGGCGCTGCTGAATCGAATTTCCGTGGAACTCGCGGGCCGCATGGACGAGTTGCAGGCCGAGGCTTATCGCGCCGCGGGCACCGAGTTCAACCTCGGCTCGCCCAAGCAGTTGCAGGAAATCCTCTTCAAGCAACTCGGCCTGCGCGTGGTGAGCAAGACGCCCAAGGGCGATCCGTCCACCGCCGAAGACGTACTCGAAGAACTGGCCACGGAGCATCCGCTGCCGCGCCTGATTCTCGACTGGCGAGGCATGCAGAAACTGCGCTCGACTTACACCGAGCAGTTGCCGCTGGCGGTGAACCCACATACCGGGCGCATCCACACCAGCTACCACCAGGCGGTGGCTGCGACGGGGCGCCTGTCCTCGCAAGACCCGAATCTCCAGAACATTCCGGTGCGCACCTTCGAGGGCCGGCGCATCCGCCAGGCCTTCGTGCCGGAGCCTGGCTGCGCGCTGCTGTCGATCGACTATTCGCAGATCGAGTTGCGCCTGATGGCGCATTTCTCCGGCGACGAGCGCCTGGTCGCTGCGTTCAAGAGCGGGCTCGACATTCACCAGGCCACGGCCGCAGAAGTGTTTGGCCTGCCACTCGACCAGGTGCCGTCCGAACGACGCCGCGCCGCCAAGGCCATCAATTTTGGCCTGATCTATGGCATTTCCGCCTTCGGCCTTGCGCGCCAGCTCGCCATTCCGCGCAATGAGGCTGCGGAGTACATGGAGCGTTTCTTCGGCCGTTACCCCGGCGTGAAGCGCTTCATGGACGGCACGCGCGAATCGGCGCGCGTGCACGGCTATGTCGAAACCCTGTTCGGCCGCCGTCTGTACCTGCCCAACATCCAGTCGAAGAACCAGGGCCTGCGCCAGTACGCCGAGCGCATTGCCATCAACGCGCCGCTGCAAGGCACCGCGGCGGACCTCATCAAGCTCGCCATGATCGACGTGCAGGCCTGGCTCGATGCGAACGCACCGGACCTGCGAATGATCATGCAGGTGCACGACGAACTCGTGTTCGAAGGCCCGGTCGAGCGCATCGCGCTGCTTGCACCAGGCATTGCAAATCGCATGTGCCGCATCCACGAACTCGCGGTGCCGCTAGTGGCGGATTTCGGTCTGGGCGACAACTGGGACGCTGCACACACCGCCACCGGACACGCCAGCAGTTGAGGGTGAGCCCTAGTTCCGGCGAGCCCAAAAAAATAATTCGCGCCGCTTCAGCAGCTTGGAGCCAATTGCGGCATTTCGCGAAAAAATTTCTGCCGATTCCCGAACTTTTCCGGCAAACCCCCACTCTATTACCCCGAGTGACGGACCTCCCTTCCTCACTCCCCGCCTCTACTCCCTAGGCGGGTCCGGCATCCCCAAGCCGGAGCAGCTGGCCCGGCGGATTTCCCCGATCCGCCGGGCCTTTTTTTGAGCCACGTTTTTATTCGGTCCCGCTCTCAGGCAAGGTCGCCGCGGCAGCTTCCAGCGGCGCTCCGTTCAACAGGGTCCAGATCGCCTTGCGCGCTTCTTCGACACCCTGATCCGTCATCGAGGAAAAAAGCTGGAGATCCGCGTCCACGCCCAGGTCCGCAATGCCTTTGCGCACTTCGGTCAGGACTTTCTTCGAGGCGCTGTAGCTGAGCTTGTCCGCCTTGGTCAGCAGGACGTGACATTGCCGCTGCGAGGCCTTGATCCAGGCGAGCAGGTCGCGATCGTGATCGGTCAATGGGTGGCGGCAGTCCATGATGAGCACGATGCCGCGCAGATTGACCCGCTGCTCCACGTAGCCGCCCACCATGCGCGCCCAGCTCTTGCGCGTGGCGCCCGGCACGGCGGCGTAGCCATAGCCGGGCAGGTCGGCCAGCCGGCCACCAGCGGGCAATTCGAACAGATTGATCAACTGAGTCCGGCCCGGCGTCTTGCTCACCCGCGCCAGCGCCTTGCGCCCGCACAGCGTGTTGAGCGCGCTGGACTTGCCGGAGTTGGAACGGCCCGCGAACGCGATTTCTGGCTGCTCGTCCCGCGGGCACTGCGTCAGGCTCGCCGCAGACATCAGGAACTGGGCCAGGACGAAAGGGTTGGGTATCGATCGGGCAGATTTTGGGACGGTCTTCACGAGTCTCTGTTCGCCCTGAGCTTGTCGAGGGGCGACCGCGCCGAGCTGCGCCGTCGCCGGGTTCTCCGTTCATGGTTCGAAAGGCTCACCACGAACGGAGAACCTGAGCGGGGAGTCTTTAAGGAGTTCAGCATTGAGGCGCGCGCCGTGTAAAATTCGCGCCACCATAAACGCTTGCGCGCAACCCATATTAGCCATCTCAGGCGCGTTTGCATGTCGTTCCAGGGAGTGATTCACCTATGTCGATCGTATTTCGCGGCCTGATGCTTGCCGCTGTGCTGGGCTTTACCTCATCCGCTTTTGCCGCGGAGGCCGCTGCTGCCAGCGCCTTTCTCAAGGGCGATGCCAAGGCCGGTGAAGCCAAGGCCGCGGTGTGCGCGGCCTGCCACGGGCCCAAGGGTAATAGCGCGGTGCCGGCCTGGCCCAAGCTGGCCGGTCAGGGCGCGCCGTATACCTACGCGCAGCTCAAGCACTTCAAGGACGGCTCGCGCAATAACGCAATCATGGCCGCGCAGGTTGCGGCGCTGTCCGATCAGGACATGCAGGATCTCGCCGCCTACTTCGGGGCTCAGGAACAAACCCCCGGCGTGGCCAGCAAGGAAGCGGTCGCGGTTGCCGAAAAAATTTATCGCGCGGGCGCGGCGGATCGCGGCGTGCCGGCCTGTGCGGCCTGTCATGGGCCGACGGGCGCCGGCAACCCGGCGGCGTCGTATCCGCGCTTGGGTGGCCAGCATGCGGATTACAGCTCGCTTCAGCTCAACGCCTATCGCAAGGCGGAACGCAAGGCCGGCCCCAACGGTCAGATCATGGCGGACGTTGCGGCCAAGCTCACCGATGCGGAGATTGCGGCGCTGGCGTCCTACCTCAACGGTCTCCAATAAATTCGTCATTCGAGGATCGATTCCATGCGTGGTCTGATGCGGGCGCTGGTCGCCTCGCTTGCCTTGCTGACCTTCGCCTGCTCCGCGCAGGACAAGGGCGCGCAGTTCGAGGAAGGCAAGCAGTACAAGCCGGTGAAAACCGCCGCCAAGCCGGCCGATCCGAAGCGGATCACGGTCGAAGAGTTCTTCATGTATAGCTGTCCGCATTGCTTTCACTTCGAGCCGACGATCTCGGGCTGGGTGGCGAAGAAGCCGGCAGACGTCGACTTCATCCGCGTTCCGGTGAGCTTTGGCAAAGCAGAGGGAATTGCGCTGCAGAAAGCGCTCTATACCGCCGATGCTCTCGGCGTCACCGACCGGATTCATCTGCCGCTGTTCCAGGGAATCCACGAGAAGCATCAGTCCCTGTTCAATCAGGGCGCGTTGCGCGGCTTCTTCAACGTGCAGACCGGCGTTCTGCCCGAGGTATTCGACAGCACCTTCAGCGGGTTCGCCGTTGACAGCCGCGTGCGGCGCGCCGAGACCCTGGCCAAGGATTACCTGATTTTCAGCGTTCCCACGGTGGTGGTCGGCGGCAAGTACCAGACCACCGCGACTATGGCGGGCGACAACGCCAAGATGGCCGAGGTCATCAGCTTCCTTGTCGACAAGGTGCGCAAAGAGCGCAAGCGCTGATCGCGAAGATGAAGACGTGCCAGGCCCGGCTACTCGCCGGGCTTTTTATTTTCGGCGTCTTCACGGCGCAGTCGACGCCGCCGGTCGCCTCGATCGGCCACCTCTGCGAGGGCATTGCAGGACGTCTGAAAAGCGTGAGCGAACGGACCTGCCTCGATGCCCGACTGATCGCGGGCGTGGGTGCAAGCCAGCGCGGCATGCCGCTGCTGTATCGCGACTTCGCCCCGGGCAGCAGTCGTCAAACGCCGTACCGCGTGCTGCTGATCGGCGGCATACACGGTGACGAACGCAGTTCCGTCAGCATCGTGTTCCAGTGGATGCAGAAGCTGGAGCGCGAGCGCTTGCAGCCGTTCTACTGGCGCGTGATTCCGGTCGCCAATCCAGACGGCCTGCTTGCACCCAAGGCCAGCCGCACCAATGCGCGCGGCGTCGATCTGAACCGCAATTTCCCGACCGCTGATTGGACCGCCGACGCACACGCCTACTGGAAGCGCGTGGCACGCGGCGATGCACGACGGTTTCCGGGACCATCCGCGATGTCGGAACCGGAAACGCGCTGGCTCACTTCGCAGATCAAGGCGTTCAAGCCGGATGCGGTGATCTCGGTGCACGCGCCGTTCGGCATCCTCGATTTCGACGGACCGCTGACGCCGCCGCAGCGCTTCGGGTATCTGCGCTTGCAGCCGCTCGGGGTGTATCCCGGTTCGCTGGGCAACTACTCCGGCGTCACGCTCGGCTTGCCCACGATCACGCTGGAACTGCCGAACGCCAACACCATGCCCAGCGTCGCGCAATCGCAACGGGTGTGGGCCGACATGCTGATGTGGCTGGAAAAGAACCTGCCGAAAGCCGAGCCCGGCGCCGTCCGGATCTCAGCCGAGTAGCCGCCGCATCAGCGCCTCGCTATCCGCATCGGCGGGAAAAAGACTCTCGATGCGCAGCTCGTCGGCGGTCACGTCCAGCGGCGTGCCGAAAGTCGTCAGCGTGGTGAACAAGCTCAGTTCGACACCACCGAGCGCCACCCGCATCGGCAGCACCGGCAGCATTGGCGTGGAGATGTCCACGCTGCGGCCGCGGCCGGGCAATCCGGGATAACGCAGCACCTCCTTGAGCAGTTCGTCGAGCGCCGGATGTTCGAGCGCTTCATGCGCGCTTCGCGCCAGTAGGTGCACGGCGAACTCCTCAAAGTTCGCGATGTATGGCCGCAGGCCCTCCGGGTGCAAGCTGACGCGCAACAGATTGGAGCCGCCGACTCTTGCGGCCATCGCCTCCATGCCGCCCAGCAGCGCGAACATCTTCGGCAGCGCGCGGTTGGCCATCACCAGATTCCACGCGCGATCCACCACCATTGCTGGAAACGGCTCGTGCACCGCCAGCATGCGTTCCAGTGCCATGCGCACCGGCGCCATCGCTTCGGCATCCAACCGGCGGCGCGGATAAAGGCTGGCAAAACCCGCGGCTGTCAGCAGGCGGTTGCGCGTTTCCAGCGGCAAGTCGAGCGCGTGCGCCAGTTGCACCACCATCTCGCGGCTCGGCCGCGCGCGGCCCGATTCCAGAAAACTCAGGTGCCGCTGCGAGACCTCGGCGTTCAGTGCCAGGTCGAGCTGCGACAACCGACGGCCACGCCGGTAATCGCGCAGCATGCGGCCGAAGGCTTCGGGTCCGGAGACAATTTCGGATTGGGTGTCCATGCCCGGATTCTGACAACGCGCCCGGACCACCGCTATTACGTGTGGCGTAATTGCGGCGTGTTCGCCGTGACTCCAATCTGGCTCCACCTCAACAAAAGGAGTCGGACATGAACGCGAAAATCATCCTGCTGGTCGCGGTGCTGCTTGGTTTCGGTGCACTCAGCACCCTGGCGCTGGTCGAACACGGTTACTGGGGCATCATCGCCTTTCACTTTCCGTCCAGCGCCGGCTGGCAGGTGCTGACCGACCTGGTGATCGTATGCACGCTCGCCATGATCTGGATGGTGATCGACGCACGCCGCACCGGACGCACGGTGTGGCCCTTCGTCTTGCTCACGATCCCGTTCGGATCCTTCGGGCCGCTGCTGTATCTGCTGGTCGGCGAACTGAGCCGCCGCGAGCCGAACCGGGCTTACGCTTGAGCGATGACCGAGCGCGTCGTCGAATACGGATTCGTCGCATCGCTGCTCGCGGCCGGGTTGATTCATCTGATCCCGGTCAGCGGCGCGATTTCCGCGCGCTGGCTGCACGCCTTGTATGGCATATCGGTGAGCGACGACACGCTGATCCTGTTGCTGCGGCATCGGGCGCTACTGTTCGGCCTGCTCGGTCTGTGTCTGGTCGTGGCCAGCTTCACGCCGGCATGGCGGACCGGTGCCGCAGAGCTCGCGCTGGTGAGCATGCTTTCATTCGTCGCCTTGGCCGGAGGACGACAGGAAGTCACGCCTGCTATCCGGCGCGTGATCCGGACGGATCTCGTGCTTAGCGCCGTTCTCGGAACCACACTGGTCGCCCGCCTGTTGCTAGCGTGAAGCGCGCGACACGCTCAGACGCTGCGACAGCGCATACAGCGGGCCGCGGAGTGCGAAATACAGCAGCGCGAACAGCATCGGCGCCACCAGCGCCCAAACCGTGATGCCGTACAGCGCGACCATGCCGTAGTCGATGAAGAACTGTGAAGGGTCGGCCCAAAAGCGCTCGGTCAGCGTACCGAGAGAGGCGATGGGAACGGGCTCTTGCCGAAACAGCTTTTCGCCCGCGCGGTAGAACGGAAACAGCAGCGCGATCTGCACCGGGTAGATCAGATAGTTCACGGTCTGAATCACCGGCTGGTTGAGCTTGAACGCTGCCGCGACGACAGCGCACATGAGAGTCGTTGCGCCCAGAATCGGGAAGATACCGATCACGGCGCCGGCGGCAAGGGTGATCGCGATCAGGCGCGGTGTGGTCCCTTGCCTGAGTTGTCCGACGATGGGCGCGAGCATACGCCTGCGCCACCAGCTTTCCGGTGGTGCGGGCGACGCAAAAGCGTCGTTCATGCGTGCCTCAACAGCAGGTCCTTCATCGACGGATTCGGCGGCAGCTTCCAGAGCTGGATCAGCATGTAGGCGGCCATCGCCATGTTGCCGAGCAGGAGAATCAGGATCAGCCAGATCGAGCGCGCGAGCCACGAAGATTCCTTGTACGCGACCCACAGCCAGAACCACAGGAAGCCGAAGTAGGCGTCGAACAACGTGGCCACCAGCCAGGGATTGTTGCCGGCTCCGGGGTTGCCGCCGACGTCCTTGATGACGGGCACGACGCCGATGTGTCCTGTGGCCCAGATCGAGACGCCGATCAGCGAGAACAGCGCAGCGAGCGAGAACAGCGTGAGGCCGGTTTTCATGTCTTCGAATTTCGTTGCGGATGTCCCGCGAAGAGCATCAGGTAAAGCGGCCGCGGGAGCAAAGGGCGCGCTCACGACGGTAGGAGCTATCAGCGCGAATTGCGCCGTAATCGCGGAGCAAACTGTGGGAGGGGCGTCAGCCCCGACAGGCGCTTTGAAGCCCGAGATTGGGGTCGTGTTGCGAGCGCCTGTCGGGGCTGGCGCCCCTCCTACATGTGTTTGTTCAGGCCTTGCGCAGTGTGATCTGCATCAGGTCGATGCTGCCGGTGCGGAAGCCGCATTCGCAGTAGCTCAGGTAATAACGCCACATGCGCAGGAAGCGCTCGTCGAACTGCTCGACAATCTTCTCTCGCACGTCGAGCACGTTGCGATGCCATTGCGCGAGCGTGTCGGCGTAGTCGATGGCGTAGAAGCTCGGCTGTGCCGGCGTCATGCCGGCTGCGCGCGCAAGATCCTCGAAGCGTCCCGGCGGGCACAGCATGCCGCCCGGAAAGATGTATTTCTGGATGTAGTCGCGCTTGCTGCGGTAGTGCTCGAAGATCGCCGGGTTGATGGTGATGCCCTGAATCGCCGCCTGTCCGCCGGGCTTGAGCGCGTTGCTGATCGCCCTGAAGTACGTGGGCCAGTACTCCTCCCCCACCGCCTCATACATTTCGATCGAGACCACGCGATCGTATTTCTCGGTGACGTCGCGATAGTCGCGAATCTCGAACGTGACCTTGTCCGCCACGCCGGCCCGCGCGGCGCGCAGTTGCGCCTCGGCAAGCTGCTCCTGCGACAGCGTGATCGAATGCACCTTGCAGCCCGCGTGCGTGGCCGCGTAAATCGCGAAGCCGCCCCAGCCGGAACCTATCTCCAGCACGGTGTGCTCGGGCTTCAGGTTCAGCCGCTCGAACATCAGCTTGAACTTGTTGACCTGCGCGTCCTGCAAGGTCTGCGTGGGCTCGATGTACATGCCGGCCGAGTACGCCATCGTGTCATCGAGCCACATCTTGTAGAACTCGTTGCCGAGGTCGTAGTGAAACTCGATGTTCTTGCGCGCCGTCTTCCTGGTGTTGGACTTGCGCCGGTGCTGCCAATAGCCGTAGAGCTTGCCCAGCCAGTTCTTCTCGAACGGGCCCTTGTAGTAGGGCTCGTTGAGATACAAGGTCATCAGCAGGCGGGTGAGGTCGGGTGAATCCCAGGCGTCGTCGAGATAGGAATCGCCGATGCCCACTTCGCCTGATGCCAACACGTGGCGCATCAGCAAGCCACCGTTCTTGATCCGCCAGACCGCGTGCGGACCGGGCTCGCTGCCTTCGAAATGGCGCGTCGCGCCGTTGGGCAGGTACACGTCGAGCGAGCCCTTGCGCATGCCCGAGAGCATGTACAGCGCCAGACGCAGGCTCCAGGACAGGCCGCGCAAATCCCCCTGAGAGGTCAGTGTGGAAGGCAGGTCCGGAGAAAAGCCGTCGCGGCCCATGATCTGGCGGTAGGAATCGTTGCCCTGTCGCACGTCTTTCTTGTCCATTAGCTGACCTCTGCGGCCGGTGGTGCGGGCTTCTTGTGAAAGCGCGCCCCACGCAGCCAGATTTTCAATGCTTCCCAGTGAATGCCCGCCACGACTTTCAAGGTCATGGCCGGCATCTTCACCACCTCCCAGACAATGGCGCGGTCGGTCAGGGCTTTTCGTTCCCCCGCCAGTGTCGCGTCGAGGATCGGAACTCCTTCGCGCGACTCGTGGATGGCCACCCGCAACCGCTCTCCCGGCTCGCTCAACAAGAATCGGTAACGTCCCACGAGATCGAAAAACGGCGACACGTGGAAGCATTTCTCCTTGTTCAGCTCAGACTCATACGCGATGGGGACGCCGCCGGATGCCAGGACGTAGGAATGTTTTTCGCCAAAGGTATTGCGTACTTCGGCGATGACCGCGCGCAGGGAGCCGTCGCGATGCTCGCAGTACCACAGGCTGATGGGGTTGAAACCAAAGCCAAACAGACGCGGCATGCATAGCAGGCGGATGCGTCCCCCTTCGAGCGCAATGCCTTGTGTTTGCAGCATTGCTTCCGCCCAGCGACGCAAACCTCCGCGTTGTCCATGACCGAAATCGCGGTCGCGGAAGGACAGGATGTTGAAGCGGTTATGCGAGAAAAATTTCAGATCGCGGGCCGCTTCATCGATGCGATCCACGTCCAACAGCAAGTAGAACACGCGATAGACAAAGCGGTAGAACGGCGCGATCAGGCGCCGATGCATGACTCTTGCGGGATAAAGAGCGGCCGCTGCGTTCACAAGACGGCCCAGTCGGGCAGGCAGGTCGCATCGATCCCTTTGACCGCCCGCAATCCCGACTTGAGCCCATCCTCATGAAACCCAAACTGCGTCCACGCGCCGGCAAACCAGACGCCGCGACGGTTCTGAATCTCGGGTAGCCGCTCGTGGGTCATCACGCTATCCGGTCCGTAATGCGGGTGATGGTAGACCGTGTCGTACAAGACCTTGTCGCGCGGCACCTCGCGCGTCGGGTTTAGCGTGACGATGTAGTTCACCGCGCCGGGTAGTCCTTGCAGCTTGTTCATCCAGTAACTGCCCGAGATGGGGCGATCATGGACCTCGTCGCGGTCGTTGATGTAGTTCCAACTCGCCCAGGACGCGCGACGCTTGGGCAGGAAGGATTCATCGGTGTGCAGGACGCAGCGACTCTCGTTGTACGGAATGCCGCCGAGCACCGTGCGTTCGACCGCATCGGCATCGACCAGCAGGCGCAAGGCCTGGTCCGAATGCGTGGCGCAGACGGCGACGTCGAAGCATTGTTCATCCTCGTCGGTCTTGAGCGTCACGCCGGACGGATCACGATGAATCGAACGGATGGGCGTGTTGAGCTGCAGGCTGCCCTTGAAGCCCGCCAGCATCGGCTTGATGTACTGGTGCGATCCGCCGATCACCGTGTGCCAGGTCGGCTGCTGCGTTGCCGTGAACAACGAGTGCGACTCGAAAAAGCGCATGAAGTCCGCGGCCGGATATTCCTGTGCCTTCTTCGGCGAACAGCTCCAGATCAAACCGGCCATCGGCAGCAGGTAACGGCTCGCCAGCTCCTTCGACAGCCCTGAGCCCGCCAGGAACTCGCCGAGCGTACCGGCCGGCAGAACTCCAGACTTCAGTATCCGGTTGCACTTGGCATTCAGGCGCAGGATGTCGATCAGCATGCGCAGATGCGAGATGCGGAACAGGTTCGAGGGCTGCGCGAACACCGTCCAGAACTGATCGCTGCCCATGTACTCGTAAGCGCCGTTCCCAAGCGATACGCCGAACGACATGCTCGTCGGCCGCGTCTTCACACCCAGCTCGCGAAACATCGCGGTGAGGTTGGGGTAGTTGACGCCGTTGTAGACGATCCAGCCCGTGTCCACGGACTGCACTCCGCCGCCGGGCAGCGAGACTTCGATGGTGTTGGTATGGCCGCCGACGCGGCCGTCCTGCTCGAACAGCGTAACTTCGTGGCGGCGCGACAGCAGGTAGGCAGAGATGAGCCCGGAGATGCCGGAGCCGATGACAGCAATATTCATGGGGAGGAGCGAGGGGATGCGAACAGCATTACGTCAGACCACCCGGTGCAGATGCCTGTCCCGGCTTCAAATCAAGGCCTGAGTAGGTCTTTCAGCGCTGGCCAGATGGTGTCGAGTATGCGGCCCTGCACCGCTGCGTTGGGGTGGATGCCATCGCTCTGGAAAGATTTCGGATCGGTCGCGAAGCTCGCCAGCAGGAAGGGCACCAACGGCACCTTCTTGGTCTGCGATACCTCGGTGAACGTGCGGGTGAACGCGCCGGTATAGGCGGGCCCATAGTTCTCGGGAATGCGCATCTCGAACAGCACCGCCGTGGCGCCGGACTTGGCCGACGTGTCCACGATCCGTTCAAGATTGGCGCGCATGGACTTCAGCGGCAGCGCCCGCAGACCATCGTTGCCACCCAGTTCCACCAGAACCAAATCCGGCTTATGGCGGTCCAGCAAGGCAGGCAGTCGCGCCAGTCCGCCCGCCGTGGTCTCGCCGCTCACCGAGGCGTTGACCACCGCGTGCGGCAAACCTTGAGACTTCAGCTTTTGCTCCAATAGAGAAACCCAGCCGTCGCCGGCATCCAGCCCGTAACCGGCTGACAGGCTGTCTCCGAGCACCAGGATCACTGGCACCGAAGACTTCGCCGCCACCGTCGCCGGCAGCAGACCCAGACTCAACAGCAGCACGCAAACAAATCGGAGTGACATGGCAAGTGACATGGCGTGGGCGGTGCGCGCCCAGGATGTGGCGCATGAGATTAGCAACGGCGAAAAGCGCCTGAAGATTCTTGATGGGGTCGATCTCGCGATCTCGCAAGGGGAGTCCGCGGCGATCGTCGGTCGCAGCGGCTCTGGCAAGACCACCTTGCTGTCGATGCTCGCAGGCCTGGACCGGCCTACGCGCGGCCGCATCGAACTGGCCGGCACCGACCTGGGTCCTCTGGACGAGGACGGCCGCGCCAGGCTGCGTGCCGGTCGCGTCGGCTTCGTGTTCCAGTCTTTCCAGTTGCTGGCAGGGTTCACCGCGCTGGAGAACGCGAGGCTCGGTGCGGACCTTGCCGGTCACGCGGATGCGTCGAAGCGTGCGCGCGAAGCACTCGAACAAGTCGGCCTCGCGGAGCGGGCGAGCCATCATCCCTATCAGCTCTCGGGCGGCGAGCAGCAGCGCGTCGCTATCGCGCGTGCTTTCGCCGCCAGCCCCGCAATCCTGTTCGCCGACGAACCCACCGGCAATCTGGACAGCACCACCGGCGGCGAGATCATCGACCTGCTGTTCGCGCTCAACCGCGAGCGCGGCACCACCCTGGTGCTGGTCACGCATGACACTGACCTCGCCGGGCGCTGCGGTCGCGTGCTGACCCTAGTCAACGGCAGGTTGCAGTGAACGTTTTGCGGCGCTGGCTTCGCACACCAGAGCTGTTGATCCTCGCGATTGCGGTCGCCATCGCCGTGGCGGCGAGCAGCGCGGTGGCGCTGTTCAGCGATCGCGTCGCCCGCGCGCTCAACGATCAGTCCGGCGAGGCCTTCGGTGCCGACGCGGCGATTCGTTCGCGCGATCCGCTGCCGCCCGATCTTGTCGAAAAGCTCGAAGCCATCGACACGAAGCGCGCGCAGCTCGTGCAGTTCCCGAGCGTCGCGTTTCTGGGCGAGAACTCCTCGCTCGCTGCGGTAAAAGCGGTGGACGCGAACTATCCGCTGCGTGGCGCGCTACGCACCGCGGACGAGCCCTTCGGCGATGAGCGCACGGAGACGCGCGGCCCACCGTCCGGCGAAGTCTGGGTCGATCTGCGTCTGTGGCAGGACTTGGGTCTCGGTATCGGAAGCTCCATCCAGCTCGGCCAGTCGAGTTTTCGCGTCACGCGCCTGCTCACCTACGAGCCAGATCGCGGCGGCGGGTTCTCGGACCTCGCGCCGCGCGTGATGATTGCGCTCGAAGACCTTCCGGCCACGGGCCTGGTCACGACCGGTTCGCGCGTACAGTACACGCGCATGATCGCGGGCCCACCCGAAAGCATCGCCGCGCTGCGCGAGATTGAATTGCCAGAGAGCGTGCGCCTTCAGACCCCACAGGACGGACGGCCCGAGATTCGCAATTCCCTGACGCGCGCGCAGCAGTTTCTCGACATTGCCGTGCTCTCCGCCATGCTGCTCGCGGGCGCCGCGATTGCGGCTTCTGCGCATCAGCATGGCTTGCGCCTGCGTGACGAAGCGGCGGTGATGAAAGCGCTGGGTGCGACCTCGCGCGTGATCGCGCGACGTGCGCTGTTGCGTCTGCTGATGCTCGCGCTCGGCGCCGGAGCGGTAGGACTCGCCGTGGGCCTGGCTTCGCAAGGACTCATCGCTGTGGTGGCAGGCTCGCTGATGAATGCACCGCTGCCGGCGGTCGATCCGCTCGCGGCGTTGTGGAGTCTGGGCCTGGCCTTGCTGCTCGTGTTCGGCTTCGCGGCGCCGCCTTGGCTCGCCGCGCGATACACGCCGCCGATCCGCGTGTTCCAGCGTCAGGCCGACGGGGGCAGTACCCGCATCGCGGGCGTGATTGCGGCGCTCGCGGCCGCGGGGCTGGTCGCGTTTCACACCGGCGACATCAAGCTCGCCGGCATCGTCATCGCAGGTGCCTGTGGCGCCGCCGTCATGCTCGGCCTGATGGCCTGGGCGCTGGTGTGCCTGCTCGCCGGCCTGCGCAGCCGCGGCGGCACCGCGATCCGGTTCGGCCTGGCCAACATCGCGCGGCGCCGCATGGCCAGCGTCGGTCAGGCGGTTGCGTTGGGCCTGGCCTTGCTCGCCCTGCTGCTGGTCGGCGTGGTGCGTTCCGATCTGCTCAGCACCTGGCAGAAGCGCCTGCCCACCGATGCACCCAACCAGTTCCTCATAAACATCCAGCCGGACCAGGTCGCGCCGCTGAAATCCTTCTTCGCCGAGCGCGGCTTTGCCGACCTGCGTCTATGGCCGATGACGCGTGCGCGCCTGATCGAACTGCGCGGCGAAGCCGTCACCGCCGACAGCTTCGACGACCCCGAAACTCAACGCTGGATCAATCGCGAGTTCAACATCTCCTGGACCGATCAATTCGGCGACGACAACCAGTTGATCGAAGGCCCGTGGTGGGACCCCGCGACCCGCAACGAGCCCTGGCTGTCGGTCGACGACTACGCGGTCGAGCGGTTGAATCTCAAGCTCGGCGACAAGCTGAAATTGCAGATCGCCGACCGCGTGGTCGAGCTGAGCGTCTACAACGTGCGCAAGGTGAGCTGGGACAGTTTCCGTCCCAACTTCTTCCTGGTGGTTCCGCCCGGACTGATCGAGGACAGCGCGGCGCAGTGGATCACCAGCTTTCATCTCGGACGCGAGCAGCGGCCGCTGCTGCGCGAACTCATCACCGCGTTCCCTAACGTCACCGCGCTCGATCTCGATGCCGCGATGGCGCAGGTGCGCAGCATTCTCGACCGGGTGGTGCGCGCGGTGGAATTCATCTTCCTGTTCACGCTCGCGGCCGGACTGACCGTGCTGCTCGCGGCCATCGAAGGCACGCGCGCCGAGCGTGTGCGTGAAACCGCGCTGCTGCGCGCGCTGGGCGCGAGTAATCGCACCATCAGCCTGGGCCTGCTCGCCGAGTACGCGGCGCTGGGCCTGGTCGCGGGCCTGGTCGCTGCCGCCGCGGCGCAAGCTCTCGGCTGGGGCCTGGCGCGACAGGTGTTCGAACTGCCTTACGCCTTCAGCCTCACTCTATGGCTGGCCGGTGCGTTCGGCGGCAGCGTGCTGGTGAGCGTGCTGGGGTGGGTGTCGTTGCGCCGCACCTTGGCGACCTCGCCGACGCGGGCCTTGGCGGCCGCGTAGGGCGGGCCATGCCCGCCCTACGACGACTGATGATGAGCTCTTCGTAGGGTGCTGATGAGGCGATAGCCGAATCGCACCAGCCCCTGCTCGATGAGGCGGCGAGCGATGCGATTACGCCGCAAAAGCCGCGGCTCCATCGCACCCTACGAGCTTTCGGCGAACAAAGACGGAGGAGCGGGGCAATGGCGGGCTTCAGGAACGTTCAGTTGAACGCCGGTTGGAGACGCCCATACAACCAATGCAAAACGATAGCCGCAAAATAAATCAGCACGGCGATTTGAACGAATCGTGTGATGCGACCCAAAGTCGTTTGTTTTTGCTTCTGCTCGGCGGCTGCAATGCGAGCCCACTGTTCACGCGGAAGGCGCACGAAGGAGACCGCAAGCCAGACGAGCAACGGGGCCAGCATGAGAATCCCCAAAAGCTTTGACTGAAGCTGTGCCACCGCAAGGCAGGCAACGGCGTACGCGACTGACGTCAGAACGACAACTACCTGTTTCGCAGGAACACCCCGCTTGGCTGGCTCGTGAGGAGACTCGCTCATCCGTAGCTGTTACCGCGGCACCCACCCACCGCAAACCGGAAACACCTGCCCCACAAAACAGTTCGCCGCATCGCTGCACAGGTAGGCCGCGAACTGTGCGTCCTCCTGGGCCGACACCAGCCGGCCCAGCGGCATTTCCCACTTGATGCGTTCCTTGAACGCGGGCAGCGTCTGCACCTCGGGCGGGAAATAGGTGGGGTTGTCCACCAGGTTCTGCGCGATGGCGTTGACCTGCACCTGGTGCGGCGCCACTTCCACGCCCAGGGCCTGGATGAAGGCGAGTTGTGCGCCGCGCGCGGCGCTGTAGGACGTCGCGCGCTTCATGCCGCGTAGGGCAGAGGCGCTGCCCATCAACAGAATTTTTCCGGAGCGCCGTTCGATCATCTGCGGCAGCACAGCGCGCGCCAGCCGCGGCAGCGGATCGACCATGTGCGCGAACATCGAGCGCCATTCTTCTTCGGTGCTTTCCGAGATCAGCGTCTTCGGCGAGGGCGCGCCGAGATGCGCAATCAGCACATCGACGTGACCTGCTGCACGCACGAGTTCGGCGGGCAGTTCGGGGTCGAGCAACGGACGTTCGTCCGCAATCACGATGGCGCCCAGTTCCGACAGCACCTGGATCAGGGTCGGGCCCATGAAGATGTCGGCCTGCGTGAGCAGGATGCGCTTGCCGACGAGGCTGGTCGCCGACATGGTTATTGCTCGGCGGCGCGTGCGGACTTGAATTCCGTGATCTGCGTGTCGAGGTATTCCTTGGCCTGGATTGCCGCCACGAATGGCGCGGTCATGACGTAGTAAGGAACTTCGTAGGTCAGTCGAAGCGTAGGGTAGCGCTCGAATTGAGTGCGGATAACGGCGTCGATGGAGTCATCCGCTTTCGCGAGCAGGACCAGGGGCGCGAAAATAGTGTCGGCCGCGACGCTGGGCGCAAGGTCCAGCACGGGATACCTCGGCGGCACGATGCCGCGGGAGTAGTACCAGCCCAGGGCATCGCCGTCGCCACGGATCGCTGCCATGTTGAGCCGATATCCGGAGTACAACTCGCGGCGCTCCAGGCCCTCGAACAGCGGGGCGTCATGAGGATGGCGGACGGGCAAGGTTCTACTGGTAGCGCATCCGGCAAGCGTCCCGACGCAGATCAAGGCAAGTGCCGATTGGGTTAGCGCGTTCATGCTGACTCCTCGAAGCGAACTCGGATCTCTTTGCGAGCTAGGCTAGCACCATCAACCGTCATGACGATATCGCGCGCATGAACGGCTCCACGTCCGGTGCAAAGGCCTCGTGCGCTCTCAGCTTCGCGAAGTGCGCCGTCGCCAGCGGGAAGCTGGAGACCTGCTCCGACAGGATCGGCGCGAGGCCGCTCTTGCGCAGCAGTTCCGTGTGCAGAGCCTCGTTGTGAAACAGCGCGAATTCGGCAACGAAGCAGAGGTCCGCCAGGCTTAGCCCATCGCTCACGATGTTTTCTCCTGCGACCGACAGCGCGCGCTCGATGCCGCTCAGGTATGTGGTGAAGGCCTGGCTCGCACGCGCGTGCACTTCGGCCGGAACCGCGCCCGCGCGCAGCGCCAGGATGTAGAGCTGCGCATCGCGCGCGAACACCAGGCTGGCGTCGAGAAAGCTGTCGATGCGCGAGGCGGTGTAGGGGTCGGAGCCGTACAGCGGAAAGCGATCCGCGCCCAGGCGCGCGACAGTGCGCATGATGCTGTTGGATTCGAAAATGCCGACGCGCCCGTCCGGACTGAATGCGGCCGGCACCGTGCCGAAAGGATGCGCTTCGAGAAACGCTTCGGTCTTGAACAGCTTGCCGCCGAAGCCGGTCCTGGCGCCGCGCTGCAACTCACTTGCGGCCACTTGCTCCGCGCTCGACAGCGGGTGCGCGTCGAAGTCCCACAGCCAGTCTTGCAGCTCGTGTGGCGCTGCGCCGCGCACCTCCACGTCCACTCCGCAGAGCCGAGCCGCGATGGTCGCTTTCCAGATTCGCGGGTTGGGCAGGTAAGAAAAAATTCGGAGCTGGGGCATGGGTGTTCTATGCCGATCTCGCAACTGCAAGCAGCCCTTCGAACACCAGCTCGGGCCGATGTTCCCAGCCAGCGCCGAGAAATGGCAGCAGCGTCTGCGCATCGCCGCCGGCGACGAGTCTTCGCGCCGTCGGCACCGCCGCCGCGGCGCGGTCGATGGCGCCCAGAACCGACAGCATCGCGCCCTGGCGCACGCAGGCTTCGGTGTCGAGCCCGAGACCCGCGTGAGCAGCCAGCGGCGTGTCGCGCGTGGGGAAGCGCGTAGCGCCGAGCACGGCGCTTTCCGAAGTCTGCAACCCGGCCGCGATGATGCCGCCGAGGTGCCTGCCTCGCGTGTCGATCACGTCCACGGTGAGTGCGGTGCCGGCATCCGCAACCACGCAGGCGCCGCGGGTTTCGGTCCAGGCCGCGAGCATGGCGAGCCAGCGATCGACGCCCAGACGCAGCGGCTCGGCGTAGCCATTGACGAGGCCATCACGAGCCGCTTCCGTTATTGCGAATAGCGGTGTGCAACTCCAGCGAGCAACACACACATCGGCGAGCGCACGCTCGTGCACGGGTCCGGCGACGCTGGCAATCCAGACTGCATCCGGAGATTCGAGCATGAGCGACGACAGCGCCCCGGCCGGCTTGCCTTGATGAACGATTGCGCCGCCGCCCGCGATCTGTACGCCGTCGGACAACGCCCACTTGAGGCGCGTGTTGCCGACGTCGAGCAGCAGTGTCACGCCAGTCTCAGCGAGACGTCGCCCGCGTGAATCGCGCGCGGGCCGCTGCGCGTCTCGATCAGGAACGCGCCGCTGGCATCGATGCCGCGGCCGATGCCGCGCAGTTGGTCGTCGCCCGGCACCTGCACCTCGCGCTCGCGCATCGCGTCCAGCGATAACCACTCCTCGCGATACGGCTCGAAGCCGTTGACGGTGTAGCGCGCCAGGCACTCGTGCAGGCCGTGCAGCAGTTCCCCGGCCAACTGGTTGCGCGAAGCGCGCACCTGCTCGATGCGCGCCAGTTCCTCGTCCACCGTGGTCCAGGGCTGATCCAGCCGGGTGGCTTGCGCTTTCTGCATCGCCACGTTGATGCCCACGCCGACCACCACGCGGCACATGTCGCCGGACTCGCCGCGCTGCTCGATCAGAATTCCGCCGAGCTTGCGCTCCTGCACCCACAGATCGTTGGGCCACTTCAGCCGCACGCCATCGACACCCGCGGCGTGCAGTGCGCGCGCGCACACCACACCCACCGCCAGGGAGAGCGCGGGAAGCTGCGGCGGCCACATCGGGTAAGTCCAGGCGATCGACAGGTACAGATTGGCGCCGAAGGGCGATTGCCACTCGCGCCCGCGGCGCCCGCGCCCGGCGGACTGGTATTCCGCGAGCAGGGCTTGCGGGTCCTGTTCGCGATCCGCTTCCATCAGCGCGCGATTGGTGGAATCGATCAGCGGCATCACGTGCAGCCGAAGATCGGACGGAATCACGGCGCGCAGTCGTTCCACGTTCAATCGTTCCAGCGGCTGCGCCAGTCGATAGCCCCGGCTGAACTTGGATTCGATGTTCAGACCCCAGTCGCGCAGATGCCCGACGCGCTTGGCCAGCCCCGCGCGGGTCATGCCCGCTGATGCAGCCAGCACCTGGCCCGATTGCCACTCGCCGTCGGCGAGCGCATCGACCAACCGCAGCAGATCGTCCTCGCCTAGCGGTCTAGCCATTTTCCGATCACGCGCAGTTTGTCGAAACGGCTCTCGGTTCCGGCCACCAGCCGCTGGATGTTTTCACGATGTTTGAACGCGACCAGCAGGAGCATGAACGCGGTGAAGGCGCCGGCCGCGGACAGCGCACCATGCGCGTCGAAGCCGATCACGTACACGCCGGCCGTCGTAGCGGCGATGAGCGTGGCCAGGCTCACGTAACCCGTGAGCATCACCACCAGCACGAAGCTCAGCAGAATCCACGGCAGGCTCGGCAGCAGCAGCGCGCCGAACACACCGGCCAGGGTGGCCACGCCCTTGCCGCCCTTGAACCTCCACAGCGCGGGATAGCAGTGCCCCAGGGTCACGGCGGCGCCGCAGACGTAGCCGAGCTGTTCGCGGTCCATTGCATGGTCGCCAAACGAAATCGGCAGCGCGGGAACCGCGAGCGCACCGAGCACGCCCTTGATCACGTCGATGGCCAGCACCAGCATCGCAAAGCCCTTGCCCTGCGTGCGCAGCGCGTTGGTTGCGCCGATGTTGCCGCTGCCGATGCTGCCCAGATCCACGCCACGCAAGCGGCCGACCAGATGCCCGCCCATGATGTTGCCGAGCAGGTAGGCCAGCACGGCTTTGATGATGAGTTCTCCCATGCTGCGTAGTTTCGGGGTTCGCCGTGCGGCTTGCCACAAGCGCAGTCTCTCTAAGAACCCCGCTCGCCCAACGGTTTCAGGCGCGCGCGCGCCGCATCGAGCGCCGCGCACAGAGCTTCCGCGCCCTCGGCCATGCGCGGCGTGGCGCGCGCGAGCGTGTTGGAATCCACCGCAATCAGATTTCCGGCGCGCACCGCGCGCAGATGCGCAAAGCGCAGCCAGCCGGCGCGAATGCCCTGCGCATCGTCCTGTATGCCGAACACGATGGCGTCCGGATCGGTGGCCAGCACGGCTTCACGGCTCACCGGCCCAGCAAGTTGCGTGTAATCCGCAAACACGTTGCTCGCGCCGCAAAGCTGGATCGCCTCGCTGATCGGCGACAGGCGATTGATGGTGAACACCGGGTCCGGATCGAGCTGATACATCACGCGGATCGGCGTCGACTTGGCGTAACGCTGGCGCAGTGCCAGCAGTCGCGTCCGGTAATCGATCTCCGCAGCGCAGGCCGCGTCTTCGGTGCCGAGCAGCGCGCCCACTCTCAGCAGCGCCAGCCCCACTTCTTCGAGCGTGCGCACACGGATCAACTGGACGGGCAGACCCAGTCGCCGAAGCTGTTCGATGATGCGCACCGGCGTGCCGCCATCCCAGGCCAGAATCAGGTCGGGCTGCAAAGCCAGCACGGCTTCGGCGTTGACCGCCACGGCGTCGCCGACCTGCGGCAGGTTTTTCACCGGTTCCGGATAGTCGCTGTGCCTGACGACGCCCACGAGCTGATCGCAGGCGCCGGCGGCGCAGACCAGTTCGGCCAGATGCGGCGACAAGGTGATGACGCGCGCGGCCTGTGCAGGTGCCGCGGGTAGCAATAGAGCAACCAGCGTGAGAAGTAGACGCGCCGTCCTAGCCGCAACATCAAAAGAATCACGCAAAGGCGCAAAGAGACACGCTAAGACGCAGGAAATAATTACTCGCGCCTCTGCGGGTCTCTTTGCGCCTTTGCGTGATTCTTGTCGCTCTTGCCTCATGCGAACCAATTGCCGGTGGTGAACACGGCAACGAAAGCCAGCAGAATCAGCAGCGCACGCAACTGGAGATTCACCACCTCGCGCGCGACCAGTTCGAGCGTGGCAGGCACTTCGGTGGCGCCGTCGGGTGTCTCGAATTCGATCGAGCCCGAAGCCACTTCTGCCAGCACCGCCCAGGTTTGGTGACGCCAGCCGTGCGCGGGATGTTCCCGCAGCCGACCGTATTCCTTCATCGCGTCGTCCAGGCTGCCGGCCAGGCCGAACAGGACGGCGGTCACGCGCGCAGGAATCCAGGCCGCGAAGGCGTGCAGGGTTTCCGCAGCCCTGGCCGCGGGCGAGTCCTCCTGTTCGATAAGCAATCGCGGCAGACGGCTGACCAGCCGGTACAACACCGCGCCCGTGACCCCGAACGCGAAGAACCACAGCAGCACGCCGAACAGCCGCTCGTGCGACTGGATGAACAGCGCGCCGATCAGTCCGCGCGAATCGGGCTGCTCGTTGTCGCGGTAGCGGCCCGGTCCTTTTTGCAGCAGGCGGCCGAGGCGATCGGCGGTCGGTTGATCGTTCTGCTCGCGCGCGTCTAGCCAGAGACGGACGTCGTCAGCCAGGTCGCGCGGTCCCAGGCACAGGAACAGGATGACGCCGGAGACCACCAATCCAATGACGGGTTCTGCAATGGCCCGTTGCAGCCACCAGACCGCGATCAGCGGCGGCGTCAGCACCAGCGGGATCGCGAGTGCGCCGCGCCATACGGCGGCGCCGGGAAACATCCGCCGTAACACCGACACGTAGCTGCGCATCAGCCGCGGCGAACCCCAGCCGGGTATGTGCCCGAGCGCACGCTCGGCGGACAGCGCGGCAAGGATGGCGATCAGCGTCATGCGGGGTCCCCGCGAAGTAGCGGTTCACTTCGTGGGGTGCTCATGCGGCGGCTGCCATCAGCGCATGCAGGTGCGCCCAGTCGAAATACGGACCGGGATCGGTCTTGCGGCCGGGCGCGATATCGGAGTGTCCGGTCAGCTTGCGCGACCCGAGTCGCGGGTAGCGCGCGAACAGCGCGAGCAGCACCTGGACCAGCCGCTGGTACTGCGCCGGCGCGAACGCAACGTGATCGCTGCCCTCCAGTTCGATGCCGATGGAAAAATCGTTGCAGCGCTCGCGCCCCTGCCAGTTCGACACGCCCGCATGCCAGGCGCGCTTATCGAAAGGCACGTACTGCGTCATCTCGCCGTCGCGAAAAATGCACAGGTGCGCCGACACGCGCGTGTCCCGCAGCGTCTGGAAATAGGGATGCGCCGTAGGATCGAGCGTGCCGATAAAGAGGTGATCGATCCACGGTCCGCCGAACTCGCCGGGAGGCAGCGAGATGTTGTGAATCACCACCAGTGCGATGTCGTCGGCATCCGGTCGGGCATCGCAGTGCGGCGAGTCCACGCGGCGCACGCCAGGCCCCAGCCGATGTTCGTCATCGACGACACACGCGGAACTTGGACTGGCACTCATGTTCTACTGCGCTTCCTCACGTCGATCCCATTCGTCCCGGAGCTGATTCATGGTCCGTCTGCTGTGTGCTGCCGTTCTGTCCTGCTCCACCACGCTGGCAATCGCGGCGACCAAGCCGGTCGCGCCGGCACCGTTCCAACCCGAAATTGCCTACCAGAAGCATATCCTGCCCAACGGCCTGACCCTGCTGATTCATGAGGATCACAAGGCGCCGGTGGTGGCGGTCAACGTCTGGTACCACGTGGGCAGCAAGGACGAGCGCGCCGGCCGCACCGGTTTTGCTCACCTGTTCGAGCACCTGATGTTCAACGGCTCCGAGCATCACGACGACGAGTTCTTCCGCCCGCTCGAAGCGGTCGGCGCGTCCAAGATGAACGGTACCACCTGGTACGACCGCACCAATTACTTCGAGAACGTGCCCACCTCGGCGCTGGACCTGGCACTGTGGCTGGAGTCCGATCGCATGGGGCACCTGACCGGCGTCATCACGCAGGAAAAGCTCGAAGAGCAGCGCGGCGTGGTGCTCAACGAAAAGATTCAGGGCGAGAACCAGCCCTACGGCAAGTCCGACGATTACATCGCCGCCGCGACCTATCCCGCCGGTCATCCCTATTCGTGGACTTCGATCGGTTCGGCAGCCGATCTGAACGCCGCCACCGTCGACGACGTGAAGGGCTGGTTCGCCGAGCATTACGGCGCCGCCAATGCGGTGCTGGTGATTGCCGGCGACGTGAAGCCCGAAGAGATCAAGCAGAAAGTGGAACTGTATTTCGGCGACATCGCGCCCGGCCCCACGCGTACGCGCCACGGCCCCTGGGTAGCAAAGATGACCGGCACCAAGCGCGCCACGATGCAGGACCGGGTGCCGCAGGCGCGCATCACCAAGGTCTGGAACATCCCCGGCTTCTGCGAGCAGGACGCCAACCTGCTCGGCTTGGCGTCGGAAATTCTGGCCGGCGGCAAGACCAGCCGCCTGTATCAGCGCCTGGTCTATCGCGACCGCATTGCGACGCAGGTCAGCTCAGGCATCGGTCCGTTCGAGATCGCCTCGCAGTTCACGCTCGACGCGCTGGTGGCGCCGAACGTTGACCCGGCCCGCGTGGAACAAGCCATAGACGAAGAACTGGCGCTCTTCCTCAAGACCGGCCCGACCGCCGACGAACTGGCGCGCGTGCGCATTGGCGTCGAGGCGGATTTCGTGCGCAGCCTGGAACAGATCGACGGCTTTCGCGGCAAATCCGCAACGCTTGCCCAGTATCAGGTTTACTGCGGCTCGCCCGACTGGTTCAAGAAAGAGTTCAACTGGATTGCGGCGGCCACGCCCGAGTCGGTGCGCAAATCCACGCAGACCTGGTTGTCGGACGGCCAATTCGTCTTGCTGGTGGAACCGTTCCCCGAATACCGCGCCCTGAACGCGGGTGCCGATCGCTCTAAGCTGCCCGAGGTGGGCCCGGCGCCCGCGCTCGAACTGCCGCCCTTGCAGCGCGCCAAGCTGTCCAACGGGATCGAGGTGATGCTGGCCGAGCGTCACGCTGCGCCGGTGGTGCAGCTCATCATGCTGTTCGACGGCGGCTACGCGGCCGATCTCGGCGAGAAGCCCGGCACTGCGCGCATGACCCTGGACATGCTCAACGAAGGGGCGGGCTCGCGCGATTCGCTGGCTTTGGCCTTGCGCAAGGAAGAGCTGGCGGTGGAGATCGGCGCGCAGTCCAACCTCGACTCTTCGTTCGTGGTGATGAACAGCCTGGCCAAGCGCCTGCCGGAATCTCTCGAACTGCTGGCCGACTTCGTATTGCGCCCGACCTTCCCCGAAAAGGAACTGGAGCGGCTCAAGCAGCAGCGGCTGGCCGGCATCGCGCAGGAAAAATCGCAGCCGCTGGGACTGGCCGGACGCATCTATCCCGAACTTATTTACGGCACGGGCCACGCCTACGCCAGCACCCGCTCCGGCAGCGGTACCGAGGACTCGGTCGCGAGCCTGGCCGTGGACGACCTGCGGCGCTTCCATGCGCGCTGGATGCGGCCGGACAACGCGCGGATTCTGGTGGTGGGCGACACCACGCTCGCCGCGATCCAGCCCCTGCTCGAACGCGCGTTCGCCGCCTGGAAAGCGCAGCAAGACGCGTTGCCGGCGAAGAACGTGGCCCAGGTCGAGCTGCCACTCAAGCCGCGCGTGTTCCTGGTCAACAAGACCGATGCCGGTCAGACCCTACTGCTCGGCGCGCACCTGGCGCCGCCCAAGTCCGACCCGGACGATGCGGCGATGAATCTGGCGAGCGCCACGCTCGGCGGGCTGTTCGTCTCGCGCCTCAACATGAACCTGCGCGAAGACAAGCACTGGAGCTACAGTGCCGGCAGCCAGCTCGGCAGCGCGCGCGGCCAGCGCCCGTTCGTGGTCTACAGCCAGGTGCAGGCCGACCGCACCGCCGACAGCATCAAGGAGATTCTCGGCGAAGTGCGCGGCGCCACCGGCGTCCGGCCCATCACGGCATCCGAGGTGAAGCTGGCCGCGGACAACTTCGTGGTGGGCCTGCCCGGCGACAACGAAACCAGCGGCGAGGTCGCGTCCTCGTACCTCAACATCCTGCAGTACGGCCTCAAGGACAGTTACTACAACGACCTGGTGCCCACGGTGCAGGCGCTGACGCCGTTGGAGGTGAATGCTGCTGCGGTGAAGCTGATCAAGCCCGAAGCGCTGACCTGGTTGATCGTGGGCGATCTGTCCAAGATCGAAGCGCCCATTCGCGCGCTGAAGCTGGGCGAGGTGAGGGTGCTGGACGCGGATGGGAAGGTGTTGCGCTAAACGGTCGCGGGCATGGCCCGCTCCTTCGGAATCGTAGGTTCGTAGGAGCAGGCCATACCCGCGATAGTCCTGTTCGGAGGCTATCTAACGCTTGTGCAGGCCGGCTTCGCGGACGACGAAATCCAAACCGATCATCAGGATTGCAAGGCGACGATGGGAGCCCAGACCATCATTCCATCTCGCCCAGCGGTCGCTGGAACGTGTACTTGGCGGGTTCGATGACGAGCTTGCGCGAAGGCTCGCTCGGCGGCTCGCCCTGAATCAGCGACAGCGGCAGTTGAACGACGAACAAACCCGTACCCAGAACCGTTGCGACCAATCCCAGCGGGCGCACGATCAGCAGATCGAAAGCCATAGCACCGGCAGACGGCGTGGTGTCGATGTTGTCCGCGTATTCTTCTGCACTCGCGGCGCCCGAACACAGGACGAACAGCGCGGCGGCGGCGAGACGAATCAAGGGTTTGTGCACGGACAACCTCGGGTTTGCGTTTGCGAATCGAGCTTAGGAGCGGGTTCCGGACCTGTCAACGAAACCTCGGCGACAATTGACGGCGTGGAAAGCCTGACGCTTACACCTTACTTCGTCGATACCTGCAATCCCTGCGCCCGCCTGCCAGACAAGCTCCCTACTCCCGCTCTGAAGCATGAACTCCGAATCTTCGTCCCGCGGTCCCCTGCTCGTCACCGGCGCTGCCGGTTTCATCGGCTCCTGCCTCGTGCGGCAACTCATTGCCGAGACCGATGAGCGCGTAGTGTCCTTCGACGCGCTGACCTACGCCGGCAACCCGCTGTCGCTGGGCGAGGCGCTGCATTCGCCGCGCCACACGCTGATCCGCGGCGACATCCGCGATACCGAGGCCGTGCACGCTGCCATCGCCGTACACCGTCCGCGCGCCATCCTGCATCTGGCAGCCGAAAGCCACGTCGATCGCTCGATACACGGGCCGACGGAATTCATCACGACCAACGTCGTCGGCACGATGGTGTTGCTGCAAGCGGCGCTGGCGTATTGGCGCGAGTTGCCGGAGCCACAGCACAGTGCGTTCCGCTTCCATCACATTTCCACCGACGAGGTGTTCGGCTCCCTCGGCGCCGCCGATCCGGCCTTCACCGAGACGACAGCGTATTCCCCCAACTCGCCGTACTCCGCGAGCAAGGCCGGGTCCGATCATCTGGTGCGCGCCTGGCATCACACCTACCGCCTGCCCACCCTGATGACCAACTGCTCGAACAACTACGGGCCGTACCAGTTCCCGGAGAAACTCATCCCGCTGATGATTGCCAACGCCCTCGCCGGCAAGCCCTTGCCGGTCTACGGCGACGGCGCCAACGTGCGCGACTGGCTGTACGTGGACGATCACGCGCGTGCGCTGCGGGTGGTGCTGGAGCGCGGCGTGGTGGGCGAGACCTACAACGTCGGCGGCAAGGCCGAGCGGCGCAATCTCGACGTGGTGCATCGGCTCTGCGAAATCTTGAACGAACGTGAGCCCGCTTCAGCTCCGCACGAGCGCCTCATCACTTTCGTCAAAGACCGGCCCGGCCACGACCGGCGCTATGCCATCGACTCGCGCCGGATCGAGCGCGACTTAAGCTGGACGCCGCGCGAGAGTTTCGAGACGGGTCTCGCAAAAACCGTGGGCTGGTATCTGGCCAACAGCGAGTGGGTGCAGACCGTACAGTCGGGCGAGTATCAGCGCTGGATCGAGCGCAATTACGCGGCGCGGTAGAGAGCGCCAAGATTTCCTGTAAGCGCGGAGTGCGCCGCTGGCGCGGATCATCTTGCGCGCGCTCGCCGAGCGCCGTTGGTGCCCGAAACCAACCGCACGTTGTACGGCGTGCCCAGGCTGCTGGTGACGGTGCTGCTGCCCATCCAGCGCGGCGACGCCGATCGGGTCATAGATTCCGAGGCCGAGGTTGATAGACGACACCGCGCACACGTCGATGACGGTGGCGGTGACGTTGAAAGTGGTGGACGTGACGGCCGCACTCGCGCTGGCGGAAGCCAGAGCAAGCATGGCCACGGAAAAATGGCGGGCTGACGATTCCATGACGCACTCCAGGGAAGACTGGAGCCCCAGGAGCAGGAAACGGTGCCCAGGCCGCCAAAACCAATGCACCGACAAACCGGGCAGCTACTTGCCTGCGCCATGGCTGACCGGCGGGCCAGCCTACCGAGGGTTTCTAGCTCAGCAGTTCCCGCACACGCTCGTCGCGCTTGCCATGCAGCTTCTCTTCGCGGGCGTTCAGCCGGTACAGCGCCGCGATCTCCGGATCGGGCTCTGACTGTGCCCAGCGCTCGTACCCGTCGTGACCGTCATTCTCCGCCGTGGTCAGAAAGGCGAAGAAATCCGAATTGACCGACTCGCGCTCGGGCGCCTGCAAACTCGCGGCATAAGGGTTGTCCGCATCTACCGGCAGGGGCAACTCGCCGCCACCCAAAAGACCGAAGGCTTTTGCCAGGCGCTCGGCATGCAGCCTTTCTTCCCGCGCGTTGCGCAGGAGCAACTGCTTAGCTTCCTCGTTCGATACCTTCGCCGCCAGATCGTGATAGAAACTTTCGCCGGCGGCCTCGATCATCGACATCACGCGGAGATCGTCGAGCGATGGGCGGCTGCGCTGATAAAGCAGGTTCACGGCATCGAAAGAAGCACCGGGGTAACCGGTTGGAATCGACATCTTCATGGGCTCTCCTCCTCAGGTCACAGCGATGGCGGACGCTAGCATGCCACTCGGGGTTTCAGCCCCCCAGTTGGAGGGGCAGGCATTCCGGACCGATCAGATCTGTCGCGCCGGAACTCGCAACACCAGGCCATCCAGATCCGGATTCGAGAGCAACTGGCAGGCCAGGCGGCTATTGGGCTTCGGATCGAGCGCGCATTCGAGCGTCATCCGCTCATCGGCACTCGCGTTGGGCAAACACACCGACGAGACGGAATCGACGTACACGTGGCAGGTGGCGCAGCTACAGCAGCCACCACAGTCGCCCAGGATTCCGGCGATGCCGCCATCGATCGCCGCTTGCATCAGGTTCGCTCCGTCAACCGCGTCGATCCCACGACGAGTGCCATCGGGTTCCAAGAAGATGATGCGGGTCATATCGGGGATCGCTTTCGAGCACAGGTCTGCGTGCTCGTGAACCGGCTCAGAACGCATCGCCCGGCACGCGCACCCAGCCTTCCATCAGCACGCGCGCGCTGCGGCTCATGATGGCCTTCTTCACCACCCACTGGCCGTTCTCCTGCGTGGCCTGCGCGCCGACTCTCAAGGTGCCGGAGGGATGACCGAAGCGCACCGCCTCACGCGCAATGCCGCCGGCCGCGAGATTCACCAAGGTGCCGGGAATCGCCGCCGCCGTGCCGATGGCCACGGCCGCCGTACCCATCATCGCGTGATGCAGCTTGCCCATGGAGAGCGCGCGCACGTTGAGGTCGATTTCGCCCGCCTTGATCTGCTTTCCGCTGGACGAGATGTAGTCCGTCGGCGGCGCCACGAACGCGACTTTCGGCGTGTGCTGGCGCTTGGCCGCCTCCGACACGCCCTTGATCAGGCCCATGCGCAGCGCACCGTAAGCGCGGATCGTCTCGAACCTGGCGAGTGCTTCAGGCTTGGTGTTGATGGCCTCGCGCAGTTCGGTGCCGGTGTAGCCGATCTCGGCCGCGTTCACGAACACGGTCGGGATGCCGGCGTTGATCATCGTCGCCTTGAGCGTGCCGATGCCCGGTACCACGAGGTCATCGACGAGATTCCCCGTGGGAAACATCGAGCCGCCGCCATCACCATCGCCTTCATCGGCCGGATCGAGGAATTCGATCTGCACTTCGGCCGCCGGAAAGGTCACGCCGTCGAGTTCGAAGTCGCCGGTCTCCTGCACCTGGCCGTTGGTGATGGGCACGTGCGCGATGATCGTCTTGGCAATCTGCACCTGCCAGATGCGCACCGTGCAGATGCCGTTCTGCGGAACACGCGCCGGATCCACAATCCCGTTGCTGATTGCGAACGAGCCCACGGCGGCGGTGAGATTGCCGCAGTTGCCCGACCAATCGACGAAGGCTTTGTCGATCGACACCTGACCGAACATGTAGTCCACGTCGTGATCCGCCTTGCTGCTCTTGGCGAGGATCACGGTCTTGGAGGTGGAGGATGTGGCGCCGCCCATGCCATCGATCTGTGCGCCATAGGGATCGGGCGAGCCGATCACGCGCAGCAGCAGCTTGTCGCGCGCCTCGCCCGCGACCTGGCAACGTGCGGGCAGGTCGGTGAGCTTGAAGAACACGCCCTTGCTGGTGCCACCGCGGACGTAGGTGGCGGGGATTTTGATTTGCGGGACGTGGCTCATCGGTGTCATCCAGTAGTTGAACGCATTGCACCCCTCTCCCCTTGCGGGAGAGGGGCCGGGGGAGAGGGGGAGTTGACGGGAGGCCTCTCGCCATCAGCAACCACCTCCCAAATCGCAGCCAGCACCGCGTCCGTGTCCTTCAAGATATCCGTGTTCCAGAATCGCATCACCTTGAACCCTTCGCCTACCAGCCAAGCATCGCGTTCCCGGTCATGCGCATTGTCATTGTGCTGCCCGCCATCCGCCTCAACGATCACGCGCGCCCCGAAGTGCACGAAGTCCACCACGTAGGGCCCGATGGGCTGCTGACGGCGGAACTTCTGTCCATCGAGCCGATGGGCCCGCAGATGCCGCCACAACAGGCTTTCGGCATCCGTCATGTTCTGGCGGAGAGATTTGGCGAATTGTTGTTGGTGCGTCACGTCAACGTCCCTCCTCTCCCCCGATGGGGATTTTGGGAGTGCAACAAGGGCACTCCAAAAATCCCCATCGCCTCTCCCGCGAGGGGAGAGGGGCTTACGCGATATCTCAAACGCCTGCGCATGACCGGCCTTTCTCCCCTCCCCCCTAGCGGGGGAGGGGCCGGGGGAGAGGGGGGACGTTACCCCTCATCCCGAATCTGCGGTTCGACCACATGAGCCAGCAGCGTCAGCGACTCCTGCCAGCCGAGATAGCAGAACTCGACCGGGATGACATCCGGGATGCCCTCCTGCACCACGCTCAACTCGGTGCCGCAGGCCACCGCCTTGAACTCGACCGTGATCTCCATCTGTCCCGGCAGGTTCGGGTCGTCGAACACGTCGTTGTAGCGAATACGCTCGTGCGGCGTCAGCTCGAGGTAGGTGCCGCCAAAGCTGCGGCTGCCGCCTGTGCCGAAGTTGGTGAAGGACATCCTGTGCACGCCGCCGACGCGAACATCGTTCTCGTGCACCGTACCGGTGAAGCCGTGCGGCGGCAGCCATTTGCACCTCGCCGCCGAATCCAGGAAGGCGCGGTAGACGCGCTCGGGCGGGGCCTTGAGAACGCGGTGAAGTCGGACGGTGCCGGGCATGGAATTTCTCCGGTTTGGGTTCAGGTCTTGTGCTTGGGTTGATACGGGACGATCTCGCCGCCGCCCTGCTTCCAGGCGCCGAAACCTCCCGCGACATGGCAGACCTTGGACAGCCCCATGTCCTGCAGGGTTGCCGTGGACAGCGCGGACCGCAGACCGCCCGCGCAATACAGCACGAAGGTCTTGTCCTCGCCGAAGACCGGCTTGTAGTACGGACTCTCCGGATCCACCCAGAACTCGAGCATGCCGCGCGGCGCGTGGAAGGCACCGGGAATCATGCCCTCGCGTTCCAGCTCCCGCGGATCGCGGATGTCGACGAAGACCACGTCCGTCTGGCCGAGCTTCATCTTCGCCTCGTCGAGGCTCAGCGTCTGAATCCGCTCGTTGGCGGCGGCGACGAGTTGCTTGATTCCGACTTTCAGCGGCATGACGGTCTCCGTTTTGCCCGCTTCAGGTTGCCGGCGGTTTCGCGGCACAGCTCGTAACTTGTAGGGCGGGTTAGACGCGGCTTCTTGCGTCGTAACCCGCCGATTCCGCGGAAGGCGGGTTACGCGATGAAACCGCTAACCCGCCCTACTGCACTAACAGTCTCAGGGCGGGAGCAGGCTCCCCGCCTCGTCGTGTACCCGTCGCGTCTCAGGTACGGCTACAAGATACAAGGGCGGGTTAGCCGTGCGGTTTGCGGCGTAACCCGCCGGTTTCGCGGAAGGCGGGTTACGCGATGAAGCCGCCAACCCGTCCTACTGCACTACTCGCTTGTCAATCATCTGCATGGGAATGCATCGCGAACAGCATTCATCGCAAGCTGTGCAGCGGCTAGATGCAGATATTCTGGGTTTTCTTCAAGCCACTTAACGGTTATGCGCACAACCTGCCCGACTGTAGCCTCATCTGGTAAGCATGCATCCAGAGTCGGCGGTCTTGCCGACGCAGGTAGCGTCGCGATGTAACTGAACACCGTCATGATCGCTGCGATGGTACCGAGGCACTCGCCCTGCTCTAAACTGTTACTACGCTTTTCGTTATTAAGAACCGAATTGCAGCCACGAAGCACCGTGCTGCCGCTGATTGCAACCTCTGCATTGGCAAGGTTTGCGACTAACAACATCGCGGTACTCAGGAATGCTGCTCGCAATCTCATTTCGTTTATCTTCTATTCAGCGTATCGAGACGTCGGCTAGGACGCAGGACTGGGGGTCGTTTGACTGGGGATCGAACTGTCATGATTGTCGTAGAAATCCTAGGGCGGGTTAGACGCGGCTGTTTGCGTCGTAACCCGCCGATTCCGCGGAAGGCGGGTTACGCGATGAAGCCGCTAACCCGCCCTACTGCGCTGCGGTCCCTCGGACGTAGGGTGGGCAAGCAGCTTCATCGTTTGCCCACGCGGGCCGGTGAAACCGTGGGCAGATGAAGCCTGCCCACCCTACGGTTCCTAATTTACCATCAACCATCTCCATACCAGTCCTGGAACTCCAAGATGCTCGCTCGACGAACGAGGGTGATCTCGCGCGCCAAAACGCTGCTCCAGTAGTTGACGCGCTGTTCCTGTTCGCCAGCACCGTCCCATTCGACGATTCGAACTGGCACGCGCGAAGCGTTATGCAACAATGAATTCAGATGCTCGTCATCACCGCCGTAACCAACCACTACGATTTCTGCGGACTCCGAGATCGCCTCTGCCAACTTGCGCCAGTAGGCTGTTAGGAGTTCGGAAGCACTAATGACGGTTGGTTTATGTTTGAAATGAGTCAGAACAATGTGTGAACTCACCACGTCATCTTTTTCAGCCAATTCGCACTGGTGGAGCTTCAAGACATTGTCGTTTCTGTCGACGAACAAGGGCGACCCGTGCAGGTGTAAGTAGTACCCGAAGGTGCGTCCGAATTTTCTTTCGAGATTTTCGGCCTTGAAGCCTGAGTTATGAAATCCATCAACGAGGGCACCGCTATAACCCTTAAGGACCTCTCTCTCGATAAGCGGCTGATACAACAAATTGTCGTAATTGAGGGTCGCTACGTGGGAGTTAGTGTCTAGCAGGAAGTTCGCCAACGCCCCGACAAACTCCCCTGGCAACGCTCCTTCGTATTTATGAAACTGGAGCGCGACCTGATAAATGAATTTCCGCACCGCCACAGGAAATGCTTGGCCTTCCTCACTGAGCCAGTGAATGCGCGAACCTCCGAGCCCGCTCAAAAATTCACTGGCCGACAATGCGAGCTGAAGAACATCAAGGTCGTTCTCTCCGTGTGGCCTGTCATTATTGTCTTGCGGCAGGCAATCGCAAATAAGTTTCTTACTCGCATCGTCCAGCAAATCCCCACTATCCCAAACGTTCCCAATTGAGCGATCTAAGGGAAAAAAGTCTTGGTCCAACGCCATCCCGAGGCCATTGCCGAAGATTAGGATTTTCCTCGTCATGATTGGAATCAAAACTCAAATCCGATCAAGCAGCCTTCGTCGAAGCTAGAAAATCCATCACAAACCGCTGCAGCACGCCACCCGCCTGGTACATCAACACTTCCTCATCCGAGTCCAGCCGGCAAGTCATCGGCACTTCGAGCTTCTCGCCGTTTCTGCGCGTGATCACCAGATTCAGCGTGGTACGCGGCGCGAGCTTGCCGGTGACGGTAGGTCTCGGTGGCATCGATGCCGAGGGTCAGGCGCGTGGTGCCCGGCTTGAACTCCAGCGGCAGCACGCCCATGCCGATGAGGTTGGTGCGGTGGATGCGCTCGAAGCTCTCGGCGGTCTTAGTCGCCGACGTTCTGTGACCAGGAGCCGGGCTTGCGCCGGTGATGGAAGAACGACACCACGAGAAGCTCGGTTTCGGAGGGATGGTAAATGACCGAATACGGGAACTTGCGGGTGATGACATGGCGAAATTCACCCTCGATGCACGGGAACGCCAGAGGCATGCGTAATGCGCGTGCAACGGCAGCGTCTGCTGCGCGCGCGAACTCGAAGCCCAAGCCGGGCGAACGCTGCTCATACCAAGCTTGACCCTCCAGAAGCTCTACCTGAGCTTCCGGCCGGACCAGTAGCTGCATCAGGCTTGGCCCTTGAACAGGTTTGCACGAACCTGTTCCCAGGGAATGCTTGAAGAGGGGTCGGCGCCGTGCGCGGCCAGTCGGCGATGCAGCTCAGTGCGCTGTGCAGGAGACAAGACAACCGAGCCCCCCGTTTCTTCCGCGATGCTGTCCCAAATATCCTCGACCAGCTCGATGCGCTCGGAGATCGGAAGGGAACGGAAGTTCGCGGCGAGTGTGTTCATGGGGCAAGAATACACCGGGGGCCAAGACCCATCACGCCGCCTTGTTCGACGCCAGAAAATCCATCGCAAACCGCTGCAACACGCCGCCCGCCTCGTACACCAGCACTTCCTCGTCCGAATCCAGGCGGCAGGTCATCGGCACTTCGAACTTCTCGCCGTTCTTGCGGTGGATCACCAAGGTCAGCGTGGTGCGTGGCGCGAGCTTGCCGGTGACGTCGTAGGTCTCGGTGCCGTCGATGCCCAGGGTCAGGCGCGTCGTGCCCGGCTTGAACTCCAGCGGCAGCACGCCCATGCCGATCAGGTTGGTGCGGTGGATGCGCTCGAAGCCTTCGGCGGCGATGACTTCCACGCCCGCGAGGCGCACGCCCTTGGCCGCCCAGTCACGCGACGAGCCCTGCCCGTAGTCGGCACCCGCGACGATGATCAGCGGCTGCTTGCGCTCCATGTAGGTTTCGATGGCTTCCCACATGCGCACGACCTTGCCTTCCGGCTCGATGCGCGCGAGCGAACCCTTCTTCACCTTGCCGTCGACCACCGCCATTTCGTTGACGAGCTGCGGATTCGCGAAGGTGGCGCGCTGGGCGGTGAGGTGATCGCCGCGATGGGTTGCGTATGAATTGAAGTCCTCTTCCGGCAGACCCATCTTGTGCAGGTACTCGCCGGCCGCGCTGTTCATCATGATCGCGTTGGACGGCGAGAGATGATCGGTGGTGATGTTGTCCGGCAGCACGGCGAGCGGGCGCAGGCTCTTCAAGGTGCGCTCGCCAGCCAGCGCGCCTTCCCAGTACGGCGGACGGCGGATATAGGTGCTCTTGGGGCGCCAGTCGTACAGCGGGCTGATCTTGGAACCGTCGTCGACCGCGAAGGTGAACATCGGGTCGTAGACCGCGCGGAACTGGGTGGGATTGACGCATGTCGAGACGACGGCGTCGATCTCCGCGTCAGACGGCCAGATGTCCTTGAGCGTGACCGGCTTGCCATCTTTGTCGATGCCGAGCACGTCCTTCTCGATGTCGAAGCGCACCGTGCCGGCAATCGCGTAGGCGACGACCAGCGGCGGCGACGCGAGGAAGGCCTGCTTGGCGTACGGGTGAATGCGGCCGTCGAAATTGCGATTGCCCGACAGCACGGCGGTGGCGTACAGGTCGCGATCGATCACTTCCTTCTGGATGACCGGGTCGAGCGCGCCGCTCATGCCATTGCAGGTGGTGCAGGCGAAGGCCACGATGCCGAAACCCAGTTGCTCCAGTTCCGACAGCAGCTTGGCTTCTTTCAGATAAAGCTCCACGGTCTTGGAGCCGGGCGCGAGCGAGGACTTCACCCAGGGCTTGCGCGTGAGCCCGCGCGCGTTGGCGTTGCGCGCGAGCAGGCCGGCGGCAATCACGTTGCGCGGATTGCTGGTGTTGGTGCAAGACGTGATGGCGGCGATGATCACCGCACCGTCAGGCATCTGGCCCGGGACTTCCTCCCACTTTGCAGCGATGCCGCGCTCGGCGAGCGCCGACGTCGGCAGGCGCTTGTGCGGGTTCGACGGCCCCGCCATATTGCGGACCACGGTCGAGAGGTCGAACTTGAGCACGCGCTCGTACTCGGCGGTCTTGAGCGCATCCGCCCACAGGCCGGTGTGCTTGGCGTACAGCTCGACCAGTTTCACCTGCTCATCGGCACGGCCGGTGAGCTTGAGGTAGTCGATGGTGTTCTTGTCGATGAAGAACATCGCCGCGGTGGCACCGTACTCGGGCGCCATGTTGGAGATGGTGGCGCGGTCGCCGAGCGTGAGCGCCGAGGCGCCCTCACCATAGAACTCAAGGTAGGCGCCGACGACCTTCGACTGGCGCAGGAATTCGGTCATTGCGAGCACGACGTCGGTCGCGGTGATGCCTTCGCGCGGCCGGCCCGAAAGCTCCACGCCGATGATGTCCGGCAGACGCATCCACGAGGCGCGGCCGAGCATCACGTTCTCGGCTTCCAGTCCGCCGACGCCGATGGCAATGACGCCGAGCGCATCGACGTGCGGCGTGTGGCTGTCCGTGCCGACGCAGGTATCGGGGAAGGCGACGCCGTCCTGCACGTAGATCACCGGGCTCATTCGCTCCAGGTTGATCTGATGCATGATCCCATTGCCCGGCGGGATCACTTCCATGTTCTTGAAGGCCTTCTTGGTCCAGTCGATGAAGTGGAAGCGATCCTCGTTGCGACGATCCTCCACCGCGCGGTTCTTCGCGAACGCATCCTTGTCGAAGCCGCCGTGCTCCACGGCGAGCGAGTGATCCACGATCAACTGCACCGGCACGACCGGGTTCACCTTGGCCGGGTCGCCGCCCATGTCGGCGATGGCATCGCGCAGGCCGGCGAGGTCCACCAGCGCGGTCTGGCCGAGAATGTCATGGCACACCACTCTCGCCGGGAACCACGGGAAGTCCAGATCGCGCTTGCGTTCGATGAACTGCTTGAGCGAGGCCGTCAGCGTCGCCGGGTCGCAGCGGCGCACCAGGTTCTCGGCGTGCACGCGCGAGGTGTACGGCAGCTTGGCGTAGGCGCCGGGCTGGATCGCGTCGATGGCTTCGCGGGTGTCGAAGTAGTCGAGCTTGGTGCCGGGGAGGGGCTTGCGGTGGGCGGTGTTCATGGAGTGGTGCCTGTCTGCTGGCTCCCCCTCTCCCGGCGCTTCGCGCCACCCTCTCCCGCAAGGGGAGAGGGAACAACAAAGCCCCTCCCCCCTTGCGGGGGAGGGGTTGGGGAGAGGGGGCGCTCGCTCATTACGCTACGTTGGTCGTTACTTCCGATCCTTGATCGGCACGAACTTCTGGTCTTCCGGCCCGACGTAATTCGCGCTCGGCCGAATGATCTTGCCGTCGATACGCTGCTCGATAATGTGCGCGCTCCAGCCGGAGGTGCGCGCAATCACGAACAGCGGCGTGAACATTGCGGTCGGCACGCCCATCACGTGGTAGCTCACGGCGCTGAACCAGTCGAGATTCGGGAACATCTTCTTGATGTCCCACATCACGGTTTCCAGACGCTCGGCGATGTCGAACATCTTCGTGCTCCCTGCCTCCGAAGACAGGTCGCGCGCCACTTCCTTGATCACCTTGTTGCGCGGATCGCTGACGGTGTAGACCGGATGGCCGAAGCCGATCACAACTTCCTTCTTCTCGACTCTCGCCTTGATGTCGGCCTCAGCCTCGTCGGGGTTGTCGTAGCGCTTCTGGATTTCAAAAGCCACTTCGTTCGCACCGCCGTGCTTCGGACCCCGCAGGGCACCGATTCCGCCGCAGATCGCGGAGTACATGTCCGAACCCGTGCCAGCGACGACGCGCGAGGTGAACGTGCTCGCGTTGAACTCGTGCTCCGCATACAGCACCAACGACGTGTGCATCGCCTTGACCCAGGATGCCTTCGGCTTTTCCTGGTGCAGCAGGTGCAGGAAGTGACCGCCGATGGAGTCCTCGTCGGACTCGACATCGATGATGTTGCCGTTGAACGCGAAGTGGTACCAGTACAGCAGCATCGAGCCGAGGCTCGCCATCAGGCGATCGGCGATGTCGCGTGCGCCCGCGTGGTTGTGATCGTCCTTCTCCGGCAGCACGCAGCCGAGCACGGAGACGCCGGTGCGCATCACGTCCATCGGATGCGCCGAGGGGGGGAGCTGTTCCAGCGCCGTCTTCACCCCGGCCGGCAGGCCACGCAGCGCCTTGAGCTTGGTCTTGTAGGCCTTGAGTTCGGCGGCGGTCGGCAGTTTGCCGTGTACCAGCAGATGCGCGATCTCCTCGAACTCGCACTGCGCGGCGACATCGAGAATGTCGTAGCCGCGATAGTGCAGGTCGTTGCCGGTCTTGCCGACCGTACACAGCGCGGTATTGCCGGCGACGGTGCCGCTGAGTGCGACGGACTTCTTGGGTTTGAAGCCGGTGGCAGGTGTTGCTTCGCTCATGTGCTCTCCATGTTGACTTCGTTCACGGGTAGCCCGGATGCAATCCGGGATTTCGACTGGGATTGTGGCGACGCCCCGGATTGCATCCGGGCTACTTCTTCTTGTCAGCGTAACCTTACTTTTTCTTCGCGTTCGCGAAGAGCGCATCCAGCTTGTTCTCGAATGCGTGGTAGCCGATGCGGTCGTAAAGCTCGTTGCGCGTCTGCATCAGATCGATCACGTCCTTCTGATGACCGTTGGTGCGGATGGAAGTGTAGACGGCCTCCGCGGCCTTGTTCGCGGCGCGGAAGGCGCTCAGCGGGTAGAGCTGGATGCCCACGCCGACCGAGGCCAGTTCTTCGCGCGTGAACAGCGGTGTGGCGCCGAACTCGGTGATGTTGGCCAGCACCGGCACCTTCACTGCGTCCACGAAACGCTTGTACGTCGGCAGGTCGTAGGCCGCCTCGGCAAAGATGCCGTCCGCGCCGGCCTCGGCGCAGGCGATGGCGCGCTCGATGGCGGCGTCCACACCCTCGGCCTGGATCGCGTCGGTACGAGCGATGAGGAAGAAGTCGGCGTCGGTCTTGGCATCAGCCGCGGCTTTCACGCGGTCCACCATCTCGCCCAGGGTCACGATCTCCTTGCCCGGACGATGACCGCATCGCTTGGCGCCGACCTGGTCCTCGATGTGGCAGGCGGCGGCACCGGCCTTGATGAGCGACTTGACGGTGCGCTCGATGTTGAACGCGCTAGCGCCGAAGCCGGTGTCGATGTCCACCATCAGCGGCAGGTCGCAGACGTCGGTGATGCGGCGCGTGTCGGTGAGCACGTCGTCCATGGTGTTGATGCCGAGGTCCGGCAAGCCCAGCGAGCCCGCGGCCACGCCTCCACCCGAGAGGTAAATCGCCTTGAAGCCCGCTCGCTTGGCTAGCAGGGCGTGGTTGGCATTGATGGCGCCGATCACCTGCAAGGGCTTTTCGGCGGCGAGGGCGGCACGGAAACGTGCGCCAGCGGATGCGCTCATCTTTTTCTCTCCTGTAGGGCCTGCACGGCCTGCGAATGAAACGTTCGCAGGCTTTGGATCAAGCGGCGTGCCAGGGGCCGGATCATACCTTCCGGGAAGGGATACGCCTCTCTTCCGCCTGTTCGGATAGGGATCAAACGAAGAGGCCGCACGAGACTACCCGGCGCGCGCGGGTTCGTGGGTGTTGCATAACTGTTCCATAATCGTTTCATGAAACGTCGCAACACGGCTTCGGAAACCGGCGACGCCGGCTCGGCCAGCACGCGGCCCGTGATCTGGACCGTCAGCGTCTCGCGCCTGTCGCGTCTGCTACACGACGTGACGCCCGAGTTCGACACGCGCGCGCAGATCGAGAACATCCATCTCGGTTTCGAGGAGGCGGTCACGACCCTGCGCGGCCGTTTGCAACGCGAGCGCTGCGACGTGCTGATTGCCGCCGGCTCCAACGGCGCCTACCTGAAGAACCGCATCGACAAGCCGGTGGTGCTGGTACGGCCGGACGGTTTCGACCTGATGCTCGCGCTGTCGCAGGCACACCGCGTGTCGCCGCGCATCGGCGTGCTCACGCACCAGACCGAGGTGCCGGCCTTCGCGGACTTCCAGAAGAGCTTCGGGCTGGACATTGCGCAGCGCGCGTTTGTCACCGCGGAGGACGCACGCGCACAGGTACGCGAACTGATGGCCCAGGGCTGCAAGGTGATTGTGGGCACCGGCCTGGCCGCAGACTTGGCCGAGCAGGCTGGCGTCGTCGGCATTCTCCTGTACTCGGCGGACACCATCCGCCAGGCTTTCGAGACCGCGCTGGAAATTGCGCGTGCTGTAGACAGTGCCGACGCGCCCGCGTCGCGCGCCGGGCGCAGTGGCGGCGGGCGCTACACGCTGAGCGACCTGCTCGGCGACAGCGAGATCATGCAGGCGTTGCGTCGCGACATCACGCAGTTCGGGCCATCCGATCGCACCGTGCTCATCAGCGGCGACACCGGCACGGGCAAGGAACTGGTGGCGCAGTCGTTGCACACCGGCAGCACGCGGCGCAAGGGTCCGTTCGTGGCCATCAACTGCGGCGCCATCGCCGAGTCGCTGCTGGAATCCGAACTGTTCGGTTACGAGGAAGGCGCGTTCACCGGCTCACGCCGCGGCGGCCGCACCGGCCTGATGGAAACCGCGCACGGCGGCACGCTGTTTCTGGACGAGATCGGCGAAATGCCGCTCGCTTTGCAGACGCGTTTGCTGCGCGCGCTGGAAGAACGCGAGGTGCTGCGCGTGGGCGCGTCCAAGCCGGTGCCCATCGACTTGCGCGTGATTGCCGCCACGCACGGCGACCTGGACACGATGGTCGCCGCAGGCCAGTTCCGCCGTGATCTGTACTACCGACTCAACGTGTTGCGCCTCCACCTTCCGCGGCTGGTCGAGCGCAGCGCGGACGTGGATCAGCTCGCGGCGCACTTCCTGAGCGAGGCGCTGCGCGGACGGAAGATCGAATGGAGCGAACCTGCCTTGCGCGCACTGCGCGCACACACCTGGCCTGGCAATGTGCGCGAGCTACGCAATCTGGTCGAGCGCGTCGCGATGTACTGCGAGAACCACTCCGGTCCGGTGGACCTCGCGTTGCTGCGGCGCTGCGCTCCGGAAATCTTTGTGGCCCGTCTCAAACCTCGCCCCGCGCAAACGAGCCCACCAGGCGCGGAAACCGCGCGACCCCGCCAACGCATACGTCGCGATTTGGCAGACTCGTCCGAACTCCAGCGCGCGCTGGATCGCGCCGGCGGCGATCGCCGGATCGCCGCTCAGATTCTTGGCGTATCGCGCACCACGCTGTGGCGCTGGCTGGCGGCTGCCGGGCTTTAATGTAGGAGGGGCTTGGCCCCGACAGGTGCTCGAAAAGCGACCCCGGCTCGTCGTGAAAGCGACTGTCGGGGCGGAGCCCCTCCTACACACGCTGCCGTACGGGCAAACCCTAGTCCCACCTTCCTGCCTGCGCGGACAGTGCCCCCACGGCGTCGGTCGCAGTAAGCTCCCGGAACCCCACGATTCGAGAGGAGAACGAACATGCCGCTGCACCCGCAAGTCGAAGGATTCATGAAGCAGATGGCCGCCGCCGGCGGCAAGGCCTTTCACGAAATGCCGGTCGCCGAATGCCGCGCCGCGCTGTCCGGACTGTTCGCCATGATGCCGCCGAGCGCGGCCAAGCTCGCGAGCGTCGCCGACCGCAAGATTCCCGGCCCGGCAGGCGAAATCGGCGTGCGCGTCTACACGCCGGAGGGCGCGGGTCCGTTCCCGGTGCTGAGCTTTTTCCACGGCGGCGGTTTTGTGCTGGGCGATCTGGAATCACACGACGCGGTCTGCCGTGAAATCGCCGGCGGCGCGAACTGCGTGGTGGTGGCGGTGGACTATCGCCTCGCGCCCGAGCACAAGTTCCCGGCCGCGCCGGACGACTGCGTGGCAGCGGTGAAATGGGTTGCGTCCAATGCCGCCGCCATCAAGGGCGATGCCTCGCGCCTGGCCGTGGCCGGCGACAGCGCCGGCGGCAATCTCGCCGCCGTGGTCGCGCAGCGCCTTCGCGACGAGAACGGCGCCAAGCTTTGCGCGCAGTTGCTGATCTACCCGGCGACCCAGTGGGGTGGCAAGCCCACGAAATCCATGGTCGATAACGCCGAGGGCTATCTGCTGACGCGCAAGGACATGGAGTGGTTCGGCAATCACTACCTCGCCATGCCAGCCGATGCGAAGCTGCCCAGCGCCTCGCCGGCGCTTGCCAAGTCCCTGGCAGGTCTGCCGCCCGCGCTGGTGCTCACTGCGGAATTCGACCCGCTGCGCGACGAGGGCGAGGACTACGGCAAGGCGCTGCAAGCCGCGGGCGTGCCAACCACGGTGTCGCGCTACGACGGCGCCATCCATGCGTTCTACAGCTTCTTCGGCATCATGGAGCCGGGCCGCAAGGCGATGGACGAATCCATTCGCTGGCTGCGCGAGCAGTTTCGCAAGTAGTCGCGTGCGTTGAACCAGGCCGCCGCGACCTTGTTCGCGGCGGCCTTCTTGTTTGGCGTGCCCTAGCGCACAAAACACTTTGCTGCACTAAGGACGCTCCCTCACGCCACGCGCCGCGCTCAGGCGTAACATTCGCTACATAAGCGATGCCCACGAAGGCGCGCATGAGGAGAATGGCTGAGGTGAACCCTTCCGACATCGGCAATCCCGACTACTTCCATAAAGTCGTGGACTGCCAGTGGGCCTGTCCGGCTCACACCCCGGTTCCCGAATACATCCGCTTGATTGCCGACGGCCGTTACGCCGATGCGTACATGGTCAACTGGCAGAGCAACGTCTTCCCCGGAATTCTAGGCCGCACCTGCGACCGTCCATGCGAACCTGCCTGCCGTCGCGGCCGGGTGGAGGAAAACAATGGTGCCAAGCCGGAGCCGGTCGCGATCTGCCGGCTCAAGCGCGTTGCCGCCGATCTGAAGGGTGATATTCGCGCACGTTTGCCGCGGCCGGCTTCCGGCAAGAAAGGCAAGCGTATCGCCTGCGTCGGCGCTGGGCCTGCCTCGCTCACCGTCGCGCGCGATCTGGCGCCGCTCGGTTATCAGGTCACGGTTTTCGAGGCCGATGCCAAGGGCGGCGGCTTCATGCGCACACAGGTGCCGCGCTTTCGCTTGCCGGAAGCCGTGATCGACGAGGAGGTGGGCTACATCCTCGATCTTGGAGTGGAGTTGCGCGGCGGTCAGCGTATCGAGTCGATGACGGCCTTGCTGGGCCAGGGCTACGACGCGGTATTCGTCGGCAGCGGCGCGCCGCGCGGACGCGATCTGGAAATCCCCGGCCGCAGCGAAGCCGCGGCACAGATTCACATCGGCATCGACTGGCTGGCCTCGGTGTATTTCGGGCACGTCGAAAAAGTGGGCAGGCGCGTGATCGTGCTCGGCGGCGGCAACACCGCGATGGATTGCTGCCGCTCGGCGCGCCGACTGGGTGGTGATGAGGTCAAGGTCATCGTGCGCTCGGGCTTCGACGAAATGAAGGCGAGCCCCTGGGAAAAGGAAGACGCGATGCACGAGGGCATTCCCATCCTCGATTACCGCGTACCCAAGGCCTTCGTGCACGAGAACGGCAAGCTCAGCGGCATGACGTTCGAGAAGGTCCGCGCAGAGCGAGACGAGAGTGGCCGGCGCAAGCTGGTGCCCACCGGTGAGCCGGACGAATTCCACGCCTGCGACGAGGTGCTGGTCGCCGTCGGCCAGGAGAACGCGTTCCCCTGGATCGAGCGCGATTGCGGCATCGCCTTCGACGAGTGGGGCATGCCGGTGCTGGACAAGGCCACGCACCAGTCCTCGATACCGACCGTGCTGTTCGGCGGCGACGCGGCCTTCGGCCCGAAGAACATCATCTGGGCGGTCGCACATGGCCACGAGGCGGCGGTGAGCATCGACAAGCTGCTCAGCGGCGAAGACCCGCGTCATCGTCCCGCGCCGGCGGTGACGATGCTGTCGCAGAAGATGGGCATCCACGAGTGGAGCTACGACAACGACATCTCGAACGACGAGCGCTACAAGGTGCCGCTGGCCCCAAGCGAGCGAGCGCTCAAGGACATCCGCATGGAGGTCGAACTGGGCTTCGATATCCAGACCGCTCTCAAGGAGACGCAGCGCTGCTTGAATTGCGACGTGCAGACCGTGTTCAACGAAAAGACCTGCATCGAGTGCGACGCCTGCGTCGATGTCTGTCCGATGGACTGCATCAGCTTCACCGGCAACGCCGAGGAATCCTTGCTGCGCCTCAGCCTCACGGCGCCAGCGTTTAACGCGCAGCAGGACTTGTACGTGTCCGAATCCTTGCGCACCGGCCGCGTGATGGTGAAGGACGAAGACGTATGCCTGCACTGCGGACTCTGCGCCGAACGCTGCCCGACCGGGGCCTGGGACATGCAGAAATTCCTGTTCAACACCACCAAGGCGGGGTCGGGTTGCCGCAGCAAATCGACGGATTCCGCGATCCGGCTGGAGGCTGTGACATGAGCGCCTCGATCGCAGCGGTCAACGACTTCGTCATCAAGTTCGCCAATGTCAACGGCTCGGGCTCGGCTTCGGCCAACGAGCTGTTCGCGAAAAGCATCCTGCGCATGGGCGTGCCGGTCAGCCCGCGCAATATCTTCCCGTCCAACATCCAGGGACTACCGACCTGGTACGAGGTGCGGGTCAACGAACGCGGCTGGCTGGGCCGGCGCGGCGGCGTCGATCTGATGGTGGCGCTCAATCCGCAGACCTGGGACAGCGATGTCGCGGAGCTGGAGTCCGGCGGATACCTGTTCTATGACTCCTCCAAGCCGATGCCGCGCTCGAAGTTTCGCGAGGACGTGAGCATCATCGGCATGCCGCTCACGCAACTCTGCAACGCGGCGTACACCGATTCGCGCCAGCGGCAGTTGTTCAAGAACATCATGTACGTCGGCGCGCTGGCGGCGCTGCTCGGGATCGAGCTGGCGGAAATCGAGGAGCTGATTGGCGAGCAATACAAAAGCAAAGCCAAGTTGCTCGACGCCAACGTCAAGGCCCTGCGCATGGGTCACACTTACGCACGCGAACACCTGACGCCGACAGGCCTGTGCGTGCAGCGCGCGGACAACGTCGGCGACAAGATTTTCGTCGAAGGCAATAGCGCGGCCGCGCTCGGCTGCGTCTACGGCGGCGCTACCGTCTGCGCCTGGTACCCGATCACGCCGTCCTCGTCGCTCGCCGAAGCGTTCCAGACCTACTGCCAGAAATATCGCGTGGACGGCGCGACCCAGAAGAACCGCTACGCCGTGGTGCAGGCCGAAGACGAGATCGCCTCGATCGGCATCTGCATCGGCGCGGCCTGGAATGGTGCGCGTTCGTTCACCGCGACCTCCGGCCCCGGCATCTCCCTGATGACCGAGTTCATCGGCCTGGCTTACTTCGCTGAAGTGCCGGTGACCATCATCAACGTGCAGCGCGGCGGGCCCAGTACCGGCATGCCCACGCGCACGCAGCAGGCCGACGTGCTGTCCTGCGCCTACGCCTCGCACGGCGATACCAAGCACGTGCTGCTATTTCCCGAAGACCCAACCGAGTGCTTCGAGTTCGCCGCCGCAGCGCTCGATCTCGCCGACCGCTTGCAGACGCCGGTGTTCGTGATGACGGATCTGGATATCGGCATGAACCAGCGCCTGTGCGCGCCGTTCAAGTGGGACGCAACGCGCGACTACGATCGCGGCAAGGTCATGACCGCCGAGGAGCTGGAAGCCGGGCGCGATTTCGGCCGCTATCTCGACGTGGATGGCGACGGCATTCCCTACCGCACCTATCCGGGCACGCACGCCAATCGCGGTGCCTACTTCACGCGCGGCACCACTCGCGACCCTTACGCGCGCTATTCCGAGAAAGGGCCTGACTACGTCTACAACGTGCAACGCCTGCTGAAGAAGTTCGACACGGCCAAATCGCTGGTGCCGCAACCCGTGCTGCACGAAGCCGCGCAGAAGACCCGCTTCGGCGTGATTCACTACGGCTCGACCAGCCCGGCGATGGCCGAGGCGGACGACGCGCTCGAAGCCGACGGCTTCCACGTGGACGTGCTGCGCCTGCGCGCGTTTCCCTTCCCCGATTCGGTGCGCGATTTCGTGCTCGCACACGAGCGTGTGTTCGTGGTCGAGCAAAATCGCGACGCACAGTTGCGCAGCCTGTTGGTGAACGAGTTCGATCTCGATCCAGCGCGCCTCGTTCCCGTACTGCATTACGACGGCACGCCTATCACCGCCCGCTTCATCGTGCGTGAAATCAGTTCGCGCATGCTGGGGCCACGCGCGGTGCACACGGAGCGCGCGGCATGAGCCGCCGGCACCGCAGCTTCGCCATCTTCACATCTGGTCCCATTAGCCGGCGACGCAGGTCATGCCTCTTGCCCGCTGGCTCCGCTTCGCGGGGTGAGGCATGACCTACCTCGCCAAACCCAAGCTCCACCACCCCAGCCTCACCCGCAACGCAGTCGGCTACACGCGCCGCGACTACGAGGGCAAGGTCTCCACGCTCTGTGCGGGCTGCGGCCACGATTCGATTTCTGCGGCCATCGTGCAGGCTTGCTGGGAACTGGACATCGAACCGCACCGGGTCGCCAAGCTCTCCGGCATCGGTTGCAGCTCCAAGACGCCGGATTATTTTCTCGGCAACTCGCATGGTTTCAACACCGTGCACGGGCGTATGCCCTCGGTGCTGACCGGCGCCAATCTCGCCAATCGCGAGTTGCTTTACCTTGGCGTGTCCGGCGATGGAGATTCCGCGTCGATCGGCATCGGCCAACTCGTGCACATCATTCGTCGCGACGTGGCGATGGTCTACATCGTCGAAAACAACGGCGTCTACGGTTTGACCAAGGGTCAGTTTTCCGCGACCGCCGACCAGGGCTCCACGTCCAAGCGCGGCGTGGTCAACCCGGACACGCCCATCGACCTGATTGGCCTGGCGCTGCAACTCGGCGCGACTTACGTGGCGCGCGGATTCTCGGGCGACAAGCAGCAACTCGTGCCCTTGATAAAAGGCGCGATCCTGCATCGAGGCGCAGCTTTTCTCGATGTCATCAGTCCCTGCGTGGCCTTCAACAATCACGCCGGCAGCACCAAGAGCTACGAGTACGTGCGCGAGCACAATGAGGCGGTGAACCGGCTCGACGTGATTCCCTGCCGCAGCGAAATCCGCATCGAGTACGCCGAGGGCGAACTGATCGAAGTCGAGCAGCACGACGGCAGCAAGCTGCGGCTGCGCAAGCTGGAAGGCGATTACAACCCCACCGATCGCATCGCCGCCCTCAACCACGTCCTCACCCACGAGGCGCGCGGCGAGGTGCCGACCGGCCTGCTGTTCGTCGATGGCGCTGCGCATGACCTGCATGCGCATCTGAACACGGTCGAGATTCCATTCAATCGGCTTGGAATCGCCGAGCTGTGCCCAGGGGCTTCGGTGCTGGACGGAATCAACGCCTCACTGCGCTGAAAGGAACGTCCGAAGAATCTCGCGGAGGCGCAGAGAGCGGCGCAAAGACGCAGAAATTTTTTGCGCCTCTGCGTTTTTCTCTGTGCCTCTACATGATTCTTGTCGCTTTCGCTTTTTGCGCCAAGCTGAGAGAGTTGCCACGAACAGCTCTCGTTTCGACTCATGAATTCTCTCGACTGGAAAAGCGACGCTCTCGTGGGCAACGGAATTCGGCTGCAATTCGAATCCGCCGGGGCCGAACATGGCGAGCCCCTGCTGTTGGTCATGGGCCTGGGTTGCCAGCTCATCCAATGGCCCGAGCCGCTCTGCGCGGACTTGGTGACGCGCGGCTTTCGCGTGATCCGTTTCGACAATCGCGACATCGGTCTCTCGGGCGATGCCAACCGCGGCGTGCGTTTCGATCTGCGTCGCGATTTTTTTCGCACGCGTCTGCTGCTGAAACCCGGTCCGGCCAATTACCTGCTGCACGACATGGCCGCCGACACCGTCGCGCTGATGGACGCACTCGGGCTCGTGCGTGCGCACCTGGTCGGCACATCGATGGGCGGGATGATCGCGCAGATTGCCGCTGCAACTTTTCCAGATCGCATAAGCAGTCTGACCTCGATCATGTCCGGCACCAATCATCCCTGGATTCGACAGACGCGTATGGATCTGTTGCTGCGCATGATCAAGCCGCCGCCGAACCACGAGCGCGAGACCCTGGTCGCGCGCTCGGTGGAAACTTTTACCTTGATCGGCAGCCCCGGCTATCCGACACCGGCACCCGAGCTGAAGGATTTCGCCGGACGCGCCTACGACCGCGCGTTCCGCCCCGGCGGCGTGCTGAGGCAGATGCACGCGATCGTCGCCACGCCGTGCTTCGAGGACTTGTTGCCGCGAGTCACCGCACCCACGCAGATCGTTCACGGCGCTGCCGACGCCCTGCTGCGGCCGGCCTGCGGCCGGCGCAGCGCGCGCTTCATTCGCGGCGCGCGGATGGATTTGATCGAGGGCATGGGGCACGACCTGCCGAGAAGCTTGATGCCGCGTCTGGCGGAGTTGATTGCTTCGAACGCAGCGCGTACCTGAGGGGGTTGGCGCGTTTACGCCGCCGCCGGCGATTCGGCTTGCCCGCTCATTCGGATTCCAGGGCCAGCTTCAGTCGGTCGAGCGCGCGATCCCACTGCTGCGCAATGGCTTCGAGCGAGCGACGCGCCTCTTCCAGGTGTGCCGGATCGAACTCCCACAGGCGTTCGCGCCCCTGCTTCACGTCGTGCACCAGCCCGGCATCCGCCAGAACGAGCAGATGCTTGGTAATCGCCTGGCGCGTGATTTCGGTTCCGGAAGTGAGCTGTGCGATGGACATCGCCCCGCCCGCACACAGCACCGCGATCAGGCGCAGGCGCGTCTCGTCGCCCAGCGCCGCGAAGATCGGCGCCGACTTGCGCAACGCGGAATCGCGCAAGGAAGCGCTTGCCGTAGACCCGCTACGGGAGGGCGACATGCCTTTCGATGCTCTTCATCTGCCAGTCCCAGCCGCCGCTGTTCTCGCGGAAGGCCTCGTCGCGACGCGCAACCGGAACTTGGTCGAAGCCCGATTCGACCAAGATAAGCAAGGTGCCGCCTTCGGCGTCCTCGAGTTCGAACACGACCAGCGTCCTCTGCTCCTTCGAATAATCGGCGCCGGGTTCGACCGCGTACGGATGCCAGGAGAACGACAGCAGGCGCTCCGGCTCCATGCGTTCGATCACGACCTCCCAAGTCAGGTGCTCATAGCCGGGATGCGTGATCTGTCCCCGCACGCTCTGTCCCACTGCAAAGACTTTTCCCTTGAGCGCGACGCCAAACCAGTTGCCGAACTGCTCGGCATTCGACAGCGCTCGCCACACGCGCGAACGCGGCGCCTTGAGCAGGATGCTTCTTTCGATACGATCGATTGACGGGTTCATATGCCACCTCTTGGTTGCATATTACGCCGCTCCGATTTAAATGCAACCTCTGGATTGCGTATGGTGGAATCGAGGGCGCGTCGGTTCGCGGAACCGTGCAAACTTCCGGGCGTGCGTGGCTAGGGAGCGCAAGTGCGATGCGAACATCCGGAATCTGGCTGCTTGGATTCGCGGTCTGCGCGCTGACCGGCTGCGCCGGCGAACCCGCGGAATCGATCACCGGCTATGTCGAGGCGATCTACGTCCACCCGGCTCCCGCAAGCGCCGGGCGCCTGACTTCGCTGGCAGTGGAACGCGGATCGAAGGTCAAAGCTGGACAGCCGCTGTTCGCACTCGACGCGGAACGCGAACTGGCCGCCGTCGATGAAGCGCGGCATCGGCTGGACGCGCAGAAAGCGCGGCTCGCCGATCTGGACAAGGGTCGCAGGCCGGCCGAACTCGCCGTGATTCGCGCGCAGTTGCAGCAGGCCGAGGCGCAGCTTCGCTTGTCGCGGGCGAGCGCAGCCCGGCAAACATCGCTGTCGGCCAAAAGTCTGGTCAGTGCAGACGTGCTCGATGCCGCAAAAACCACCGAGGCGCGCGACACCGCAAGAGTGTCAGAGCTCCAACGTCAGTTCGAAGTGGCCAAACTCGCGGGTCGCGCCGATGCACTTGAGGCAGCCCGCCAGGACGTGGCCACGACGCAAGCCCAGCTTGCGCAGACACAGTGGGCGCTGGCGCAGAAAACGGTCGCGGCGCCGGCCGCAGGGAGCGTCGAAGACATCTACTTTCGTCCGGGTGAGTTCGTCGGCGCTGGCGTGGCGGTGCTCGCGCTGCTGCCGCCCGCGAACCGGCGCCTGCGCTTCTTCGTGCCGCAGACTCGGCTCGCCAGCTTCACGCTCGGTCAAGCGGTGAGTGCGAGCTGCGATGGCTGCGGAGAAGCCATCGCGGCGAAGATCAGCTTCGTCGCGAGCGAGGCGGAGTTCGCACCGCCGGTGCTGTTTGATCGCCACCAACGCGCGCGGCTGGTGTATCGCGTCGAGGCCCTGCCTGCCCCGGAGGACGCGCTGCGCTTGCATCCCGGACAGCCCGTGGACGTGAAGCCATCACCCAACGTCCGTCATTCCCGCGAAGGCGGGAATCCAGTTTTCGTCGGTTCGTTGAGTGGCCAAAACTGGATGCCCGCCTTCGCGGGCATGACGTTTCCTTCCTCGATTGTCGCGCGACCCGCAGGTGGCTAGGGCGGCTGCCGAAACGGTGATCGAGGTCGAAGGGCTGGCCAAGTCCTTCGGCAAGCGCGCAGCGGTCAGGGGCCTGAGCCTGAAAGTCAGGCGCGGAGAAATCTTCGGCTTTCTCGGCCCCAACGGCAGCGGCAAGACCACCTCGATCCGCATGCTCTGCGGCCTGCTCACGCCGGACGCGGGTCGCGGCCAGTGCCTGGGTCGCGACCTGCTGAAGGAATCGCGCGCGATCCGCCGCGAGGTCGGCTACATGACGCAGCGCTTCGGCTGGTACGAAGATCTCTCCGTGCGCGAAAACTTGGAGTTCGTCGCGCGCATGTACGAGGTCCCTGATCTCGACGCTGTGGTCTCGCGCACCATCGCCGAGCTCGGACTCGAAGCCCGGCAGGACCAGCTCGTCGGCGGCTTGTCCGGCGGCTGGAAACAGCGGCTGGCGCTCGCCGCGTGCCTGATGCATGGCCCGCGTTTGTTGTTGCTGGACGAGCCCACGGCCGGCGTCGATCCGCAGGCGAGGCGCGAGTTCTGGGATCAGATCCAGCGGCTCGCGGCCGCAGGGGTGACGGTGCTGGTGAGCACGCACTACATGGACGAGGCCGAGCGCTGCACGCGCCTGGGTTACATCGCCTTCGGCGAAATGCTGGCGGAAGGTACGGCCGACGAGTTGCGCGCACAGTTCGGCGTGGAGCGGCTGGAGGACGTGTTCATCCGCGTGATGCAAGGCAAGGCCGATCCGCGATGAGCTTCTGGTCCCGTTATTGGTCTTGGGCTCGATTCTTCGCGGTGGTGCGCAAGGAGCTGATCCAGTTGCGGCGCGACCGTCTGACCTTCGCGATGATGGTCGGCATTCCGCTGGTGCAGCTCCTGCTGTTCGGCTACGCCATCAACAACGATCCCAAACGCCTGCCCACCGCGGTGGTCGACGCGGATCGCACGGAGATCAGTCGCAGCCTGATTGCGGCAGCGCAGAACTCGGCTTACTTCCACATCACCCGGACCGGTGAGAGCCTGAGCGAAGCCGACCGGCTGGTGGAACGCGGCGAGGTGCAGTTCGTGCTGCACGTGCCGGCCGGATTCACGCGCAGACTGATCCGCGGCGAGCGGCCGGCGCTGCTGGTCGAAGCCGACGCCAGCGATCCCGCCGCCGGCAGCAACGCGCTCGCCGCGCTGGAGCCGCTGCTGCGTTCGGCCTTGCGATACGACCTGGTCGGACCGCTCGCCTCGCTCGCCGCGCAACCCGGCCCGCTGGAGTTGCGCGTGCATCGTCGCTTCAACCCGGAGGGCATCAGTGCCTACAACATCGTGCCGGGCCTGATGGGCGTGATTCTGACCATGACCATGATGATCATGACCGCGCTCGCAGTCACCCGCGAAGTCGAGCGCGGCACCATGGAAAACCTGCTGGCCACGCCGGTGCGGCCGCTGGAAGTGATGCTCGGGAAAATCCTGCCTTACGTCGCCATCGGCAATGTGCAGATCGTGCTGATTCTGCTGGCCGCCGCGTATCTGTTCGAGGTGCCGCTGGTGGGCAGCCTGATCCTGCTGCTCGTGCTGGCGCAGGCCTTCATTCTGGCCAACCTCGCCATCGGCATCACCATCTCCACCGTCGCGCAGAACCAGATGCAGGCGATGCAGATGGGCTTCTTCTTTTTCCTGCCCTCGATCCTGCTCTCGGGCTTCATGTTCCCGTTCCGAGGGATGCCGGACTGGGCTCAGGTGATCGGCAACCTGCTGCCGCTGACACACTTTCTGCGCGTGGTGCGCGGGATTCTGCTCAAGGGCAACGGCATCGCGGAGGTGTGGCCGCACCTGTGGCCGCTGCTCGTATTCATTGCGGTGGTACTGGCACTCGGCTTGAGCCGTTTCCGGCGTACGCTCGACTGAGCTTGACCACGACCGCTTGCGCGGCGGGCGCCGAGAGTTGCTCCAGCTCTACGAGTCCAGCTTCCAGATAGTCGATGAAGTGCTGCACGCTGGGCAGGGTGCGCCGGCAGGCGAGAATGCCAAAGTCGATCCAGTCTCCGCGACGGCCGGTCAGGCTGATGTTCAGGGCCATGCCGTCGGTCAGCACCGACACCGGATACATGCCGTCCACGCGGCAGCCCTGCCAGTACATCTGCTGGCGCGGGCCGGGCACGTTGGAGATGATCAGGTTGAACGGCAGCGGAGCGTCGCGGCGGCCGATGAGCAGGTTGAGCATTCCCGGCGCGGTCATCGTCAGCGAGTAGGCCAGAACCTCGGCGGGCTTCATCGCCATGAAGCGGCGCTTGGCGCGGTCCACCGACCCGGTGATGGCGTGCAGGCGCGCCAGCGGATCGGCCAGATGGGTTCCGAGATTGGCCAGCAGGAGCGCGATCTGGTTTCCCGTTTCGCTGTGATCGCGGCGCATGGATACCGGCACCATCGCGATCAGCGGTTTGGACGGCAGCGCGTCCAGATCCAGCAGGTAGCGGCGCAGCGCGGCGGCACACATCGCCAGCACGACGTCGTTGGTGGTACAGCCCTGCGCGGCGGCCACCGCCCTGACTCGAATGAGCGAGTACGACTGCGCGGCATAGCGCCGCGAGGCGCTGATGCGCTGGTTGAGGATGGATGGCGGCGCGTCGAGGCCGCCGACGAAGTCCGGGCTTTTCGCAAGCCATTCCTGCCGCGAGGCGTGCAATTCGCGCACCACCACGGGCACGCTGGCGACGGCGCCGCGCACGATGTTGGCCAGCATGGCGAGGCCTTTCACCGGCGCATCGAGCGCGTGCTGACGGCGACTGCGCCCGCGCGGAGCAATCGCCCAGGGCGGCGCGAGTTGCTCCTCGGGGTCCGCCGACATGGACTTGAGCATCAGGCGCGTGCCCGCGATTCCATCGGCAACCGCGTGATGCATCTTCGAGTAGGTGGCGATGCGTCCGCCCTCGAGCCCTTCGATGAGATAAAGGCGCCAAAGCGGATACGCCCGGTCCAGGTGGCTCGCGTGCATACGCGACACCATCGCCAGCAGTTGCTTGATCCCACCGGGCTTGGGCAGCGACAGGTGGATGACATGCTGGTCGATGTCGAACTCCGGATCCTCCACCCAGTAGGCGGCGCCGAGCCGGCTTTCCAGTCGCTGGTTGAACGGCGGCAGCGGCGCCGCATACGAGCGCAGGCGCTCGACCAGCTTCTGCACGAAATCCGGCGGCGCGTCCGGCGGGGGCGTCAGCAGATTGAGGTAGGCGACGTGCAGCGGCTGGTTGCGCTTCTCCAGGGAGATGAACCCCAGGTCCAGCCCGTTGAGGCGTTTCATTTCGACTCCGTTGGCGAACATACGCGCACCCACTGAAGCGAATGCCATGCCATTGTCCGGAGGGCGCCCGCCGCGCGCCAGAGAAGTTTCCGTGACGACGCTGCGGCCCCGGCAGATGCGGGGCCGCAGCGTTTGCGGCGCAGTCTCAATCGACAATCGGCTCGGCCAGCGGCGAGGCGACATCGTCCACGAACACCTTCAGCACCTGAAAGTGTTGCGGCAGCAGCAGCCCCAGCACCGGCGCGTGGTTGGTCACCAGCAGATTGCCCTTGCCGTCGAACGCGATGTTGGCCGGGCCGTCGTAGGGTCCGAGCGGAGACAGCAGCGGATTACCCAGCCGCGCCGACTCGGTGCCGTCGGAATTCAGGATCGAGATGCCCGAGCTGCCCGGCAGCGCGAGCGCCACGTAGAGCTTGCCGGAGGCTCCGAAAGCGATGCCGTCCGGCCCAACCGGCAGCAGGTAGTGATGGAACACTTCGAGCTGGTCCTTGGTCGGCTTGTTCACCAGCGGCAGGGTGTAGATGTAGCCCTGGCCCAGCAGGTTAAGCGTCACCGTGAAGAACACCTTGCTTCGATCCGGCGAGATGCGGATGCCGTTGACGCCGATGTAAGGCGAGGCCAGCCGCGTGTCCTGGAACCAGACCTGCGGCGCGCCGCCGCCCGGGGGAATGCGCCAGATCGTGGCTTGCAGCGAATCGGTGACGTACAGATTGCCGTCGTCGTCGAAGGCCAGGTCGTTGGGTAGCGAAGGCAGGTTCAAGGGCGTGGGCGAGCAGGGCTTCTTGCCCAGGCCCAGCAAGCAGACGGGCAGATTGGGATAAGGCGGCGTGTACGAGGTCTGCGCCTCGGTGTTGAGATCGATGCGGAACGTGCCGAGCTGGTTGTTCAGCACCACCAGCTTGCCGAGGCCGTCGAACGTCAGGCAGGAATTGGCGTGTTCCGCGCCCAGCACCTGTTCGCCCTGGGTCACCAGGGTACGCAGCAGGGTGCCGTCGTTGGCGTCGTACTCGAACACGCGCGAAGGCTTGTTGTTGAGCGCGGTGCCGAGCGTGGCAGGCCCGGCGACGTAGACCTTGTCGTCGCGCACCGCGATGCCTTCGGGAAATCCGTTGGGAATCGGCACCTGCGCCAGTACCGACACGTCCCCGAACTGCGCGGCGGGAGCGGCGACGGAAAACGCCAGCAGTGCGCCGGCGACGGCGGACAGGGATTTGAGGGGCTTCGCTTGTCGGGTCATGAGATCTCTCCTTGGGGACCGGGGTGGCCGGGACTTCGGCCTGACCACACGATATTCGCGGCTTGTTTCCGCCGTGATTCCAAACACTGAAATTTGATGTCAGGACGATGTCGGAGAGCGCAGGTTCCGGATGGGCAACGTTCGGGGACCGTTCATCGCATGACACCCCGGCCCCTATTTTTCTGTACCCCCTGCGCTGCTACTTTCCGCGGCCGTTTAACCAAACCGTCACGGAATCGCAAAACACCTGTCATGGAAATGTGTTGGTCCGCCGGCAGCGCCTGCGTCAATGGCCTGCAACTGCACTGGGAAGAAACCGGACCGGCCCATGGCGAACCCGTGCTGCTGGTCATGGGCCTGGGTGGCCAGCTCATTCACTGGCCGGATCGCCTGGCCTCCGCGCTGGTGTGGCACGGCTTCCGCGTGATCCGCTTCGACAATCGCGACAGCGGCCTGTCCGGCGACTCCGATCGCGGCATGCGCATCAATATCGCCCGCGAGTGGCTGCGTTCGCGCTTCGGCCTGCCCGTACAAGCCAACTACACCTTGCACGATATGGCGGACGACGCCATCGGTCTGCTCGACACGCTCGGCATCGACAAGGCGCACCTGGTCGGCGCCTCGATGGGTGGGATGATTGCGCAGATCATGGCCGGCGCTTACCCGCGCCGCGTGCGCAGCCTGACCTCGATCATGTCCAGCACCAACCACCCGAAGCTGCCGCCCGCGCGCTTCGATGTGTTGCTGCGCATGGCCGGAGTCGGGCCGCGTCCGAAGACGCGCGAGCAGGTGATCGAGCGCTCCACGCAGATGCTGCGTCGCGTCGGCAGCCCGGGCTTTCCCACCCCCATCGAATATCGCGCGAACCTGGCCGGCCGCGCTTACGACCGCGCATTTCGCCCGGCCGGTCATCTGCGCCAGACCCACGCAATACTCGCCACTGGCAGCTTCGAACAACTGCTGCCGCAGATTGTGGCGCCCACCCAGATCATTCACGGCCTGTCCGACCCGCTGCTGCGCCCGGCCTGCGGCCAGCGCAGCGCCAGCCTCATCCGCGGCTCGAAGTTGGAACTGATACCCGGCATGGGCCACGACATGGCACCGAGCCTGATGCCGCGCTGGGCGGAACTGGTTTCGGCCAACGCGGCGCGGGCCTAGGAATGTTCTGCACAGGCCCGGTCGGGGCTCAAGCCCCTTCCATTAACCAAGGATCACGCGACACCTTGGCCTGGGATGGTGGATGCGCCTCGCTTATCCACCCTACAGGCCGGCGCAGCGCAGGGTGGATAAGCGCCCAGCGCATCCACCGCTGACGGCATGGCCAGAGAGCACCCGTTTGTTCCGCGATAACCGCCGTAACCGCTCGCTGCCCGCTTCTACACGCGGCTCAGCAAGTCGTCCGGCAAATGCGTGCTGGCGTTGAACGAAACGAGCGCGGGCACGCGCCCTGCCGAAAACGCCAACTCGGTCAGCGAGGCGTTGTGCACCGCCCGCATGAACCCGGCCATCGCCGTATCCGGCACCTCCAGCACGATGGCCACCACAGCAGCGATGACGCCAGCGGACGTCACCGCAATCAGGTTTTGTCCAGGCGCAGACGATCCGGTGGCGCGTGACAGCCACCCGGCGACGGTCGCGCGAAACGTCCGCACATCTGGCACCCCGTCGATGAGCACGCGACCCTCGACCCAGGCATCGATCTCGACGGAATAAGCGCGCACCGACTCGACGTGGCTGACTGCGCCTTCGCCGCGCAGCTTCAGCTTCTGGCGCTTCTCGGCCGACGCCAGAATGTGCTGGCCTTCTGCGAATTCGTCGAGCGCAGGCTCCGACTCGATCTGCCGGTCCAGCCCCAGCGGCTCCAGCGCATAGCGCGCTGTGAGCCGGTGACGCTCGCGCGGTCCGACCCAGACCCGGCTGAAGCGTCGGCCGCGCTCAAGGAAATGCCGCCCCACCGCTTGAGCCTGGGCCCGGCCCAGGTCGGACAAGCTGTCGTAGCGCTCGGCGCCGAAAGCGGCCTGACCGTGACGCAGAAGAACGAGCGTGCTCATGAAGAGGTGCCGTCACACATATTTTTGAGGGGATGTTCCGTTCCGCCCTTTTCGCGCAGCGCCGAACCGCGTTAGGGTGGGCGATGAATTCTCCACGCCCCTGCTTCATGAAGCGAATATCCGCGGTGATCGGCGCCATGTCCTTGGCCCTCCTCCCCGTGCTGACGACGCAGGCCGCAGACGCTCCGCCACCGCCCGCGAAAACCGAGCTGATTCCCTTCGGTTCCGTCGCGCCCGAGATCAAGGGCCTGATTCTCAACGGCGCGCCCGGCACCAAGTTGTCGCAATACCGCGGCCGGGTGGTGGTGGTGGATTTCTGGGCGTCCTGGTGCGGCCCCTGCCTGCTGGCCATGCCCGAGCTCAACCGCATGCGCCGCGAGATCGCGCAACTGGGCTGGGGCGATCGCTTCGAGATCGTGGGCGTGAACGTCGATAACGACATCCCCAAGGCGCGGCGATTCCTGGAAGAAATAAAAGTCGAGTACCCGGTGATCGGCGATCCCATCGGCATCATCATGCGCAGTTACGGCCCCTGGAAACTGCCGGCCACGTTTCTGCTCGACCCCGAAGGCAAGGTCCACATGATCTGGCTCGGCTACGCCGACTACTTCGGCGACGACATCAAGAAAATGGCGATCGAGGTGCTGCAACAAACCGGCGCACCCAAACCGCCAACAGCGGCGCCCGGATAGAACCTATGCCTCTTCGGGGCGAAAAATTCTCTTCGCTCGCAGGTGGTAAAACGCCTCCCGCGCGAAGCACGACACCAGGTCGGGATAGGTTTTCCATCGTTGCAACCGCGCGCGGCCGCGGACCGGGGACAACGCGTCGAGATTTCGCCAGGCCTGTTCGATCTGCCTGCACGCGAGCCGGTGATGGTCCGATCTGGGCCCCCACCATTGGCTGGGACGAAAGATCACCGGGTTGGTGTTGATCTCCCAGACCTGCGGCCTGCCGTTCACCAGGCTGTAATCGACTCTTCCGTACTGGATGCCGGCCAGTTCGAACACCTGCCGCAGCGCCTCTTCGTGCGGGTTGGTTTTCAGGTAGGTGCGCTCCTGCTCGAGCAGTGCGGGGGACACGCGCTGCGCTTCCTTGATGACCCATTGTTCGCTGAAGAACACGTGGCGCGGAACGATCGCTTCGCCGATGCAGAAGGCGGCGAACTTGTGACGCAGACCCGAAGCGTCTGCGGTTTCGCAGAATTCCGTGACGATCCAGCCGTTCATGGAACGGCCCCGCCGTCTCAGCTCGTCAATCTGCTTTCCCAGCGCATCGGCGCTGGTCAACAGGGGCGACCGGCTTCCCCGATGATCGTTGGCGCGACGCAGGAAAACCGGAAACTTCAACTGCTCCATGCGGAATTTGTCGACCGCAAACGACCTGAACCGGTTGATCCCCCGGGAGTACAACAGGCGGTGCAGCGGCAGCCTTTTCAGGGACCGGGAAGGGTGGTTGAGAACCGGCCCGCGCTCGCTCAGGAAGGCGTGGAGGGCAGCGGCCTGGCTGGCGGTGTTGCCCGACAGGAATTCGATATCGGTGAATACATGCAGCGCCTTCGGAAGGCGCGCCCATTGTTCGGGGCCGAGCGCCACCCAGTCTTTGTAGCAATAGAGAAGGCTGGCCCTTTCGAAATCCGATCCCAGGGTGGCTGCCATGCAGAAGCTGATGGGGCGACTGTTGTGCCGGGTCGTCCAGAAGACGATCACGACGAGCCGCCGCTTCCTTCCATCGACGGAGAAAGAGAGAAATGGCTGTGCACAGCCTTCCACTCCGCTCCGGCCTCGTGGCGTTGAAGGACGAGGGTCGATCGTCCACGCCTGAGTTCGAAAGTTCGCGCGGACTCCGACGTCCACAGCGCATTGACCACGGCCATCGTCCGGTCGGCTCCGAGCAGGATGCGAGTGTCCTTGTCCGAGAAGCGGAAGTCGCGGGTCACGGGCCAGACCTTTTCCCACTGTGCAGTTCGAAGTGCGGCCAGGCCATCGACAACTTCGATCACGGTGCCGAAAGAGAACACCCGGTCGTCGAACAGAGTTTCTCCCTCGACGAAATTCTGCGAGCGAACCGATTCGGCAAATCGATCCAGCCAGGCTTTCACCGTGTCCATCTCGAGGAGGACCCGGCCGGCTTTACCAGCGCATCAGCGCGGAACCCCAGGTCATGCCGCCGCCCACGGCCTCCAGCATGACCAGATGCCCGGGCTGGATGCGGCCGTCGCGCACCGCGGAATCCAGCGCCAGCGGTACCGACGCGGCCGAGGTGTTGCCCTGGGTTTCCAGGCAGGTCACGATTCTTGCCGGGTCCAGGCCAAGCTTCTGCGCAACGTTGGAAATGATGCGCATGTTGGCCTGGTGCGGCACCAGCCAGTCGATGTCCGAGCCCTTGACGTTGTTGGCCTCCAGCGTCTCGCGGCATACCTGTTCGAGCACGCGCACGGCCACGCGGAACACGGCCTGGCCATCCATCTGGACGAAGGGATGACCATGCACCTTGCCGTCGGCAATCCAGCCCGCGGTGTCCAGCAGGTGGCGGTACTGGCCGTCGGAATGGAGGTGCGTGGACAGGATGCCGGGCGTGTCGGAAGGCTTGAGAACGACCGCGCCCGCACCGTCTCCGAACAACACGCAGCTACGCCGGTCGGTCCAGTCCAGGATGCGCGAGAGCGTTTCGGCGCCGATCACCAGCGCGCACTTGTGTTGTTTGCACGCGACCAGCTTGTCCGCCAGCGCCAGCCCGTAGACGAAACCCGAGCACACGGCCTGCACGTCGAACGCGGCGCCGCGGGTGACGCCCAGCTTGTGTTGCAGGATGCAGGCGGTGGACGGAAACACCATGTCCGGCGTGGTCGTGCCCACCACGATCAGGTCGATGTCGTCCGCGGTGACGCCGGCCATCTCCATGGCCTTGTGCGCGGCGTGCAGGCACAGGTCGGAGGTGAACTCGCCTTCTGCCGCGACATGGCGGGCATGAATGCCGGTACGCTGAAACACCCATTCGTCGGTCGTGTCGATACGCTTTTCGAGATCGTGGTTGGTGACGATCCGGGCGGGCAGATAACTGCCGGTGCCAACGATTTTGGAATAACTCATGGTCGGGCTTTCAAGCGGAACTGGGCGGGTGACGGCGCGCCGTCGAGAAGAGTGTCACGGCCTATAGTGTCGGTCATCGGCGTGATCGGAACTAGCATGGCGTCCTGTCCCCAGCACATTGCGTGCACTAGGATTGGAAACCCCGGGCCGTCCGCAGGGTACAAACGCCTGGCAATTGTGCGTACGCTCGTCGCGTAGCCCGCGCCATATTCCCCATCTTCCATGTCCACGCAACCCCAGATTCCCGTGCCTGCCGCGCCGCCTGCCTTCATCGGCGGGCTGGCGCGCCGGCTGGTCGCGGACAAGCTCATCACCGAGGAACGGGCGCGCGAGATGCAGGCGCGGGCGCTGAAGACCGGCATGCCCATCGTCTCGGTGCTGGTGGAAAGCCACAGCCTTCCGGCGATCCGCCTGGCCGAGGCGGCGAGCCAGGAATTCGGCGTGCCGCTGCTCGATCTGGGCTCGTTCGCGCTGGACCGCGCGGTGATGGACGAGGTCGGCGAAAAACTGATTCGCAAATGCCACGCGATGCCGCTGTTCAAGCGCGGCCGCCGGCTGTTCCTGGCGGTGTCGGACCCGACCAACCTGGCGGCGCTGGACGAAATCAAGTTCGCCACCGGCATGACCACGGAAGCGATCCTGGTCGAAGAAGACAAGCTGGCGAAGACCATCGAGCAAGCCGCGACGCAGATGGAGTCGGCCAACCTCAACTTCGGCACCGAGGAAGAGCTGGCCAATCTGGAGGTGATCGACACCTCGGCCGAGGGCGGCGGCGAAGTCAGCCGCTCCGATGCGGACGAAGCGCCGATCGTGAAGTTCGTCAACAAGCTGATGGTGGATGCCATCAACCAGGGCGCGTCGGACATCCACTTCGAGCCTTACGAGAAGATCTTCCGCATCCGTTATCGCAAGGACGGTGAACTCAGGATCATCGCCACGCCCGCGCAGCAGCTCGCGATCCGCATCGCGGCGCGAGTCAAGGTGATGAGCCGTCTGGATCTGGCCGAGCGCCGCGTGCCCCAGGACGGTCGCATCAAGTTGCAGATCTCGCGCAACCGCGCCATCGACCTGCGCGTGAGCACCTGCCCGACCCTGTGGGGCGAGAAAATCGTCTGCCGAATTCTCGACCCCAGCAGCGCGCAACTCGGCATCGACGCGCTGGGCTACGAGCCCGAGCAGAAAGCCCAATACCTCGAAGCCTTAAGCAAACCGCAGGGCATGATTGTGGTGACCGGGCCCACCGGCTCGGGCAAGACGGTGTCGCTGTACACCGGCCTGAACATTCTCAACACCGACGACGTGAATATTTCCACGGCGGAAGACCCGGTCGAAATCAATCTGGCCGGCATCAACCAGGTCAACGTCAACCCGAGAGTGGGGCTCACGTTTGCCGCGGCACTCAAGGCTTTTCTACGCCAGGACCCGGACGTCATCATGGTCGGCGAAATTCGCGATCTGGAGACGGCGGAGATCGCGATCAAGGCCGCGCAGACCGGCCATCTGGTGCTTTCCACCCTGCACACCAACGACGCGCCGCAGACCGTGGTGCGACTCATCAATATGGGCGTGCCGGCCTACAACCTGGCGTCCACGCTCACGCTCATCATCGCGCAGCGCCTGGCGCGCAAGCTGTGCCCGATGTGCAAACGGCCCGCGGACATCCCGCGACCGGAACTGCTCAAGGAAGGCTTCACCCGCGAGGACATCGATGCGCCGACATTCAAGCTGTTCCGGGCGGTGGGCTGCGACGAGTGCGACCGCGGCTACAAGGGCCGCACCGGGATCTACGAAGTGATGCCGTTCTCCGAGGCCATGGGCCGCATCATCATGGAAGGCGGCAGCGCCATCGCGCTGGCCGACCAGGCGCGCAAGGAAGGCGTGCGCGATCTGCGCACCTCGGCGCTGGTGAAAGTGAAGGACGGCGTGATCGATCTGCTCGAAGCCAATCGCGTGACTTTGGCGGAGTGAATGGCGTGATCGAGTCCACGGCAACATCGAAAGAATCACGCAACGGAGCAGCGACTAAAGCTGCGACGGCAAAGAAAAGAAGCGCAAAGACGCAAAGAAAAACTTGTCTTGCCTCTGCGTTCTTTGCGCCTTTGCGTGATTCTTGTCGCTTGTCGGTCGCTCGGTAACTGGAGCAAAGGGACGCAGGGATGGCGAACGCGACAACAGCCAAGGAATACACCTTCCAGTGGGAAGGCACCGATCGCAAGGGCGCGCGGGTCAAGGGCGTGGTGCAGGGCCCGAGCGAGACCATGGTGCGCATGCAGTTGCGCCGCCAGGGCGTCAACCCGATCCGTGTGCGGCGCAACCTGGAACTGTTCAAGACCAAGCGCGCCATCGGCAGCGCCGACATCGCCATCTTCAGCCGCCAGATGGCGACCATGATGTCGGCCGGCGTGCCGCTGGTGCAGTCGCTGGAAATCGTCGGCCGCGGGCACGAGAACCCGTCGATGAGCGAGCTCATTCTCGGCATCAAGATCAACATCGAGTCGGGCCGCAGCCTGTCGGAATCGCTGGCCCGGTTTCCGCTCTATTTCGACGATCTGTTCGTGCACCTGGTCGATGCGGGCGAACGTTCCGGCACCCTGGAAACGCTGCTGGAAAAGATCGCGACCTACAAGGAAAAAACCGAGCGCATCAAGAAGAAGGTCAAGAAGGCGCTGGTCTATCCCATCGCGGTGCTGATCGTGGCCTTCATCGTCACCGGCATCATGCTGTACTTCGTGGTGCCGCAGTTCCAGTCCCTGTTCGAGGGTTTCGGCGCCGACCTGCCGGCCTTCACCCAGATGGTGGTCGCGCTATCCGAATTCGTGCGCGAAACCTGGTGGCTGATGCTGCTGGTTGTCGTCGGCTCAGTCTTCAGTTTCACCTACTTCAAGAAGCGTTCGGCCGCGATGCGCCGCGTGCTCGACCGCTTAGGGCTGAAAGTGCCCGTAGTCGGCGAGATTCTCTACAAGTCTTCAGTCGCACGCTTTGCGCGAACCCTGTCCACCATGTTCGCCGCCGGCGTGCCGCTGGTGGAGGCGATGGATTCGGTGGCCAAGGCCTCCGGCAACATCGTGTTCGAGGACGCGATCACCATCATGCGCAGCCAGGTCTCGTCGGGCCAGCAGTTGCAGCTCGCGATGCAGCAGAGCGGACTGTTCCCGCCGATGGCGGTGCAGATGGTGGCCATCGGCGAAGAATCCGGCGCGCTCGATCACATGTGCGCGAAAGTTGCGGAGTTCTACGAGGAAGAAGTGGACAACCTGGTGGACTCGCTGACCAGCCTGTTGGAGCCGATGATCATGGCGGTGCTCGGCGTGCTGGTCGGCGGGCTGGTGGTGGCGATGTATCTGCCGATCTTCAAGCTGGGGCAGGCGATCTAGATGGTCGATCTGCTGCAAACCAGTCCGGGCTTGCTGGCGATCTGCGTCGCATTGCTCGGCCTCTGCGTCGGCAGCTTTCTCAACGTCGTCGCCTACCGCCTGCCGAAGATGATGGAGCGGGAATTCGCCGACGCCTGCCGGGAGCAATTCGGCGTGCCGGTTGGGGAAGTCGGGCCGCGGGTTTCGCTGTGGGCGCCGCCATCGAGTTGCGCAAGCTGTCAGGCCCGCATCAAGCCCCGGCACAACATTCCCGTACTGGGCTGGCTGTGGCTCCGCGGACGCTGCGCAAACTGCGCGGCGCCGATCTCGGTGCAATACCCGATTGTCGAACTGCTCACCGGCGTTTTCTCGGTGGCCTGCGTGTGGCGGTTCGGCTTCTCGTTTCAATTGCTCGCGGCGCTGGTGCTGACCTGGGCGCTGGTCGCGTTGACCGTGATCGATCTGCGCACGATGTACCTGCCCGACAGCATCACCCTGCCGCTGCTGTGGCTGGGATTGCTGCTGAGCCTGAAGCCCGTGTTCGCCGAAACGGCTGCCGCCATTGCGGGCGCGGCTGCGGGCTACCTGCTGCTGTGGAGCGTGTTCTGGCTGTTCAAGCTCGCCACCGGCAAGGAAGGCATGGGCTACGGCGACTTCAAGCTGATGGCGGCGCTCGGCGCCTGGCTGGGCTGGCAGGCCCTGCCGCAGATCGTGCTGCTGTCCGCGATTACCGGCGCGGTCGCCGGCATCGTGCTGATGGCCTCGCGCAAGGCGGAATGGTCGTCGCGCATTCCTTTCGGGCCTTACATCGCCTGCGCGGGCTGGATCGCGTTACTCTGGGGTGACACGATCAATGGCACTTACTTGGGCATCGCCTTTCCTTCCTGATGGCACGCTATACCGTAGGACTGACCGGTGGAGTCGCCAGCGGCAAATCGCTGGTCAGCACACAGTTCCGCAAGCTCGGCGTACCGGTGCTGGACGCAGATCAGGTGTCGCGCGCCGTGGTCGAGCCCGGCCAGCTGGCGCTGGCGGAAATCGCGCGCAGCTTCGGCGCTTCGGTCTTGCAGGCTGACGGGCATCTGGACCGGAGGCGTCTGCGCGAGATCGTGTTTTCCGATCCCGAAGCGCGGCGCCAACTGGAACAGATCACGCATCCGAAAATCCGCGAGCACATCCGGCTTTGGATGGACCAGCAGACAGCGCCTTACTGCATCCTGGAAAACGCGATCCTGTTCGAATCCGGCATGGACAGGCTGGTGGACCGGGTGCTGGTGGTGGATGTGCCGGAAGAAGTCCAACTTGCGCGGCTGATGACGCGCGACGGCATCGACGAGAACCTCGCGCACAAGATGCTGGCCGCACAAAGCCCGCGCGCGATGCGCCTGGAGCGCGCCGACGACGTGCTGCTCAACACCGGCTCCCCCGACGAGACCGCCGACGCGGTGCTGCACCTGCACGATACCTACCGTTCACGCGCAACCGCGGCTCGCACGAGCACCGGGCCTGCGTAACCGCACAGGGTGGTAGGCCAGTTTTAAAAGCCAAGGCGTTTCGCGCAAAGACGCGAAGACGCGAAGCGAAGGCCGGTAGTGGTTTTCTTCGCGTCTTTGCCATCGCCTTCCTTCGTAAGGCTCCCTTGCGCGAAACCAGTGGTTCAGCCCTTGAGGGCGAGCAATTCAAACTGACCCAATACCGCGCGCCGGGATTCATTGCCCGCGTCGGTGCCCTGCGTCACACTCGGGTCCGTTTTACCCCACCGACACACGTGAGCCAGGGACTGCAAGCCGTCGTCTTCGAACAGCCTTTGAACGAGCGCATCCGCACCTTCCTGCGGCTCGAATTCCTGTTCGGACAGTACGAACACCATCGGCCCGACCCGTCGCCGCTCGGCGCCCGGTCGCGCCTGCACGCGCTGCTCGACATCCTGGTGGTACTGGGCCGCTCGGACCTGAAAAAAGACGTGCTCAAGGATCTGCAAGACCAGCACGCCGTGCTCAGCCGCCTGATCAACCGGCCCGGCGTGGACAACGCGCGCCTGCAAACCGTGCTCACCGAGATCGCGGTCGCGGTCAAGGACCTGCAACGCGTGACCACGCAACTCGCCTCCGCGGCGCTGCGCGAAAACGAGTTTCTGATGTCGGTGCTCAACCGCAGCGCGATTCCGGGTGGCACCTGCGCCTTCGACCTGCCGGCTTACCACTACTGGCTATCGCAGCCGCCCGAGCATATCGAACACGACCTGGATACCTGGTTTAGCGATTTGATTCCGTTCGCGCGCGCCATCCTGCTCGACCTGCGCCTGCTGCGCGGCAGCGTGCCGATGACCGATGCGGTGGCTCCAGGCGGAACCTATGTGCACGCGCCGCCTACCACGTGCAGCCTGTTGCGCGTATTCGTGCCCACTGAAGAGGCGGTATATCCGGAGATCAGCGCTGGCAGCCATCGCTTCACCCTGCGCTTCATGCAGTTGCCGGACATCAACCAGCGCTCCAGCCAAGCGCACCGCGACATCGCGTTCAGGCTGCAATGTTGCTCGTTCTGAGCAGCTCCGTGGGAAATACGGAGCCGCAGAATCAAACCTCGACCATCTGGAAATCGGACTTGCCGGCACCGCAGTCCGGGCAGGTCCAGGAATCGGGAACGTCGTCCCAACTTGTGCCGGCGGCAATGCCTTCATCCGGCAGGCCCAGGGCCTCGTCGTAAACGAAATCGCACACCAGGCAACGCCACTTCTTCATCTTCAAACCCCAGGATCGAGTCGGGACAATCGGCAGTAGGAATATTGGCCGCCCCGTTGCGGCCGGCACGAATTCTACGCGGGCGCAAGGCATTCGTCCCTGTGCCCGGACGACGGGCAAAAAAAGAACCGGGTCGGCGAACCGAACCCGGTCAGGGGGGAGAGACGATGTGCGGCCTTTGGAGGCCGCTTGATGTCGCGCGGGGAGGCGGACATCGGTATCTGGTTTCTTGCGTCGCTGAACCCGTCAGCGATGGGAGTGATACTGCTCCCGTCCACCGTCGCGTAGTGCTCACGGCCGATGAATGCGCTGCGGCGACCGACAGCCGTATGTTTGGATCTTGGCCGCATGATTTCTCCCCGGACGACGGACAAAAAAGAACCGGGTCGGCGAACCGAACCCGGTCAGGGGGGAGAGACGGTGTGCGGCCTTTGGAGGCCGCTTGATGTCGCGCCGGGGCGCGTACATCGGAATCTGGTTTTGTCGCGTCGCTGAACCCGTCAGCGATGGGAGTGAGACTGCTCCCGCCCGCCGTCGTGTGGCGCTCATGGCCGATGAAAGCGCCGTTGCGACCGACAGCCGTACGCGTCAAGCCTCAAAGGACTTTGCACGGCTCCGGCAGACTGCTGGCAGCTACCGCCGGGCGGCGTGCCGAACGGACCGTCGGCGCAGCTTCGCCATGACTTTTCGTGTCGGCGACCGGATAAACTTCGCCAGCTTTTACCCCACCGTTCTCTTGATGAAATCCCATTTGCAGGCGCTGCTCTCGGCGGCCCTGGCTTCCTTGTCCCGCACCGACGGTCTCGATCTGGCGCTGCCTGCGGGCATGCAGATCGATGCGACCAAGGACCCGCGCCACGGCGACTTCGCGACCAACCTCGCGCTCATGCTGGCCAAGGCCCTGGGCCGACCGCCGCGTGCGGTAGCGGACCTGATCGTCAAGCACCTCCCGACCTCTGTGCAGGTCAGCAAGGTGGAAATAGCCGGGCCGGGCTTCATCAACTTCTTTCTCGCACCCGCCGCATTCCAGGCGGTTGTGAGCGAGGTACTGCGTGCCGGCGCGGACTACGGCTGCGACCGCAGCAAGGCTCGCGGAAAAATCCTGGTCGAGTTCGTGTCGGCCAATCCGACCGGGCCGATGCACGTCGGGCATGGCCGCGGCGCGGCGTACGGCGATTCGCTGGCGAACATCCTCGCGGCGGCCGGCTGGGACGTGCATCGGGAGTACTACATCAACGATGCAGGCCGCCAAGTCGACGTACTTACGGTAAGTGTCTGGTTGAGGTACCTCGAAGAATGCAGCTCGCACAACTCCGAGGCTTTCGCCGATTTTCACTTTCCTACGCGCGGTTACCAGGGAAGCTACGTCGTTGAGTGCGCAGAACATCTGAGAGCCAAGTACGCGAACAGCTTGTACTTGCCGCCATCAGAGGTGTTTCGCTCCATCCCGGTTGACTCCGGGGGAATGTTGGGAATCGGCACGGATCCGGAGGTCGCAAAGCACCACAACGAAAGGCTCCTGGACATTCTGATCGAGCGCATAAGGACTCTCCTCGGTCCGGATTACGAGTTGGTGAAGCAATTTGCCGTCGATCAACAACTCGCGGTCATCCGCTCCACGCTCGATGCGTTCGGCGTGCATTTCAACCAGTGGTATTCCGAGAAGAGCCTGGTCGATTCCGGCTTCGCCCGCAGCGCCATCGAGCGTCTGCGTGCTGGCGGCCACGTCTACGATCAGGACGGCGCAACCTGGCTACGCACAAGTGCACTGGGCGACGAGAAGGACCGCGTGCTGTTCAAGGCCGACGGCGCGGCGACTTACTTTGCCAACGATCTCGCCTACCACGTCGACAAGCTTGATCGGGGGTTCCCGCAATTGCTCGACGTCTGGGGCGCCGATCATCACGGTTACATCGCGCGAGTGCGCGCGGCCATCGAGGCGCTGACCGGGCGCAAGGACGCCTTGCAGGTTCAGCTCATGCAGTTCGTCACGCTCTCGTCCGGAAAGATGGGTAAGCGCAGCGGCAACTTCGTGACCTTGCAGGATCTGATCGACGAGGCCGGCAAGGACGCGACACGCTTCTTCTATCTCTTGCGCTCGCACGACCAGCATCTGGAATTCGACATCGAACTGGCGCGTTCGCAGTCCAACGACAACCCGGTGTACTACGTGCAGTACGCGCACGCGCGCATCTGCTCGGTGTTCCGTCAGCTCGCGGAACGTGGCCAGCAGTTCGATGCGACGCAAGGCGACGCGGCGCTGCATCGACTGGCGGAGCCGCAGGAAAAGACCTTGCTGGGCGCGCTCCAGAAATATCCGGAGACGCTCGCCGCCGCGGCAGGCCAGTCCTCCCCACATCTGTTGGCGTTCTATCTGCGCGATCTGGCCGATGCGTTGCACAGCTACTACAACGCGCACAAGTTCCTGGTCGATGACGTGGAGCTGCAAACCGCGCGAATGGCGCTGATCGCGGCAACCCGCCAGGTTCTTGCCAATGGTCTGGGCCTGCTCGGCGTCTCCGCACCCGAGACGATGTAATGGCTAAGGACTACGCGGCACGCAATCGCCGGCCGGCACCGAAGGGCAACATCAGCCTGCCAGGCTGGGTGTGGCTGGTAGCGGGACTTTCCATGGGCCTAGTCGTGGCGGCCATCGTGTACATCGGTCGTCCTACGCAACCCATGCCGATGGCGCCCGACGCCGCCAAGCGCTCCGTCGAGAAACCCAAGCTCAAGGTATCGATTCCTCCACGCGAGGAACCGCGCTTCGATTTCTACACGCTGCTGGAGAAGGAACAGGTCATCGCGCCCGTGCAGGCCCCCGCGCCCCCCAAGCCGACGGCGCCCGCGGCACCTGCGGTGGGCAAGGAGCAATACCTGATTGTCGTCGGCGCGTTCGAAAACGCGGACAACGCGGACGAACACAAGGCCAAGCTCGCGATGACCGGCATGGAATCGAGCATCGAAAAAATCACCGGCCAGGATCGCAAGACCTGGCACCGCGTACGCATCGGGCCGGAGCCTAATCTGGCGCGCGCGCAGACCGTGTTGTCGCAACTACAGGGCAACGGCTTCGACGGCAGGATCGTTAAACTGCCCTAGTGCGGGGCGCACGCGGTAGATGGGAGACCAACACATGCGAAACCTCTGGCTGGTGCCAGCCTTCCTCGCTGCCGCCTGCGGCGTAGCACGGGCGGCCGAACCAATCCGGGTGGAACAGGGCAACCTGGTGCTGGACGGAATTCCCGAGATTCCCCCCGCTTTTGCAGAGCGGATCAGCCAGTACCAGCAAACCCGCAGCGCGAATCTGGAAGGCTGGCTCCCGGATGGCGGCATGCTCATCACCACGCGCTTTGCCGAGACCGCGCAGGTTCATCGAGTCGATGTGCCCGGCGGCGCCAGAACGCAATTGACCTTCTTTTCAGAACCTGTTGCGAGCGCGCACCCGCCACCGAAAGGTCCGGGCTTCCTGTTCGGCAGGGACCAGGGCGGCGACGAGTTCTATCAGGTCTGGGCCTTCGATCCGGCGGCGGCCGAAGTCACCCGGTTGACGCAGGGCAAATCGCGCAACACCAACGTGCTGTGGTCGAACCGCGGCGGTGCGTTTGCTTATTCGAGCACGCAGCGCAACGGCAGCGATACGGACGTGCACGCGATGGACGCGGTTACGCACCGTAGCCGTCCGCTGATCGAAGCCGAAGGTTCCTGGAGCGCGCTGGACTGGTCGCCGGACGACGACCGCGTGCTGGTGAAGAAGACCCTTTCGATCAACCAGAGCGAGCTGTGGCTGGTCGGCGCCAATGGAGGCGGCAAGCCGGTTCGCTTCCACCCGTCCTACAAGCCGATCGCGTTCGAGGCCGCGCGCTTCTCGCGCGACGGCAAGGGCGTGTACTACCTGTCGGACGAAGACTCCGATTTCCGCCGCCTTCGTTACGAGAATCTCGACGGCAGCGGCGCGCGCGTTCTGACCGCGGATACACAATGGGATGTCGAAGAACTGGCCTTGTCGAAGGGCGGCACTTACCTGGCCTACACCGTCAACATCGACGGCTTCTCCGACCTGCGCGTGCTCGACTTGGTGAAGCAGCAGCCGGTCAAACTGCCGGCGCTTCCACGCGGCGTCATCGGCAGTCTGAAGTTCGAACCGCAGGGCAAGCGGCTCGGCTTCGTGCTCAACAGCGCGCGCAGTTCGAGCGACGTTTATTCCATCACCTTGGCGAAGCGTGAACTGACGCGCTGGACCGCCAGCGAAACAGGCGGACTCGACGCACAGCGCTTCGTCGAACCCGAGCTGGTGCGCTTTCCGAGTTTCGACCAGCGCAGCATTCCGGCCTTCTACTACCGCTCTCCTCACACCGGCCCGCGGCCGGTGCTTATCCAGATTCACGGCGGCCCGGAAGGTCAAGCCTTGCCGACGTTTTCGCCCATCATCGAGTTCTACGCGCGCGAACTGGGCATCTCCGTATTGGTGCCGAACGTGCGCGGTTCCGACGGCTACGGCAAGGCCTATCTCCAACTCGACAACGGCAGGCTGCGCGAGGATTCGGTCAAGGACATCGGCGCCTTGCTCGACTGGATCGCGTCGCAACCGGAGTTGGACAAGACGAGAGTCGCCGTGGCTGGCGGCAGCTACGGCGGCTACATGACCCTGGCCAGCCTGACGCACTTCAACGACCGGCTGCGTTGCGGCATTGACACGGTGGGCATCAGCAACTTCGTCACCTTCCTGACCAACACCCAGGACTACCGGCGCGACTTGCGCAGAGTCGAGTACGGCGACGAGCGCGACCCGGCGATGCGCGAATTCCTGCAAGGCATTTCACCGACCACGCACGCCGCGAAAATCAAGCGCCCGCTGTTCGTGATCCAGGGCGCCAACGATCCGCGCGTGCCGGCCTCAGAGGCCGAACAGATCGTGCAGACCGTGCGCGGCAACGGCGGACAGGTCTGGTACCTGCTGGCCAGGGACGAGGGTCACGGCTTCCGCAAGAAATCCAACCGCGATCTGGCGACGAGCACGAGTGCCTGGTTTCTGCGCTCTTGCATGCAGGACCAGGGCTGAGAGCGTGGCCGCGGCTCAGGCGGATTCAAACCCGTAGAAGTCGCGCAGCAGCGCATACAAGGCAGGGTGATGCTGGGCGAGTTCGGGCCCGCGCTGAAAGAACGCCTCGGTCACGACACCGAAAAACTCCGCGGGACTTTCGGCCCCGTAAGGATCGAGCACGCGCGGACGGCGATGACGGCGCAGGCGCTCGAACTCGGTCTTCATCACTTCGGACCAGCGCGCATAGTCGGCCAACAGCGGCGCGCCCTGTCCGGCCGTGCTTTCATCGTCGAGTTGGTGCGCAAATTCGTGCACCACGACATTGACCTCGTCGCCGTCGAGCGCGGCTTCCACATCCGGCCAGGACAGAATCACGCGGTCGCCCTGCCAGGATTCGCCGATGCGTTCTTCCGGCTCGTCCGACACCAGGCCGAATTCGTCGGGCTCGGGCATCGGCACGAGAAAGGGGCCGGGGTAAATCAGGACTTGTTTGAGTTGGGGAAACAGCGTCGCCTGCGGCCGCAGCACCAGCAGGCAGGCCATGCCGGCGATGAGCGACTTCATCTCGTCGGTGACATCGAGACCATTGCAGCCGACGAAACGCTTGCGCTTGACGAACTGCTCGACTCTCGCGTGATACGCCTCGCGCTGTCGCGGGTTCAGGCGTGCGACCAGCGCAATGCGATCATCGAGCAAGTCCTTCCAGTTGAGCGGCGACGTGCTGGGCAGAGGGTCGGCGCGTTCGCGCCGGCCGCGCGCGCGGAGGACGAAAACGGCAACGACCACCGCCGCCACGGCAATCGCGATATCGACGATGCTCAAGCCGCTGTCGTCCTACCAGGAACTGCCCGAATCGTCCTTGTCCGATTCGGGAGGGAGCGGCGGTGGCAGGCGGCGCGCGCGCCACACCGACACGGCTTTGAGCGCCGCGAACGGCGCGACCAGCAAGGCCACCACCATCACGACGATGCCGATCACGGTCCAATTCATCTTTTAGTCCTCAGAGCCCACGCAGATTGGCAAAGCTCAGCATCAGGCGCTTGGTGCCGGATTCGCGAAACTTGATCTCGACCTGGGTGCGGTCGCCATCGCCATCGAAACTCAGGATGGTGCCCTCGCCGAATTTCGGGTGCTGCACGCGCTGGCCGAGCTTGAAGCCGCCGGGTCCGAGCGAGCTTTCGCCTGCGACCAGCGATCTCGGCAGCGGCCGTGCCGGCACGCTGCCGAAATTTCCGTTGGACGTTCCGCGATAGCCATATCCCGGCTGCGGTTCACGCGCTCCGAATCCCGGCCGCAGAATGCCGGCGCGCGGGCGCGTCTCCACCACGCACTCAGGCGGAACTTCCTTGAGGAACATCGAGGGCGCACCGATCTGCTCCACGCCATGCACGCGGCGAATTTCGGCGTAGCTAAGATAAAGCTTGCGCCGCGCGCGCGTGATGCCGACGTATAACAATCGGCGCTCCTCTTCGAGATTGCCCTCGTCCACCGCTCGCATCGAGGGGAACAACCCGTTCTCGACGCCGACGATGAATACGACGGGAAACTCCAGGCCCTTGGCCGCGTGCAGGGTCATGAGCTGCACACAGTCTTCGCCGGGGCCTGCCTGTTCTTCGCCGGATTCGAGCGCGGCGTGCGTCAGGAACGCGGTGAGCGGATCGAGCACCGGTTCGTCGCCTTCAGCCGATTCCGCAGCGCGCGCCGCCGGATCGGTCTCGAAGCTGCGCGCGGCGCTGATGAGTTCGTCGAGGTTTTCCAGCCGGCCCTCGGCCTGCTCGCCCTTCTCTTTTCGGTAGTGCTCGCGAAGACCGGTGCGTGCAATCACGAGTTCGGTCGATTTGGACAGCGGCAGGTCTTTGGTCTCCAGGTGCAGATCGTCGATCAACTTGAGGAACTGGCCGACATTGCCGCCCGAACGGCCGAGTTGACTGCTCGCATTTTTCGCCGCCATCCAAAGAGACACGGAGCTGGCGCGAGAAATCTCACGCAGCTTCTCCATGGTGGTCGCGCCGATGCCGCGCGTCGGCGTATTCACGGCGCGCTCGAAGCTGGTGTCGTCCTCGCGGTTGTGCAGCAGACGCAGGTAAGCGAGCGCGTCCTTGATTTCCTGGCGCTCGAAGAAGCGCAGCCCGCCGTAGATACGGTACGGGATGCGCGCGCGGATCAGGATTTCTTCCAGAACGCGTGATTGCGCGTTCGAACGGTAGAGGATCGCGAGGTCCGTGTGGCGACACTTCCCATCCAGGTGCTCGCGCATGCGGTTGGCGACGAACTCGGCCTCGTCGTACTCGTTGTACGCGGCGTAGAGCTGGATGGCCTCGCCTTCGCTGCCGTCGGTCCAGAGGTTCTTGCCCAGGCGGTTGGTGTTGCGCGCAATCAGGCCATTCGCGGCTTTCAGGATGGTGCCGGTGGAGCGGTAGTTCTGTTCGAGCTTGATGACTTCAGTGCCTGCGAAGTCCTTCTCGAAGCGGATCATGTTCTCGACCTTCGCCCCTCGCCACGAGTACACGCTCTGGTCGTCGTCTCCCACCGCGAACATCGTCGCGCTGTCTCCGGCCAGCACCTTGAGCCAGGCGTACTGAAGCGTATTGGTGTCCTGGAATTCATCGACCAGGATGTGACGGAAGCGGCGCCGGTAGTGCGCCTGAATCTCCGGGATGTCGCGCGTGATCTCGAAGGCGCGCAGCAGCAACTCGGCAAAATCCACCATGCCGGATTGGGTGCAGGCGGCCTCGTATGCGGTGTAAACGCGCACGTACTGGCGCTGCGCGTAATCGCCCAAGTCTTGCAGTTGATGCGGCCTACGTGCTTCTTCCTTCTGCGCATTGATCCAGCCAGTCACGACTTTCGGTGGCCACTGCTCGTCCGACATCTCCAGGCTCCTGAGCACGCGCTTGACCAAGCGTATCTGGTCGTCGGCATCGAGAATCTGGAAGTTCTGCGCGAGCTTCGCCTCTTTCCAGTGCAGGCGCAGCATGCGATGCGCCAGCCCATGGAAAGTGCCGACCCACATCGAGCGTACCGGCGCGGTGATGAGCTGCTCGATGCGCCCGCGCATCTCGCTTGCCGCCTTGTTGGTGAACGTCACCGCGAGGATCGACAGGGGCGAGACGCCCTCCACCGCAATCAGCCAGGCGATGCGATGCACCAGCACGCGGGTCTTGCCCGAGCCGGCGCCGGCGAGCACGAGGCGATGTTCGGGCGGCGCGGTGACGGCCTCCTTCTGCGCCGGGTTGAGCATTGCTACGAGCGGGGTGATGTCCTGAATATGATCCATCGCGCCAGTTTATGGCCTCGACCGCACGCGAGGTGGACTAGAGTCTGTTGACCTATAAATGGTCGTCGCGGCGTGGGTCCGTCCGGCGCAGTGGGAGTGCCCTTGTGGCACTCCCACTGCACCTACCGTCGCGCAGCGCAAGGAACGGAGCGACGAAGTGTGTTGGAACACTTGAGGAGCGACTGACGTAGCGATGCGCGAAAACGGCCCCGCCCCGGAGGGTTGCCCCCGGATTTTCCGCGATGCTGCGTTGTTCGTCGTTCATTTGCATCTGCAAACTTCTCGCCTCGCGCCGGGCACCCATGAAAATGGACGTCTACTTTCGTGGGACCCGCCCTTGCCTCAGGAAAAATCCGGGGGCAACGCGGCGACCATTTATAGGCCAACAGGCCCTAGATGGGTGCGCAGCAGCGCCGGCCGGCATCGAGCCGCGTCTCGCGAGATAATGGCGCGTGACCCGGCCCGGCATTTGCAGGAGCCAACGACCCGTCCGAATTCGTATTTCGGTAGTGTTTCGATGGGAAACTCATGGGGCTGGGGTTTAAGACGGAACTGACGTTCTTCAGTCCTGTCCGGGGAGCCGCCCCATATGTCGAGGGCAGCCGTGCATGAATGCGCCCTACAGGGATCGAAGCACTCTTTTTTGCGTTTTTCGTATCGACCGATGAATAAACCTATGAGTATCGTTTCCGTAATCATGGCCGGTGGGTCGGGAACCCGCCTGTGGCCCCTGTCGCGGGCGCAGTATCCCAAGCAGTTCCTGGCGCTGACCGGCGGGCGCTCGCTGTTGCAGGAGACTTTGCTGCGCGCCAAGGCCGTGAACGGTGCGACCGCCCCCATCGTGCTGGGCAGCGAGGCGCACAAGTTCCTGATCGCCGAGCAGATGAAGGCGCTTGGATACACCCGGCCTTCGATCATTCTGGAGCCGGAAGGTCGCAACACCGCGCCGGCCGCGGCGGTGGCCTCGCACTTCGCCGCTCGTGAGTTCGGCGCCGAATCCCTGGTGCTGCTGATGCCGGCCGACCAGACCGTCGCCGACACAGCGGCTTTTGTCGGCAGCGTACGAATCGCGGCAGAAGCGGCGCGTCTTGGGCGAATCGTGACCTTCGGCATCCGGCCCACCGAACCGCAGACCGGCTACGGGTACATTCGCATCGGCGCCGGACTGGAATCGGTTCAAGGCGCGTACGCGGTCCAGCAATTCGTCGAAAAACCGTCACTCTCGGTCGCCGAGGGATATCTGCGCGACGGCCGCTATCTGTGGAACGGCGGGATTTTCCTGTTCCGGGCGGACGTGTTTCTGGCCGAACTGAAGCGGCTGGAATCCGACATCCACGATCTGGCAGAAACCTCCCTGCTCGGAGCCGAGCGCGACCTCGATTTCCTGCGGCTCGAACCAAAATCCTTCAAATCCTGTCGCAAGGTGTCCATCGACTATGCGGTGATGGAGAAAACCGACAAGGTCGCGACCGTGCCGCTGGACGCGGGCTGGGACGACGTGGGCTCCTGGCGCTTCATGACGCAGGCGATGCCCGCCGACGGGCACGGCAACCACGTGCACGGCGATGCCGTGTTGCAGGATTCGTCCGACAACCTGGTTCACGCCAACAAGCGTCTCGTCACCCTGCTGGGCGTGGACAACGTGGTGGTGGTCGAAACCGAGGACGCGGTGCTGGTGGCCTCGCGCGACAAGGTGCAGGACGTGGGCAAGCTGGTCGAAAAACTCAAGGCCGACAAGCGACCCGAGGCCGACAGCCTGCCTCGTGTCTACCGCCCCTGGGGGTATTACGAGACGATCAGCGCAGCCCACCGTTTCCAGGTCAAACGCATTCTGGTCAAGCCGGGGCACAAGCTGTCCTTGCAGTTGCACCACCATCGCGCCGAGCACTGGGTGGTGGTCAGCGGCACGGCCCTGGTGACCTGCGGCGAGAAGACGTTCCTGTTGACGGAGGATCAGTCCACCTACATACCCCTGGGTGCTCGTCACCGCGTGGAAAATCCGGGTAAGGTTCCTCTGGAAATGATCGAAGTACAGTCCGGTGCTTACCTCGGAGAAGACGACATCGTCCGGTTCGATGACGTTTACGGTCGCGCCGGAACCTGATTTTATATTCTACCAATCAAGCACTTGCATGAAATGCTTTAAGGCCTACGACATCCGCGGCCGCCTTCCGGACGAGCTGAACGTCGATATCGCGTACCGCATCGGTCGCGCGTTCGCGGCGCAGTTCCGGCCGCACACCGTCGCGCTGGGACGTGACGTACGTCACAGTTCCGAGTCGCTGCTCGATGCGCTCGGGCACGGGCTGATCTCCGGCGGCGTCGAGGTTCTGGATCTGGGGCTTTGCGGCACCGAAGAGGTCTATTGGGCCGCGCAGCAAACCGGCATCGATGGCGGCATCGAGGTGACGGCCAGCCACAATCCGGCCGACTTCAACGGCATGAAGCTGGTGCTGGGCGGCGCCATTCCGGTGTCAGGCGATTCGGGTTTGCGGGAACTGGAAGAACGCGCCTCCGCACTCACGCTGATGGCGCCGAGCGGTCGTCCGTCGATGCGGCGGCAGAGCTTTCGCGACAGCTACATCCAGCACCTGCTGTCCTACGTTTCGACCGCCACACTCAAGCCGCTGCGCATCGTGGTCAATGCCGGCAACGGCGTCGCCGGGCCGGTGATCGATGCGCTGGCCGCGCATCTGCCGTTCGAATTCATCCGCGTTCATCACGAACCCGACGGCGATTTTCCGCACGGCATTCCCAACCCGTTATTGGAGGACATGCGCGCCGATACGGTTCGCGCCGTGCGCGAGAGCGGTGCGGATTTCGGCGTGGCCTGGGACGGCGACTTCGACCGCTGCTTCCTGTTCGACGAACACGGCGGCTTCATCGAGGGCTATTACATCGTCGGACTGCTGGCGCAGGCGCTGCTGGTCGGCACCTCGAACGAGAAGATCGTGCACGACCCGCGTCTGGTCTGGAACACGGTGGAAATGGTCACTGCGAGCGGCGGCATCCCGGTGCAGTCCAAGACCGGACACGCGTTCATCAAGGAGCGCATGCGGCGGGAGAACGCGATCTACGGCGGCGAGATGAGCGCCCATCATTACTTCCGCGATTTCGCGTACTGCGACAGCGGACAGATTCCCTGGCTGCTAGTGGCCGCGCTGGTATCGAGCAGCGGCCGGAGCCTGAACGATTGGGTGCGCGCGAGGATGGAACGGTTTCCCGCCAGCGGCGAAATCAATCGCGCCGTGCGCGATATTTCGTCGGTGCTGCGCGCGGTGGAACACCGCTTCGTGACCTCCGGCGCGGTGGTGGATCGCACCGATGGACTCGGGGTCGATCTGGGCGCGTGGCGCTTCAACCTGCGCGGCTCCAATACCGAGCCGGTGCTGCGGCTCAACGTCGAAACCCGCGGCGATGCCGCACTGATGCGCGAAGTGACGGCAGAGCTTCTGGCCTTCATCGATGCCCACTGACAAGGAACCCATGGAACAGGCATTGCCGCTCGGTCACGGACCGGGCTTGAACGAGCGGCCCGTGCGCGCGCTGCCCAGAATGGACACGGTCAACATTCTCGGCGCGGAGATTCACAACTACGCTCGGCCGGAGCTGCTGGATCGCTTGCAGCAGGGCGTGCTGTACACGCCGAACGTGGACATCATCATGAAGCTGCGCACCGATCCGGAGTTTCGGGCCGCCTACCAGGCGGCGGAATTCCGCGTGTGCGACAGCCGCATCGTGCAGTTGGCGGCCTGGTTCCTCGGAACCCCGATCCGCGAAAGAATTGCCGGGTCGGATTTTTTTGGCGAGTTCTGCAACCATCATCGCCTCAATCCGGACGTCAGAATTTTCCTGCTCGGGGCAGGCCCGGGCATTGCCGAGATCGCGCGACAGCGGATCAATGGCCGCCTGGGTCGCGAAATCATTGTCGGAGCCCATTCCCCGAGCTTCGGGTTCGAGAACAACGAGGCGGAGTGTCAGTCGCTGGTGGCACGCGTGAACGCCTCCGGGGCAACCGTCCTCGCGGTCGGCGTGGGCGCGCCCAAGCAGGAAAAGTGGATCGCGCGCTATCGCGCGCAGATGCCCGGCGTGCGCATCCTGATGGGACTCGGCGCGACCATCGACTTCGAAGCCGGAACCCTGTCGCGCGCACCGATGTGGATGCGAACCGCGGGGCTGGAATGGGCGTATCGACTTGCGCTCGAACCGCGCCGCTTGTGGCGTCGTTACTTCATCGACGACATGCCGTTCTTCTGGCTCGTGCTCAAGCAGCGGCTGGGCTTTTATCGCTCCCTGGAAGAAACGAAGGGTTGACGACGATCCCGCAGCTCGGAATCAGGGCCTCGGAAAAATGCCGCGCTCGATGAAACTGCTCAGCCAGTATCGGAACGTGTCCTCGGTGTCACAGACCTCGGTGAAGCCGGCCTGACGCAGCTTGATGGCGCTGACGAATGCAGGCAGCGGCGGTTGCGTGGCGCCAAAGGCGAAGCAGAAGTCGGCGTAGTGATGCGACTCGCCGAGCAACTCGAGCATGGAGACCGGTCGCAGTTTGTGCTTGCGCACGATGGCGTCCCAGCGCGCGGATTGCGCTGGCAGATAACTGGCCATGGGCCGAGGCAAATCCGGGCCCATCTCGACTCCCAGTGTGTCCGCAATCGCAGGCCAGAGATTGCGCCATTCGAAGACATCGCCGTTGGTCACATTGAAGTGCTGGCCTGCCGCCGCCGGTGTCATGGCGGCCCAGGCAAAAACGCGTGCGAGCAGGCGGGCATCGACCGCCTCCCAGACGTAGGACACGCCACCGGGAAATCCAAACGGCTCGTCGTTCTCGCGACAGATTGCCGCGTAGGCGCCGAGCACCGGCGCCAGGTTCATCGCCACGCCATAGGCCGATCCCACGATCAATTGCGGGCGCAGAATGGAAAACCCGAAACCGGCTGCCGCCGCAATGCTTCGCAGGTAGTCTTCCTGCAACCAGTAGAAATTTTCGTGCGCGTCGCGCGGATTGCGCTCGCGCGCTGGGATCGGCATCGGGTGCAGATGGATGCCGTAGGCCTTGGTGCCTTGCAGCAGGCTGAAATGCTGGAGACCTTTCGACGCAGCGAGCAGCGGCGCGGTGAAGTTCCTGAGCATCGCCAGATTGGTTTCCATCTGATCGCGCTCGGACCATCCGGCAATCAGGCCCGGCTTTTCGAACAGCGCGGCATAGACCACGTGCGTGACATCGCCGAGCGCGGACAAGGCCGATCTGCTGGCCGCCGCATCGCGAAGATCGACTGCCAGGTGACGGAACGATTTCGGGCTCTGAATCTCGGGTTTGCGCCGCGACAATGCGACCACCTCCCAACCCTGCGCAAGAAATTCTTCCACCGCCGCGGCGCCGACGACGCCACTGGCGCCGGCGACGAGAACCTTGTTGGCCATGTGTTCTCTCCTCGACTGCTGGTCATTGCCGTTCGCGGCTGGCCCGTGAACGGACCCGAGCGTAACGCGCACTCCGACGACCCGACAATCAGGTCGGACGCGAATGGACCGCGAACGTCATGAAGACAAAACCCCGCTTTCGCGGGGCTTCGTTTTCCAGCTCCAGCGCCGGACTTGGCGGCGCCGTCTACTCCTCCGCACCCTCGTCTGTCGCCTCTTCCTCAACCTCATCCGCATCGTCGTCGCCGCCGGCAATCGGCGCGACTCTCAGCACTCGCTCGTTGCCGCTGGCTTCGAAGCTGCCGCCACCGGACAAGGCCGAGGCCTGGAGATCGGCCAGCAGGCTGCCGCCGCGCGAACGGCGACGCTGCTCGTGGTGCGCCAAGCCCGTACCCGCCGGAATCAGGCGACCGACGATCACGTTCTCCTTCAGGCCGCGCAGTTCGTCGCGCGAGCCGCGCACCGAAGCCTCGGTGAGCACGCGCGTGGTTTCCTGGAACGAGGCCGCGGAGATGAAGCTCTCCGTGGATAGCGAGGCCTTGGTGATGCCGAGCAACTGACGCTCGTAGTTGGCCGCGCGCTTCTTCTCACCCTTGAGCTTCCGGTTCTCGGCCAGCACGTGGAAGATCTCGGCTTGTTCGCCCTGCAGGAAGCGCGAGTCGCCGGTCTCCGAGATTTCGACCTTGCGCAGCATCTGGCGAATGATCGTTTCGATGTGCTTGTCGTTGATACGCACGCCCTGCAGGCGATACACGTCCTGGATTTCCTTGACCATGTGATTGGCCAGCGCGGTCACACCCTGAAGACGCAGGATGTCATGCGGGCTGGGCTCGCCATCGGAGATGATTTCGCCCTTCTCCACGTGCTCGCCTTCGAACACGCGGATCTGCACCCACTTGTGCACCAAGGTCTCGACCTCGTTGCCATCCGGCTCGACGATCTTGATGCGCTGCTTGCCCTTGGTCGCGGTGCCGAACTTGATGGTGCCGCTGGCCTCGGCGAGCACCGCCGGTTCCTTGGGCTTGCGCGCCTCGAACAGATCGGCCACACGCGGCAGACCGCCGGTGATGTCGCGGTTCTTGCCGGATTCCTGAGGAATGCGGGCGATGACGTCGCCCACCTTCACTTCAGCCTCGTCCTCGACGCTGATGACGGCCTTGGGCGGCAGCGAATACTGCGCCGGGATGTCGGTGCCGGGGAAGGTGAGCTGCTTGCCCTTGGCATCGACCAGCATCAACTGCGGACGCAGGTCCTTGCCGGCCGAACCGCGCGACTTGGGCTCGGTGATGACCAGGTTGGTGACGCCGGTGACGGGGTCGGATTCCTTGGTGAAGGTCACGCCTTCTTCGAAGTCCTCGAATTGCACGAAGCCAGCCAGCTCGGTGACGATGGGATGCGTGTGCGGATCCCACTTGGCCATGCGCTGGCCCGCGGTCACCGCATCGCCATCCTTGACCAGAATCACGGCGCCATAAGGAATCTTGTAACGCTCGCGCTCACGGCCGTCGGCCGCCAGCACGCCGATTTCGCCGGAGCGCGAAACCGCAACCAGCAGGTTCTCCTTGTTGCGCACGGTCTTGAGGTTGTGCACGCGCGCCGTACCTGCCGCACGCGCGTCCACACCGTCGGTGGACACGCCGCGATTCGCAGCGCCGCCGACGTGGAAGGTACGCATGGTGAGCTGCGTGCCCGGCTCGCCGATCGATTGCGCGGCGATGACGCCGACCGCTTCGCCGATGTTCACGCGATGACCGCGGGCAAGGTCACGGCCGTAGCACTTGGCACAGATACCGAAGGGCAGCTCGCAGGTGATGGGCGAGCGCGCCCACAACTCATCGACCGAATTCCGCTCCAGCGAGTCGGCGAGGGTCTCGTCGATGATCGTGCCGCCGGCAATGATCAGCTCTTCGGTGCCGGGCTTGTACACGTCACGCAGGGTGACGCGGCCGAGCACGCGATCGCGCAGCGGTTCCAGAATGTCGCCGCCTTCCACGATGGGCATGATCAGCAGGCCCTGGTCGGTGCCGCAATCCTGCGCGGTCACGACCACGTCCTGCGCCACGTCGACCAGACGCCGCGTCAGATAACCCGAGTTCGCGGTCTTCAGCGCCGTATCGGCCAGGCCTTTACGAGCACCGTGGGTGGAGATGAAGTACTGCAGGACGTTCAGACCTTCGCGGAAGTTCGCGGTGATCGGCGTCTCGATGATCGAGCCATCGGGCTTGGCCATCAGGCCGCGCATGCCGGCGAGCTGACGGATCTGCGCCTGCGAACCACGCGCGCCGGAGTCGGCCATCATGAACACCGAGTTGAAGCTCGGCTGCTCGGTCTCGACGCCTTCCTTGGTCGTGACTTTTTCCTTGCCGATGCGCTTCATCATCGCCTTGGCGACTTCGTCGTTCGCACGCGACCAGTGATCGACCACGCGGTTGTAGCGTTCCTGCTGCGTGGTCAGACCCTCGGTGTACTCGCGCGCAACTTCCTTCACCTTGGCTTCGGCCGCGGCGAGGATCGTGACTTTCTCATCCGGCACCACGATGTCGTCGAGGCAGAAGCTGATGCCCGACTTGGTGGACATGCGGAAACCGGTGTACATGATCTGGTCCGCGAACACGACCGTGTCCTTGGTGCCGCAGATGCGATACACGCGGTTCAGCACCTTGCTGACTTCCTTCTTGGTCAGCGTCTTGTTGATGACGGCGAACGGAATCTTGGACGGCAGGATGTCCGACATCAGCGCGCGACCGGTGGTGGTTTCCACGATGTGCGTGATCGGCTTGCCGTCGTCGGTCACGTCCTTCAGACGCACCTTGATCTTGGCCTGCAAGTCCAGCGCGCCGGACTCGTAGGCACGATGCACTTCCGACACGTCGGACAGCACCATGCCCTCGCCCTTGGCGTTGATGCGCTCGCGCGTCATCCAGTACAGCCCGAGCACGACGTCCTGCGAAGGCACGATGATCGGATCGCCGGAGGCAGGCGACAGGATGTTGTTGGACGCCATCATCAGCACGCGCGCTTCGATTTGCGCTTCCAATGAGAGCGGCACGTGTACGGCCATCTGGTCGCCGTCGAAGTCGGCGTTGAACGCCGTGCAGACGAGTGGGTGCAGGTTGATGGCCTTGCCTTCGATCAGCAGCGGCTCGAAGGCCTGGATGCCCAGACGGTGCAGGGTGGGCGCGCGGTTCAGCAGCACCGGGTGCTCCTTGATGCACTCTTCCAGGCAATCCCAAACCACGCCTTCCTCGCGCTCCACCATCTTTTTGGCGGCCTTGATGGTAGTGGCGTGGCCCTTGCGCTGAAGCAGCGAAAACACAAAGGGCTTGAACAGTTCCAGTGCCATCTTCTTGGGCAGACCGCACTGATGCAGCTTGAGGGTCGGGCCGACCACGATGACCGAACGGCCGGAGTAGTCGACTCGCTTGCCGAGCAGGTTCTGACGGAAACGACCCTGCTTGCCCTTGATCATGTCGGCGAGCGACTTCAAGGGACGCTTGTTGGTGCCCGTGATCGCACGACCGCGACGACCGTTGTCAATCAGCGCATCGACCGACTCCTGCAGCATGCGCTTTTCGTTGCGCACGATGATGTCGGGCGCGGTCAGCTCGAGCAGGCGCTTGAGGCGGTTGTTGCGGTTGATGACGCGGCGATACAGATCGTTCAGATCGGAGGTCGCGAAGCGGCCGCCGTCGAGCGGCACCAGCGGACGCAGGTCCGGCGGCAACACCGGCAGCACTGTCATCACCATCCACTCGGGCTTGTTCTTCGAGCTGATGAAGTATTCGATCAGCTTGAGGCGCTTGCCCAGCTTCTTGATCTTGGTTTCGGAAGACGTGCCCGCGAGTTCCTCGCGCATGCGCAAGGTCTCGCCGTGCAGATCGATGCCCTTGAGAAGATCATGCACGGCCTCGGCGCCCATGCGCGCGTCGAATTCGTCACCGTACTTCTCGACCGCGTCGAGGTAATCCTCTTCGGTCAGCAGCTTGCCCTTTTCCAGCGGCGTGAGGCCCGGGTCCACGACGATGTGCGCTTCGAAATACAGCACGCGCTCGATGGCGCGCAGCGGCATGTCGAGCAGCAGGCCGATACGACTCGGCAGCGACTTGAGGAACCAGATGTGCGCGACCGGCGAGGCCAGATCGATATGGCCCATGCGCTCGCGGCGCACCTTGGCCACGGTGACTTCCACGCCGCACTTCTCGCAGACGACGCCGCGGTGCTTAAGGCGCTTGTACTTGCCGCACAGGCACTCGTAGTCCTTAATCGGCCCGAAGATCTTGGCGCAGAACAGTCCGTCACGCTCGGGCTTGAAGGTGCGGTAGTTGATCGTTTCCGGTTTCTTCACTTCACCGAACGACCAAGAACGGATCACTTCGGGCGAAGACAGCCCGACCTTGATCGCGTCGAAATCCTCGTACTCTTCGGTGGGGCGGAGAAGGTTGAATAGTTCTTTCATGATGACTCCAAAATTTCGTGTCCGGCGTGCTGTTGGGGTTCGCTATCGCTCACCCCAACCTACGGAATGACCGCGATGATCAAGGGTTCTGCTCGAGTTCGATGTTCAAACCGATCGAGCGGATTTCCTTAACCAGCACGTTGAACGACTCGGGCATGCCGGCTGACATGCGGTGGTCGCCATCGACGATGGACTTGTACATGCGCGTGCGGCCGTTGGTGTCGTCGGATTTCACCGTCAACATTTCCTGCAGCGTGTAGGCCGCGCCGTAGGCTTCCAGCGCCCAGACTTCCATCTCGCCGAAGCGCTGGCCGCCAAACTGCGCCTTGCCGCCCAGCGGCTGCTGGGTGACGAGCGAGTAGGGGCCGGTCGAACGCGCGTGCATCTTGTCGTCCACGAGGTGGTTGAGCTTAAGCATGTACATGTAGCCCACGGTCACAGGGCGCGAGAACGGCTCGCCGGTGCGACCATCGGTGAGGATGGCCTGGCCGGTGCGCGGCAGGCCGGCGAGTTCGAGGAAGTCCTTGATCTCTTCTTCCGTCGCGCCGTCGAACACCGGTGTTGCAATCGGCAGCCCAGCGGTCAAATTGCGCGCGAGGGCCACGATTTCGGCGTCGCTGAATTCGTTCAGCCGCTCCTTCTTGACGCTCTTGCCGACGTAGACCTTCTCCAGGAACTTGCGCAGTTCGGCGACCGCCTTCTGCTGCTTGAGCATCGTGTCGATCTTGTTGCCGATGCCCTTGGCGGCCCAGCCCAGATGCACTTCGAGCAACTGCCCGATGTTCATACGGCTAGGCACGCCAAGCGGGTTGAGCACGATGTCGACGGGCGTGCCGTCTTCCATGTGCGGCATGTCCTCGACCGGGACAATCTGGCTGATGACGCCCTTGTTGCCATGGCGGCCGGCCATCTTGTCGCCCGGCTGGATGCGGCGCTTCACGGCCAGATAGACCTTGGTCATCTTGAGCACGCCGGGGCTGAGTTCATCGCCCGCGGTGATCTTGCGCTTCTTGGATTCGAAGCGCTGATCGAAGTACGCGCGCTGATCCTTCAACTGCTTGGCGCCCGCTTCGAGCTGGCTCTGGGTGTCCTCGTCCTGCAGGCGCACTTCGAACCACTTCTCGCGCTCGATGGAATCCAGGTACTCGGCGTCGAGCTTGGACCCCTTCTTGAGCTTGTTGGGACCGCCGTCGGCCATCTTGCCCGTGAGCAAGCTTCGCAGGCGCGAGTAGATGTCGTCCTCGAAAATGCGCTGCTGATCGTTCAAGTCCTTGCGCACGTCGGCCAGCTCGGACTCCTCGATCGACAGCGCGCGCTTGTCCTTCTTCACGCCTTCGCGAGTGAACACGCGCACGTCGATGACGGTGCCGTCCATGCCGGCCGGCACGCGCAGGCTCGTGTCCTTCACGTCCGAAGCCTTCTCGCCGAAGATCGCACGCAGCAGCTTTTCTTCCGGCGTGAGCTGGGTCTCGCCCTTGGGCGTGACCTTGCCGCACAGCAGATCGCCCGCTTTGACTTCCGCGCCGATGAACACGATGCCGCTCTCGTCGAGCTTGCGCAGCGCCGTTTCGTTCACGTTCGGGATGTCCGCCGTGATTTCCTCGGGACCGAGCTTGGTCTCGCGCGCAACGCAGGTCAGTTCCTCGATGTGAATCGTGGTGAACCGATCCTCTTCGACGACACGCTCCGAGATCAGGATCGAGTCCTCGAAGTTGTAGCCGTTCCAGGGCATGAACGAGATCAGCATGTTCTGGCCCAGGGCCAGTTCGCCGAGATCCGTAGACGGACCGTCCGCCAGCACGTCGCCGCGCTCGACCTTGTCGCCCGGCTGCACCAGCGGCTTCTGGTTGATGCAGGTGTTCTGGTTGGAACGCGTGTACTTGACGAGGTTGTAGATATCCACGCCCGCTTCGCCGGCGATGGTTTCATCGTCACTGACACGGACCACGACACGCGAGGCGTCGCACTTGTCGACCACGCCGCCACGGCGCGCCGTGATCGCGTTGCCGGAGTCGATGGCCAGACGGCGCTCGATACCGGTGCCGACCAGAGGCTTCTCGGAGCGCAGGGTCGGAACGGCCTGGCGCTGCATGTTCGCGCCCATCAAGGCGCGGTTGGCGTCGTCATGTTCTAGGAAGGGAATCAGCGCGGCAGCGACCGACACGATCTGGCGCGGGCTCACGTCCATGTACTGGATGCGGTCCGGCGTCAGCATGGTGAACTCGTTCTGGAAGCGCACCGAAATCAGGTCGCTCTTGAAACGGTTCTTGGCGTCCAGCTCGGAGTTGGCCTGCGCGATCACGTAGCGGCCTTCTTCGATGGCCGAGAGGTAATCGATGTCGCTGGTCACGACGCCGTCCACGACCTTGCGATACGGCGTTTCCAGGAAGCCGTAATCGTTGGTGCGCGCATAGCAGGCGAGCGAGTTGATCAGGCCGATGTTCGGGCCTTCCGGCGTTTCGATCGGGCAGACGCGGCCGTAGTGCGTGGGATGTACGTCGCGCACTTCGAAGCCGGCGCGTTCACGCGTCAGGCCACCCGGTCCAAGGGCCGAGACGCGACGCTTGTGCGTGATCTCGGACAGCGGATTGTTCTGATCCATGAACTGCGACAGCTGGCTGGACCCGAAGAATTCCTTGATCGCCGCGCCGACCGGCTTGGCGTTGATCAGATCCTGCGGCGTGAGGTTTTCGGCCTCGGCCAGCGCCAGGCGCTCACGCACCGCGCGCTCCACGCGGACCAGGCCGGTGCGGAACACGTTCTCGGCCATTTCGCCGACCGCGCGGATGCGACGGTTGCCGAGGTGATCGATGTCATCGGTCTGATCTTCACCGTTGCGGATGGCGATGATCTGCTTCATGACCGCGACGATGTCGTCCTTGTCCAGCACGCCGGGGCCGGTGATGGCGTCGCGGCGCAGACGGCGGTTGAACTTCATGCGGCCGACCGCGGACAGGTCGTACTTTTCCGGCGCGAAGAACATGCCGCCGAACAGGGTTTCCGCCGCGTCCTTCGTCGGCGGTTCGCCGGGGCGCATCATTCGATAAATTTCGACCAGCGCTTCGAGGCGCGTACGGGTCGGATCGATGTTCAAGGTCGTGGAAACGTACGGTCCCTTGTCCACGTCGTTGATGAACAGCGTGGGGATTTCCTTGACACCCGCGACGCGGAACTTGGGCAGGTCCGCTTCCTTGATCTCGGTGTTGGCCGCGGCCAGCACTTCGCCAGTGGCCTTGTTGATCACGTCGCGCGCCAGGATGCGCTCGACCAGGTAGCTGTCGGGCACTTCCAGGGTCTTGATGCCCGCTTCGCGAATCTGCTTGATGTGACGTGCGGTGATCGGACGGCCGCCCTCAACGATCAGCTTGCCGTTGGCCTTGATATCGAACTCGGCTTTCTCGCCGCGCAGACGCTCGGGCACCAGTTCCAGCAGCGCGCCCTCGGTCTGAAGCTCGAACGAGTTGATCTCGTGGAACATCTCCAGCATCTGCTGGCTGTCGTAGCCCAGCGCGCGCATGAGGATGGTCGAAGGCAACTTGCGCCGACGATCGATACGCACGAACAGGTTGTCCTTCGGATCGAACTCGAAGTCCAGCCAGGACCCACGATAGGGAATGATGCGCGCGCTGTACAGCAGCTTGCCCGAGCTGTGCGTCTTGCCCTTGTCGTGATCGAAAAACACGCCGGGCGAACGGTGCAACTGCGAGACGACGACACGCTCGGTGCCGTTGATGATGAAGGTGCCGTGGTCGGTCATCAGCGGGATTTCGCCGAGATAGACCTCCTGCTCGCGCACGTCCTTGACCTTCTTCTCTTTCGACTCGCGGTCGAAGATCACCAGGCGCACGACCACTTTAAGCGGCGCAGCGTAGGTCATGCCGCGCACGCGGCATTCCACTTCTTCGAACACCGGCTCGTCGAGACGGTACTTGACGAACTCCAGCGCCGCGGCGCCGTTGTACGACACCATCGGGAACACGGACTTGAACGCGGCCTGCAGGCCGTGTTCACGGCGCTTGGCCTGGGGCAGATCGGCTTGCAGGAACTCGCGATACGAGTCGATCTGCGTGGCCAGGAGATAGGGAATTTCGCGCGTCTCCGGCAGCTTGGAGAAATCCTTGCGGATGCGCTTTTTCTCGGTGAACGAATACGACATTCGTGACCTCGGTTGACTTCAAATTACAACGTGAATAGGAAACGGAAAGCGGGAAGCGGAGATCGCACCACGCGCTCTCCACTTTCCGATTACCGCTTCAGACTCGCGAAAACAGCAAAGCCCAGTCGGGGCGCTGAGCGCCCCGACCGGCTTGGACAACTTGATGCTGCGAAGGGTCAAGACTTACTTGACTTCCACCTTGGCACCGGCGGCTTCCAGCTTCTTCTTCATGGTTTCGGCATCGGCCTTATTCACGCCTTCCTTCACATCCTTGGGCGCGCCTTCGACCAGATCCTTGGCTTCCTTCAGGCCCAGGCCGGTGATCTCGCGAACCACCTTGATGACCTCGACCTTCTTCTCGCCAAAGTTGGTGAGCACGACCGTGAACTCGGTCTTCTCTTCCACCGGCGCGGCGGCAGCAGCAGCCGGGCCAGCCGCGGGGCCAGCGGCAGCGGCAGCGGAAACGCCGAACTTCTCTTCCATCATCTTGACCAGCTCGACGATGTCCATGACGGACTTGGCGGCGATCGCGTCAAGAATTTCCTGATTGCTGAGTGACATGTGATGACTCCTGAAACGTTGAATGTATGTGTGTGCGAAAGCTGACTACGGAAGGGGCAATAACTACGCGGCTTCGGTCTGTTTGTCGGCGACGGCTTTGACCGTACGAACAAACTTGGCCGTGGGCTCGGCGAGCGTGCGAACGAACTGACCGATGGGGGCTTTCATGACGCCCATGAGCAGGCTGAGCGCCTGATCCTTGGTCGGCAGGGAGGCGAGACGCTCGATGTCCTTGGGACCGTACAAGGTCCCGCCGACCGCAACCGCCTTGACCACCAGCTTGTCGTTTTCCTTGGCAAAGTCCTTGATGACACGACCCACCGAACCCGGATCCTCGAGAGAGAAACCGAGCACGAGCGGACCGGTCAGCGCGGGACCCAGGCACTCGAACTCCGTGCCTGCAACGGCCCGAATCGCCAGCGTGTTCTTGACCACGTGCAGATAGATCCCGTTTGCACGGGCCTTGCTGCGCAGGATGTCGAATTTGCCGGCGGTCAGACCGCGGTACTCGGCGGCAACCGCCGAGAGCGCCTTGGACGCAATTTCATTGACTTCCGCAACCAGGGCCTTCTTGTCTTCCAACCGTAATGCCATAAGACCTGCTCCTGGTGCTGCTGTTGACGAACGGATTGGTTTCTTGCGAAACCCATCCACCTCACGGTTACGCCGACAGCGAACAACTGCTTTCGGTTACACCGTCTGCGTAAGTGGCTATGCCAGCCCTTTAGTCCTTGCGGCGCTTACGGTCTTCGACGATGCGGCTTGCGCCACACGCAAAAATTACTTTTAGGCGGGGCCTATTCGGCCCCGCCCTTTAATCATTCCGGCAGGCTGCCCACATCCACGCGGATGCCGGGACCCATCGTGGTCGAGAGCGTCACCTTCTTGATGAAGATGCCTTTCGACGACGCGGGCTTCTGCTTGCGGATGTCGCGCATCACGGCCAGCATGTTTTCGAGAATCTTGTCCTTCTCGAAGTTCGCGGCGCCGATCGAGCAATGGAGAATCCCGGCCTTGTCGGTGCGGAACTTGGCCATACCGGCCTTGGCGTTCTTCACCGCGGTCGCCACGTCCGGCGTGACAGTACCGGTCTTCGGGTTGGGCATCAGGCCGCGCGGGCCGAGCAACTGACCCAACTGGCCGACGACTCTCATGGCGTCCGGACTGGCGATAACGACCTGGAAGTCCAGATCGCCGCCCTTCATCCTGGCGGCGAGATCGTCCATGCCAACCGCGTCTGCACCAGCAGCGGTGGCTTCAGCAGCCTTCGCGCCCTGGGTGAAGACGGCGACCTTGACCGATTTGCCGTTACCGTGCGGAAGAACCGTGGACCCACGCACGTTCTGGTCGGACTTCTTGGCGTCGATGCCGAGGTTCACCGCCATGTCAACGGATTCCTTGAACTTGGCGGTGGAGCAGGTCTTGACCAAGTCCAGCGCCACGTCGAGCGGATAGACCTTGCCCTGCTGAACCTTGAACGTCTTCTGACGCTTGGTCAGTTTGATTTTTGCGTTCTGTGCCATGTCACTTCACCCCTTCAACGTCGATGCCCATGGAGCGGGCGCTGCCGGCGATGATGCGGATGGCAGAGTCCATGTCGGCGGCATTGAGATCCGCCATCTTGATCTTGGCGATTTCCTCGAGCTGCGAGCGCTTGATCTTGCCGACCTTGACCGTGTTCGGCGTCTTGGAGCCGGACTCGATGCCCACGGCCTTCTTGATCAGGTAAGTCGCCGGCGGCGTCTTCATGATGTAGGTGAAGCTCTTGTCCGAGTACACCGTGATGACCACGGGAATCGGCATGCCGGGCTCCATCTTCTGGGTGGCTGCGTTGAACTCCTTGCAGAAACCCATGATGTTCACACCCTGCTGGCCCAGTGCGGGACCGATAGGGGGCGAGGGATTGGCCTTGCCAGCTGGAATCTGCAGCTTGACGTAGCCTTGTACTTTCTTGGCCATTCAATACTCCTGGTGGGTGCGAACGCCTGTTTAGGGCTCCCCGGTGGTACCGCGAATACCGCTACTCAGGCCTTTTCGACCTGTGAAAATTCCAGCTCGACCGGCGTAGACCGGCCGAAAATCAGAACCGCGACCCGCAGGCGATTCTTCTCGTAATTCACTTCCTCGACCACGCCCGAGAAATCCGCGAACGGGCCGTCGACGACTCTGATGCCCTCGCCCGGTTCGTACAGCGTCTTGGGCTTGGGTTTCTCCACCGCTTCTTCGACTCTGTGGAGGATGTTGTTGGCTTCCTTGTCGGAGATCGGCGCCGGCTTGTCCGGCGTGCCGCCGATGAACCCGAGCACTTTCGGGGTCGATTTGACCAAGTGCCAGGTGTCTTCGTTCATCTCCATGTGCACGAGCACATAACCGGGGAAGAACTTGCGCTCGGTCATACGCTTGACGCCGTCCTTGATCTCGACCACTTCCTCGGTCGGAACCAGGATGTCGCCAAAGCTGTCCTGCAGCCCGGCGCGCGAGATGCGCTCCGTCAGCGCCTTCTTGACGCTGTTCTCGTACTGCGAATAGGCGTGCACCACATACCAGCGCATGGTCATCTTTGTCTTGTTCTCAGCTCTGGCCAGTCAGGGACTTCACGCCCCACAGCAACAGCGAATCCAGGCCCCACAGCAGCAGCGCGGTGATCAGAACCACCACCGCAATCATCAAGGTGGCCTGCACGGTTTCCTGGCGACTGGGCCAGACCACCTTGCGCAGCTCGGTGCGCGCGCCGACGAGATAGGACCAGACGGTTTGCCCGAGCTCGGTCTTGTAAGCCAGGGCCAGGGAGATACCGGTCGCCGCGAGCAGGCCGAGCGTGCGGATGAGCGCGTTGACGTCGTCCGCAAAGTAGTAGAAGGAGCCCATCGCGCCGACGAGCAGCAAGGCTGCCGCTGCAAGCAGGAGGCTGTCGTAGCGCGGCGCTGTAGAGACTTGGGTCTGAGGTTCCATCGATACGGCCAACGCGTAGCAACACTTCAAAAGGCCCAGCTCAGGTGGCAGGGGCGGAGGGTTTCGAACCCCCAGCCTTCGGTTTTGGAGACCGACGCTCTACCAGTTGAGCTACGCCCCTAGCGCTGTTGCTGGACTACGCGAAACAAAAGGGGCGCGAATCATACGCGGGTCCCCCGTTACGTTCAACCTGTCTATTACTTTCAAACCCCGCCGCGGAGAAACCCGCCGCGGCGTCCTTGAGTTACGCCAGGATTTTCGTCACGACACCTGCACCGACGGTTCTGCCACCCTCGCGGATCGCGAAGCGGACCTGCTCTTCCATGGCGATGGGGTTGATCAGTTCCACCGTAACCTTGACGTTGTCGCCGGGCATGACCATCTCGGTGCCAGGCT
>JBQTHL010000016.1:0-57815 GCA_052389915.1 Panacagrimonas sp.
GGGTTTTTTTAATATGTGTGGGTGGGGGGGGGGGGGGGGGGGCCCCCCCCCCGGGCCGCGGTGTGTTGGTGGGGGCGCCCCCCCCCCGCGACCGTCATGACTTATGCTGCGACCTGTCGTCGATGAAGGGGAAACAGCGATGCCCATGGCCCGATTTCTGCGCCGCCTCGCGGCCATCCTGATGCTGATTTCCGGCGTCACGCACGTGGCTCAGCTCGCGGTGTACAGCGCGGTGAAGCATATCCACATCGCGGCCATGTTCGGCGTGCTGTATTTCCTGCTCGGCATCCGGCTCCTGCAGCCGGGCCGGGCGGGACTGTGGTTCGGAGCGACTGCGCCGTGCATCGGCGGCGCGCTCGGTCTCTACCGGTTCTTCGTCCTGCAACCGAACCCGTTCTCCATCTTCCACGTCGTGATCGACCTGGTGGTCGTGCCGAGCTGCATCTACCTGTTGCTCGTACGGGACGCAGGCGAACGGAGCTGAGCCGACGAGCGAGGCGCGATGAGCGGGATCACCCAATTGATCGAAGGACAGGACGCCGACGGCGTCGACAGTGCGGCGCTGTTTCACGCCGCCTACGGCGAGCTGAAGAAACTGGCGCACGCACGGCTCCTCGGTTTCGGGCCGATGACCTTGCTCGACACCACCGCACTGGTCAACGAGACCTGGCTGCACCTTTCCGGCAAGTCCAGCTTGCGCGTCGAAACCCGCCGCAAGTTCTTTGCGTATGCGGCGGAGGTGATGCGCACGGTCATCGTGGACCTCGTGCGCCAGCGCAAGGCCGAGTGCCGCGGTTCCGGCGAAAGAGCGCTTACCCTGAACACCGCGATCGGCGACGGCGTCGCGCAGGACGACGAGGTGCTGAATGTGCACGAGGCCCTTGCTTCGCTGGCCGAACTGGAGCCGCGCCTGGCGCAGGTCGTCGAGATGCGCTACTTCGGCGGGCTGACCGAAACCGAGATTGCCGATGCGCTGGGCCTGACCGATCGCACGGTGCGGCGCGACTGGGAGAAGGCGCGGCTGCTGCTGGCCGCGATGCTGCAATAGCCTGTCCGGTTTGCGCGGGATATTGCGTTTGTTCTGACGAGATGAAACCTCTTCCCTGTCCCGCCCCGTTGTGGCCGCGCTTTTCGGCCCTGCTCGATGTCGCGCTGGACGTAGCCACGCCTGAGCGCGCGGCCTGGCTGGACACGCTGGGCGCGGAACACGCCGACCTCAAACCCTGGCTCTCCGCTCTGTTCGAGGCCGGCGCACGCACCTCCATGCGCCCGCCTCTGGACCGCGCTGTGTCGGCAGTCGCGAGCACCGAATTTTCCGCCGGACAGCGTCTGGGACCGTGGGTGCTCGAGCGCCCGCTGGGCAGCGGCGGCATGGGATCGGTCTGGCTCGCGCAGCGAGCCGACGGCGCGTACGAACGCGAGGTCGCGCTCAAGCTTCCGCACGCGCATCTGATCGGCGGCGCGCTGCAAGCCCGCTTCGCGCGCGAGCGCAACATCCTGGCCGGGCTGGCGCATCCGCAGATCGCGCGCTTCTACGACGCGGGCCTCGCCGAAGGCGGCCAGCCCTGGCTAGCGCTGGAATTCGTGGACGGCGTTCCCATCACGAGCTACTGCCAGACGCAGCACCTCGACGTGCGCGCACGCATCGAACTGATCCGGCAAGTGGCGTCCGCGGTGCAGGCCGCGCACGCGCGGCTGATCGTGCATCGCGATCTGAAGCCGGCTAACGTCCTGGTCACGGCGGCCGGACAGGTGAAGCTGCTGGACTTCGGCATCGCCAAGCTGCTGGACGACGACGCCGAGGGCAGCGGTCTGACCCTTGCTGGTGGCCACGCTGCGACACCCGACTACGCCGCACCCGAGCAGCTCTCCGGCGGCGTCATCACGGTGGCGACCGACGTGTACGCGCTCGGCGTGATGCTGTACGAATTGCTCAGCGGCAGCCGGCCATGGTCGCACCGCTCGCGTCTGGGGAAGATGATCGGGACGGACATCGAAGCGCCGCTCGCGTCGGCCAAGGCCGCAGGCGAACGCAGACGGGAATTGTCGGGCGACCTGGACGCGATTCTGGCCAAGGCCATAGCCCCCGAACCCCTGCGGCGCTACGTGTCGATGGAAGCCTTTGCCGACGACCTCGGCCGCTACCTCGACCATCTGCCGATCAAGGCGCGTCGCATCAGTCGCTGGAGCCAAGCGTCCAAGTTCGTGCGCCGACATCGGCAGGCGGTGGGCTTCTCGGCGCTGCTGACGGTCGCGCTGGTCGCAGGCATCGCCGGCGTGTTGTGGCAGGCGCAGCGCACGGAAGAACAGGCAAGGCGCGCACTGGCGATTCGCGATTTCCTGTTCGAAGTGGTGTTCAAGCCCAGCGACGCGAGCATCGCCGGCGACAGGCCGCGCGCCGAAATCAGCGCGCGCGATCTGCTCGATGTCGGCGTGGCGCGCATTCCCCAGCACTTTGCGCACGATCTGCAAACCCAGGCCGATCTGCTTAACCAGGCCGGTCGCGTCTACCTGTACCAACTCGACAACGAACGCGCGCTCGACGTGTTCGGTCAGCGCATGGCGCTGCTTTCCGGGCAAAAAGGGCCGCTGGACGCCGAGGTGATCGAAGACGAGCTGGTGCTGTTCTGGCTGGCCTTGCAGCGTTACGACGCGGTGGCGATGGCGCAGCATCTGGCCACCAGCGACCGGCACCTGCGAATGGCCGGCCTGGATCGGCACCTGCTGCGCGCCGAGTGGTGGCTGGCCAGGAGCGACCTGGTGGCGCGCGACGGCAGCCCGCCCGAAGCGCGCCGGCACGCGCTCGAACAAGCCCTGGCGCTGTACGAGCGTTATGCGCCCAAGGATAGCGGCCATGTCGCCACGCTCTCCAACCTCGGTTATTTGGAGCTGGAAGCACGGCAGCCGCAGTCGGCACTGCGTTACTTCGACCAGGCGGTTCATGTGCACGGGCAATCACCGCAAAAGATCGCGCCCGACCTGGGACGCCTGCACGCCCGTCGCGCCCGCGCCTTTCACATGATGGAACGAGCCGGCGAGGCGCTCGCCGCACTGACGCTGTCACGATCAATTTTTCGTAACAGCGTGGGCCTGGATTCCCCCCTGGCGAACGAGGCGAAACAGATTGCCGGGGTGTTGCAGGAGCGCTGGCTGCCGTAGCAAGGAAAAAATAGCGAACCCGTGTCCGGTTTTTCCACGTGTTGCCGTTTGATGGATTGGAACCCCATCCGGACCGTCACCGTGAAGCTCAAGTACTTTGCTCCGAAAAGAATGGAGCCCGAGCCGTGCACAGCTTCGATGACCTGCACGGCTCGCCATTGCCATGGCTAAGCTCGCTGTCTCGATCAGCCTCCCGGTTGGCACCCGCAATGGGCGCCCGCTGGCCAGCGGCAACACCGAAAAGGATTTGGCAACCGTCTGTGAGCTGTTTGACCGGATTCCCTGTGCCAAGGGCGGCAGCGCCGAGACGGGAGGGGTATGGCCGAACGAACGGAATGCGCGGGTCGAGGAGGTGACCGCCCAGATTGTCCGCTTCCAGACCGTGAACCGGCGGCCCGTCATCGATGGCGTCATCGATCCTGCGGGCGGCACGCTCAAGCTGATGAACCAGCTCGCTGCCGACCCGGACCCCGCGCCCGGAACGGACAAGCGCGTCAGCGTTCCTCCTGGTTACCTCGACCAAAGCAGTACCTTGATCGAGGTTGCCGACGTGACGACCCTGGCCGGCACAAGCCCTCTGCGGTCCACATGGGTGACGTGCAATTACATCAGGCGCCTGGTCAGGATCCAGGGCTCGTCCATCCCGTGGTTCGGCGTGGTCATGCCGCAATCCGGAAATGGGCGGACTTACGGCAGCGTGCCCCACATCAACTTCACACCCACGCCGCAGCAAGGCGGCTACCAGGACTGGACATACGACTCCTTCAACGCCTGGTTCCCGCTCTGGGACGACTACACCTCGATCATCGGCGGCCAGTTGGCTGCGTCCGGAGCGGACCAGACCCTGGTCATCCCGTTCTACCGGAATTCACAGTCCGGCAAGCTCGGGAATTTTCTGTTCGACTGGAAGGAAACGATCGCCGAAGTATTGACGGCCGCGGTCAACTCGGTCGATCCGTACCGCTTGCGTGACACGTTCACCTTCGACCGGATCGTGTCTTCCAGTTTCAGCAACGGCTGGGTGACGCACCGGGACTTCAATTCGAATGCGGTGGGGGCGGCCGCGATGACCGGGGTCTTGTTCGACCTGGACGGCCAGGCTGCACATCCAAGCTCGGAAAATTGGCGGCCGGCCGGCCGGGTTGCCTACCTGGACATTCCGCCGCTCGCCCAGGGCAATCCCTTCGGGGGCACGAACTGGCACGTGGGCGGGCGCTGGAGAAAATTTTCCGGCTTTCCGTACACCCACCAGATGTGTCGCGACCATTTGCTGTTTCACGGACTCTGGAAGTACTGAGACGGACGGCCGCGCACCCGATTCACCCCGGTCGCACGACGTTCGACCGCATTTCCCTTTCCTTCATTCATGCCTTCTGCCATGCGCCATTCCATCCTGCGTCTATCACAAAGTCTCCTTGCGGCCGGCCTGATCGCCGTTTCGTCTGCACACGCCGGCGGCGTGGATGGGGGTATCGCAACCGGCGAAGCGTCCGTGGCGGTGGGTTCTTCGCCGACCAGCGGGTCCGAAGCCAGGGCCACCGGTACTCATGGCACGGCGGTCGGCGTCCGCGCTTCGGCCAGTGGCGGCGAGAGCGTGGCGATCGGCCACCGGGCCAGTGCCGCCGGTGATCGCTTCGACGATCGCAACATCGCGGTAGGCGCCAATGCCGAGGCTTCCCCCAAGGAGTCCATCGCGCTGGGCTATCTCTCCAACGCCAACCGCGAGGGCGTCACCGCGCTGGGCACGCGCGCAGGCGGCTACGGGGTTGATGCCATCGCCTTGGGACGTGATGCCATCGTCGGCGGCCGCAGCATCGTCATTGGCGCCGGTGCGCGAGTGCTGGCCAGCGATGGCGCCCTCGCCATCGGTCCTGGCGCCGGCGAGTACGTCGAGGTTGGAAACTTGCGGATCGGCCAGATGACCGATCCGACGGCGGCGCAGATCGGCTTTGACTCCGACCGGGCCATCGCCATGGGTTTCGACAGCGCGGTGGGCAATCGTGCCGAGGCGTCGCTCGCGCTCGGGCCGCTCGCCAGCATCGGCGACAACGCCGCACAGAGCGTGGTGGTGGGCTTCAACGCGTTGAGCGCCAACGTGTTCAGCATCGCGCTGGGCGCGAACGCAGCGGCCCTCGCGGACAGCAACACCGCGCTCGGCAGCAGCGCGCAGGTGTTCGCCAGCGGCGGCAGTGCGCTGGGCGCGCAAAGCCTCGTGCGGTCACGCAACGGCCTCGCGCTGGGCCTTTCCAGCATGCTCGGCCCGAGCGCCGAAAACAGCGTGGCCCTGGGCAGCAGCAGCCAGACCGATGCGCCCAATGTCGTGGCGGTCGGTAATTCGGGCATGCAGCGCAAGATCGTCTTCCTCGCGAAGGGCTCGGTCAGCCCGCAGAGCCAGGAAGCCGTCAACGGCTCGCAGCTATCCCGCACGGGCCGCAATCTCGCCACCGCCCTGGGCGGTCGCGCGAGCTTTTCCAATCAAGGCGCGCTGACGGCGCCCACGTACTCGTTTCAGGGTCGCACCTACCGCAACGTCGGCGCCGTGATCGCGGCGATGGACGCCAAGATCGACGCACTCGAAAGAGAACTGGCCGCCGCGAATGCCAGGGCGGTGGCCGGCGCCTCGTCGAACCCCGATTGAAGACGCCGACGGGTCGCATGTCCGGTTTTGCCGGACGGCCGCGTTTGTACCGGTACCGCTTCCATCGAGACCCCCGCCATGAAACCGATCTGCCTGACGATGCTTGTCGCGAGCTTTCCCGCCCTCGCCCTCGACGCCGCCTGCGAGCCCTATCTGAAAGCCGCGGAAAAAACCGCTGCGCAGGCCACGCGTCACGGCGTCACCGAGTCGGACGGCATGCGCATGGAAAGTATCGTCATCGACGGCGCCGCCTATATCAACGACGGCAAGAAATGGTCGAAGCTGGGCGCGGGGTTCGCGGGCGCGGAACGCAAGATGCTGGGTGACATTCGCAGCGGCCAGATCAAGCTGTACGACTGCAAGAAGCTGGGCCGCGAAACGGTGGATGGCCTTGCCACCACCGTCTACAGCTACCGCATGGACATCCCCGGCATGAAGGAAATGATGGCCGCGCTGGGAAAATCCGCCGGCGCGGACGAACCCTCCAGGGCTTACATCGGCGACGACGGTCTGGTCTACGCCCAGGCCGGCGCGGGCACCCGCGTCCGCTACCGCTACACCGGCGTCACTGCGCCCTAGCGGAGAACGCCCATGCGTATTTCACTTCTCTGGATATTGCCGTTCCTCGCCCTGGCCGCCTGCAAGGGCGATGAGCCCGCCGCGAACGGCGAATGGCCTTCGTTCGAACCACAACCCAAGGCCGCCGCTGCAAGCCCGCTGCCCAAGGCCTGCGAGCTGGTGACGACGGCCGACGCGCAAACCCTGCTCGCACAAGAGGTGGGCCTGATGAGCGACGACCCGGAAAACTGCATGTGGGCCGGCTCGGAGGGCGTCGGCAGCATCACCATGCTGATGGTTCAGCTCATCGACAACGACGACGTGGCAACGGCGCAGTCTACGTTCGAGGCCATCGCCGGCATGCAGGGCGATCTGGCCGAAATGGTGAACAGTCATGTCGGCCAGGAGACGAAGAAATCCGGGCAGGCGCTCGAAAATCTGGGCGACGAAGCCTGGCTGGACGCCGCCGCGTTCGGCGCAAGCTTCGGCTCGCACCAGGTCGGCAGCCAGCGGCTGACGGTGCGCAAGGGCACTCGCCTGCTCACGCTCAACGTCACCGGATCGACCCGGACCGAGGGCCTGGGGCAGCGCATGGAAGCGCTCGCGAGGGCCGCGGTACCCCGGCTGTGAGATCGCCGACTTCTACATTCTCGCAAGCGTGTCGGGCATGCCGACGCATCGCCTGATTCTGCTCTGGGTCGGCGCCGCCGCCCTGGTATTCCTTGCGATGCAGATCGGCTGGCGGCTGTGGCTGCTGAGGGCCGGAGACCCGGTCGTGGGCGAGGTCACGGTGGCCAAGGACCGCTGCTCCACGCATAAGCGCGCCAATTGCTTTCTGGGCCGCGCCGTGGTCAACCCGCGCATGGCTGCGCACCCCTTCAAGAGTACGAAGATTCCCGGAGGACGCTTCTACGACGAGGGCGAAGAACTGCCGATGCGCGTGTACCCCGCCACGCGTCTTTACCTGGCACAGGTCTACACACCGCTCGACTGGCTGCTCGGGCCGGTGCGCACCGCGGGGATCGCCCTGCTGTTGCTGTTCGCAGCAGCGATGCCGGCGCGGCGCAAAGTGATGTGGATCGTGCCCTGCGTGATGGCCGTGTTTCTGACGATGGGTTGACGCTGCAAAGCTTCGGTGGAGGTGGGACTTCAGTCCGACTTGCGCCGCTGCGGTGTCGGCGCGACGCCCGACCTACGCCGGCTGGAACGCGGTCGCGGGCATGGCCCGCTTTCCTCAAACAGGAATCCCGTAAGCCTCGCGTAGGAGGGGCGCAAGCCCCGACAGGCGCTCGCAATACGACCCCAGTCTCGGGCGTCAAAGCGCCTGTCGGGGCTGACGCCCCTCCTACAGCGGCTGCGGACGTCTGGCGGAAAACAAAATGCGCTCCGGACTTCATGACCAAAGTCCGGAGCACCCGTCGACGCAATGCCGCTAGTCGTTCGCCGGAAGGGTCACCGTCAATGCCTTGGGTGTTCCCAGCACCGCGCCGCGCGGACTCTTCAGGTTCAGCTTGATCGTCTCGGCGGGCTCGGTGTCGGCATCGTCCAGCGCGGTCAGCGTGATCGTCTTTGCGGTCTGGCCGGGCTGGAAGCTGACACGGCTGGCCGGCTGGATCTTGTAGTCACTGTTCTTCTCGGCGGATCCGCCGACTGACAGCACCGCGCTGACCGTCTGCTCGCTCGGCGCCGAGAGCCTTACCGTGACGCGCACGCGGGCACCTTCCTGGAGCGTGAGCTTGGAGCGGCTGAGCGACACAGCGGGCAGCGGCGGCGCAACCCAGCTCACCTGCGCATAAGCCTGCGCCTCCTCCGGGCCACGCTCGCAGAGCCGTTCCGGGTCGTCCCAGATCACCAGCAGATCCTCGCCGGCCTGGGTGCCAGGCCAGGAAATCTGCGCGTCGCCGAATTTGCTGCTGCGGACGCGACCCTCGCCGGGGTGGGCGCCGCTGCGCTGAAAGCACAGGTTGCGGTGCGCCACCGAACCGCCCGCACGATCGACAAAGCGCAGCTTGACGACCGCCTCGGTGCCGATCACTTGCGCCGAAGCCGGGGCTTCGGCAAGCACCTCCTGGGCCGGCGGCGGCGCGTCGGACGGCAGCAGTTCGATGCTTTCCCGCACGATGCCGACCTTCGCGGATTGCGACAGACGAATCTGCGGGCCGGCAAGAACATCCTTGAACGGGTGATCGGCGTAGCGCGAGCCGTCGGGAAAGAAGGCGTGGACGCGATGATCTTTGGCGCCCACGGCGTACCACAGGCCGCTGTCGTCGGCCTGCAGCCCGGTCAGGCCCTGGCCACCGCTGTCCAGCCTCAGCTCGGAGATCGTGATGCCGACGGCACTCGGCCCCACGGGTACGCGCACTAGCGTCACCGTGGCACTGCCCTCCGCCATCACGCCGATGAGGCCGTCGCGCGCGTTCACGCTCAGGCTCACCGGCGTTCCCGGCGGCGGCACGGACGGCAGGACGACGATCTCGCCGGTCTCGCGCAGATCGGGGCCGATCACGACCAGGGACGAGTTGTCCTGGCGCAGGCCGAAGCCCTTGTGATGTGCGGGGCTGTAGACCAGGTGATCGAAGGCCTGGTCGGTCGGCGCACGGGTGGGTTCGCCATCGCCCGGCGTGACGATGACGATGCCCTGATCGTCCAGCACCAGCAGGCGCTCGAACTCGTCGAAAACCAGACGCCGCGCGCCGGGCACGCTGGCGAGCGAACGGTACTCGCCACTGAGCGCATCGGTGATCAGCACATTGCCGTTGCTGCGCAGGAACACCTGTTCGAAGCCTCTCAGCGAGCGCTGGAAATCGACGACCTCGCCCAGGGCGGCGAACTTCAGGGTGCGCGGCTGCTTCAAGGCAAGGGCCTTGTATTCGAAGAACGCCCGGAAGCTGGGGTCCGGCGCCAGCAGGAGTTTCGGGGTGATCGTCTTGTAGCCGGTCAGCCAGCCGCTGCCGTAGCCGGCCAGCTTGGAGGCGCGCCAGACGTCCGAGCTGCGCTCGCCACCGGAATCGGTGCGGGTCACGACCACGGTTTCCTGCGGCCCGGCGCCGACCGGCTGCGACAGGAAGGGAGACTGCATCGCGTCGACAGGGCCGGTACCGGGATCGTTGAAATACAGCATGTACGGATCGCTGAAGCCGCGCGGCTGGTCCACCGTGGGATGCGCGCGTGGCAGCGCGACCTGGTGGCCACCCATATCGGTGTAGTTCTTCACGAAAACGCCGCCGAGAAAAATCTCGAAATCGAACCTCCACCAGCGCACCACCGGCATCACCAGCGCACCGGTCGCGCCGGCCAGGGCCAGTTCCGCCGGGGTGGGTGCCACGAACACGTCGTTCACCACGCGCGCGCCGTGATCCGACGAGGTGAAGAAGACATTGCCCAGCGAAATCCCGGTCGGCCCGATCACGGGCGACAGCGCCAGCCATGTATTCATGCCGACGATGGCGTCCGGCGCCGTGGTGCCGGCCGCCGGGTTGGTGCGCATGAGCCGGCCGAGCTGGTCGATGGCCGCCGATATCTGGTTGTAGCGTGCAGGGCTGGTCGTGAATTCGCTGTGGCCGGTGCCCGGCATCACCAGCGGAAAACCGCGGTCGGCGATGTAGGCAAACCAGTTCATCGTCGAGGCCGGCACGCAGTGGTTGAGACCGTTGTTGCCGAGTGCGTTCAAGCGCTGCTGGTCGAAGTCCGGCACGCCGCAGCGGCGGAAATGACCGCCGATGGGAAACGTCTGGCCGAACGGCAGCGGGATATTCAGGTTGAAGATGCCGGAGCTCGGGGTGCATTTGGGGGGCAGAAACACGCTTTGCGCGTTGGCGGGCGCGCCGCAGACCAACAGAAAGCCTGCGGCAGCGACAGCCAGGGCCTTGGGCCGCAGCGGGATTGCCGCCAGCGACCGGCGGGCGTCGAAACGGGGGGTGCGCATGTGATGACTCCGTCGAAAGGTGCGAGGCGCGTGATTGCGCCCTCGATCGAACAAACGGAGCGGAAGCGCGAAAGCGGACAGGCCCCGGACCGGTCGTTCGCGAAAGCGGTTTCTGATGTGACGCAGTTCTCGAAAGGTCTCGAAGCAGGCTCAGAACCGCAGGTCCAATACGCCTCCGGCATCGGCCCGCTGCACCGGTCCGCCTTCCGAGAGCGTCAGCGCATTGCCGCTGCGGGTGAGCGTGTAAAGCCCGTTGGCCGCAAGACCGGTGACGAGCACGCGCGTGACGCCGGCCGGCAGCGTGAGCGTGAAACTGCGCGATCCGCCCAAGGTGTTTGGGAACAGCATGGCTGCGCCGTCAAGCACTGCACCCCGCCACGCGGAATCGCTGCTTTGCACGAGCGTGGCGGCTTGCAGTTGCGCGACGCTGTCGGCGCCTTGCAGCACGGTCAGGAAGCGCGCGCTGCGCGCGTTGCCGGGCGCGGTGATGGACAGGCGCACGCGCATCGGCTCGTGGTCGGCGATCTTGCGATCGATCTCGGGGTCGTGCGCGTCGGTGGCGACGTTTTGGACGAGACCGCCGCTCGGCAACAGGCTGGTCACTCCGAGAACCTGTCCCCCCGGGGTGGCGCTCACCGCACGATTTCCATCGAGACTGGCAGGGTTGGCGAGTTGCAGCCAGAAGCGCTTGAACCGGTTGGCGCTGCGGCTCTCGGCGCGGTCGTAGACGAAGATCGCGTCCGGTTGCAGCCACAGGATGCTGCGGCTGGCGTGCCGCACGTCGCTGCTGTTTTCGTTTGCGGAGTTGTAGAGCCTTGTCGCGTCGCCGAGGGCATAGGCGTAATCCGCGCCGAAACTCTGCGCGAGGACTTCCGGGTCGTCGTCACTGACCAGGTACCACTGGCTGCCGCGCTTCCACAGGTCGGTGCGCCAGTCGGTTTCGTCGCGATCGGGCTGGTCGTTCTGGATGCACAGGCCGTTGGCGTACTCGGTGCTGGCGATGCTCTCGCCGATGTCGGCATAGCCCACGCGCGTCTTGGTCAGCCACTCGCCCTTGCGATAGAACGCGAAGCTGTTGCCCTCGGCGTTCTGGTGGTCAATGGAATTCCACGACAGCGCATACGTGAACCAGCTCGCCTGGGTGTCCCAGCCGGTACGCGCGAACAGGCGTTGTGGGCCTGACGCGAAGTGGTTCAACGCCACGCTGGCGTGCGGATCGCTCGGCGTCACGGCCGGATCGAGCAGAAGAAAATACAACAGGCTCTCGCGCAGATAGGTGGGATTGGAGATGCGCTCCAGCACGCGCGCGGCGCCACCCGCGGGCGTGTTCAGCGCGATCCAGCGCGCGGCGTTCAGACGTGCCGGGTTGTTGCCGGCGCGCAGGTCGTGAATCCCGAGCGGCGCGAAGCTGTCGATGAAATCCGGCAGGTGGTAGTTCTGGGCGTCGCCGTAGAACGCGGGTTCGTATTCGTCGCCCCGATCCGGCTCGCGCACCACGGTGGCAGGCGACAGCGAGTGCAGGTAGGCGCTGACGTAGTCGTTCCAGAACGCATGCGCGGAAAGACCGTTGGCGTCGTCGCCGCCCTCGCCGGTCGTGTTCAGCGCCAGCAGGAATTGCGCGGCGTAGCCCGCGGTCTGCGGGCTGTACTCGAAGCCTTCGGGCAGCAGGCCGCCGGCGGAATCTCCTTCCAGCAGAGCCTTGAGGATAAACAGGCGCGCGCCGGTGGCGTTGTCGAGATAGGCGCGGAGCTGGCCGCCAAGGTCGTCGGCCTCGTCGAGAGCCAGCGCCATCAGGCCCAGGTTGCGCATGTGCGCGGCGTAGTAGTTGTTGCCGGAGAAGCGAAGCTGGTCCTGGTCTTCGAGCAGGCTGGGATTGTTGACGAGCCCGACCGGCTCCGGATGGCGATAACCGCGCTGGATGATCTCTTCGCTCCAGCGCAGGAACACGCGACGGATAGCGGCCTTGTCCGCAGCGCTCAGCGTGGCGTAAATCCAGTCCACCGCCAGCGCAAAGCTCTCGCCGTAGTAGCGCGCGCGATCGCGATCCTCGGTGGCGAAATCGGGATGACGGAAGCGCGGGTACTGTTGGTTGCCGCCGCAGGTGAAGTTCTGCGCCGGCGCCGGACCCTTGTCGGCCTCGGTGATGACGTGCATGAGCAAAGAGCGGGCGCGCTGCGCGTAGTCCGCGCGCTCGGCTTCAGGTGCCAACAGCGACAGGAAGGCGAAGAAGGCGGCGTAGGTCTCGGTGGGATATTCGGTGTCGGCAATGTCGCCGCAGTCGTCGCCCGGAACGTGGCCGTCGTCCATCGCGGCCTTGGCGCGAGTGGCGGCGACGTTCAGGCCCTCCTGCCAGTAGGGATTGCTGTCGGTGGCCAGGGAGCGAAGTCGCGGCAGCTCGTCGGCGGTGATCCACAGACGCGGGTGGCTTTTCGTAACGGGACTACCGCCAGGGTCCGGGCTCTCGTCGTCGGACCGGCTCCCGCCACCGCCGCAGGCTGCGAGCAGGAGACAGGACAATCCGAACAGCGCGGCCAGAAAACTGCCGGGAAGGCCCGGGTGTTGGGAAGCGGTGCGAGCACGCATGTCGGCGTCCAGTGTGGAAGATGACCGATCAAACGCAAACCCGTGCTGAAAGCGGACATCCCATGCGTGGGTGATGACGCGATCCGCAATCAGATCCCGTAGCGCAATCCCAGAAAAACCTGTCGCCCGTGATGGGTGCGCAAGTCCCAGCGCTCGGAGGTGTCGAGGTAGCGATCCTCGAACCGGTCCGTGAGGTTGAGCGCTTCCAGGCTTAAGGACAGATTGGGCTTGAGCTTCCACGACGCCGCCGCGTCCAGGAACAGGCTCTCCCGCGTGCCGCTCACATCGTTGCCGAACGGACCCGGCACGGTGCGCAGGTACTGGCTGCGGTAGGCGCCGGACAGGCGCGCTCCAAGGCGCCCGTCGTCGTAGTAGAAGGTTGCGTTCCAGGCGCGCCGCGACAGGCCGATCAACGGGCCGCGCACGGTCTCGCCGGTGCTGTCGTCCACGACGTAGTCGATGTCGGAATCGGCGTAGGTGAAGTTGAGCAACAGGCCGAAATCCTCCAGGCGCCGGTTCAGGAAACCCAGGCGCTGCTGATAGGCCAGCTCGGCACCACGCAGCGGTCCGCCCGGGGTGTTGACCGGCCGGTTGAACAGGAACTCGTCCTGCGGCGTGGCGCCGGTGCCGTCGAGCAGCCTGGCCGGAAAGTCCAGCTCCTCGAAGCGCACGGTGCGGGTGAGGAACTGGATGTAGCTGTCGATGGATTTGTAGAACAGGCCGCCCGATAACAGGGACTGCGGCGCGAAATACCATTCCAGCGACAGGTCGTAGGTGTTGGCGCGGAAGGGGTCGAGCTCGGGATTGCCCAGGCTAACGAAGCGCGAACCGCCGCTGACGGATACCGATCCGCCGGGCGTGATCGCACCCAGGGTGGGTCGCGCGATGACCTTGGCCGCTGAGAAGCGACCGAGCCATTCGTCCGAGAACTCGGCCACAAGATTCAGCGCGGGCAGCCACTCTTCGTAGTCGCGGCTGACGCTGATTCGCACCGGGTCGGCGCCGGCATCGCCATAGCCGCTGGAGCGCTGGCGCGTCTGCGCCCAGCGCAGGCCGACATCGCCGCGCAGCGGAATCCCGGCCAGCGTCATTCCTTGCCACTCGGTCTGCACCCAAACACCCAGGTCGGTTTCCCGCACCGAGCGGATGTCGCCGCGCGCGCTCGCGTTTTCCACGCCCTGCAAAGCGAACACACCGGTGTTGCTGTAGATGCCGAACACGTCGGCGTAGCGGTCGACGCTCGGCACCAGCCAGGTGCTGGGCGTACCGTCTGGTACGTTGATGCTTTGCAGGCCGTCGAAGCGCTCCGTGAGATCGGCGACCATGACACCCGCAGGTAGTTCGGGGACGACCCTCTGGTCGGCGAGGCGCCGCGCGAAACTGTCGAAGTCGAAGCGCTTCAACTGCACGCCACCCTTGAGCTTGAGGCGATCGCTGGTGTCGTGTTGCAGGTCGATCTGCGCTAGGCGGTAGCGGTTGTCGACCGCGCTGGGCAGGAGGCGGATTTCCGGGCCGGTGGCGCGGTCCGGCCCGGTGCTCACGGCGGGGCTGATGTACCAGCTTGCCGGATCGTTTACGTCGAAGCCGTAGTTCGTCTGCGGCAGGCCGCGCTTGCGGCGCAAGTCCCAGGAGTAGCCGTCGGTGTTAAAGCGATCCATCTGCACGGTGGTGAAGATCGGGTTGCGGAAGTCCGACTGCGAGTAGCCGAGCAGGCCGTTGGCTTGCAGCCGGTCGCTTAAGCGCCGATTGCCGGTCAGCGTGTACTGGCCGAACTTCGTGCGATAGCGATCCTCGACGTTCTCGGCCCGGACATCGACGTTGTCGAAGCGGCCGAAGACCAGGTTGTTGTTCTCGATCAGTGCCTCGCGCACGACGATCTCGGGCTTGCCCGCCTGCGACTCTCCGCGGCTGAAGCCGATGGCTTCCAGATTCTTCTCGCGCCGCTCCACATCGAGGTCGGCGTACAGGGCTTCAAACACCAGCTCGCTGCCCGGCGCGGGACGGAACTGCACCGCGCCGGTGAATCCCAGCCGCTCCTGCTCCAGTTGCTGGTAGACGTAGTTGGGAAAGCGCGGATGAAACACGTCCGATGAATTCAGTTCGCCGACGCTGGCGCCGACGGGCTGCGGTTCGCCGGCGCAGGCGCCGTCCGCATTCGACGGATCGCAGAACCCGCCGTTTCTCGAACCCGGCGCCCACAGCCCGGAGTCGCTGCCTTCGACTTGGGAACTTCGGCGCGACCAGGCAGCGGAAAACAACGCGCCAAGCTGCCCGTCGGACGAAATCTCGCTCACCAACAAGGTCGCGCGCGGATCATAGTCCCGAGAGATTTCGTCGTACGCACCCTGGCCCGACGCCAGCAGCACCGGCTTGCCGAAGTCGAACGGCCGTGGCGTACGCAAATCCACCGTGGCGCCGAGCGAGCCCTCGTCCACATCCGCCGACGCGGTCTTGCGGACTTCCGCACGGCCGAACAACTCGGCAGCGAAAATGCTGAAGTCGAAACCGCGGCTGCGATTGACGTCGTCCACGCCCTTGGTCGTGGCCTGCGCTTCCATGCCGTTGATGCGCACGCGGGTGAGGTCGGCGTTGAGGCCGCGCACTGAAATCTGCGTGCCCTCGCCGCGGTCGCGCACCAGCGAAACACCGGGCACGCGCTGCAAGGCCTCGGCCAGATTGCTCTCGGGAAACTTGCCGATGTCCTCGGCCAGAATCACGTCCACCACGCCCGCGTTCTCGCGCTTGAGGGCCAGCGAATCTTCCAGGCTGTGCCGGTAGCCGGTGACGACCAGGGGGTCCAGCACCATCGGCGCATGAGAAACCGGTTGGTCGGCTGCCTGGTCCTGCGCGTGCGCCGGGTTCAGCTCGCAGAGCAGGACCAAGCCTGTCAGCCGGAGTATGCAGGCGCCCAGCCGGCGCCTCCCGTCCAGTGCACCGAGCCTCATCGCCTGCTTCCCCGAACAGTGAAACCGCAAACTGTCTCAAGCCCAAAGGTAACAGCCGATCACATTTTTGGGGAATGTCGGTGCGGAACCGGTTGTCGATTCTTCGCCGCGCCCCGAAAAAACGAAAGGCGCGTCCGGATGGTTCCGGACGCGCCCTCGCTAGACAGCTCGACGCTCCCCCGATGAGATTACTTGGCTTCCGCCACCATGAACTGGTTGAGGTCGATGTTTTCGCCAACGGCCAGATCCGTACGGGTGGCGAAGCCCGGCTTGAGATACCAGATCGTCAGCGGCAGCACGACCAGCGACAGGACCATGTTGATGAGCATGATCGCGATCAGCAGCATGCCCATGTCCGCCATGAACTTGAGGTCGGACAGGAAAGGCCAGGGCAGGATGCCGATCAGCATGATGATGGCCGTGAACATGATCGCCTTGCCGGTCGTGGTCAGCGAGGTGGTTATCGCCGCACCCCAGTCGCCTTCGTGCGCCGTGACTTCCTCGCAGATTCGTGACAGCAGGTAGATGCCGTAGTCGATACCGACACCGACCCCCATGACGGCCACGATGGTGGCATTGATATCCAAGCCGATGCCGAGCGTGTGCATCGCGGCAAGCTGCAGGAAGTTCGAAATGTTCACCGGAATCAGCAGCAGGATGGATGCGTAGAACGACCGATAGGCCAGCGCCGCGATCACCGCGATGGCGACGTTGACTAGGCCGAAGATGAACCAGTGATAGCGTTCGACTACGATGTTCATGGCCTGCTGCAGGGCGATGAAGCCTGACGCCATACGCACGCGGAACTGGTCGTGCTCGACGCCGACGGTGTCAACTGCGCGCTTGGCGCTGGCCAAAGCGGCGTCCACGGTTTCCTGCCTGTTGTCTCTGAACCAGACCGAAACCGTGGAGTGCTTGGCCTCAAAGTCCATAACGTGGCCGAAGTTCAATGGCGTAGAGCCGAACAGCACGGCCTGGCCGGCGCTGTAGGCGGCACGCTTGTTCGGGTCCACCGGCAGCCACTGCGGGTTGCCGCCGGCGAACAGGCGGTTGCCCTCCATCATGTAGTCGGAGAAGGACAAGGTGGCACGCGGGGTGATGCCTTGGTCGGCTTCCATCAGCGCCTGCAGCCGTGAGCGCACTTCGTACACCTCGGGGGTCAGCGCGGGGCGCGCCATGCTGTCTGAGTTGCCCTTGGCTTCGATAATCAGTTCCAAGGTATTCATGCCCGGGAAGTGGGCATTGATGGCTCGCACCGCGGTGTTGAACTCGGAGTCATACCAGAGCAGGTTGCTGCCCTCGGCCGGGTTGCCGATCTTTATCTGCGTCGTGCCGTAAACGCCCCAGGCCGTCAACACAACTATAACCACCGCGGTGTACTTGGCAGGCTTGCCGAAAGTCAGTTTGGCGATGCCTTGCAGCAGACGCTTCTGAGCAAGGTGAACGCCCTTTTCCTTGCCTTCGCCGCCGGAAATCTCCTCGAAGTTGTTCGGCAGCGGCAGGTAGGACAGCAGGATCGAAGCCAGGAACACACCGGTCGGAATGATCCACAGCGCCCAGGCGCCGCAGAACAGGGCGTGGTCGTACATGGTCTCGATGGGGGCGATGGCGATGAAGATGATGCCGAACACGTCGGTCATGATGCCCAGCACCGAGGGCACCATCATCACGCCCATGCACACCTCGGCGGATTTCCGCTTGTCCTTCAGATGGGCCAGGATTTCGTAATAACGCTCGGAGTACTGAATACAGTGCGAAAGCGTTCGCGCCACCAGCAGCAGTGGCACGATGGTCAGCAGCGGCTCGATCGGGCGATCCAGCCAGCCGATGAAGCCGACACCCCAGAGTCCGGCGGTGACTGCACAGACCACCGGCATGACCACGCCGGCGATGTTGCGCATGTACAGCACCAGCAGCAGGACGAGCACGCCGAGCGTAACGGCGAAGATGGTGTAGGTCTGCTTCTGCAACTGGTAAACCCAGCCGGTGAGCACGGGCTGGCCAGCCAGATAGATCTTGTGATTCTTGTCTTCGGCCTTGGCGATCAGGTCGCGTACGAAATCGAAGGCGACGCCGTACTCGATGCTGTCGAGGAAGGTGGCCTGGATCAGCGTGGCGGTGCCGTCGCGCGAAACATAGAAGTTGCGCGCGTTGGGCGATTGCTCGACCCGACGCCGGAAGTCTTCGACCTCTTCTGCGCCGGCTGGCACGCGATCGCCCATCAGGGGGCGCACATCCACGCCTTCGGGCGTGGCTTCCACGTAGCGCAGCTTTTCGGTGGAGATCGAGATCAACTGAACGTGATCGATGCCCGGGGTCAAGTCGACGTTGCGTGTCAGATCCCACACCTTCTGCAAGGTGTCCTGATGATAGATGTCGCTGTCGACACGCTTGATCATGATGTACATGGTCAGCGGGCTGCCGAAGTTCGGGTGGTCGTAATACACCTGCACAAATGGGTCGTCCTTGGGCAGCAGATTCTTGAAGATGGTGCGCACTTCCACATTCGGGAAGCCCACCATGAAAAAGAGCGTGACGATCACGAATCCAATAGACACCATCCCACGACGGTCCATGATCCATTTGGCAAAGCGGAAGCGGAAGGGCAGGTTATCCATGATCTGTTATGTCAATTCTTCAAACGGGTTAGTGCGGGATTCTTAACTGGACAGAACGACCGGGTACTACACGGCGCCCAGCCGCTGGAGTGCGGCCTGTGTCAGGTACTTGTCGAACATCTTGGGATCGTTGGCACCGCTGTGGTGCTGGCCTTCGACGTTCTCCACCTGCTCCAGCCGCGTGACGCGACCGGTCTGAATATCTGAGCACGTGACGTGGCACCAACTCCAATAAGGGTGCTTCCCATCCATCACCTTCTTGTCTCCAGATTCGTACAGGCTGTAGGCCCCATCGAAAGATCGGTATGGCTGATTGCGGCGGTCGTACGTCACCATGCCGACCACCACCTGATTGCGTGCATCGAACCAGACCTGCTTCTTGGAAATCGGCGCACGCGGAAAGCCGGTGGGTTGGGCCTCGACGAGAATTGCCTCGGGGATGAGTTCCACATTGGAATCCCAGAAGGTTTGTCCCTTGGGTCCACCGTGCTTCTTGTGTTCCCAATTGGGGTCTTCCGCATTCCAGCTTTCGGAAAGCCCAGCCAGGAAAGGCCCACGACTGACGATACTGAAGTTGCCCCAGGTGAGCAGCGGGTCACCCGCTGCCCAGGCATCGGACAGATACAGCGTGGTGCCCGGCAGCAGCGGCTCGAAACGCTGATCGGCCGGAAACTGGCGTATGCGTCGAAAGTCGGCCACGTAGCCGTAGAGCGCGGGGAACTTGCGCTGGTCATAGGCCCAGACGTTGAGAAACGAAGTGCCCCGAAACTGCTGGGGCGCGGTGAAGAACACGGATTGGAAGCGCAGCTTGTCCTTGTGCTCCGGCCAGTAGGGCTTCGGGTCCATGCTCACGCGCGCAACCGTCGAAAGCTCGGCCCAGCCACCCGCGTAACGGAAGCGCGTAACGCCGTCCACAGCAACGTCGTCTATCTTGATTGCATAAAACGAGGCATCGTGCCGACCCCAGCTCAGCGTCTGAGCCGCCATCAACTCGATCCCGGACTTGGGATTCGGGAAGGGATTGCCGCCAATCCAGGGCTGCCCGTCGGCGCTGTTGACGATGTTGCCGGTCTCGTCGAACTTCGCCTTGCCTGCATTGCTTAGGGTCGCCTCGATGTACTCCCAGGGCGACAGGCGCATCACGTCGGTCGTGGTTTTCACGATCCGGAGCTTTCGGCCGTGCTTGAGAATCTGCTCGTAACGGATGGGCTCCAGCAGATTCTTCACGTGCTCGACGTTGGCTGCCGTGATCTCGTCGCCAGTCTTGATCTTGCCCTTGGTGTAACCCTCGATCGAAAGCAGTTCGTCCGGATACGCCTTGCTCACTTCCCCCGTCGCCGCGATGGCCTCCCAGGTCGGCATCAGCACGCCTGCGCTGAAAACGCCCTGCGCGGCCTGCTTCAGGAAATGGCGGCGACTGTAACCTCGGTCGAATCTGATCTGTCTCATTCCGTAATCTCGAGAAGTAACCGACGGCCAGGTCAATTGGCCGTCGGCGGAGTCGCGCTAGGAGAGTTCGGCGCGGAGAAACCCAGACCCGACCGTTAGTCCCCTCAGAACTGGTAGCCGAACCGCACCGATAATTCGTCAGCAAAGTCGATGAAGCTGAGGAAGCTCTTGTTGGCGTTGCCGCCCCAGACGGAGGCATCGATGAAGTTGTAAAACACATTGACCGTCATGTTGCCCTGCGGTTTCCATTGCACCGCAGGCTGGAACAGCACGCCGCCCTGCACGTCGATCAGCGTCGCGAAGCTGTACTCGAAGATATAGGCGTCCGAGGGCTGCAAGGCGGCGAGCACGACGTAGTTCGCCCCTGCACTGATGCCTGGATTGAACTTCTGCTCGGGATTGGTGGAGACAGGAACGTTGTTGGTGAGCTGGATTTTCCTGCCCCGGTCCTGCACCAAAGTGTCGGTGTAGGTCACGCTGCCGTAGCCGTCGAGCAGGAGGCCCTCCAGGCTGCTCTCCTTCTGCCACAGATACTGGAACACCATGTAGGTGGCCGGCATGCTCTGCGAGAATCGCTGGTATTTCTCCATCACCAGGCCCACCTGGTACTCGTCACGCACGTCGGGCGCCTGCTTCAGGGCAATATCCGTAAACGCGCGATCCGGGGTAAAGGTGGCTTCGATGTTGACAATGAGCTGATCGAGCAGAGAGCCCGGCTCTCCCTCGGTCACAAAGCCGCCACCCAGGCCATAGACTTCTTCGCGGTGATATTCGCGCTCGACGTGGCCATGCGCGCCCTCGAGAGCGATGAAGAAGGCGTTGAGCTCGTTGTAGGCCTGCCGCGCCGTGGTGGGCACCGCCGTCAACAATTGACCTGTCACGGGCTGGAATTCATTCACGATCGCCCCAAGAGCGCCGAGTGGATCGAGCTTCGTGTATCCCCCGCGATCAAACCATTCCTCGGCGGTGAACAGGCCGGCGGGACCCGATTCAAACGGAGTCTCCGCCAACTGCGGGCCGCAACCACCTCCAACGGGCGAACCCAGGATGCCCTCGCAGTAGCGGTTGAACGCGAAACCCAGAACATTGGTCTCGGGCAGTTTCTTGATGATGTTCGACTTGGTCCAGCGGATCTGCCCGAGCTGGTTGAGCTTGCTGGTGGCCATGGCCTGCAGGTTGTAGTTACCAAACTCAGCCTTGAGGCGGATGCCGTAGTTGATTTCCTTGTTGTCGCCGTTATCGAAGTAGTTGTCGTGCAGGATGAAGCGCGAGTCCACGATGTTGTACGTCGTGTTCGAGTTGGGAACGATGGTCGGGATGAACTGCTGGGCGAAGGCATCCACCAGGAGCTTGTCGTTGGCCTGCCAGGTCAAGCGCAGACCGGGAGCGGACATGCGCTCGTCGGCGAACTCCTCGAGGGCGCGATCGATGAACAGATGGCGGCGCAGGTCGAGGCCGTTGGCCTGATCCATGATGCGGAAGAACAGCAATTGGCCCCAGGCGACGCTCTGGTTGCCGGCACGCACGGTGACATCTCCGTTAGTCCACTGCAGGAAGAAGGCCGGCAGATCGATCTGGTAATTCTTGCCCGATCGCTCAAAGAAAAGCGGATTGCGTTCTCCGTCTACTTCGTAACCCAGGTAATCAGGCTCGCCCCGATATTGGCGGCCCGCGTCCTCGAAGCCGGTCTGAAATCCTCGGTTGATGTCCCTATAGTCGTCGAAGTCGAACTCCTCATAGCCCAGACTGCCCGGGTCATAGACAGCACGGATGCGGGTCTGCAGTGACCAGTCCCCCCAACTGATGCTCGGAGTCGCCTCGAAGCGGAGGATGTGATAGTTCACGATTTGATCTGCTTCCGGGACGTAGCGCGTGAAGGTATCGCTGAGTCCGGTAAGACTGGGGGCGGACACACCCTCTTGAGCCGGAAACCCGGCGGCGAGGGGAAGGTTCAGGGATCTCGCTGGACTCAGGGCACCCAAGACCCCTGCCGGAATCTGCAGAACCGTCCCCAGTGCCGTGGGCTCGAGCAACGTGCGGTATCCCGTGACGGGGTTGCCGGCGACGCGATTGATCGCAAGCCCGTTGGACAGCAACCCGCGCTGGTTAGCCGGTGAAGCACGGCCCGTGGTGCTGAACGCGGTCTCGACTCTGAACAGACCGTTGAAGCTGAAGTCCCCGCCGAACAACTTGCGGTCCACCTTGCCAGCTGTAGCTCCTCCGCCCTGAGCGTATGCCCAATCCGAAATTGCCACCAATGCCAACATCGCCGCGACCCCGATCCATCGACTCCGAATCCCACTCATGGACTTCCCTCCTTGAAATAAATGTCGTTATGGCCTGCAACAAACCGCCCGCCTATGTGACGCGCCGGTAACGCCCTCCGCTACTTCAGTTTTCGGAACTACCGAGATTCAGCCACCAACCTGAATGATTTTTCCCGAGTGCCCCACGGCGATTATCCGCCCCGACGAACCCTCGGTCCGGACGGCCTGATACCAGTCCGTGAGAATATCCCCCTCTTCGATCGCTTCCCAAGTCACACCGGCGTTCTGGCTGCGCATCATGATTCGCATGCCGGTAATGACGACCTGCCCGGTCGGCGAAGCGGTGATTCCGAGGAAATTTGCCTGCGTGTTCGTGGAGCACCGTCCCCAGGTCCGGCCACCGTCGGCCGAGATCAACAATTGGCCTTTCTGTCCCACAGCATAGCTATTGCCCTGCCCGTCACCGGGAATGTGCAACGCAAACAACGTAGGGGCATCCGGAGTGAGTTGCTGAAGAACCTTCCAGGTTACGCCCTGGTCGTTGGAACGCAGCATCACACCGTATTCCCCGGCTATCGTGATCTCGCCGGATTCGCTGACATGGGCGGCATACATGTTAGGCTCGCCGGTACCGAAGGTTTCGGCGTCCGCGAACACCGCCCAGTCCGGCGCCATCGAGGACCAGGTGCGCCCGCCATCGAGCGATTTCAAAGCCGTGCCGAACTCGCCGACCACCGCCGCCAAGCCATTGCTATTGACGCTCACCGAGAATAAACGATTGGTAACGCCAGGATCGATCTTTACCCACTTTCCAGGCGCCTCTTCGATCAGCACCGCACCAGCCTGCCCCACGGCAACCGAGTGTGTGCCGCGTTTGTCCACCGACAACAATGCCAGGGATGTTAAATCATGCTTGACCGGGACCCAGGTCTGGCCCGCGTCTGAAGAGCTAAAGATAGAGCCCCCGGCACCAACGGCCACACCCTTGCCCGCGTCGAAGCTGATGCCGAAAAACGCGTCGTGCGGAATTCCGACGGACAAGATTTTGATTAGCTTCGTTGTCGCCTTGGGATCGAGGGCCGCAATGGCGACCGTTCCGAAAAACAGTGCGAGCCAGCCGGTCGCCACCCAAAGCAGACTTCGCCTCACTGACAGCCTCATCCCTCTCCTCCTGTAACTGTAATGCCGCCTCGACCGGCATTGCGTCCAATCGAGGCGGCGTTTGCTTCTGTAAAAAACTTATACCACTTTTTTACACCGCGCCAAGACGCGCGATGGCAGCCTGGGTGCAGAACTTGTCGAGAACCGCCTTCTCGTCGCCGTTCGGTGCTTCGTACTGGCTCTTGTAGCCGCCGGCAATCTGCTTGACGTGGTTGAACAAGTCGATACGGTTGGACTGGATGTCGTGGAAAATCACGTTGGTCCAGGACCAATGCGGCTTGCCGTGGCGATCCTTGTTGATGAAGTCGCCTTCGATCTGCGGACCGAATGCAGCGTCCACCTGCTTCCACAGCTCACCGCGGCGATCATAGGTAACGTACTGGATCAGCATTCCGTTGCGAGCATCGACCGCGATGCGCTTCTTGCCAACCGGCGCGCGCGGGTAGCCCGTGGGCTCGGATTCGATCTGGATCGCTTCCGGAACCAGCTCCATCGTGTATTCCATGAATGAACGACCCTTGGCGCCGCCGTGCCAGGACTGGTTCTCCCAGTTCTCGTGCGACTTGCCACGGAAGTTGCCGCCGAGCGCAGCGAGCGCCGGCCCACGGCTGACGATCTTGGTGTTGCCCCAGGTCAGCATCGGGTCGCCCGCACCCCAGGCATCCGAGAGGAAGAACGACAGGCCGGGGACGATCGGCTCGAAGCGCTGGTTGGCAGGGAACTGGCGCACGCGACGGAACTGCGGCAGGTAGCCGTAGATATCCGGGAACTTGCGCTGATCGTAGTACCAGGGCACGAGGAACGAGGCACCCGCCTGCTCCTGCGGCGCGGTGAAGAACACGCTCTGGTAACGCAGCATGTCCTTCTTGCCCATGAACACCGGGTCGCCTTCCGTACGGGCAGTGGTGTTCAGCTCCGTCCAGTAAAGGTCGTAGGTGTAAGCCGGGGAGCCGTCCGGATTGTTGGAGTAGGAACGCACGCCGTACTGCGACACGTCGTGACGGCCCCAGCTCAGGGTCAGGTTGGCGACACCTTCCTGTCCGGTCTTGATGTCGGTGAACGGGTTGCCGCCGATCCACGGTCCGCCGGTCGCGGTCTCACACACATTGCCGGTGGCGTCAAAGCTCGCCTTGCCCGAGTTCTTCAGCGTTGCTTGGAGGTAGGCGTGCGGAAACAGTTCCGCGACGTCCTTGGTTGGGGCGCGGATCTTGATCCGGCGACCCTGCTCCGAGATCTGCTTGAACATGATCGGATCGATCAGGTGCTTGACGTGCTCGACGTTCTTGGCGTCGACCAGATCGCCCGGCTTGATCTTGCCCTTGGTCTGCAATTCGATCGACGTAACTTCGTCCGGATAAGCCTTGGTCACTTCGCCGGAATTGACGATGGTGGGCCACAGCGGGGCGAGCAAGCCACCACCGGCACCAACGGCCACCTTCTTCGCAAACTCACGACGACTATAGTCAAAGTCGTATTTTCTGATGCGCATGTGTTCAACCTCCAATGGATACAACGTTCAGGTCACCGAAGAACCCTTATAAGTAAGAAACCACTTCCTGCAGCCGCGATTCAAATCTGAAAATGGGTTGTGATCCGAATCGCCGCCTGGGCTCTCCCGGCGTCGTGCGCTTGGCTCCACAGAACGATACCGGAGCCCGCACAGACAGTACGGTGCCAGACGAAAAAACAGACGCACTGAAAATATTGCGCGCTACACGCGCTACAACGGACAGAATGCTCCCCGGGAAACGGAAACGCAGGGACAAGCTTAGCCGGTGCACGGTCGGTGACATCGACGAGAGCAGGCCAGCCTCAGCCTTCGCCTTCGCTCGGTCACGCACCCGGAACCGCTGCTCGCACATCAGTTTTGCTCCTCACGCTCTTGCCAGCACATGGCCGTATGTTCCGGCCCTGATTCCGTATCGCCGCATCTAGCGGCAACCGGTTTGACCTTATGTCGCCCTCTGGGCGACGGCGCTTCAATGACTGTACGGTACCATATTAATATCGGAATGCAAGTCTCTTGCGCGCACTCTTTACGAGGGGTCGGCGCAGCCGTTCTCGTGGGGTCGGCGCAGCTGTTCTTCCGGGCACGATGCACCTTCAATAGCCAATCTCGCCACGCCGAAAGTATGGGCCAGCCGGAAGCGTTGCGATCATGCACCGCAAACCTCAGATCAACTCGCGAAGGAAGCTGATCAACAGTCGATTGGTGTCGTCCGGCCGCTCCTGTTGAATCCAGTGACCGCAGCCGCTGAGGATTTGGGTGCTGCGATAGTCGGTCATCCGCTGTCCGGCCATCGCTATGGCCTCGTATCCCCATATCGTGCCCACATCGAATTCTCCGCCGATAAACATGGCCGGGGGAGTCAGTGGCTTGCCGGATTGCCCGGCAAGATCCTGCCAACTCGCGTCGATGTTGTGGTAATAGCTCAGCGGACCACCGAAGCCGGAGCGTTCGAACTCCGAGGCAAAGAAATCGAGGTCAGTGTCCGTCATCCACACGGGCATGGCTTCCGGATAGGCGAACGCGTCTTTCAGCCGCGCACCTGGGGCCACACATAACGGACCGCTGCGGAGGGTCTGGATTGGGTCCATCGGCGGCACGCCCGCTGCCACGGCGGCCGCGACCTGGGAACCGATCGCATCACCGGACACCGTCCAGATGATGCCCTTGAGCCAGCCGCGAACGTCCTCCTCGATCTCCGCGATGACGTCGTCCTGGGCGCCGAAATAATCCTGATAGAACTCCTTGCCGGGACCGGCCAACACGTTGTGATAGTCCCGCGGCCGATGTTCGCCAAAAGGGTTGCCGGGCAGACCAATCAGCGCGCGATCCGCGAAAGGCACGCTGATGCCGACCACGCCCCGGCATTTTTCCGGATGCAGCCAGGCGAAGGTCCAGGCCACCGGCGCACCCCAGTCGTGACCCACGATGAAGGCCTGCCGGACCCCATAGCAGTCGATGACCCCAGCCACGTCGGCAACGAGCTTGCCGATGCGGTACTCGGACTGCTCACGGAACTTCGAGGACTGCCCGTACCCGCGCTGGTCGATCGCCACGGCCTTGAAGCCGGCGGCAGCCAGCGCCGTCAACTGGTGCCGCCACGAGTACCAGGATTCCGGGAATCCGTGAATCAATACGACGAGCGGACCCTCGCCCTCTTCGACGGCGTGGATACGCACGCCGTTTGCATTGAGCATCTTGTGTGTTCTGGGCATGCTGCTCTCCTGTTTTTTGGATTCCGTTTTACGCGCGCGTCGAGACTCCGGGTACCACCGCTCCCGGCACCTCATTCAATCCACCGAAGTTGCGCTCGATCAGACTTTTGCGCCCCTTCAGCCTAGTCAGTACCCACTTGCCGATCACGCGCACCATCATCCGTGGCGTCAGCAGGATGGTCGCGGGCTTGACCAGGTGCACGACCGCCAGAAATTTTCGGTACGAAGCGAGATCGTCGTGCACCAGTTCCACCACGCGGTCCATGTACCAGGTAAGCCCGCGGAAATAGAACGGCCGCTTCTTCTCGACATCCTTGATCCAGGAGAAGCGCAGGTTCTGCTCGCGTACGACAAACCAGGCCATGTCGGCAATGCGGCTGACCGCGCGGTAGTAGCGCCTGGGTAGCGCGGGACTCGTCGGCCCATTTGACGCCAGCAGCTCGCGCAGGCGAGCGACCTCCTGCAAGGTGATCGTCATGCCGAGGCCGGCAACCGGATCGGTGCTCGTGTACGAGTCACCCACGGCGACCAGCGCATTCGGCAGCTTGCGCAGTTTCTCGTACTTGTAGCGCTGCATCCGCGGGCTGCGAAAGTTGTAGACCTGCGAAGCCGGTTCCAGCCCATCGATCAGCTCGCCCGCCACCGGAGACGGCATGCGCTTGGCAAACTCGCGAAACTCGGTCGCATTGCGCGGCGGTGAGTAGCAGTTGTAGGCGACCAGTGTGGTGGAGAGTATGTTGCGGCTGCTGTCGATGTAGTACTGCGCCGAATAGGTTTCCTCGTTGGGCCGGTAGGCGTAGCAGATCACCATCACCTTGTCCTGCCACTGTCGTTCCGGCGGCACCTGGTGCCACATGGTCGAGTAGAAGCAGTTGAGAATGTCCTGCTCCAGTTCGGGCGCGCCGATGCCGATACGGTCGAGAAACTCCGGCAGGCGCGTGCTCTTGCCCGAAGCATCGACCACGAACTCCGCGGGAATGACGTTCAAGCCGTCCGCACCATTGACCGCAACACCGAGCACGGTGTTGGTGACGGAGTCGTAGACGAGGTCCTGCACTTCGGAGTCGTAGTGAAACGCGACCTTGGGCTCCGAGTCGAGTCGCCTGCGCACGCACCATTCCAGCAGCGGCCGACCAGCGCACACGATTTCGATATCGCTCTTGCAGGGCTTCTTCCAGGAGCCTCCCAGACGCAGCCGGTACTGGTCGGCCATGTCCACCTTGAATGCGCCTTCGCGCACCATGTCGTCGATGATGCCGGGGAAGATGCGCTCGATCTCCTGCTGGCCTGCCGTCAGCAGATGATGCAGATGCCAGCCCTGCGCAGCGCCCGGCCGGCCTTCGCGACGATCGTGCTGTCCGTCCTGTTCCAGCACGACGATCCTGTCGAAACGCTCGCACAGAACCTTGGCGGTCGCGATGCCCGCGATGCTCCCGCCGATCACCACGGCTGTCCCCTTGCCCTCGCGTGTAATCGCCGCCAGGTCCAGGGCTTTCGGATCGAGCTGCCGGTTCGCACGCGTGCGCAGGCGCGCGCCGCTCTGCACGAACTTCTCGAAGTACAAGCCCGCTCGATGAATGCCCGCGCGCGACAGCCACTCGCGCGTAGCCTCCACCATCGCTGTCGGACCGCACAGGTAAATATCGACGTCGCCACCGTTGAGCATCGGGGCATCCAGCAGGTGAGTGACCACACCTACCCGGCCGCTCCATCGCGCATCCGGTTGCGCCACGATGGTCCGGACACTGAGCTTCGGCTGGCTCTGCATAAACTCGCGCAGTTCATCGAGCTTGCAGAGGTCCTGAAAGTGAGTCACGCCATACAGCAGCGTCACTGGGTGCTCGATGCCCTTACCGCTCAAGCTCTCTACCATAGCCAGAACGGCCGACAACCCGGTGCCACCCGCCACCAGCACCACCGGCCGCGTGATCGGGCGCAGGTAAAAGCCGCCCTTGCTGCAACGCAGACCGATAGAGTCGCCCTCCTTCGCTGCCCCGCGCAGGTAATCCGACATCGCGCCGCTCGGTAACAGGCGGACGATGAACTCCAGCTCGTTGCGGTCGTTCGCCGGATGCGCGTACGAATAGCTGCGCCATTCCTCGGTACCCGGAACCTTGAGCTGAGCGAACTGGCCGGACTTGTAGTCGATGGGTTCGCCCAGGCCCGAGGCATCGATACGCAGCAACGCCGTCGTCGGTGAGACGAGTTCCAAGCGCGTTACCCTGCCCTCGCCCGCCACCAGTCGCGCCGAGTTGTCGCCCGCCGGGTATTGCAACTCCAACACGCAATCCGACTGGACGGTGGTCTGGCAGGTCAGCACCTTGCCGTCTCCGCGCTCCACCTCGCTCAGCCCTTCGACGCGGCCCATCTCGTAACGACCGGAGGCGCAGATCCCAACACAGGTGCCACAGATTCCGCTCTCGCACTCGCTGACGATCGGCACCCCGCTCGCCTCCGCCGCCTCCAGCAAGGTCTGGTCCGGCGCCACGCTCATGCGCCTCTCGATGCCACCGAGGTAACGCACAGTAACGGTGTGGTTCATCGCGAACTCTCCCTGTAGAACGAAGCGCGGTGATCGGCGCCGTCAGTCAGTCAAGGATCGATCCAGGCCAAGCGCCTTGCTATCACTCGATCTGGGGAGTGCTGCAACGTGTTGGAGTGGGCGATAGCAAACCCCAACCCACGATTTTCAGCCCTACATGTTCCGCCGATAACGACCGCCCACCTCGAACAAGGTCTGCGTGATCTGTCCGAGCGAGCAATAGCGCACTGCATCCATCAGCACCTCGAAGGTGTTGCCGTTCTCGATCACGACATTGCGGAGGCGCTTGAGTACGTCCTTGGCCTGAGCGCTGTTACCGTCCTGGAAGGCCTTGAGCCGCGTGAGCTGGCTCTGCTTCTCGTCGTCGGACGAGCGCATCAGTTCGATGGTCTCCGACATCGGTTCTCCGTTGGGATTACGGAAAGTGTTGACGCCGATCAGAGGCAGCGAACCGTCGTGCTTCTTGTGCTCGTAGAGCATCGACTCTTCCTGAATCTTGCCGCGCTGGTAGCCGGTCTCCATGGCGCCAAGCACGCCGCCACGCGAGGCAATCGCCTCGAATTCCTTGAGCACCGCTTCTTCGACCAGGTCGGTCAGCTCGTCGATGATGAAGCTGCCTTGCAGCGAGTTCTCATTCTTCGCAAGGCCGTATTCGCGGTTGATGATGAGCTGAATCGCCATCGCGCGACGCACGCTCTCTTCGGTAGGCGTGGTGACGGCCTCGTCGTAGGCGTTGGTATGCAGCGAGTTGCAGTTGTCGTTGATCGCAATCAGCGCCTGCAAGGTCGTGCGGATGTCGTTGAAGTTCATCTCCTGCGCATGCAGCGAACGACCCGAGGTCTGCACGTGGTACTTGAGTTTCTGGCTGCGCTCGTTGGCGCCGTACTTGTTCTTCATCGCCACGGCCCAGATGCGGCGCGCGACTCTGCCGATCACGGAGTACTCCGGGTCCATGCCGTTGCTGAAGAAAAACGAGAGATTGGGTGCGAAGTCGTCGATGTGCATGCCGCGCGCCAAGTAGCTCTCCACGTAAGTGAAGCCGTTGGAGAGCGTGAACGCGAGCTGCGAGATCGGGTTGGCCCCGGCCTCGGCGATGTGATACCCCGAGATCGAAACCGAGTAGAAGTTCTGCACTTTCTTCGCGACGAAATACTGCTGGATGTCGCCCATCATCTTGAGCGCGAATTCCGTGCTGAAGATGCAGGTGTTCTGGCCCTGGTCTTCTTTCAGGATGTCCGCCTGCACCGTGCCGCGCACGTTGGACAGCGTCCAGGCCTTGATCTTCTGCAGCTCGCCGTCAGACGGCTCGCGGCCGTTGTCGGAATGGAACTTATCGATCTGCTGCTCCATCGCCGTGTTCATGAACATGGCGAGAATCATCGGCGCCGGCCCATTGATGGTCATCGACACGGAGGTGGTCGGCGCGCACAGGTCGAAGCCGCCGTACAACACCTTCATGTCCTCTAACGTGCAGATGGACACGCCGGAGTTGCCGATCTTGCCGTAGATGTCCGGGCGCAGATCCGGGTCCCAGCCGTAGAGTGTCACCGAGTCGAACGCGGTGGAGAGACGATGCGCCGGCATGCCTTCGGACACGCGCTTGAAGCGCTTGTTGGTGCGGAAGGCATCGCCCTCGCCCGCGAACATGCGCGTCGGATCTTCGCCCTCGCGCTTGAACGCGAACACGCCCGCCGTGTACGGGAACGAGCCCGGCACGTTCTCCTTCATCAGGAACTTCAGCGTCTCGCCCTCGTCCTCGAAGTTGGGGAGAGAGACCTTGCGAATCTTGGTGCCGGACAGCGATTCGCTGACGAGTTTGGTGCGGATTTCCTTGTCACGCACCTTCACCACGTACTCGTCCTGGGCGTACAGCTCTTGCTCCTTGGGCCACTGCGCGAGCAGCTTGCGCGCGACGGAGGTCAGCTCGCCGTCCTTGGCCGAGACCAGTTCGTCGAAGCCGACGACCGGCTTGTCGGCTCGCGCGAACAATTCCTTGGCGGTGCGCAGCGACTGGCGTTCGCGCGCAACGCGCGACTGCGACAATACGTCCTTGTGATAACCACGCACCGTGTCGGCGATCTCGGCGAGATAACGCACGCGCTCGGGCGGCACGATGGCGCGACCGCCGCTGGAACTCAGCACCTTGACTACCGGCAGCTTGCCCGGCTGCGGCTTGAGGCCTTTTTCGACAAGGCGCGGCAGCATCGCCTGGTACAGCGCGGTGACGCCATCGTCGTTGAAGCGCGAAGCCATCGTGCCGTAGACCGGCATGGTGTTCGGGTTCTTCATGAACAGTTCGCGATTGCGCTGGTACTGCTTGCGCACGTCACGCAGCGCGTCTTCCGCACCCTTGCGGTCGAACTTGTTGATCGCCACGAAATCGGCGAAATCGAGCATGTCGATCTTTTCCAACTGGCTGGCCGCGCCGAACTCGGGCGTCATCACATACAGCGAGAGATCGACGAACGGCACGATGGCCGCATCCCCCTGACCGATGCCGGAGGTCTCAACGACCACCAGGTCGAAGCCCGCCAGCTTGCACGCCGCAATCACTTCCGGCAGCGCCGCCGAAATCTCCATCCCGGTGTCGCGCGTGGCAAGCGAGCGCATGAAGATGTTTTCGTGCTCGATCGCGTTCATGCGGATTCGATCCCCAAGCAGCGCGCCGCCGGTGCGCTTGCGCGAAGGATCGATCGAAATGATCGCGACCTTGAGCTGGTCTTCCTGGTCGATGCGCAAACGCAGAATCAGCTCGTCGGTGAGCGAGGATTTACCGGCGCCGCCGGTGCCGGTGATGCCGAGCACCGGGGTGGTCAGACCCTTGGCCTGCTCGATCAGCGAGGCACGCAGATTCTCCGGATAGGTGTTGTTTTCCAGCGCGGTGATGATGCGCGCCAGACCACGGCGGTCGCCGGACTTGAGCGCATCCGTCACCTTGGATGCCTTGGGCGCGGCCGCAGCGAGGTCGGCGTCGCTGGTGCTGAGCAGGTCGTTGATCATGCCCTGCAGGCCCATCGTCGCGCCGTCTTCGGGCGAGTAGATGCGCGTGACGCCGTAAGCCATCAGCTCGCGGATTTCGGCCGGCACGATCACGCCGCCGCCGCCGCCGAACACCTTGATGTTCTCGCCGCCGTTGGCGCGCAGCAGGTCCACGATGTACTTGAAGAACTCGATGTGCCCGCCCTGGTAGGACGTGATGCAGACGCCGTGCACGTCTTCCTGCAGCGCCGCATTGACGATCTCGCCGGCCGAGCGGTTGTGGCCCAGGTGAATTACCTCCGCCCCGGAACCCTGGATGATGCGCCGCATGATGTTGATCGAGGCGTCGTGGCCATCGAACAGGCTCGTGGCGGTGACGAAGCGGATCTTGTGGGCAGCCTTGAAAGGCAGCAGCTTGGCGACGGCGGAGAGATCGTTCATGGCGGCAGCTCGTGGGTTTTTAACGGGTTCAAGTTACGAGAAGCGCCCATTTCGGGCAATGCGCTGAAGTTGCGGTCGCCGTGAGAGAATTTGCAAGCGGGACACCTTGAACGGGGCACCATGGCCGACTCCGGCGAAGAAAAGGACAGCGTTTCGATCTGGTTCGTCCGGCAGGCGCTGATGGGGCTGAAGCCCCGCAGCATCCCGCTGGAACCGCTGCTGTCCGCTGCCGGTATCCCCCTGAAGCTGCTGGAATCCGAACAATCCCGGGTATCGGCGCGCAGCTTCGGCGCGCTGTGGCTGGGCATCGCCGCCCGGCTCGACGACGAATTCTTCGGCCTGGACTCGCGCCGCATGAAGGTCGGCAGTTTTGCGCTGCTGTGCCGCAGCACGGTACAGGCTTCGAGCCTGCAACACGCGCTGGCGTTGGCCATCCAGTTCTTCAATATCCTGCTCGACGACAGTCAGTTGGAACTGGCGGACGACGCCGGCGATGCCGTGATCCGCGTGCTGGACCGCGCGGACTCGTCGCGACCAGAGCCGTTCCGCGTGTTCGCGCATGAAACCGCGTTGATCATGCTGCACGGCCTGATGTGCTGGCTGATCGGCCGGCGCATTCCGATCCTGCTCGCGCGCTTCGCCTATCCGCGCCCGCCGTGGTGGCACGAGTACCTGTCGATGTATTCCACCGAACTGGCGTTCGACTGCCCGAGCACCGAGATCCGCTTCGGCGCCAGGCTGCTGCAAGTGCCGGTGATTCAGACCGAGGCGACGGCGCGCGAATTTCTGCGCGAGGCGCCGCACAACTTCATCGTCAAGTTCAAGGACCCCAAGAGCTTTCAGGCGCGCATCCGGCAGCGGCTGCGCACCACCTCGCCGGAGGTCTGGCCCGGGTTCGTGGAGCTGGCGGCGGGATTCGACATGGCCTCCTCGACCCTGCATCGCAAGCTGGAACAGGAAGGCACGAGCTTTCGCGACATCAAGGACGATCTGCGACGCGACCTCGCGATCGATCGTCTGGCGCACTCCGAAGTCAGCGTGGCACAGATCGCAGGCGAACTGGGATTTGCCGAGCCGAGCGCGTTTCATCGCGCGTTCAAGCTGTGGACGGGGCTGCGACCAGGCGATTATCGGCAGCGTTCCGCGGCGGAACGCCCCTGATCTCAGAAGTGCGACTCGCCGAGAAAAAAACCGCGGCTATCGCACCTGCGTTTTACGCGACGATCTGCACCGCCGCGGTGCCCCAGGTCGTGTCGTTGTAGATCAGATATCGATAACGCAGCGAACGCGCGGCGATGAGTTCCTGGAAGGCTCGGTACTCGTGCTCGCGCCAGCCCGGGTAGTTGAAGTACTCGTCGAACACGATGACCGTTCCCGGTACGAAGCGGTCTCCCAGGAAATCGAAGATGGTCTTCGTCGAGGAGTACAGATCGCAATCCACGTGGACGAACGACACAGGCCCGGGATTCTCGGCCACGAATTTCGGCAGGCTCTGATCGAACCAGCCGACGTGGAGCTTGACGTTCTGACGCACCTCCGGGAGCTGACCCTCGAGGTGGAACGCACCCTTCTTGAATTTGCCCTGCCAGTCTTCCGGCAGACCTTCAAAAGAATCGAAGCCATGCACCGTCGTTTTCACGCGGTCGGCAATCCCGTTGATGGTGTCGCCGTTGAAGACGCCGAACTCCATGAACAGTCCGTCTGCCGGAGCGTTCTGCAGCCCGGTGAACAGTACCTCTCTCTTGTCCGGCGTGCCGCGCGCATCTCGCATGTGCTTCGCTGCGTACTCAGCCCCATCGATCAAGGCCGCGAGCCTCAAGGCCCTGTCGTGGTTGAGATTGGCGAACTGGCTGTTCAACCAGCGCAGCGCAAACGCATCGAAGTAGCGTTCGCGCAGCTTTCTCCGCACCCTGACCGCCCATGCCTCGGTGGGGATGAACTCCTCCACGCTCGCCGGCCGAACCTTGATTCGTGAACCACTCATTGCAGCGCTCCCTGAACCGAAACCCTGTTTGGCCGTCCCACTCCTTTTTTTCATTCGAGAGGTGACGACGTCCTGAACCCAATGTAAGGGACTCAGAGGCCGGAGTCCACGCACATTGTGTGCCTCAGTGTGACGCAGGTCTCGTGGGGAGCGTCAATGCAGGAGCGCCGGAAGACGAAGCGCTTCCGGGCGCGGCGGCAATGGTTCGATCAACCCGGAAACGGCTCAGCCTCTTCCCTCCGCCGACGCCATCGGCTCGTACCCGGGGGTCTTGAACTTGCGATGCAACTGCCGACGCCGCACGCCCATGTTGCCACCGTCGTAGAGCGGGAAGCACAGCGCGTCCTGCATCAGCCCGGACAGCGGTGAGAGGTCGGTGTAGCTGTCCACGCCGACCAGCCGCATCGCGTCGTAGACGACCTGCACGCACAGCTCGGAGGCGTAGATTTTGGTGATGATCGCCAGCTCGTCGCTGCGGCGGTCCGTGAGGTCGAGCTGGTGGCAGGCTTTCCAGGTCAGGTAACGCGCGGCCTCAATGCGCATCTTCAGGTCGGCCAGCATGTAGCCGGCATTCTGGTGCTCGATCACCGGGACGTTGCCGGAGCGCTTGTCGGTCTTGGCGAATTCGAACGCAATGTCGAATGCGGCGCGCATGACGCCGGTGCAGGCCGCACCGATCAGCGCCGCGGTCCAGGAGAACGCGTGCTGGCAAATGGCGGCGCCGTCGCCTGGCTTGCCGAGGATGTTGCCGGCTGGCACCCGCACTTCGTTGAAGTGAATGCGCGGCGAGACCACGGCGCGATGGCCGGAGGTGTCGAGATACCCGACCACTTCCACGCCGGGGGTCGCGCCGGGCACGACAATCACGGCAAGCGATTCGGCGGGAGGCTTGGCGGGGTCGGTGCGGCAGACAACGGTCAGCAGGTGCGAACCCTTGCCGTCCCAGCCGCTGCCGTTGGTGGTGTAGTGCTTCTTGCCGTTGATGACCCACTCGTCGCCCTCGCGCCGCGCGAAGGTCTGCACGCCCGCGCTCGGGTCAGGGCAGTCGAAGTTGGAGCCGCCGGTGACTTCGGTGAACGCAAACGCGGCGAGCCGCTCCGCGGGCTTCTCCAGGATTTCGCCGATCCATTTGCGTTTTTGGTCCTCGGTCCCGAAACCGAGAATCGGCTCCATGCCCAGGCCCGTGCCGAGCAGGGTCGTGGGCACGTTGATGTCCACCGCGGCCAATTCCTCGGCCGCGAGCGCGAAGTCCAGCACGGACATTTCCGCTCCGCCGTAAGCCTTGGGAAACAGCGCGTGCACGAAACCGGCCTGCGCCATCTGGGCGTAGAACGGCTGGGTGGCGAAGAAGCGGTCTTCGGGTTTGAGGATGGGCGTGATCACGCCGTGCACCTTGCTCAATACTTCCTTGCCGAACGCGCGTGCGCCGGCTTGCAGGGCTTTCTGTTCGGGGCTCAGCGTGAAATCGATGGCCATGTGCGGTTCCTGGGCTATGCCTTTGCGAGGGTGAAACCTTCCGGCGGGAAATGAACGATCACAGTGCCGGCACGCGGATCCTCGCGACGGACTGCGAGTTCGAAAGCGTTGGCGATTACCAGTTCGCCCTGCACCTGGTCGGGCGCGTAGTCGGCCGCCCCGATCTTCACCTGGTCTCCGAGCTTCGCCTGCGGCAGCGCGAGCGCAGTTCCGGGCAGCGGCGCCTGCGAGACTTTCGCGGCGCGGCAGATTTCAACGGCCTGCCTTCCCTCCATCTCGGTACGCGGCCCTTCTCCAAACGCGAGGATGCGCTCGGTCCATGCGCGCAGCTTCGGAAACCCGTTCAACTCTGCCGAAATACCCGCGTTGCCATAGATGAACCACACCGGGTTGTAGACCGCAAAGTCGATCTGCGTGGGCGCGTCGCCGCCGAGAAACGGCTTGATCGCGAACTGCGCTTCGAGCGAGGACAGGATGGCCGGCAACTCGGCGCGCGCGATATCCATTTTCGGCGGCGGCAGCGTGCCGCCCTGCGCGAACATCGCGCCTCGATCCTTGAGGAAGGTATCGATTGTGACCGGCGGCAGGCCAGCCCCGAACGCCGCGAGACCCGCGGGCTGAAAGAACAGCGCGACGGCGTCGAAGAAAAAGGTCTGGTCCACCCAGCGCTCGATCATCAGGGTCGCCGCCTCCTGGCCCGGCGGAATCAGCGGGCGCTCGGGCCTGAGCCGGTCGATCACCCTGCAGATCAGCTTGGAGTCGCAGTAGATGTCGCGGCCCACCTGCATCACCGGCGTCTTGCGATAGCCGCCGGTGAGCGGCATCAGGTCCGGCTTGGGCATGACCGGCGGGATCTGCACCGAACGCCAGGGCAGTTGCTTGTAGGCCAGAACCTTGCGCACCTTTTCCGAAAAGGGCGATGGGGTGTAGTGATGCAGGATGGGGATGTCGGCGTTCATGGCTCTCCTGTATGGTCAGTGAGGGGAGAGTTCGAGGATAGCCGCTCGCGATGACGAATGGCGGCGCTTCAGGGTGCGTACCTACACCTCGCGTAGAAGGGGCTCTGCCCCGACCGAAGCTCGTGTGGTTCAGCGAAGTTGGATCGGCAAGCGCCCATCGGGGCAAAGCCCCTCCTACCCCGCCAGCGCCTTCTTCTCCGGCGGCTCTTCGGCGCGATGTACGCGGTGCGCCGGAAAATGGCAGGTGAAAGTGCTGCCCACGCCGAGCTTGCTTTCGATTTCCATCCGGCCTTCGTGTCGATGCAGCGCGTGTTTGACGATGGACAGGCCCAGCCCGGTGCCGCCGCTGGCGCGCGAGCGGCCCACGTCCACGCGATAGAAGCGCTCGGTGAGGCGCGGGATGTCGTCCTCGGCGATGCCGATGCCGCTGTCGGTCACGGAGAAATGCGCGCCGTCCTCGTCGCCGTACCAGAGCACCTTGATGCTGCCCTGCGTCGGCGTGTAGCGCACCGCGTTGGAAACCAGGTTGGAGAACAGGCTTTGCGCCTCGGTCTCGCGGCCGTACAGGAACAGGTCCGCATCGATCTTGGACTCGATCTCGTGCGTGCCCCTGGACATGGCGCGCGCCTCTTCCAGCACGCGATTGAGAATGCCGGGCACGTCGAGCACGTCCTGCTTGGTATCGACGTCCGACTCCAGCTTGGCCAGCTTGAGCATGTCGTTGATGAGCGATTCCATGCGAGCCGACTGCGTGCGCATCTCGGTGATCGGCATGCGCCAGGGCGCCAGCGGTCCGGGGCCGCGCGACTCGGGTTCGATCATGTCGAGATACCCGCGGAGCACCGTCAGCGGCGTGCGCAATTCGTGCGAGGCATTGGCCACGAAATCGCGCCGTGCGGTTTCCAGGCGGCGCAATTCCGACACGTCGCGCACGATCAGCAGGCGCTGGTCCTGACCGTAGGGAATGATCTTGAGCGCGATGCGCACGTTGCGATTGATCGGCGACGGCACCTCCACCTCGCCGAAGTAATCGCCGTCGAAGTAGTCGGCGAAGTCCGGATGGCGGATCAGATTGGGAATGCGGATGCCCACGTCGAGCTTTTCGCGCAGGCCGAGCAGTGCCTGCGCCGCCTTGTTGAACCAGGCGATCTCGCCGCGCTCGCCCAACACCACCGCGCCATCGGGCAGCGCCGCGGTGGAGGCCTGGAATTCGGACACGATGGCGGCGAGCTTTTTCTTGCGCTTGCGATTGCGCTTTTGCAGTTCGAGCAGCTTCTCGAACACCTCGCCCCAGATGCCGGCGGGTTCGTGCAACTCCACGTGCTTGGGCGATTCCAGCCATTGGCGCAACGCGCGCAGATGACGCAACTGCCAGCTCACATAGATCGTGAGCGCCACGCCGTAGCCCATCGCCGGGTGCTCGAACAACCAGCCCAGACAGGCGCCGAACAGCGCGAACGAGACCAGCTTGAAGACCTCGATCCGAACCGCGTTCTGGACCGCGTGAAACATCGGAACCCGATCCGCGCCCTGCTCGCCCGGCTCGGGAACCGCCGGCGCCGAAGGCGTGGCGGGCTCGTCGATCACCCTAAAACTTCTCCGAGAAGCGATACCCGGTGCCGCGTACCGTCTGAATCATGTTGTCAAAGCCGTGCGGTTGCAGCGCCTTGCGCAGCCGACGGATGTGCACGTCAACGGTGCGCTCCTCGACATAGATGTTCTGCCCCCACACGCGATCCAGTACCTGCTCGCGAGTGTAGACCCGTTCCGGATGGCTGATGAAGAAATGCAGCAGGCGGTATTCGGTGGGGCCGAGCCGGATCGGCTCGCCACGGGCGCTGACCCGCTGGCTGGCGTGATCCACTTCGAGGCCGGCCACCGCCATTTTTTCTTCCTCGCCGCCCGGCATCGAACGGCGCAGCACGGCGTGGATGCGCGCGATCAGTTCCGGGAAGGAGAAGGGCTTGGAGACGTAATCGTCGCAGCCGATGTTGAGACCACGCACCTTGTCTTCTTCCTCCGCGCGCGCGGTCAGCATGATGATAGGAATATCGCGCGTAGTCGGGCTGTTTTTCAGCTCGCGCGCGAGTTCGATCCCCGATACCCCTGGCATCATCCAGTCCATCAGTATGAGGTCAGGTCGTTCGTCCGCCATTCCCATGCGCGCGTCCGCCGCATTGCCTGCGGCGACGATACGGAAGTTGGCTCTTTCCAGAGCAAACTTGACCATATCGCGAATCGAGCCTTCGTCCTCAACGACGAGGATGAGCTTATCTTGCATGCCCATGAGGCGATGTTACGTGTGGGATATTGCTGCGATGTTACAGCGGATCAGACAGCTGCCGACGGAAGCTGTTGCGCCTTCTTTCATCGGGATGAAATCTACGTGTCAGATCAGGGAAGCGGCAGCTCGACCGCCCCTACCGTGGGAACCGGCAAGCTACCGGTACGCAACGCGCGCCACCCCAGAACCGCCGAGAGAACGCCGCAGATCGCGACGATGGCCGCCAGCGGCACGGCGCTGCGAACGTCAAACAGGCTGACCGCAAGACCGGCCGTCATGCCGCACACAAAAGACAGTGTGCCCATCAAGGCGGACGCGGCCCCGGCCGCGTGTCCTTGGTCAGCCATGGCGAGCGCACCTGCATTGGGTCCGATGAAGCCCAGGCTGGTGAGGTAACAGAACAAGGCTGCCACCAGAATCCATAGCGAGGCCTGCCCGCTCAGGGCAATGACCAGCATGGCCAAACCCGCGACGGCAGGCATCCACAGGCAACGGCGCATCAGCGTCAGCGGATCGGCACGACGCAGCCACAGACCATTGAGCTGCGATGCGGCAATCAGGCCGAACGCATTGAAGCCGAAGATCAGGCCGTACTGATGCTCGGTGACGCCGTACAGCTTCATCATCACGAACGGCGAACCGGCGATGTAGGCGAACATGCCGGCAAACGCGAAGCCGCTGCTCAGCGCCGGCAGGGTCAGGCGCGGATCGCGCAACAGCGCGACATAAGTCGTCAGGACTTTCCCGAACCTCACGCTGCGTACCGAGGTGCTGGCCAGCGTGTCTTGCAAGGCGAGCATCGCCCAGACCATGCAGCCCAGGCCGAACACGGCCTGGAACACAAAGATGCCGCGCCAGCTCGCCACCACCAGCATCCAGCTTCCCGCCAGCGGCGCGAGAATCGGCGCCACGCCCATGACCAGCATCAAGGTGGACATGGCGCGCGCATAACCCTGCGGATCGAGCCGGTCGCGAATCACCGCGCGCGCGATCACCATGCCGGCGCCCGCGCCTAGCGCCTGCACCAGACGCCACGCGGTCAGGGTCTCGATGTCGCCCGCAAAAGCGCAGCCCGCACTGCCGAACACATAAATCGCGAGACCTGCGAGCAAGGGTGTGCGGCGACCGAAGCGATCGCTCAGCGGACCGTACGCAAGCTGCCCCAGCGCGAGGCCTGCGAGAAACACCGGCAAGGAACGCTCGACCGCGCCGCGACTGGTCGCGAGCCCTTCGGCAATCGCAACGAAGCTCGGCAGGTACATGTCGATCGACAGCGGGCCGATGGCGGTCAGGGCTCCGAGCAGGAGCAGCCAGGCGGGGAAGTGACGATTCATCGGATGAGCTTATTCGTCATTCCCGCGGAGGCGGGAATCCAGTCCCTCAGGCCCAACGGCCGTTCGGTCTGCGAGCGAAAGCTGGATGCCCGTCCCCGCCTTCGCGGGGACAAGCCTTCGTACCGCGGGCATGACGGTATTGGACGGAGAGCCGCACCGGGCTCCCTCTGCACCTCTGCGTGATTCGCGAAGCAATCCGGCCGGCGGCCGTCGCCACAAAGCAGCCGTCACGCCAACGCCTTCGCGACTTTCTCGCGCACATCACGCGACAATTTCTGCGCCGCCAGCGACCCGAGCGCAGTCCGCATCAGCGCATCGAACGGCGCCGCCATGCGCCGCCATCCGAGCAGCCCGTCCACCAGCCGCGCCGCGAGCTGCGGGTTGCTGCGGTCGATGCGCGCGAGCTGCCCCGACAGCAGCGCGTATCCGCTGCCGTCCGGCTGGTGAAAGCCCGCCAGGTTCTCGCGCATGAAACTGCCGAGCACCGAACGGACGCGGTTGGGGCTGGGCTGAAAATCCGGATGCGCCAGCAGGCTCTCCACGCGCCCGACCGCGCCGGATCGCATCGAGGACGCTTCCAGCGCAAACCACTTGTCCAGCACCAGCGGGTCTTGGCGAAAGCGCACGTGAAACGCCTGCATGGCTTGTTCGCGCTCGGCGCAGTCGGTGTCGCGCATGGCAGACAGCGCGCCCATCGCCAGGCTCATGCAGGGCGAAGCGGTGCGCTCGCGAGCAAGCCGGCGCACGCTCGCCACGTCCAGTTGCATGAGATATCCCAGCGCCACGTTCGACAGACGGCGTCGCGCCCGGCTGTCGGCGGAGCGCTCTGTCGGCGCCCACGCGGCCCAGACCGACAGCGGCCCGGTCAGCGCCAGCGCGATGGCGTGGCGAAGCTCGTCCCGCGCGCGCACCACTTTCGGCGGATCGAGCGGTTCGATCTGCGCGGCCAGCTCGCTCGCCGCCGGCAGGCGCAGCAGTTCGGCGAGCAGCGCCTTGTCGGCCGGCGGATTGGCCGCCAGCCTTTGCAGCGCGTGCAGCAGCGCGCGGTCGCACTCGCCGGGCGCTCTGCTCATGCGCTCGAACAGCGCGTCGAGCATCAGGCGTTGCGCGGCTTCCCAGCGCAGGAAACCGTCTTCCTCGTGCAGCACCTGCTGCGCCAGGGATTCGGGCGGATGCGGAAAGCGCAGCTTCACCGGCGCCGAAAAGCCGTGCAGGAAACTCGGCGTCGGCAACGCTCCGATATTTTCAAACACGATCTCGGCCTGCTCCGATTCGAGCAGAATCAAGTCCTCGCGCGGCATCAGCGGATTCGCTTGCAGGTGCAGCGGCCGGCCCTCCGCATCGCGAAGCGCGAAGCGGATCGGAATGGGAAGCGGCGTCTTGTACGGCTGCACGGCAGAGGGCTGCGTGTGCTGCTTGAGCTTCAGGCAATAGCGCTGCGTCTGCGGCTCGTACTCGTCGGAGATTTCTACCAGCGGCGTGCCGGACTGCGAATACCAACGGCGGAAGCCGTCGAGCTTCTGTCCGCCGGTTTCTTCCAGCGCCGCCAGCAGGTCTTCCACCGTTGCAGCCGTGCCGTCATGCCGGCGCAGGTAGAGCTTCACGCCTTCCACGAAAGCCTCCGCGCCGATCAGCCCGTGCAGCATGCGCAGAATCTCCGCGCCTTTTTCGTAGACCGTCGCGGTGTACAGATTGTTGACCTCGGCGTAGGCATCGGGCCGGACCGGATGCGCGGTGGGTCCGGCGTCTTCCGGGAACTGCTGCGCCCGCAGAGTCCGAACATGCTCGATGCGCGTCACGTCCGGCGAACCCAGATCGGCTGAAAAGCACTGATCGCGAAACACCGTCAACCCTTCCTTGAGCGAGAGCTGAAACCAGTCGCGGCAGGTCACGCGGTTGCCGGTCCAGTTGTGGAAATACTCGTGGGCGATCACCGATTCGACGCCGTCGTAGTCCTCGTCCGTCGCGGTCTCCGGCGAGGCCAGCACGAAGCGCGCGTTGAACAGGTTCAGGCCCTTGTTCTCCATCGCGCCCATGTTGAACTCGCGTGCGGCCACGACCATGTAGGTGTCGAGGTCGTACTCCAGGCCGTACACGCGCTCGTCCCAGCGCATGGCCGCCTTCAGCGAAGCCATTGCATGATCGACGCGATCTTCGTTACCGCGATCCACGTAGAACTGGAGCTGCACCTCGCGACCCGAACCCGTGGCGTAACGATCCTCCACGCAGGCCAGATCGCCGGCCACCATCGCAAACAGATAACAGGGTTTGAGGAAAGGATCCTCCCAGATCGCGAAGTGGCGGCCGTCGGGCAGCGCGCCCGATTCGATTCGATTGCCGTTGGCCAGCAGCACCGGAAAGCGCGTGGCATCGGCGGTCAGGCGCACACGGAAACGACTCAACACGTCCGGCCGATCCAGTGCGTAAGTGATGCGCGAGAAGCCCACCGCCTCGCACTGCGTGCACAGCATCGGCCCGGATCGGTACCAGCCTTCCAGCGTGGTGTTGCGCTCGGGGTCGATGCGCGTCACCACGCGCAGCGTGAATTCCGCCGGAACGCGCTCGATGACGAGTTGCTGCGCATCGACCGAGAAATCCGTGGACGCAAGCACACGACCGTCGAGCTGAAGTTCCAGCAACTCCATGTCGCGCCCGTCCAGCACCAGCGGCGCGTCGGCGTTGGCGCCCGGTCGGCGGCGCAATCGCAGGCTCGCCTCCACCGTGGTGAGGCCGGCGATGTCCACCGACAGATCGATGCGGTCGAGCAGAAAATCGGGAGGACGGTACTCGGAACGAAGAATCACGCGCGCAGCCTTAAAGGTAGACAAGAGGGGCAGGATAATTCCTGCGCGGTCTTCCCGCCGCCAAACCCGCCGCTGTTGGAGAACTGGGTCACAGATTCGCTTGACCCCGCCCGCGCTACCGGGTTACGTCCTCGCCGGGGTACTGCAACCCATCAGGGGATGAAATGCCAGCTCAGAAAATTGCCGTGCTCGGGGGAGGAATCGGGTCGCTCGTGACCGCGTTCTGGGTGACCGAAACCCCGGATTGGGCGCAGCGTTACGACATCACGATCTACCAGCAGGGCTGGCGTCTCGGCGGAAAGTGCGCCAGCGGACGGAATCTCAAGCCCGGCCACGGCAAGCGCATCGAAGAGCACGGGCTACATATCTGGTTTGGCGGTTACGAGAACGCGTTCCGCACTTACCGCGTGGTGCTGGACCGTCTGCGCAATCTGCAAAACCCGCCGGTGCAGACCTTCCAGCACTGGCACGAGGCGTTTCAGAAGCACTCGCTGGTCGTGCTGGGCGACAACGGTCCGGACGGCCTCGAGCAATGGCCGCTGCTGTTCCCCGAAAACAGGCGCGAACCGGGCCGCGGGCAGCATCCCGAACAGGCCGAGATGCTCGTCGAAATGCTGCGCATGGGCGCGAACTTCTTCGAGGGCCGCTTCGGCAACGAGGACAGTCTGGAAGACTGGGTCGAAGGCTTCGGCCTGCCGAACTGGGCCACGCGCGGAGCCTGGATGCTGGAATCTGCCGGGTGGGAACTGGTGACGAAGACGGCGCGACAAATCGACAAGCGCCTGAAGGATTTTCCGCTCGGCCGCATCCGCGCCATGGACCATCTGCTGGCGACCGCGCTGCGCGGCCTGCGGGAGCTGGTGCGACGGGCGCTGAAATCTCGCGTTCCGCACGACGTTCGTGCGCGAAGGATCTGGGTGGTGAACGACATGATGACTACGCTTGCTATCGGCATCCTCCACGACGACCTGCTCAACCGCGGCTTCGAAAGCGTGGACCACGAGGAATTCAAGGACTGGCTGAAGCGGCACGGCGCCGACCCGGACATCACGCTCAAGTCCAGCATCCTGCGCGTGCTGTACGACCTGATGTTTGCGTACCGCGACGGCAACGAGCACACGCCCGAACTGGCGGCCGGCACCGCGGCGCGCGCGCTGCTCTACATCGTCGCCGGTTACGACGGCAGCATCATGTACAAGATGACCTCGGGCATGGGCGACACCGTGTTCACGCCGCTGTACGGACTGCTCAAGGCGCGCGGGGTGAAGTTCGAATTCTTTCATCGCGTGGAAAAAATCCAACCGGACGCCGCCGGCAACATCGTGGAGATTCACTGCACCCGGCAGGTCGATCTGACGCCCGCAACCCTCGCCGCCGGCGGCTACGCGCCGCTGGTCCGAGTGGGCACGCACGACACCTGGCCGGCCACGCCGCTGTTCGACCAGATCGTGGATGGCGACCTTCTGGCCGCCGACCCGAACAATCCCGGCCACCCATACAACCTGGAATCCTCCTGGACCGGCTGGCCCGGCGCAGGAATGCGCGTGTTGAAGCGCGGACAGGATTTCGATCTCGTGGTCTGTGGCATCCCGGTCGGCGAACTGGCGCGCATCGGCAGCGAACTGGCTGACGCTTCGCCCGCCTGGGCCCGCATGCTGCGCGGTCCCAATCGCCTGGGCACCGTGCGCACGCAGGCGATGCAGGTCTGGTTTCGTCCGACCATCGAGCAGATGGGCTGGATCGAACCCGAGCGCATGCGCGAAGCCGCCAGGCTGGGCCGCGCCCGCCCGCTGCTCGGCGGCTACACGCAGCCGTTCAATACCTGGTGCGACATGAGCCAGTTGCTGCCGCCCGAGGACTGGGATCCGAACGATCCGCCGCGCTCGCTCGCCTACTTCTGCGGCCAGATGCCGGACGACCCCAGCCAGCCGCCCGCGTCCAGCCACGCCTATCCGCTGACCCAGGTCGCCGCGGTGCGCGCCACCGGCAAGGCCTGGTTCGACCAGTTCGCACAGGTGCTGTGGCCCAAGGCCGCCGACCCGAAGACCGGCTACGGTCTGCGCGCCAACGTGATGCTCTCACCGCCGGGCACCGACCCGTTCGACGGCCAGTATTTCCGCGCCAACATCGATCCCACCGAGCGCTACGTGCTGTCGCTCAAGAACACCACGGCGTCGCGGCTCAAGTCACACTGCACCGACTTCCCCAACCTGTACCTGGCCGGCGACTGGACCTGGAACCCGGTGCTCAACGGCGGCTGCGTCGAAGCCGCCGTAACCTCCGCCATGCTCGCGGCGCGAGCCCTCAGCGGAATGACTTTAAGTATCAGCGGGGAGTGATTGATATTTTGACAGTAGCCCGGCCACTGCCGCGTCCGCGATGTTCGCGGAACGAATCATCGGCAGCGAGCCGTCCCATACCGCCGGAACGGCAACGACCCAAGCCTGCCCACGGCTAATGTTGTGTATCAAGCTTCAGGTCCAGTCCACTAAATCGCTTGACATTTTTGCCGTCCGCGGGTTCTGATCGGCCCATCGTAGGCTGGTAGTGGCTTTGTCAAGGCCTCGCATCGCGACTAGGGAGCCATCCTGAACATCGTCCCGTTTTCTGGCTGTGCGGAGATGGCTGCGGCTTTGTCTTGCCTCGTCCGGCGTTCGGGCAACCGCATCTGAGCACCGCCATCCAGTTCGGAAATGCTCTCAGAAATAACGGGCTGCACCAATGTCTTGAGGGGGGTTTTCATGAATCAGACGAATCGACGCCCGCTGTACTGCATCGCGATGGCCTTGTGGGGCGCAGCCACCCTGGCCGCGGCGGCAGACGTGCCGACGGTCAGCATCGGCAACTCCACGCTGGTGCAGCCCACGGCTGCAACCACGGCGATGGAGTTCGAACTCACACGCACGGGTGACACCAACTACCCGGTGAGCGTGGGTTTCCAGACCTTCGACATCACGGCCACGGCCGGCTCGGATTACACCGCGACGCATGGCGCGCTCACCATTCCGGCCGGCGCAACGGATGCCACCATTCAAGTACCCGTTCTGCCGGGCATTAGCACGGTGGCGAAAGATTTTCTCGTCAACCTCACCGGAGTCAGCGGGCCGCTGGACCCGAATGGGTTGGGGGTGAGTCTGCCCACCGGGAGCGATCCGTTGTCCGTCACCGCCGCCGACTTCAACGGCGACGGCGAGCCCGACCTGGCGGTGACGAACGCCGGTGGCGACAGCGTGTCGGTCTTGCTCAACATCGGCAGCGGCGCGTTTGCAGCCAAGGTCGACTACGCCACCGGGATCAATCCGCAATCCGTTACCGCTGCCGACTTCAACGGCGACGGCAAGCCCGACTTGGCGGTAACGAACGCTGTTAGCGGCACCGTCTCGGTTCTGCTCAACACCGGCAGCGGCGCGTTTGCACCCAGGCTCGACTATGCCACCGGGAGCAATCCGCAATCCGTTACCGCTGCCGACTTCAACGGCGACGGCAAGCCCGACCTCGGAGTCGCTAACGTCAGCAGCAACACCGTCTCGGTTCTGCTCAATACCGGCAGCGGCGCGTTTGCGGCCAAGATCGACTACAGCACCGGGAGTATTCCGACTTCCGTCACCACCGCCGACCTCAATGGCGACAGCAATCCCGACCTGGCGGTGACGAACGCTGGTAGCGACAGCGTCTCGGTCCTGCTCAACACGGGCAGCGGCGCGTTTGCCGCCAAGGTCGACTATGGCACTGGGAGTACTCCGTCCTCCGTCGTCGCCGCCGACTTCAACGGCGACGGCAATCCCGACCTCGCGGTAGCGAACTTCGGCAGCACCAGCGTCTCGGTCCTGCCAGGGACCGGCGGCGGCACGTTTCTGGCCAAGGTCGATTACGGGACCGGGAGCAATCCCGGCTCGGTCGCCGCCGCCGACTTCAACGGCGACGGCGCACCCGACCTTGCGGCGGCGAACTCCAGCGGTAACACCGTCTCGGTTTTGCTCAACACCGGTAGCGGCGCGTTTGCGGACACGGTTGACTACGGCACCGCGAACGGCCTGCGCTCCGTCACCGCTGCCGACTTCAACGGCGACGGCATGCCCGATCTGGCGGTGTCGAATCAGAACGTCGACTCGGTTTCGGTTCTGCTCAACGCCGGCAGCGGCGTGTTTGCGGCCCGGGCGGACTACGCCACCGGGACGGGGCCGTTGTCCGTCGCCTCCGCGGATTTCAACGCGGACTTCCTGACCGACCTGGCAGTGGTCAACAGCAACGACAACACAGTTTCCGTGCTGATCAACAGCAACGGCGTCGGGTTTTCCCCTCGATCCGATTACGGCACCGGGCTCGGTCCGGCGGCCATCGCCACCGACGACTTCAACGCCGATGGCCTGCCCGACCTCGCGGTAGCGAACTGCTCCGACAACAGCGTATCGGTGCTGCTCAATAGCGGCGGCGCGTTTGCGGATAAGGTCGACTACCCCACCGGAAACTGTCCGGCCTCCGTCATTGCGGCCGACGTCGACGGCGACGGCAGGCCCGACCTCGCGACAGCAAACCTCAACGGCAACAGCGTCTCGGTCCTTTTCAACTCGGGCGGCAGCGGGTTTGCGGCACATGTCGAATACGAGACTGGCAGCCTCCCGCAGTCCGTCGTCGCCGCCGACTTCGACAGCAGCGGTACGCTGGACCTTGCGGTCGCCAACTTCGGCAGCAGCACCGTCTCGGTCCTGCTCAACACCGGCAGCGGCGAGTTTGCGGCCAAGGCGGACTACGGGACCGGGCCCGATCCCATCGCGGTGACCGTTGCCGACTTCAACGGCGACGCCAAGCCCGACCTCGCGGCGGCGAACAACAGCAGCGACTCGGTCTCGGTCCTGCTTAATGCCGGTAGCGGTACGTTCGCCGACAAGCTCGACCACAGCGCCGGAAACGGCCCGAGCGCCGTCGCCGCGGCCGACTTCAATGGCGACGGCCAGCCGGACGTGGCGGTGACCAACGGCGTCGGCGATACCGTTTCCATCCTGCTCAACACCGGCGGCGGCGTACTCGCAGCCGCCGTCGACTACGGCACCGGGAGCACCCCACTCTCCGTCCACGCCACCGACTTCAATTTCGACGGCAAGGCGGAGCTTGCGATCGCCAACGGCAACGACAACACCGTCTCCGTGACGAGCCTGCCCTTTCTCCAGGCTCAACTCGGAACGGCGCAAGGCCTGGGCACGATCTTCCCCAACGTCGACCCCACGGTTGCGTTTGCCGAAGTCAGCCGCACGGTGGGCGAAGACGCGGGAACGGTCAGCTTCACGGTGGAGTTGTCGAGCGCCAGCGGCCAGACCGTTACGGTGCCTTTCACGGTCTCCGGCACCGCCTCGGACAGCGACTACTCGGGCCTGATTGCGGGCACGCTGAGCTTCGTGCCCGGCAACAGCTTCCAGACACTCACTTTCGACGTCACGAACGATCCGATGGACGAGCCGGACGAGACCCTGGTGTTCACGCTCGGAACGCCGACCAACGCCACGCCCGGGAGCACCAGCGAGTTCACCCTGACCATCGAGGACGACGACAATGCGCCCACGGTGAGATTCGCAGGGGCAACGCAGAACATTGCGGAAGCCGTGAGCACCGGAACCGCAACGGCAACCTTGCTGCTTTCCGCCGCGTCGGCCTTCGAGGTGACGGTGCCGTTCGCGGTCGGCGTCACCAGCACGGCGGGTCCGGACGACTACTCGGTCACGACGACCAGTCCGGTGACCATCGCGGCCGGTGAGACCAGCGTCAACATCGTCGTCGCCATCGTCAACGACGATCTCGGCGAACCTGTCGAGACGGTCGTTCTGGAACTGGGCGAGCCGACCAACGCGACGATCGCCTCGCCTTCCACCACCACGGTGAGAATCCTGCTCAACGACACGCCGACCCTGGCCTTCGAGCAAGCCACGTCCAGTTTCGACGAGGACGCAGGAACGGTGATGGTTTCCGTGAGGCTGTCCGGGCCCTCGTCCCTGAACGTGAGCGTCCCCTTCACCGTCGGCGGCGACGCCGTGGCGGCGGACCGCAGTATTACCGGAAGCAGCCCGCTGGTTATTCCGGCAGGCGCTATTGCTGCGTCCATCGCCCTGGGCTTGATCGACGACGGTGACGACGAGTCCGACGAAACCGTGGAGTTCACGCTGGGAACGCCGAGCAATGCGACGCTTCCCACGACCGCTATCCGCGTGCATACGCTGACCATCGTCGACAACGACGACCCGGCGCCGCCCGCCGCCAACCTGGTGCAGAACTCCGGTTTCGAGTCGGGCAGCCTCGCGCCCTGGTATTTCTTCGCCAGCGGCAACGCCCAGGGCAATGCGGCGGTGGTCAGCAACGTGAAGTTCGAAGGTCTTCGTTCGGCCCGCGTCAACATCACCCGGGCCGATACTGCCGCGCCCTGGAACGCCACCCTGGCGCAGCGGCTCAACCTCGTTGCCGGAACCGCCTACTCCCTGAAGTTCCGCGCCAGGGCCGACCGCAACCTGCCGATACGGGCCGTCCTGCAGAGCAACGCCGCGCCCTTCACGGCCTACCTCAGCCAGGACCCGCGACTGACGACCGCGTGGCAGGAAGTCAGCTTCACGTTCACCGCGCCCGTCTCCACCGGCGCGCTGCTGAGCCTGAACCTGGGTCTGACGGTCGGCACCATCTGGGTCGACGACTTCTCGCTGACCGAGATCGGTACCCCGCCGCCCCCGCCTCCGCCGACTCCGGTCAGCCTGGTGCAGAACCCGGGTTTCGAGAACGCGACGCTCGATCCCTGGTACTTCTTCGCCGTAGGCAACGCCCAGGGCACTGCCGCGCCGGACACTGCAGTCAAGTTCGAGGGCGCGCGTTCGGTGCGCACGACGCTAACGCGCGCGGACACCGCCGCACCCTGGAACGCCACCCTGGCGCAGCAATTCAACCTGGTGGCCGGAACCACCTACACCCTGAAATTCCGTGCCATGGCCGACCGCAACCGTCTCACCACGGTGATGGTCCAGCTCAACGGCTCGCCGTTTACCGCCTATCTCGGCCAGTTCCCCATGCTCAACACGTCCTGGCAACAATTCACCTACAGCTTCACCGCACCGGTCAGCACCGGCGCGATCCTGAGCTTCAACATGGGGCAGTCCGTGGGCAACGTGTGGATTGACGCCGTGGAGTTACAGCCGATGTAGCTTGGGACGAAGCGATAGCGAACCCCAACCCACCAACGGTCAGCACTGGAAATCGGGATGCCGGTGGCACCCGGCAAGGTGATCGTCAACCAAGCCCATTGCCTGCAAGTAGGCGTAGACGATGGTGCTACCCACGAACTTGAAGCCGCGCTTAAGCAGATCCTTGCTGATCCGGTCCGAGAGTTCGGTCCGTGCCGGCACCTCGCGCAACTCCCGCCGGCGATTCAGGATGGGCTGACCTCCCACCCAGTTCCACAGGTAGCGCTCGAAGCTTCCGAACTCGCGCTGCACGTCGAGAAATGCACGCGCGTTGGTCCGCACCGAGAACACCTTGAGCCGGTTGCGCACGATGCCGGGATCGAGCAGCGCCTTCTCCAGGCAGTCGTCCGACCAGCGTGCGAGCTTGGCGGGATCGAAGCTCGCGAACACGCGTCGATAGCCGTCGCGCTTGTTGAGAATCGTGCTCCAGGACAGACCGGCCTGCGCGCCTTCCAATATAAGAAACTCGAACAGCACGCGGTCGTCGTGCTGCGGGCGGCCCCACTCCTCGTCGTGATAGCGGATGTAGGTCTCGGAGCCGAGGCACCAGCCGCAGCGGGCCTTTCCGTCGGACATCAAACGAAGTGCATTCGCTGGCCTCGCGGCGCGGCGACGGTCTGGCCGTCCCAGGCGAGTTCGCCGTTGACCCAGGTCGCCGAAATGCGCGCCGGTAGCGTGACGCCATCCAGCGGCGACCAGCCGACCTTGTAGAGCACGTCCTGGTTGCGCACGAGCGTCGTGGCCTGGTCGTCGACCAGCACCAGATCGGCGAAGCAGCCTTCGCGGATGTAACCGCGATCCCGCACGCCGAACAGTTCGGCCACCGCGTGACTGGTCTTGCGCACCAGCGTGTGCAGATCCAGTTCGCCGCGACGCACCAGTTCCAGCCCCATGAGCAGCGCATGCTGAACCAACGGCAGCCCGGACGGCGCTTTGAAGTAATCGCGCGACTTTTCTTCCCACGTGTGCGGCGCGTGATCGGTGGCAATCACGTCGATGCGGTCTTCCATCACGGCGCGCACCAGCGCCACCCGATCGGCCGCGGTCTTGATGGCCGGATTGCACTTGATGAGGCTGCCGCGCGTCGCGTAATCGCTGTCGTCCATGAACAGGTGGTGCACGCAGGCTTCGACCGTGATGCGCTTGCCCGCGATGGGTCCGGGCGTAAAGAAAGACAACTCGCGCGCGGTGGTCAGGTGCAGCACGTGCAGACGCGCGCCGTGCTTCTTGGCGAGGCTGGTCGCCAGATCGGTCGAGGCATAACAGGCCTCGGCGGAACGGATGTTGGGATGCTCCGACCAAGGCACCTTGTCACCGTACTTCTCGCGCGCCGCGGCTTCATTCCTCTGGATGGAGGGCGTGTCTTCGCAGTGCGTGACCACCATCAGCGGCGAGCGCGCGAAAATCCCGTTCAAGGTTTTGGGATCGTCCACCAGCATGTTGCCGGTGGACGCGCCCATGAAAACTTTCAGCGCGCAGGCCTCGTCCGGTTGAAGCGCGGCAATCTCTTCCAAGTTGTCGTTGGCGCCGCCGAAGTAGAACGCGTAGTTGGTGTGGCAGCGGCCTATGGCCTTCGCGTATTTCTCGGCGAGCAACGCGCGCGTCGTGATCGTCGGCACGTTATTGGGCATGTCCATCACCGAAGTGATGCCGCCCGCCACCGCGGCTGCCGATTCCGTGGCGAGATCGCCCTTGTGGGTCAAACCCGGTTCGCGAAAGTGCACCTGGTCGTCGATCATGCCGGGCAGAAGCAACTTGCCGAGCGCATCGTGAACATGCGCACCCGCAGGCGCGCTGAGTGAGGGTCCGATTTTGCGGATACGGCCGTTCTCGATCAGCACGTCGCCATGCAGGACGGTGCCTTCGTTGACGATACGGGCGTTGGTGATGAGAGTGCTGGCCACGTGCGCGATCCTTGTTGGGCAGGTGTGCAGTTTACGGCGGCGGCGCCTTCAGATTCGCAAATCCCCAGCCAGTGCCTGCAGGATCGCGAGCGCAACCGGACCCGCCGTCTCGGTGCGCAGCAGTCGTGGCCCCAGCCGGACCAGCGTGCAACCCGCCTGTTCGCCCGCACGCAGTTCGGCGGGGCTCAAGCCTCCCTCGGGACCGATGACGACACTGATCGGCCCTGCTACCAGCGGCAATTCAACAAGCGGGATGGGCGCGTCCAGATCGAGCATCAGGCAGGGCCCCATGCTCCTGGCGCCGAGCCAGTTCGTCATCGCCTGGACCGGATACAGGTCCGGCACGCGCGTACGCCCGCTCTGCTCGCAGGCCGAGATCATCACGCCGCGCCAGTGATCCAGCCTCTTGTCCTTTCGCTCGCGGTCGAGGCTGACGTTGCAGCGTTCCGTGACCACCGGGACGATCGCCGCCACGCCCAGTTCGGCGGCTTTCTGCACGGTGTAATCCATTCGCTCGCCCTTCGAGATGCCCTGCACGAGCGTCACGGAGAGCGGCGATTCGCGGTCCACATCGCGGAACGCGCCGATGGCCAGCGTGGCGCCACGCTTGGCCACGCTCTCGATCACGGCCTCGTACTCGCCACCGCGGCCGTCGAATGCGATCAGCGATTCTCCCGCCTGCATGCGCAGCACCTGCACGAGATGGCGAAACGGTCCTTCCGGCAGCAGCAGGCTCAGACCGGATGCGAGCTGCGCGTCGAGATAAATCCGGGTATCACTCATCGCGCGTAGCGGCATCGATGCTGTCGATGGCGATCCTGGCCATGGCTTCGACCTCGCGCGGCTCGATCACGTAGGGCGGCATGAAGTAGATGACATCGCCCAGCGGCCGCAGCAGCACGCCGAAATCCTTGTGCGACTGCAGCGCGTGCCGATACGCGCGCAAGCCGCGGCGTTCCTCGGCTGGAAACGGCTCACGAGTGCGTGTGCTCTTGGCGAGTTCGATGGCCAGAATCAAGCCCTGCTGGCGCACGTCGGCAACGTAGCGATGACTGCGCAGCGGCGCGGTGGCCGACCACAGGAACTGGCCGAGCAGGCGAGCGCGCGCGGTCCAGTCCTGCTGCTCGAAGATATCGAGCGTCGCCAGCGCGGCGCGGCAGGCGAGCGGATTGCCGGTGTAGGAATGCGAGTGCAGGAACGCCTTGCCCGCTTTGTGCTCCGCGTAGAAGGCCTCGTAAATCGACTCGCGCGTGAGCACACAGGCCAGCGGCAAGGTGCCGCCCGTGAGGCCCTTCGACAGGCACATGAAATCCGGCGTGATGCCCGGCGGGCCCTTGGCCTGCGGCGCCCACTCGCAGGCGAACATTTTGCCGGTGCGGCCGAAGCCGACGGCGATCTCGTCCGCGATCAGGTGTACGCCGTGCCGGTCGCAGGCCTCGCGCAGCAGGCTCAGATACACCGAGTGATACATGCGCATGCCGCCGGCGCACTGCACCAGCGGCTCGACGATGACGGCGCAGGCTTCGTTCGCGTGGCGCGCGAGCGCCACTTCCATGTCGGCGAAGCGACGGCGCGTATGGTCTTCCCAGCTTTCCCCCGGCGCGCGCTCGTAACAGTCGGGCGAGCGGACGTGGATCGGCTGCAACAGCAGCGGCGCATAGGTATCGCGGTACAGGCCGGTGTGCCCGACCGCGAGCGCGCCCAGCGTCTCGCCGTGGTAGCTGTTGGTCAGCGCGATGTAGCGCGTCTTCTTCGGCTTGCCGACATTGCGCCAGAAGTGAAAGCTCATCTTGAGCGCCACTTCCACCGCGGCCGAACCGTTGTCGGCAAAGAAACAGCGATCCAGACCCGCCGGCGCGAGCTTGCACAGGCGCTCGGCCAGCTCGATGGCAGGCCGGTGTGTAAAGCCGGCAAAGATCACGTGATCGAGCTGATCGAGTTGCTGCTTCATCGACTCGACGATGTGCGGATGCCGGTGGCCGAAGATATTCGTCCACCAGGAACTCACCGCGTCCAGATAACGACGGCCGTCATGGTCTTCCAGCCACACGCCTTCGGCCTTGGCGATCGGAATCAGCGGTAGCGGCGCGTCGACTCCTCCCGCGTGGTCGTGCATCTGCGTACACGGATGCCACACGCGTGCCAGGCTGCGCGTGGTCCACTCGGCATTGCTCACAGGTTCTTGACCAGCACCGCGGAGTTGCGGCGGTAGTTGTAGATCTGCTGCTTCTGCATCGGCAGATCGTCGATGCCGCCCGGCTTGAAGCCGTGCTCCAGGAACCAGTGCGGCGTGTGCGTGGTCAGCGCGAAGATCGTCTTGATGCCCAGCTTGCGCGCCGTTTCCTCGGCCCGCGCCAGCAGAGCCGCGGCGCGCCCGGAGCGGCGGTAATCCGGGTGCACGGCCACGCAGGAAAATTCCGCCATGCCGTTCTGCGCGAACGGGAACAGAGCGCAACAGGCCACGACCAGGCCGTCGCGCACCATCACGTCGAACGAGCCGATTTCCAGTTCGAGCTGCTCGCGCGAACGCGACACCAGCACGCCGGCATCTTCCAGCGGCTTGATGAGGGAGAGGATGCCGCCCACGTCCTCGATGCTCGCTTCGCGTACGGCCTCGTAATGCTCGTCGGCATAGAGCATCAGGCCCACGCCGTCGCGCGTGTACAACTCGCGCAGCAGAGCGCCCTCCGCTTCGGCGCCGATCAGGTGCACCCGCTTGACCCCCTCCCGCCCGGCCGCGAGCGCGGCGGTCAGGTACCGACGATCCTGCTCGCCGATGCCATTGGCCGCCGCCAGCAGACGCTCGGCTTCGGCCAGTGAAAGCTGCCCCGCGTCACCCGTGTCGTCGGCCAGCTTCCAGGTATCCGGATCGGAGTTCGACACGAGCACCAGCTTGTCCGCTCCCAGCGCGATCGCGGTGGCGGTGGCGACATCGGAAGAACGCAGGTTGAAAATTTCTCCGGTGGGCGAGTAACCCACTGGAGACACCAGCGCTATTCGATCCTGACTCAGCACTTCGCGGATGCTGTCCACGTCGACGCGACGCACCTCGCCGGTGTACTGGAAATCCACGCCCTCGCGAATGCCCAGCGGCCGCGCTGTGACCCAATTGCCGCCGGCTACACGCAGGCGTGCTCCGCCCATCGAGGTGCTGGCGAGCGAGGTCGAAAGACGCGCTTCCAGGTCCATGCGCAGGCTCCCGACCGCGGCTTTGACGCACTCCAGGGTCTCGCGATCGGTCACGCGGACTTCGCCGACGTAACGCGAATGTAACCCGCGTGCGGCAATCTGCCGGTCGATCTGCGGCCGCGAGCCGTGCACGAGCACGAGCTTCACGCCGAGGCTGTGCAACAGCGCCAAGTCGTAGATGAAGGTCTCGAAATCCGGCCGGTCCGCCACCTCGCCGCCGAACGACACCACGAACACGCGACCGTTGTGGGCGTGTACGTAGGGCGCACTGGCGCGCAGGGCGGCGACGAAATCGGAAGGAAGCATTTGCAGATTATAGGTTGACCGGCGTTCGCAACCTTGACCGGATGCGGCGGTAGGGCTCTTGGAACCACGATGAAGAAGCTGATCGCTGCTGCACTCTTTCTGACCCTGCTCCCCGCGCTGGCGCTGGCGGCGCAGACGATTTCGATGACGGATCTTCGCGTCGTCGGCAACCAGATCCAGAACGGCTTCGGCCAGAGCGTCTTCATTCACGGCGTGAACCGCATGGGTACCGAGTACCACTGCATTCAAGGTCACGACTTCGGTCATGGTCCCATGGACCAGAACGTCATCGACGGCATGAAGGCGTGGAACGTCAATGCCGTGCGAGTTCCGCTCAACGAACACTGCTGGCTGGGGATCAACAGCACCTCGCGCTTCGTCGGCAAGCCTTATCGTGACGCGATCGTCGCCTGGGTGAACCTGATCGCGTCCAACAACATGATCGCCATCGTGGACCTGCACTGGTCGGCGCCGGGCGCGGAACGGGCCATCGACCAGGACCCCATGCCCAACGTCGATCACTCCATCGATTTCTGGCGCGACGTGGCCAACACGTTCAAGGGCAACCGTTCGGTGATCTTCGATTTGTTCAACGAACCTTATCCCCTGCCGCAAGACCCGGGCAGGCAGTGGCCGTGCTGGCGCGACGGACGCGGCGCCTGTCCGGGCAATCGCTTCAACGCGGTGGGCATGCAGGAACTGGTCAATACCGTTCGTGCGACGGGGGCCACCAACATCCTCGCGCTGGGCGGGGTCATCAACGCCGGCGACTTGAGGCAATGGCTCAATTTCAAGCCTCACGATCCCTTGAACAAACTGGCAGCGTCCTGGCACAACTACAGCTTCTCCGGATGTGCCGACGACGCCTGTTTCAGACACATCCTGGGCAACGTCTACCAGCACGTGCCCCTGATCGTGGGCGAGATCGGCGCCAACAAGTGCGATCGCGGCGCGCACTTCGACAAACAGACGAATTTCATCGAGAGCATCCGGCAAGGATATCTGGCCTGGGTGTGGCAACCCGTCACGGCCTGCGGAGCCTTTGGTCTCGTCAAGGATCACGCCGGCACGCCCAGCACCTACGGACTCCCGTATCGCAACCTTATCCGGAACCTGTCGTGGACTTACGACGATGTGGTGTCGACGCCCAGGCCGACGCCGAGACCGACACCAACGCCGGCACCCGCACCTGCCCTGCCCCCGCCGCCCGGCGGCTCCGTCGTGCAGATCCATAACCTGCGCAGTCCAGGCAAGTGCCTGCAACCGGAGGACGGCGCGCCTTCCGACCGCGACCCCATGAGCGCCAAGCCGTGCGACGGTAACAACCCGGCCCAAGCCGTCAGCTTGCGGGCCAATGCCGACGGCTCCTTCCGCATGCTCATCGGTGGCTGGTGTATCGCAACACCGGGCGGATACGCCAACGGCACCCGCCTCGCGCTCCGCAAATGCAGCACCAGCACCACCCAGACCTTTGCCATCAATGGCGGACGTTTCGGCCCGGCCAAGTCGCCGAAGCAGATCGTGGAACTGAACGCCAACGACAACGACGTGACGTACTTCAAGGACGCCGGCGCGAGCAACCAACTCTGGAATTTTGTGCCTCGCTGACCACGGACCGAACCGGCGCCGCCGGTTTCCGTCAAACAGGCGCGCCCCTGTAGGAGGGGCGTAAGCCCCGACCGTCGGTCTCCGACCAAACCTGGCTCCGGAATTCGGGCGGCCGGTCGGGGCTTGCGCCCCTTTCCTCAAACCAGGATTACGCGACACCTTGGCGTGGGATGGCGGATGCGCATCGCTTATCCGCCCGACCCGGCGCCAGCCGGTAGGGTGGACAAACGAAGCGCCTCCGCCGGGCCGGCCAGACTCCGGAAGCC
>JBQTHL010000017.1:0-16392 GCA_052389915.1 Panacagrimonas sp.
CCCCCGAGTGCTGCGCGGTGATCGTGATCAGCGGCCGCTTTGAAATTGGAATTACCGGCGACTTTGAGGAACGAGACACTGGCCGGTTTGGAGTCGGACCGACTGGCTGGTTTCATCGGAATACGCAATGAAGCCGCTGACCCGCCGGTCGAACTGATCCTTGTAGGCGATGAAGGCGATCAGCGCGCCGACGCTGAAATTGCCGTCGATCACCAGCAGCGCGCCCAGCCACACGATCGCGATGCGCTCGACGCCGAACAGCACGCCGTTGAGCAGGTGATACATCACCTGAAGTTTCTGCGTGCGCAGATCGGCGTTGATCTGCTCGACCATCAGACTCAGCCAGGTGGCGCGGCGTTCGTCCTGACGCTGGAACAGCTTGATGGTCCGGACGCCGCGCACCGATTCCAGGAAATGGCTTTGCTGCTTGGCGGCGTGAATCAGTTGCTCTTCGGTGGCATTGCGCAGCGGCCGGAACCAGATCCAGCGTCCGAGCGCGTACAAGACCATGGCCGCTATCGCAATCCAGGCCAGCGGCGGGCTGTAGATGAACATCATGGTCACGGTCGCGACCGACATCACACCGTCGAGGATGGCTTCGATGAACGAGGTGGTCAGCGTTCTCTGGATGCTGTCGATCGAGCCGAAGCGCGAGACCACGTCGCCGAGATGGCGCTTCTCGAAATAATCGACCGGCAATTGCAGCAGGTGCGTGAACACGTTAGCGCGCCACTGCACGTTGAGCGTGGTGGCCATGTGCATGATGACCCAGGAGCGCAGGGTGCCGAAGCCTTGCTGCATCAACATCAACAGGCCGAATCCGACCGCCAGCGTGGTCAACAGATTCCTGTCCGCGGTGACGATGACGTTGTCGATCACCCATTGCAGGTAGAACGGACTGACCAGCGCAAAAACCTCGAGCGCGGCGGCCAGCAACAGGATCTGGCCGAACGAGCGATACAGGCCGTGCACCTGTCCCAGCAACTCGCGCAGGCGGATGCGCTGCTTGAATACGACCTGCTTGAAGCCCGTGTTCGGCCACAGCTCCAGGGCCACGCCAGTAAAGGAATCGGATACTTCGTTGAAGCTGAGCTTGCGCAGCCCAAGCGAGGGATCGTGAATCGTCACGGTCTTGCCGCTGACTTGCTTCAGCACCACAAAGTGGTTGAAGTTCCAGTGCAGGATGCAGGGCAGGCGCAACTGCGGCAGGTCTTCGAGTTCCAGCTTCACCGGCCGCGTCGCGAGGTTCAGCGCGCCGGCCATCTGCAGCAACTGGCCCAGGGTCGTGCCCTTGATCGACACCAGGAACACGCGACGCAAGGAGGCCAGGTCGGTACGAAAACCATGGAAGCTGGCGATCATGCCCATGCAAGCCAGACCGCATTCGCTGGCCTCGGTTTGCAGGATCAGGGGCAACTTCTTGCCGAAACCGAACGACAACTGATCGGAAAAAGACATGCGATGCGAGGTGGCCCTAAAGTTTTCCGGTCACGCTGTAGAGAGGTTCGAGCACCCATTCATACAGACGCCGGGTGTCTTGCAGGATGTCCGCTTCGAGCAGCATGCCAGCCTGCAAGGGCTCGGCCTTGCCGTAGGCATTGACGGTCTGGGAATCCAGCTCGACCGTCACGCGGTAAAGCGGTTCGTTGTTTTGTCCGTCCTGACCCAGGCCCGACATCTCGCTGGATAGCAGCGCCGTCTTGGCCACCGACATCACGCGACCCCCGGCGTGACCGAACTTCTGGTACGGGAACGCCTGGTAACGCACCCGCACCGGGTCTCCCGGCTTTATGAAGCCGACCGCCCGACTGGGCGCAAACAGTTGCGCCTGCATCGTCGCATCGGCCGGCACGATGCTCAGCAACAGCGAACGGGTACCGTCCATTGTCTGCCCCACGTCGGCCAGCACCGCGGTGGCAACGCCCGTCTGTGGCGCAATGACGACGAGTCGACGCTTGGCTTCGCTTTCTATCAATTCCTGATCGACGGTGGAAATGCCGCGATCGAACTCCAGTAACTGATTCTGCCCTTTGAATTCGAGGGACTCGAGCTCGTCGCTACGAGTCGCGCGTTCCCGTTGCAGCGCCAGTAATTCTCGCTCCATGGCTTTTAAGCGGGCAGTCTGATCGAGCAACTCGATTTCTTTCTGTTGAAGCTGTTCGCGTGAGATGAAGTCGCGCGCAAGCAATCCTTCGTAGCTGGCGAAGGCTTGTCTGGCCAGTTCGACGCGCAGTCGTTGATTGTCGATCTGAGCCTCTTGAATCCGCACCTCGGCGCTCGATTCGCCCAGCCGCTTACCGAGCGCTTCGCGTTCTTGCGCGATCAGACTCTGGGTCTTGTCCATTTGGTCGCGCAGAGAGTCACGCCGTGCCTCTACCTGACTGCTGATGGCGGCTTGCAAACCGCTCTGAGTACTGGTCTGGCGTTCACTGGACATCACGTACAACAGATCGCCTCGCTTGACGGTCTGGCCTTCGACCACGTGCTTTTCCAGCACCACGCCAGCCTGTGGCACATGAACCTTCACCAGCCCTTTGTCGGGCACCAGTTGACCAGACACGGTGCTGCGCTTGGTGTACGTCCCCCAGATCAGGAACGCCACGACCATCAGCGCACACACAACCGCCGTAGCGGTGAGAACTCGATACGAGAGTGGGCGAATTAGGACGATGCCGCCCAGCGACTTGGCTTTCTGCGCGGCCAGTGCAGAGCTTCGAAACAAGGGCTTAGAGGTCATGCGCAGACTTGACTGGATGGCCCCATAAGGAGCGACCAATGGACGATCGCTCTCCAAACCTTCACAAAACCGGAGAACGGACGAAAGGGAAATGACACAACCTTTCAGGAGCCGTCGTTTGCGTGGCGTATCCGCCGTTGTGGACACGCGTTGTTGGCCAAAAGCCTAGGTACATGCGAACCGTACTAAGCGATCACCACATGATTCAAACCACGGTGGGAGGGTCGCAACGACCTTCCCACCGTTTGCTACCAACAATATCAGGCGAGCAGTTCGATGATGAGGTTGGCGAGCGGGGGACCTACGCCCGGCAAGCTATTGATGACGGTGAGAAGACCAACCAGCGTAAAGTTAACGCCAAACGTCAACCCCGTTGCACCGAGCGAGGTCTCGACCTGGCTGACGGCCGCCGCCAAGATGGTGCTGAGCCCGAGGATGCCGCCGGAAACTGCTTCGACTTCGACTGCGTTCAACTGTTGAATTGCCATGATTTGTAACTCCTTATCGATTAAGCCAATCCCACCTTGGCGGTGGACACCATTACTCCGAGGCGGAGCAATTCGTTGCAAAACAAGAGCTTATCTCGATTCTTTATCGTGGCCTGAAGCCCATTCCGAAAAACCACCGAAAAGGAATTCCTATCAACCCAGACGCTCTTAACCCGCCTGCAGATGGACTGTAGAGCAAATATTTTTCGCCCACAAGATGCGTCGACCACAAGATGCGTCGACCAGGACGCCAAAGACCTGCCAAGACGTCGCGTGACCGATTCACGTAAGTTGTCTTGCTACTGGGTTTCAGGCGGACCCTGTCTCAATTGAGTCGATTCGATTGACATCTTGGCCGGTCCCGCCCCTCGCTCGATGTCTGACGGCAGATATGCACCGGTGACGCCCAAACTCAAAGTTTGGTCTATCGGAAGTTCGTGGCTCCCGCAGAGTCGCCCCAACAGCGGTACGACAGAAATACGGAGCACGCGCGGTGGGAAAGTCATGGACGACCTTCCCACCGTTTGCTACCGAGCAATATCAGGCCAGCAGCGAATCGAGAATGCTGGTCAGGCGCGGTCCGACGATCGGCAGGGTGCTGATCGTTGCTCGCAGGAACGCGAGCGTGATGTTCAAGCCGTCAAGGCCGAGCGGGAGTTGGCTTACTGCGGCAACCACAATATTGCCGAGGTTGAGAATGCCGCCAGCAACCGCTTCGACTTCCACTGCGTTCAACTGTTGAATTGCCATGATTTGGCACCCCTATCAATTGAAACATTCCCACTTTGGTGTGGGTGCCATCACTCCGTGACGGAGCAATTCGTTTCGAGGAGGGACTTCTAACCATCTGTTTTATGTTTATCGTGCCCCTGCCACCGTTATCGAAGTACCAATCGACAATTCGCACTGAACCATGACGCTCTCAACCCTCAACGGACTCCAGTGCAAATAACTTGGGCCTACAAGATTCCAGGAGCAACAAAATATCCAGATTCGCCAACGTAGTTAAGCGCGGCATCGGAAGCTGTCTTGTGATTTTGGGTTTGGAAACCCTCCGCGTCGATTCGGCGAATCGTTTGGCTGAAATCGACGACTTCCGTCGCGTCATGCGCTTTCGTTAAATCGTCGCGATGGCTTTCGCAGCCATGGTGCAGCCAATGAGCACTAGAAGCATGGAGATCACGCGCTTGAGAGCCTTGTCGTCGAGACGGAAGGCGATGCGAGTGCCCATCCAGATGCCGGGAATCGCACCAATCAGTAGGTAGCCGAGCATCGAGACGTTCACCGTGCCCAGGCCCGCGTGGCCCAGCCCCGCTATGGCGGTGATCAGCACAGCATGAGCGAGGTCGCTGCCGACGAGGCGGATTGGTGCGTGATTCGGATAAAGCAGTAGCAGCATCATCATTCCAATGACGCCGGCGCCGACCGACGAAATGGTGACCAATGCCCCAATCAGCACGCCGCAGGTCACGGTCAGCAGACGTCGATGCCGCTCGATGAAGCTTTGCGTAGTCGAGCCTTCGTTGCGTTTCAGCAGCCGTAGCAGGCGTTCCTGGAACAGGGTGAACGTGGCAGTGACGATGACGGCCCCGGCCAGCGTCAGCTTGATGACCTGCTCCAGCGCGTGCGTCGATTCCTGCTCGCGCAGGAACGCTAGCGCCGCGACCGACGCGGGCACGCTACCCAGGCTCATCCACGCAACGATGCTCCAATCGACGGTTCCACGACGCCCGTGCAGCGCCACTCCGAAGCCTTTGCTGATCGAGGCGTACAACAGGTCTGTACCTACAGCCACAGCCGGCGAGATGCCATAGAACAGGATGAGGATCGGGGTCATCAACGAACCGCCGCCCACGCCCGTGGCACCGACGGCGGTGCCAACAACGAGTCCCGCGAGCGAAAACGCAAATCCATCCATCCGATATGCCAAGCCATCGTGTGAAGAACGCGCGACGGTAGCAAGCCAGTGAGCAAGTCGAAGAACCAAATTCGTCTATTGTTAGTTCGTTATGAGAATAACGAACGACGCTATCGGTCCATAAATCTTGTCGAGCTATCTATATTGTTATTTATAAGTTCATTATTCATGCGCAACGGGAATATGATTTGGAACTCGGGAGGTGGCCATGAAAATCCGTCAACTGCATTACATTCAGGAAGTGGCCCGTCGCGGACTCAATGTCACCGCGGCGGCAGAGGCTCTGTTCACCTCGCAGCCCGGCGTGAGCAAACAAATCCGGATGCTGGAAGACGAGTTGAGCGTCAATATTTTCGTGCGCAACGGCAAACACCTGTCGGAGATAACCCCCGCTGGACGTCGCATCCTGGAGTACGCACAGCGGCTGTTGCTGGAGGTGGACAACATAAAGAACATCGCAGAGGAGTTTCGCGAGTCGGACCGGGGCGACCTATCCATCGCCACCACTCATACCCAGGCGCGATATGCGCTGCCGCCGGTCATTCAGCGCTTCAGAACGCGCTTTCCGCGCGTGACTCTGCACCTGCACCAGGGCTCCCCGCCGCAGATCGCAAAGATGGCCTCGGACGGCCAGGCAGACTTTGCCATCGCCACAGAAGCGCTCGAACTGTTCGACGACCTGGTCATGCTGCCCTGCTATCACTGGAACCGCATCGTGCTGGTGAAGCCTGATCATCCGTTGGTGCAAACCTCCGAATTGACGCTGCACGAGCTGGCTTCGCATCCCCTGATTACGTATACGTTCGGGTTCACCGGACGCTCCAAGCTGGACCAGGCCTTCTCGGCACACGGCCTTCGTCCGGACGTGGTGCTGACCGCGGTGGATGCCGACGTCATAAAAACTTACGTACGTCTGGGTCTGGGGGCGGGCATCGTGGCCGATCTGGCCTACGACCCGCAGGAGGACTCGGACCTGGTCGCGCTCAAGGCGGATCACCTGTTCGAGGCCAGCACAACGCATATCGGCTTCCGTCGCAGCATGTTTTTGCGTGGCTATATGTATGACTTCATTGCGGCGTTTGCGCCGCATCTTGATCACGACCTGGTCGATGAGGTTGTTTCCATCACCGACCCGGCTCAACGAAGCCTGCGAACCAGGCAACTGGTCGAAACGCTGAAGAATCGGTGACGAGCCCGGGCTTTTATTACGATTCGATCTTTGGATATAGCCGACCAAGACTACGGCGGTATCAAGACGCCTGCTAGCCTTAGCGTTCGACGTTCCTTGACCTCCCCAAAAGATGTATCGCTACGACCAGTTCGACCAGACCCTCGTTGATGAGCGCGTCGCGCAATTCCGCGACCAGACGCGTCGCTTCCTGGCTGGAGAGTTGCCGGACGAAGAATTCCGCGCATTGCGGTTGCGCAATGGGCTTTACATCCAGCGCTTCGCGCCGATGCTGCGCATCAGCATTCCCTACGGCCTGCTGGCCAGCCGGCAGATGCGCATGCTGGCGCATATCGCGCGCGAGTACGACAAGGATTATGGCCACTTCACTACGCGCCAGAACATCCAGTTCAACTGGCCCGAACTGGCGCGTGTACCGGACATCCTGGCCGACCTCGCCACGGTGGAGATGCACGCGATCCAGACTTCCGGCAACGTGATCCGGAACATCACGTCCGATCATCTCGCTGGCGTTGCGCGCGATGAACTGGTCGACCCGCGTCCCTACTGCGAAATCACCCGCCAGTGGGCGACGTTTCATCCCGAGTTCAACTGGCTGCCGCGCAAATTCAAGATCGCGTTCTCGGCCTCCAACTCCGATCGTGCCGCGATCCGAGTGCACGACATTGGTGTACAGATCGTGCGCAATTCCGCCGGTGAATTGGGGTACACCGTGTTCGTGGGTGGTGGCTTGGGACGCACGCCGATCATCGGCGTAAAGCTTGCGGAGTTCGTACCGGAGGTCGAGCTGCTGTCCTATCTGGAAGCGGTGCTGCGCGTTTACAACCTGCTCGGTCGGCGCGACAACATCTACAAGGCGCGCATCAAGATCCTGGTCAAGGAATCCGGGCAGGACAAATTCCGCAAGCTGGTCGAGCAGGAATGGACGCGCATCCGCGACTCCGAACTCAGGCTCGAGCCCGCGGAGATCGAGCGCATGCGCAAGCAGTTCACGGCGCCGGCGTACGAAACGCTTCCGGCGGTCGATTCGTCGTACGAATCCAGGCTGCTCGAAGACTCCGCGTTCGCCGCGTGGACGCGGCGGAATCTGCAAACGCATCGCCAGCCGGGCTACGCCGTCGTGTTCGTGTCGCTCAAGGCCAATGGCGTGGCGCCTGGCGATGCGACCTCCGAGCAGATGGACTCCCTGGCCGATCTCGCGGACCGCTATTCGTTCGGCGAAATACGCGTCACGCACGACCAGAATCTGGTGCTGGCGGATGTCGCGCTGCATGATCTTTACGCGGTGTGGAAAAGCCTGCTTGAACTGAATCTGGCCACGCCCAACATCGGCCTGCTGACCGACCTGATCTGCTGCCCGGGCCTGGATTTCTGCTCGCTGGCCAATGCCGGGTCGATCGGTGTGGCGCAGGATATTTTCGACAGGTTCGAGAATCTGGACGACCAGCACGACATCGGCCCCATCAAGCTCAAGATGTCGGGCTGCATGAACGGCTGCGGCCATCACACCGTCGGCCACATCGGCATTCTGGGTGTCGATAAAAAGGGCGAGGAGTGGTACCAGGTGACCCTCGGTGGCTCGGCCGATGTCGATGCGAGCCTGGGCGACCGGACCGGGCCGTCGTTTGCGCGCGACGAGATCGCCAATGCCGTGCAGACCATCGTCGAGGTCTACCTCGAACGCCGCGACAGCGAGGACGAGAGCTTTCTCGATACTTATCGTCGCATTGGAATGGCGCCGTTCAAACCGCGGCTCTACCCCGCCAAGGCGGCGGCATGAGCGTGCTGATTCGCGGCGCGGCGGTCGTCTCCGACCCCTACTTCGCCGTCAATGACGAAGAACCCATTCCCGGGGGCACGCCGGTATTGCTGACCCTTTCCCGATGGCAAGGGGAACACGCCGCCTTTGCAACACCCGCTCCAGCTTTCGGGGTACTCATTTCCAATACGACGGAAGTTGGAACGCTCGACCCGGCCATTCTTGCGGCCGATCTGATCGTTCTGGAATTTCCGGGCTTTGCGGATGGACGTGCGTACTCTCAAGCGCGCCTACTGCGAGAAGGCCTTCAATATCGCGGAGAATTGCGCGCAACCGGCGCCGCTGTGGTGCGCGACCAGTTGCTCGGCATGAGTCGCTGCGGCATCGACTCGTTTCAGTTGCGCGACGATCAGTCGGCGGAAGCCTGCATCGCGGCACTCGACGAATTCTCGATGGCGTATCAGCCCGCGCTCGGCGAATTACCCCGAGTTCGCGACTTGCGGCGGAGCGCCGCGGGGTAAGTAAGCCGTCCAACACTCAGCGCAGGTTCAGTTTTCTGCCGTAACTCTCTATCACGGAAGGCTTGTCACGGACACGGCCTTCCCTTAAATTGATCGTGATGCAGCGCAATAAACAATCGCGCGCAGCGCAAAGCACATCTGTCATGAAGCGGGGATAAGACGCTATGAAGCTCCAGGTCGTTGCGGCAACTTTTGTTTTGAACGCGGTTGCTGTGGCAGCGGGTGTGGCCAATGCGCAGAGTTCCGCCATCGCCGTACCCCAATCTCCTCCTAATTCCTACGCGGGCGCATCTTTTGGTTCTCCGATCGCGTTTGGCGCAGATTGGGGTTCCATCGGCTTCGGCGTTTACGGGCAGACGTTGCCGGACGAGTTCAATGGCGTCCAAATCTCCGACGACGAGGACTTCGACGGCAGCGCAGCCATCGTCTTCGGCCTCGGCGATGCCGATCGGTACTTCGGACTGGAGACCGCCGTTATCACCAGCTCCCTGACCGGATCGAGCGACCTTACCGGCAATCCTGATTCGGATGGGTTCGGAGAATCCGGCGGGCTTGCGTTCAAGCTGCACACCAATGTCCCTGGCGGCGCGGCAGTGGCCGTTGGCGTTATCGGCACGGGTCGCTGGGGCAACGCGGAAGACCAGAACATCTCCAGCGTCTACGCCAACGCGACCAAGGTATTTTCGATCGACACCGGAACGAGCCGCCATGCGCTCGTCGCCACGCTCGGCGTCGGCGACGGTGGATTCACCAACGATTTCGATGACGACGGAGTCAACGTATTCGGCTCTCTGGCGTTCTACTTCACGCGCCAGATTTCCGTGATCGTCGATCACGGTGGCCGGTTCACCAATCTCGGCGTTTCGGCTGCGCCCTTCCGGGGCGTTCCGCTCACGGTAGTGCTCGGCGCCATCAACGTCGGCGAACGTTTCGATTCGGACGTCCAGTTCGGCGGCACTCTCGGCTATACGTTCAGCTTCTAAGCGACCCGCTCACAGTTCGGAGACTTGCAATGGCTTTTCGCGTTCTGAAATCACTCGCGGCATCCACACTTCTGGTCAGTTCGTTTGCGATGGCGCAATCCAGCACAGGCAACGGCAGCACGGGCAACAGTGGCAACAGCGGCGTCAGCGGAGGCATCGGCAGCGACTTCGCGGCATCCAATGTGGCTGGAGCCAATGTCGAGAGGGGTGGTGGCCTGGCCGCCGCAATCGAAGCCGCGTTCGGTGCGGATAACAAAAAGCAGGAATGTGACCCGGCGGCCGGCACTTGCTAGAGCGGCTTCAGCGACGCCTCACGGTCCTATAAAAGATTGTTTGACGTAGTCGCGCAGCACCGCCGGGACCACAATCGATCCGTCGGCCTGCTGGTAGTTCTCCAGAATCGCCACCAGCGTGCGACCGACTGCAAGACCCGAACCGTTCAAGGTATGAACGAGTTCGGGTTTTTTCGTTTTCGGGTTCCGGTAACGCGCCAGCATCCGGCGTGACTGGTAATCCTCGAAGTTGCTGCAGGAGCTGATCTCGCGATAGCGCCGCTGCGACGGCAGCCACACCTCGATGTCATAGGTCTTCGCCGCGGCGAACCCCATATCGCCGGTGCACAAGGCCATGACCCGGTAAGGCAGTTCCAGCTTCTTCAGAATCGCTTCGGCGTGGCCGGTCAACTCTTCGTGCGCCAGCGCAGAGTGTTCCGGCAACACGGCTTGCACCAGCTCCACCTTTTCGAATTGGTGCTGGCGAATCATGCCGCGCGTATCGCGCCCGGCGGCGCCTGCTTCGGCGCGGAAACAAGGCGTGTGGCAAACCAATTTGCGCGGCAGGGAATCGGCGTCGAGGATTTCGTCTCGCAGCAGATTGGTGACCGGGACTTCTGCCGTCGGAATCAAGTACCAATCCTGCTCGCCCTTGAGCGCGAACAAGTCTTCGCCGAACTTGGGCAACTGTCCGGTACCGCGCAGCGACGCCGCGTTGACCATGTAAGGAACGTATAGCTCTTCGTAGCCGTGCTCTCGCGTATGAACGTCGAGCATGAACTGCGTCAGCGCGCGATGCAGTTGCGCCAGCGCTCCGCGCAGCACCGTGAATCGCGCGCCGGTGATCTTGGCGGCTGCGGCAAAATCCATGAGCCCGAGCGACTCGCCGATGTCCGCGTGATCCCTCGCACCTTCCGGAGTCTTCGAATCGCCCCAGCGGCGCAGCTCGACGTTGTCGTGCTCGTCCTTGCCGTCTGGAACCGAGGCCTGCGGGATGTTCGGCAGGCCCATTGCGAAATCTTCGAATTCGATTTGCAGCGTGCTCAGGCGCGATTCGTTGTCGCCGAGCTGTGTCTTGATTCGATCCATGTCGGCCAGGATGGGCGACGCGTCTTCGCCCTTTGCCTTGGCCTGACCGATGCGCTTGGAGCCGACATTGCGCTCGGCCTGGAGCTGCTCCGTTTCGGTCTGGATGCGCTTGCGCGTCGATTCCAGTTCGCGGAAACGTTCGAGATCGAACTTGAAGCCCCGGCGCGCAAGCTGCGCGGCGATAGCCTCGGGTTCCGCGCGTAGACGACGGGGGTCGAGCATGAGCAAATCCTATGCGGTAGCGGGTTTGACGGCCGCGGATTATCGCGGCAGCCCGCGCTTCACGCGAGCAGCAGGCGCGCCGACCAGAAACCCAGGGCACAGGCCCCAAGGCCCACCACGAGCGTCGCAAAGATGTAGACGCCGGCAGCGCCGGCACCTGCGGAGCGGAACAACTCCAACGTCTCGATCGAGAACGCCGAGAACGTGGTGAAGCCACCCAGAACACCGGTGATCAAACCGAAGCGAACCCATTCGGGAACCGGACGCAGCGCAAAACTGGCGAACAGCATTCCGATAGCGCAGCTGCCCAGAACATTGACCAGCCAGGTACCCCAGGGCCAACCCGGAAGCATCGTCCGGGCAGCGACGCCGACGCCGTGACGCAGCACCGAACCCAGGGCTCCGCCCAGCGCCACGGCGACCCACACGGCGACGCTCATGTTGGCTTTCCCGTGTCACGCAATTGCCGGAGACGTTCGCCGATGCGGGCTTCGAGTCCGCGCGTAGTCGGTTCGTAGAAGCGTGACCCTACCAGCTTGTCCGGCAGGAATTGCTGGCCGCCGGCGTGGGCATCGGCCTCGTCGTGGTCGTAGCGATATGCCTTGCCGTAGCCCAGATCTTTCATCAGCTTCGTCGGCGCGTTGCGGATGTGCAGCGGCACTTCCAGCGAACCATGCGCTTCGACCGCCGCGTTGGCGGCCTTGTAGGCCACATAGACCGCGTTGCTCTTGGGAACGCCGGCCAGATAAACCACCGCCTGTGCCAGAGCCAACTCCCCTTCCGGACTTCCCAGTCGCTCCCAGGCGTCCCAGGCGTCGAGGCACAGGCGGATCGCGCCAGGCTCGGCAAGACCAATATCCTCGTAAGCCATGCGCGTCACACGCCGCGCGATGTAGCGCGGATCGCAGCCACCGTCGAGCATGCGCGCAAACCAGTAAAGCGCTGCGTCCGGATCGCTGCCGCGAACGGATTTGTGCAGCGCCGAAATCTGGTCGTAAAAATTTTCGCCCTGCTTGTCGAAGCGACGCAGGCCGCGCCCGATCAGCTTCTCCAACAAGGAGTCATCGAGAGTCGCTGAGGCTCGTGACAGTTCCACCGCGGTGTCGAGCAGAATCAGCGCGCGCCGCGCGTCGCCGTCGGCTGCTTCAGCGATTCGAAACAGCCATTCTTCCGGTAAGGCATCGGCAGCGAGACCCAGACCGCGATCAGCATCCGTCAACGCACGGCGTAGCAGATCGAGCATCGCTGCTTCATCGATAGGACGCAGGACCAGAACCCGCAGCCGCGACAGCAAGGCGCCATTGAGTTCGAAGCTGGGATTCTCCGTGGTGGCGCCCACCAGAATCAGCGTGCCGTCCTCGACGAACGGCAGCAGCGCGTCCTGCTGCCCCTTGTTGAAACGATGGATCTCGTCGATGAACAACACCGTGCGACGCGCCATCAAGCCCGAACCCTCGGCCTGCGCTCGCGCAACCGATTCGCGAATCTCCTTGATACCCGCCAGCACCGCCGACAGGGTCAGGAACTGGGCATCGACGTACTGCGCAATCATCCGCGCCAAGGTCGTCTTGCCCACACCCGGCGGCCCCCAGAACACGAGGGATGGAATTCGACCCGATTCGAGCAAGGTTTGCAGCGGCGCGCCCTGCCCCAGCAGATGATCCTGACCCACGACCTCGTCCAAGGAGCGCGGGCGCATGCGCTCCGCGAGCGGAGCCTGCGATTTCACCTGCCAGCCGCCGCTTCGACCACCTCGACTCCCTTGGGAGGCACGAAGCGAAACTCCTTGTCGTCAATCGATGGGTTCACCTTCAGGTCGCGCAATTCGATCTCGGTGACGCCGCCCAGCGGATCGGAAAAACGCAGGCGTTGCGGCACGCCATTCCTGAGCCACAAGTCGATGGACTTGAAGTCGCTCTGCTCGGCTCGCGGTTCCAGACGCACGGCACGCAGGCCACGCTCTTCCCCTCGATCTTCGATCTTGAAGTTCTCTGTCAGCCGCGATTTCTGCGCGAGCAATTCTGCAGGCGTACCGGCCAGCGCCTCGCCCGCCGGGCGCACCGTCACCTGCGCGATGTCGGGATCGTAGGCCCAGATGCGTGCGCCGTCGCAGACCATCAATTGCGCGTAGGGTTGTTCATAGGCCCAGCGGAAACGTCCTGGGCGCGAGATGGCCATGGTACCGGCGCCGGAAGTCAGGACCTCGCCATGCTCGTCGGTCTGCGTCTGCACGAAGCGGCCGCTGAGCGTACGCACGTTTTCGACGAACTGCTTGAGTTCGTCTTCGGCCGATGCAGCGTGTGCTGATGGCAGCGCGCAAATCAAAAGAATCACGCAAAGGCGCAAAGAACACCGCAAAGGCGCAGAGACAAGCGAAAGAAAATTCATGGTCAATCGTTCCTGCGTCTTTGCGCACCTTTGCGCCTTTGCGTGATTCTTGTGCATCTCGACCGAACGCAGACTGACCAAGCTCACTCCCGCCCGCCCGGCGACAGGATGTCTCGATTGCCGCCCGGCCCGCTCGGACCCACCAGTCCGGTCGCCTCCATCTTCTCGACCATGCGCGCCGCGCGGTTGTAGCCGATCTTGAGCCGCCGCTGCACCCAGCTCACGCTGGCCTTGCGCGTCTCCAGCACCAGCGCCACGGCCTGATCGTAGAGCGGATCGGCTTCCGCATCCTCGCCACCCTCGCCCGCCGCATTGACTTGCGGCTCGTCGGCGCAGATGTCCTCGATGTAATCCGGCGGCGCCACCTGCTTGAGATAAGCCACGACCTTGTGCACCTCGTGATCGTCTACAAAGGCGCCGTGCACGCGCGCCACGATGGACGCGCCGATGGGTCGATACAGCATGTCGCCGTGACCGAGCAGTGTCTCAGCACCTTGCTGGTCGAGGATGGTGCGCGAGTCAATGCGCGAAGCCACCTGGAACGCGATGCGCGAGGGGATGTTGGCCTTGATGAGCCCGGTGATGACATCCACGCTCGGCCGCTGCGTGGCGACGATCAGATGGATGCCGGCGGCACGCGCTTTCTGCGCCAGCCGCGCGATGAGTTCTTCGACCTTCTTGCCGACGACCATCATCATGTCGGCCAACTCGTCGATCACGACGACGATGTGCGGCAGCGGCTCCAGCAGATCCGCCTCGGGCGCGATGACGCCGCCCTCGGCGTCGAACAGTTCGGGCGCCGCCTTGAGAACGCGGAACGGCGTGCCTTCTGCCGCGGCCTCTTCAATCTTCTTGTTGAGTCCCGCCAGGTTGCGCACACCGAGCTGCGTCATCACGCGGTAGCGCCGTTCCATCTCGGCCACGCACCAGCGCAGCGCGTTGGCGGCGTCCTTCATGTCGGTGACGACCGGTGTCAGCAAATGCGGGATGTCGGCATACACCGACAGCTCCAGCATCTTCGGGTCGATGAAAATGAAGCGCACCTGCTCGCGCGTGGCCTTGTACAGCATCGACAGGATCATCACGTTGATCGCCACCGACTTACCGGCACCGGTGGTGCCCGCGACCAGCAGGTGGGGCATCTTGCCGAGATCGACCGCGACCGGATTTCCAGCGATGTCCTTGCCCAGCGCCAGCGACAGCGGCGAGACGGAATTCTTGTAGGCGCTGGATTCCAGAATCTCGCGCAACGCCACCATCTCGCGTTTCTGATTCGGGATTTCCAGGCCCACGTACGGCTTGCCCTCAATCACCTCGATGACGCGCACGCGCGACACCGAGAGCGAGCGCGCGAGGTCGTTTGACAGCCCGGTGATCTGCGCGCCCTTCACGCCCGGCGCGGGCTGCAACTCGAAGCGCGTGATGACCGGCCCCGGCGTGGCCGCGACAACCGTGGTCTTGATACCGAAGTCGGCCAGATGCCGTTCCACGTCGCGCGACAGGCGCTCCAGCTCCTCGTTGGTGTAGCGCTTGCCGCTTTGGCGGGCGGGATCGAGCAGGCCCACCGGTGGCAGGGGATCGCTGCGGAACGGCAGCGAGGAATTCGTACCGGGCCTGGGCTTCTTGATCGCGCGCGGCGGCGGCTTCGTCGCCGCCACTTCGTCGGTGCTGGCCAGGTCCAGATCGGGCGCGGCAAACGCCAGACGCGGCCGGGTCTCGGGCAAGGCTTCCACGTTGCTCGCAAATTCCCCAAGTGCGAGCTGCGTTTCAGCCTCGCCCAATCCCACAGGCCGTGGAGTGGGCGCACCCATATCGGGCTGCTTTCGTCGCGAGGTTTCCGAGCGTCGCGACGGCCGGGTTGGGGCTTCCATCGTCGGTTCGGACGGCGCCACCGTGACGACATCCGGTTCGGGCGCATCCGCGTTTCGCTTTGGGAGCAGTCTCGGTGCCCAGGCCAGTACCAGCCCGCCGACACGATCTACCACGCCAATCCACGAAAACATAAGCGCCAGCGGCGCTGCGGCCAGCACCAGTGTCAGCAGACTCAAGCTCGCGCCCAAAGGCTTGAGCGCTTGCACGAACCACGAAGCGATGACCTGCCCGGCAATCCCTCCCCCACCTTGCGGAGGAAAGGAGGGCCACACTCTCGCGTGCAGCGCACATAGCGCGGCCAGCGCCACCAGCATCACCAGCCATGCGGCGACGCGGATCGCGGGCGACACCTTTTTTGCCTCACCTGCGCCGCGATACAAGCGCAGTCCCGCCACGCACACGCCCCAGGGCAGCACGAAAGCCACGTAACCCACTAGGCTGAGCAGCACGTCCGCGGTCCAGGCGCCGACCGGGCCGACCAGATTTTCGATGGAGTCGCCAGTGCCTGAAGAACTCCAGCCCGGATCGTTGGGGTTGAAGCTGATGAGCGCCGCCAGCAGGAACAGGGTCAGGCCCAGACAGCCCAGCAGGGCAGCTTCCCGCGGCAGCCGCTCCAGCCATCCCGGGTCGCCGGATGCGGCAGTGGCCTGCGTTTTGCTTTTACTCAAGGGGAAGGTGCTGGATCGGCGCTGGAGGCGGGGCTAGATACCGCAACGGACAGAAGGTCGAGATGGGCGGTTAGCGGACTCGAGTATAGCAACGCAAGGCTTGAAAGCTGCCGATACAGACTCATAAAGCGGGGTAAGTTTCGAGGGTCTGTTGACAGTCATTTGATCGCCGCGTTGCCCCCGGATTTGCGGCCAGGCAAGGCGCGAGGAGAGAAATTTGCAGATGCAAATGAACGACGAGCAACGCAGCATTGGCGGCAAATCCGGAGGGTTGCCCCCGGATTTG
>JBQTHL010000018.1:0-1811 GCA_052389915.1 Panacagrimonas sp.
ATTTTCTTCGGACGCAGCGGCCGGAACAGGATCTGCAGGGCGACCCAGTCGCTGACGAAACCAATCAGCCCCCCGAACACCGGCATCAGCCAGGGCTCGTGCCAGATCATCCAGCACGCGAGCTGCACCAGACCGAGCAGGAAACCGAACCAGAACCCGATGTTGCGGAAGAACGTCAGCTCTGGCCCACCGACCCGCCAGAAAATCTCGTTGAGCTTTTCCTTGTCGCGCACCAGGTTGGTGACGATCACGCGACGGATATCGAAGTACTCCTGGAAGCGACCGCCCGCGGAGTTCCAGAATTCGCGCATCACCGCGGGGATCTCGGCCTGCAGACGCTCGACCACAATACGGAGGTGCTTACTCCACGCTAAAGCCAGTCTTTTGGGCCACGCCTCACGCCTCGCTACCGCTCCCTTCCACGCGAATGTATATGTCACGCACAACGCACCACATCGGCGCTGAGCGGTATCGCGCCGCTCCCCTTCCGTTGCGATCCACGAAAGACGCTCGCCGTGCCGACGAGGACATGAAAGCGTTGCGAGAATTTGCTAGGAGCCTGCGCCCGTGCCGTTCTCGGGCGTCCTGAAACGGGCGATGGCGTGCTTGACCTTCGACAGGCTGCGCACCAGCGCACCACGTTCCGACGCATTCAAATCACTCAGGATCTGGGCGTTGAAAGCCTCTTCCAGAATAGTCATTCGATTGATCAGCCCCTGGGCGGGCCTGGTCAGGTAGACACGTCTGGCGCGCTTGTCCAAAGGATCGGGACGGCGCTCTACCCAGCCGCCGCGTTCCAAGTCTGCGATGAGATCACCGAGGCTGGCCTTGCCGACTTCGAGCACGTCGGCGAGCTGCGTCTGCATCATGCCGTCATGGCGCGACAGGTGCGCTAACACCCACCATTGCGCACGGGTGACGGCCAGTGGCTTCATCAGCTGGTCGTAGGCGATGCGACGCAGACGAGAAACGTCATGGATCAGGAACCCGAGACGGATGCCTTCGCGGGCTGCGTCGGCGGAAGCACGGCAATCTGCGTCTTGCTCATCTGTCTCCCTGCGCGGCGGAGGGAGGTTGGAAGCCTGCCGCGCAGCACGTGATCGAATTGCCCGCGCACCCTCGGTTACCTCGGTACGTTGGCCCTTCATGGGTTAACCGGTGGAGTCTGGGAATCGGGATTCACTGGGCTGGGCTGGGCAGCCCGGCCCGGCGAGCGAGCCGCGCCGGTCGCCCACCTTGGCCGCCGGCTCGTCCGAAGGGGAGCGGAGAGCACGCTCAGTGCCCGCCCAGCATGAAGAACACCTGGGCCTCGCCGACCAAGGCGCCGAGCACTGCCCCGGCGACAACGATGGTCATCTCGTTTTCCTTGAACGCGGGACGCAGGACCGACTCGAATTCTTCCGGCGACAACGAGTTCATGCGGCCGAGTATGGTGTCGTTGATATCGAGGGCGTCCATCGCGTATTTCTCCACCTCCTTGGACGCCAGCGGGATCAGATCGAGGATGCGCTGAGCCACCAGCTTGCGGATCTCGCCGTACCGCTCGTGCCCCAGGGCGAACACCACCAGCGGCAGCGCGGTGCCGAGCCTCTGGTCCATGACTTCGCGTACCTGCCGGTGCACCAGATCGACGATGCGGTCCAGTGCCGGCCCGCGCAGCAGTTCCTCGATCAGGTTCGCAGGTGTCAGCAGTTCGGACGCCATCAGCGTGGCGTAGTCCTTCGAGACCTGGTCCTGCCGCGCCAGGAACTGGCCCTGGAACGTCCAGCCCAGGATTTTCTTCGGACGCAGCGGCCGGAACAGGATCTGCA
>JBQTHL010000019.1:0-45413 GCA_052389915.1 Panacagrimonas sp.
TCAAGGGGCCGGACGTTCGCAGCGCCTCGGGCGCGGCCGCGGTGTTGCCGCGGCCGATGAAACGCAGGCGATCGGTTTCGAAGCTCAGGCTCCCGGCCGGTGCGCCGCGCACCGCCATGAGATGAAACATGCAGGGCGTGGCCTCATCGAGCGAACGCGGTCTGCGCTTGCACAGGATGGCGCGCTCCCCGCGCAGCCATTCGGTCTGCACGAACAGATTGCTGAAAGCCGGATGCGAAGCGTCCGCACCTGCATGCGCGAGCACCACCTCGGCGTAACTCGTGAGTTCGATTTCGCGGCGCGCACGACCGTGATTCGTGAGGCGCACGCGGCGCAATTCGATGTCGTCCTCGGGCGAGACCACGATCTCGGTATGGCTTTCGATGTCGCCGTCGCGACGACGGAATTCGGCACGCGACTCGGAGAAAATCGCCTCTAGGGAATCGGCGCGCACCAGACTCGGCTGGTGCGCCGTCGACCAGAATTTTCCGCTGCTCACATCGCGCAGATAACAGAACGCGCCCCAGTTATCACTGCTGGTGTCCTCGCGCCAGCGATAGACCGCGAGATCCTTCCAGCGGCTGGAGCTGCCGCCGGCGTTGCTGACCATGAGGTGATAGCGGCCGTTCGACAGCAACTGCACCTCGGGGATCGGCGTATTCGGACTGCGGTAGCAGCGATATGGCTTTTCGGCTTCCACCGACGGCTCCTTGAGATTCGCCGGCTCGACTCTGCGTGCGTAGTCGGCGCTCGGCTTTGGGATACGTTCCTGTAGCAGCAAGAGTGTCGCCTGAACCTCCGGGTCGGCGGCGAAACGCCTCTGCATGGCAGGCCCGAGCAGGCACTGCGCGAGCGCCAGAAAACCCATGCCCTGGTGATGCGACATGAAAGACCGCACCACCGCATGCGTCTGGCCGGGCGGCAGCCGCGAGGGCGTGTAGTCGATGGCTTCGTACATGCCGAAGCGTCCTGCAAAACCTTCCTTTTCGATTCTTTGCAGATTGCTGCACGCGGCGGCGGGCGCCACCATCAAGGCCATCGCAGACGCATAGGGCGCGACGACCAGGTCCTGCGCCAGACCGCGTTTGAGGCCCAGACCCGGCACGCCGAAAGCCTGGTACTGGTAGTTGAGCTGGCCGTCGACGCCGTTGTAGCCGGACTCGGAAATGCCCCAGGGCACTCCGCGACTGCGGCCATAGTCGATCTGGCTCTGCACCGCCGCGCGGCAGGTCTGATCGAGCAAGGTGTCCGCATACGCCGGCATCACCAGCAGCGGCATCAGGTACTCGAACATCGAGCCGCTCCACGACACCAGGATGGGCTCGCCGCCGGCCGTGGTCAGCCGCCGGCCCAACGCGAACCAGCTTTTCTCCGGCAACAGTCCCTGCGCGATGGCGACGAAGTTGCACAGGCGCGCTTCCGAGGCGAGCAGGTCGTAGTGGCCCGGATCGAGGCGTCCCTCTTCTGCACCCTCTTCAACGTGACAGCCAATATGCAATAGATGCTGCGAGTCGTTGTAAAGAAAACCGTACTCCATCCGGGCCAGTTCACCGCATTGAAAGGCGAGCTGTTCGAGCGCGGCGATACGTTCGATGGCCATACCAGCGGCCGGTGAATCGCCGCGCGCGAGTTCGCGCAGGGAGCTTGTGCCATCGACGAGAAGCGAATCATCGAACTGCGCCTGGCATTGGCGTTCGAGGGCGTCGGCCCAGTGCTTCGCTTCCTCGTTTCCGCTGGACGCGAGGCTGGCGCCAATCTCACACGCCGCGTGCAGCAGCGGTTCGAAAACATGGCTGTGCAGGTCGGCCTTCAGCCCGACGTCGGCGGCGGGTGTCGGGCTGAAGCCCGACCTACCCAGAACGACCCCGAATTCCCTGAGCGGTCGTTCCGTCGAACCTGTTACGACAGATGACGCCGAAAGCGAATCTGCGAGCAGCCCCAAGGTATCTTCCAGTCCCTCGCGCCAGCGAGGATTGACGAGCGGTGCATCGATCAGCGCCAGCAACCCAGGCCCCAGGGTCAGCAGATGCCCGGCGAGATTTCCGCTATCGACCGTGGAGACGTAAGCCGGCGACAGGACGTGCAGAGTCTGCGTGTCGTACCAGTTGTAGAAGTGCCCTCGATGCCGCTTCAATCCTTGCAGCGTCTGCATCGTGGCAGCGGTACGCTCGATCAACGCGCCCGTAGTGACGTAGCCAAAGTCGTGGGCGCTCAGATTGGCCAGCAGCGACAGGCCGATGTTGGTCGGCGAGGTGCGGTGTGCGATCCGCGTCGCCGGCACCTCCTGCACGTTGTCGGGCGGCAGGTGGTGGTCGCCGACTCCCACATAGGTTTCGAAGAACGACCAGGTTCTACGCGCCAGCTTACGCAAGAACAATTTCTGCTCCACGCCCAGGGGTGTGTCGCGTCGCCGCGGCGGGCGGCTGAGCCAGCCCGCGAGTGCTGGGGAACCCAGCCACAGCAGCAGAATCGGCCCGGCGACGACCAGCACATCCGGCCGCGCGACGAACAGGTAAATAGCCATGGCTACCGCGATCAGCGGCGCGCTCCACATCAGGCTCACCAGGCCGCGCAGGCTGTCGCCGGCCAGCGCATCCGAATTATTCGAGGGGCGCCATTCGAGCAACCGGGTGCGCGAAACGGCCACGCGCCAGAGGGTGCGCACGATGGCATCCAGGCTCTGCTGCGCTTCGAACGGCAGGCACGCGAGGCTCAGGCCCACACCGGCCAGGCGCCGCGCCGTTGCGCGCGGGAACGCCGCCAGCTGTTGACGCAAGCTCGTGTCGTCCTCCGGCCGCAGCAGGCCCAGCAAGCTTGCGCAGAACGCAGGGACAGCGAGGATGGCAATGACCGCCAGATTCCAGAACAAGGGCGAGCTCAGCACGCTCCAGCCCAACAACAGCAGCAGGGTCAGACTGAAGGGCACGAGACTGCGTCGCAGGTTGTCCAGAATCTTCCAGCGCGACAGATGCGACAGCGGATTTTTTTGCGCTTCACCGCCCTTGCCGCCCGGCACGCGCGGCCACAGCCAGGGCAAGAGCTGCCAGTCGCCGCGAATCCATCGATGGCGCCGCGCCGCATCGCTGCTGTAGTGCGTCGGATAATCCTCGTACAACTGAACGTCGCTGAGCAGGCCGGCACGCGCGTGACAGCCTTCGAGAAGATCGTGACTGAGAATCCGGTTTTCCGGAAAGCGCCTTTTCAGCGCCTGCTCGAAGGCATCGACGTCGTAAATCCCCTTGCCGACGAAGGAGCCTTCGCCGAACAGGTCCTGGTACACGTCCGAGACGCTTTGCGTGTAGGGATCGATGCCCGGCTCGCCGCCGCTCATGCGTGCGTAACGCGAACGATGGCCGCCGCTCAGGCTCGCTTCCACTCTCGGTTGCAGGATGCCGTAGCCGCTGGTGACACGTCCCTGCACGACGTCATAGTACGGACGGTTCAGCGGATGCGCCATGGCGCCGATGAGCTGGCGTGCCGCGTTGCGTGGCAAGTGCGTATCGCTGTCCAGGGTGATGACGTAACGCACGCTTTGCAGCACTTCCACGCCGCCGACGACGAGCGCAAATCGATTAGCTGCGCTGTCGCGCAGCAGCGCGTTGAGTTCTTCGAGCTTGCCGCGTTTGCGCTCGTAGCCCATCCATAAACGCTCCTGAGCATTCCAGCGCCGCGGACGATGCAGCAGAAAGAAGCGGTCTCCTTCGACCGTCGACGTCGATCGCGCATATTTCTGGTTGAGCGCGGCGATGCAGTTCTCGGCGACCAAGGTCAGCGCTTCGTCACCGGCCAGGGTTTCCTGCGCGGCATCCAGAAAATCAGTCAGCAGCGCAAAGTGCAGGTTCGCATCCTGGTTGGCGAGAAAGCGCACCTCCAGCGCCTCGGCCATCGCCGAGATGCCAAATGCGCTGTCCAGCATCGTCGGCACCACCACCAGGGTCCGCGACTCGGCCGGAATGCCGCTGGCGAAGTCCAGGCGGGGCAGCTCGTGCGGTGGGGCCAGCAGGGTTGCGAACCAGTTGACCAGCGTCACGGCGAGGTGGCTGGCGCAGACCAGCAGCAACAGGCTCAGCGGCAGCAAGGCGTAGCCGCTCGCACCATTGGCTTGCGCCTGTTCGGTGAGAACGAGGGCGCCGGCCAGACTCAGCACCACGATGGCGCCCACGTACACCAGCAGCGGCGCCGACCTCAGACCTCGACCCAGGATCTCGGGCAGGGTGTAGCGCACGCCCAGTGCCATTCGCAGTTGTGGCAGGCCCGGGCCGATCAAATGGAAGCCGACGTGAGCGGTGCGGGTGTCCACGCCGCCGGCATCTTTTGCCAGCCGGATCGAGGCAAGAGCAACCTCGGACTCCGGCCGGCCGCTGCGCCGCGCGATGCGCTCGACCTGATGGCGATAACGATCGCGCGTCGCGAAATCCATGCGTCCGTACGCACCGGAAGGATCCAGGAGCAGAACCCGCTCGACCCGGCTCATGCGTTCGACCATGTCGCGCCAGTTGGTGACGGCGAGGAGTCGCAGACTGCCGATGCTGTTGCTGATCGAGACCGTATCGGCAGCCTGTTGATGGTTCTCGGCCTGTATCAGCCGCTCGATCGTCACGCCGGTTTCGGAAAGCCGCTGCTCGATCCAGGTCAGCGCCAGTGCCAGCGCGGCGCTTTGCCCGCCGAGCTGGCGGGTCAGCTCGGCCACGAATGCACTGCTCATCGGCGGATCGGATCGCGCCATGTCGGCAATCACCAGGATCAGGCTCTTGGGATCGCGCGTGACGATATCCAGCATTTGCACGGCCCAGGCGTTGGCGCGATCCCTGTCGAGCTGGTCGGCCACGGTGCGTGCGCCCGCGCGGCGCAGGTTCTCGATCAAGGCCAGGCGCAGCATGATCGGAATCGCCCACAACTCGCCCAGCTTGAGCTCGCTCTTGGCCTGATACGCATCGACGAAGCGCACCAGACTGTCGAGGTCGATGCGGCCGTCGCCGTGCGCGACGGTTGCCAGTGCAAGATCGTAAACGCGCGGCAGCCCTGTCGAAGGGCCCTGTGCAAGACGCGGCAATTCGCGGCTGTAACCTTTGGGCAGATGCCTGCGAGCGAGACGGATCTGCTCCTCGATCAACTCGGCATTGTCGAGCAGCCAGACCCCTGCTGGCGTGATACGACGTTCCTCTGCGAGGACTGCTGCCAGCCGCTCGCGTGTCCACAGGAGCAGGCTTTCGTTTTCGGCCAGCCGCTGCAGCATGCGGTCGGGTCCGGCAGTGCTGTGCAGTCGGTGAATGCCGGCGAGCGCGCCGCCATGCTGCTGCATCTGGTCGGCGCTGAACAGCTCCGCGCGCATGGGTGTTTCCGTTTCCGCCTCGGCCAGCAGGCGTGCAGAACCCAGGCGTTGCATGCCACGGCGCAAGCCGGAAATCGTGAGTGCAAATGTTTTACCGATAGGAGTTACTCCGCTTGCCCCCGGGGTTGCGACCAGGCTGGCACGGCATAGCAGCAAGTTTCTCTCCTCGCTTCCGCCTCGTTGCGACGGCACGCGCGACGGTTCCAGCCCGATCTATCATGCAAGACGCCTACTTCATGAAACTCAAGTTCGATGAATCGCATCGAGAAACTGATTGCCGACATGACGCTTGCCGAGAAGCTCGGGCAGCTCACCATGGTCGCCTCCGGATACGCGGTAACCGGGCCGATCATCGTCGGTGACTCCACCGAGTCCATCGCCGACGGCACGCTCGGCAATCTCCTGAACATGGTCGGACCGGGTCCGACGCACGAGATGCAACGTCTGGCCGTGGAGAAATCCCGTCTCGGCATTCCGCTGCTGATCGGGCTCGACATCGTCCACGGACATCGCAGCCTGTTTCCGATTCCGCTTGCGGAGATGGCCTTGTTCGATCCGGAGGCTTGGGAGTTGACCGCGCGTGAGGCAGCGAAAGAGGCAGCCGCCGACGGACTCGCCATGACCTTCGCGCCGATGCTCGACGTCTCGCGCGATTTCCGCTGGGGGCGCACGGCCGAAGGCCCCGGAGAAGATCCCTGGCTCGGCGCGCGCGTGGCAGAAGCCAAGGTTCGCGGCTTTCAGGGAACGGATCTCGCGTCCGGCGAATCGCTCGCCGCCTGCGCCAAGCATTTCTGCGCCTACGGCCCGGTGACGGCAGGACGCGAGTACGCGTCCGTCGATATTTCGGAGCGAACCTTGCGCGAGGTGCATCTGCCGCCGTTCGAAGCCGCTGTGGCAGCTGGCGTGGCGACGATCATGCCCGCGTTCACCGACCTGGCCGGCATTCCGATGACGGCCCACGTCCCGCTGCTGCGCGACTACCTGCGCGGCGAACTGGGCTTCGAAGGCGTGCTGGTGAGCGACTACAACGCCATCGCCGAACTCATCCGTCACGGCGTTGCCGCTGACCTCGCGGGCGCCGCGGCGCTCGCGCTCAACGCGGGCGTGGATATCGACATGATGGCCGACGCCTACCGCAAGGGCCTGCCGATCGCACTCGAACGCGGGCTGGTCACGATGGAGCAGATCGATACGTCGGTGCGACGAGTGCTCAAGCTCAAGGAGCAACTCGGCCTGTTCGACGACCCGTATCGAAGGGGTTCGAAGCAGGAGACCCCAGAAGCACTGGCCCGGCGCCGTGTCCTGGCGCGCGACGTCGGCGCGCGCGCCCTCGTGATGCTGAAGAACGAGAACGACGCGCTGCCGCTGGCCGACTCGATCGGCCGACTCTGCGTCATCGGCCCGCTCGCCGACGCCCCTGGTGAGATGCGCGGCCCGTGGTGGGCAGCCGGCACCGCGGAGAACCACGTCAGCGTGCTCGCGGGCCTGCGTGAGAGCTTGGGCCAAACCGAGATTCGTTACGCGCTGGGGGTCGGCATCGACGACGAAGATCGGTCGGGTATTCCGGCCGCGGTCGAACTCTGCGACGACGCAAACGCCATCGTCCTGTGTCTCGGCGAGGCGGCAAGCATGAGCGGTGAGGCGGCGAGCCGCGCCTATCCCGAGCTTCCGGGCCAGCAACGTGCGCTCGCAGAAGCCGTGTTCGAGCGAGCGCAAGCGCGCGGCATTCCCGTCATCGCGATTCTGTTTTCCGGCAGGCCACTGGTCGTGCCCTGGCTGGCCGGGAAAGCGGGTGCCCTGCTCGCCGCCTGGTTCCTGGGATGCGAGGCCGGCAATGCCATCGCCGATGTCCTGACAGGGCGCGTCTCGCCCAGCGGACGCACGCCCATCACCTGGGCGCGAGCGCTGGGACAGGTGCCGATCTTCTTCGGTCAACGCCCGGGCGGCAGGCCCGCAGACCCCAAGGACTTCTTCACCAGCAAGTATCTCGACGTGCCGAACGAGCCGCTGTATCCCTTCGGTCACGGCCTCACTTACGGTCTCTTTACCCTCGCAAACCTCCGCGTCACGCCGGACAGCATGGGCGTGGCCGACCTGATCCAGGTTCGTGTCGACGTGACGAACGAAGGCAAGCGAGCGGCCACCGAGACGGTTTTCCTGTTCACCCGCGACAAGCTCGCGAGCGTCGCGCGGCCGCTGCTGGAGCTGAAGGGCTTCGGCAGGATCGAGCTGCAACCGGGCGAAACAGGGACCGTCGAATTAGCTTTGGCCGCATCCGATCTGCGCTTCCTGGGACCCGATCTCGCCCCCGTGTTCGAGCCCGGCGAAGTCGAAATTCTGGTCGGTCCCTGCGCCGACCGATCGAAACTCCTCATCGGGGGCATTCGCCTGCTGGGGTGAATTCGGACCCGTTTCAGGCGACCGCAACTTTTTGCCGCCCTATGCTCGGCCAGTGAAATTATCCGGCGCGAGGCCGGGTCCCATAGAAGAAATCGCAGCGATGCACCGATATCCGTCAGCACCAGTCGCGTGACGCGCGCGAACAGATGCTGATGCTCGGCATGGCACGCGGCCAGGCGGTAGTTGGGAATCTGGGCGGAGAGATGGTGAATGTGGCGATAGCCGATATTGGCGGTGCCCCAGTTCAGCCGGGCAGGCAGCATCAGGAAACTCGTCCCCTCGATCGCGGCCGTATCGTAGTCCCGGCCCTGGTCGCCACTGGCGTACTGGAGATGTCGCTGTCCTGCGATTTCAGACTGGTGGCAAAAAAGCGCGCCTCGAAAAAGTTGAACGGCGAGCGGCCGGCAGCTTCTGCGCTCAGAATGGCGACCGTTTTTTCTTCCCCGCTCCCAACGCATTCCTGAAAACGTGACCGCAGATTTTCAATACTCGCCCTCACCCGACCTGCTGCGCGACCGGGTCATCCTCATCACCGGCGGCGGCGGCGGACTGGGCGGCGCGCTTGCCGAAGGCTGCGCGAAACTCGGCGCAACCGTAGTGCTGACCGGTCGCACCGTGCGCAAGCTCGAAGCCGTCTACGACCGCATCGAAGCCGCCGGTGGACCGCAGCCGGCCATTCTTCCGATGAACCTGATGACCGCGACCTGGGCCGAGTACGAAGCCTTCGCCGCCACCCTCGAACAGACCTTCGGCCGACTCGATGGACTGGTGCACGCCGCTGCGCACTTCAAGGGATTCTCGCGGCTGGAGGATATCGAGCCGCGCGAGTGGCTCGACAGTTTGCAAGTGAACCTGACCGCGCCCTACACGCTCACGCGTCTGTGCCTGCCGTTGCTGCGCCAATCGTCCGATGCCTCGGTGATCCAGGTCACGGACGCAGGCGGGCGCGAGGCGCGCGCGTTTCACGGCATCTACGGCATTGCCAAGCGCGCCGCCGAGGGGCTGAGCGAAACCTTCGCCGCGGAACTCGGGAACGAACCGGGCCTGCGCTTCAACAGCGTCAATCCAGGACCGATGCGCACGGCGTTGCGCACCAAGGGCTATGCCGGTGAATCCTCGAGCGCGACGCCGACGCCGGAGTCGCGACTTGCGCGTTTTCTGTGGCTGCTCGGCGCGGACAGTCGAGGCGTCAGCGGCCAGGCTTTCTAGGGCGGGTCAACCATCATTTGGTCGCCGCGGCGTGGGTCGTTTTCGCGCAGCGCAAAGAACGGAGCGACGAAGTGTGTTGGAACACATGAGGGGCGACTGACGCAGCGATGCGCGAAAACGGCCCCGCCCCGGAGGGTTGCCTCCGGATTTTCCGCGATGCAGCGTTGCTCGTCGTTCATTTGCATCCGCAAACTTCTCTCCTCGCGCCTTGCCTCTCGAAAAATCCGGGGGCAACGCGGCGACCAAATGATGGTTAACCCGCCCTCGGTTTGCGCGGGCCCGTCATGGGACGGTACTTCTTGGCGATTGCAGACCGCGGCGCCCGCTTGATTTTTTCGGGCTCCGGTACTTCCAGCTTCACCGCGCCGAGCAGCGCCGCCAGCTCCTCGGGTGTTGCCTCGCGGTAACTGCCGGCCTTGATGCCGCGCCCGAGTTGCACTGGCCCGTAGGCGATGCGGATGAGGCGCGACACCTGCATGCCCACGCCTTCGAACAGCCGCCGCACGATGCGATTACGACCTTCGCGCATGGTGATTTCGAACCAGCGATTGGCGGCGCCTTCCGCATCTTCGGCATCCGGCGGATCGGCCGAGACCAGCGACTCGCATTTCGCAGGTCCGTCGTCGAGCGTCACGCCGGTGAGCAGACGCTTGCGAATCTCGTCGGTCATCTCGCCGAGCACGCGCACGGCGTAGGTGCGGGTGATCTCGAAGCTCGGATGCGTCAGTCGACGTGCAAGTTCGCCATCGGTCGTCATCAGCAGCAGGCCGGAGGTGTTGATGTCGAGCCGGCCCACCGCAATCCAGCGGCCGGTTTCGAGTTCGGGCAGTTTGCGGAAGACAGTACGACGACCGTCCGGGTCGTCGCGCGTCACGATCTCGCCGGTCTTCTTGCGGAACAGAATCACGCGCACCGGCCCGGTCTTGCGCGTCAGCGCGATGGGCCGGCCGTCCACTCTCACGTGATCGTTGTGGTCGATCTTCTGCCCGACTTCCGCCGGCCGGCCGTTGACCGTGATACGGCCTTCGGCAATCCACTCCTCGATGGCGCGCCGGCTGGCGATGCCGGCGGTGGCGAGCAGTTTTTGAATTCGTTCGGACATCGGGGGGCTCAGCAGTTAAAAACAGTTCTTCGCCACGGATTACACGGATAAACGCACTGGCCCCTTCCGTGTTCATCCGTGTAATCCGTGGCAAATGATTTTTCTGCTCAATGCACCGTCCCCCCTTCCGGCGACGGCACCGCGACCGACTGCTCCAGCCGCGTCAGCGCCGCATCGAGCTGATCGAGATCCTTGATCTCGGGCAGTGAGGGCAGCTCGTCAAGAGAGCGCAGGTTGAAGTCGTCAAGAAACTGGTGCGTCGTCCCGAACAGCGCGGGCCGGCCCGGCACTTCCTTCACGCCGAGTTCGCGTATCCAGCCGCGGTCCAGCAAGGTGCGGAGAATGCTCGCGGACACGGCGACGCCGCGGATGTCCTCGATCTCACCGCGCGTGATCGGCTGGCGATAACAGACCAGCGCCAGGGTCTCCAGCAGCGCGCGCGAATAGCGCGGTGGCTTTTCCTGCCATAGCCGGCCGACCCACTCGGCGTAGTCGCTCTTCACCTGGATGCGGAAGCCGCTGCCGACTTCCTTCAACTCCGACGCGCCCTGCCCCACACGCGCATCGAGCTGGTCCAGCGCCGTGCGCAAATCTTTCTTGGTGACACCGAGTTCGGTGCCGAGCAGTCGATGAAGCTGTTCCATCGAAAGCGGTTGATCGGAGGCCAGCAGCAGAGCTTCGAGAATATGTTCCAGGCGCGTGAGCGCGGCCGGGTCGGTGGCGGCTTCGGAGACCGGCAGTTCTGTCTGGTCCGGATTTTCGGGGAGCGAGTCGTTCATAGGAGGTTGGGGGCATCGTCGATGTCGTCCACCGCGGTGTACTGGCGCGGGCGGGCGGCGTCGATCAACAATTCGGAGAAGGGGCTTTCCTGCACGAGGTCGATCATCGACAGCTTGACCATTTCCAGAATCGCCAGCAGGCAGACGACGACACCTGCGCGGCCCTCCTCCGGATCGCAGAGATCGGCGAAACGCGCGGGGCCGGACTGTACCCGCTCCAGGATATGGGTCATGCGCTCGCGCACGTTCAGCGGCTCGCGCGTGATCTTGTGGCGCGTGAACAGCTCGGCGCGCAACATGACCTCGCGGAAGGCCAGCATCAGTTCGCGCAAACCGGGCTGCGGCAGCGGTGCATCCAGCGGCACTTCTTCGGGCCGCGCCGAGGCCTGGTGCAGTTCGCGGCCCATGCGCGGCAGCGCGTCGAGATTTTCCGACGCGGTCTTGAAGCGCTCGTATTCCTGCAGGCGCCGCACGAGTTCCATGCGCGGATCGCCGACGTCTTCTTCTTCCGCAAGCTGGCGCGGCAAGAGAATTCGCGACTTGATCTCGGCCAGCAGCGCGGCCATCAGCAGGTACTCGGCCGCAAGTTCCAGGCGCATGTCGCGCATCAGCGCGATGTACTGCAAGTACTGCTGCGTGATCTTGAGTACCGGGATGTCGAGGATGTTGAGGTTCTGGCGCCGGATCAGGTACAGCAGCAAGTCCAGCGGTCCCTCGAAGGCTTCGAGAAAAACCTCCAGCGCGTCCGGCGGGATGTAGAGGTCCTCCGGCATCTTGTCGAGCCGGTGGCCGTTGACCATGACCATGCGCTCAGCGTCCGCCGGCGGCGCGGTTTCCGGTGCTTCGATCAGGGTGTCCGATTCGGTCACGCGGCCCACTGCCAAATGCGGCCGTCGTCGGGGAGATCCATTTCAGCCTCGAACTTAAATCCGAGCTTGCGCAGAAGAGCCGTCGAGGCGTTCTCGCGCGGCTCGGTCTGGGCGATGACGGCAAGCGTCGGATCGGCCTGGCGCGCCAACTGCACGAGCTGGCGCGCCATCTCGGTAGCGAGCCCGCGTCCCTCGAACTCCGCGAAGGTCTGGTACGCAATCTCGACACGCCCGTCCTGCGGCGGACTCTTGAACGCGCAGGCGCCGACGATGTCGCCGTCCCAGTCGGCGAGATAACCCACCCAGGGCGGCGTAAAGCCGACCGCCTCGTAAAGATTGGCCGTGCCTTCCATCACGTCGCGCGCGGCCGGCGGCATGTGGCCGGGGCAGCGCGCGGGCGTGCCGTCAGCGCCGATCTCGATCAGGCGCAGCTTCAAGCCTGCCTCATTCGGAAATGAATCCGAGCGCGTCGTGCACGCGCTTCAGCGTCGTGTCGGCTTTCACCGCGGCACGCTGCGCGCCGTCACGCAGCACGCGCAGCAGGCCCGCTTCGTCGCTGCGGAGTTCGGCGTAGCGCGCCTGAACGGGCTTGAGGCATTCGACGACGGCTTCGGCCGTCGCGCCTTTGAGTTTGCCGTAACCCTGGCCGTCGAACTGCTCGACGATGGACTCGAACGAAGCACCCGTGGTCGCCGCGAGTATCGACATCAGGTTCGACACACCGGGCTTTTCCTTGATGTCGTAGCGCACCTCGTTGCCCAGGTCCGTGACCGCGCGCTTGAGCTTGCGCGTGATGGTGTCGGGCGGATCGAGCAGGTAAATCGCGTCGGTCTCGGCATCTCCCGACTTGCTCATCTTCGCCGTCGGCTCCTGCAAACCCATGATGCGCGCGCCCACCGGCGGAATCATCGGTTCGGGAATGGTGAAGACATTGCCATGTGCATTGTTGAAGCGCAAAGCCACGTCGCGCGTCAGTTCCAGGTGCTGCTTCTGGTCGTCGCCCACGGGCACACCGGTGGCGTCGTACAAGAGAATGTCCGCGGCCATCAGTACCGGGTAATCGAACAGGCCGGCGTTGATGTTGTCGGCGTTCTTTGCGCTCTTGTCCTTGAACTGCGTCATGCGGTTCAGCTCGCCCATCTGCGTGTAGCAGTTGAGCACCCAGGACAGGCGCGCATGCGCCGCGACGTGGCTCTGCACGAACAGCACGTTCTTCGCCGGATCGAGCCCACAGGCGATGTATAGCGAAATGAATTCCAGGCAGCGATCGCGCAGCACCTTCGGCTCCTGCCGCACCGTGATGGCGTGCAGGTCCACCAGCATGTAATAGCAGTCGTGCGTGTCCGACAGCGGCACCCAGTTCTTGATCGCACCCAGATAATTGCCCAGGGTGAGCCGGCCCGAAGGCTGGATGCCGGAGAGGACGACGGGACGTGTGCGACTCATCAGGATTCCACCAACTGGATCGAGAACAGGGTGTAAAGCGCGGTTTCGACCGCAACGAAAGGCCAGAACAGGAGTTGCGCGAGCACGCCGGTCGCCATGAGTCCCAGCAGAATCAGCAGGCCCCAGGGTTCCACTTTCGAGAGCGGATGCGCCAGACCGCGCGGCAGCAGTCCCACCGCGATGCGTCCGCCGTCCAGCGGCGGCACCGGCAGCAGATTCAGCACCATCAACACGACGTTGATGGTGACGCCTGCGACACACATGTCGCGCAGCAAGGTCCAGCCGCCGGGGGGTGCGCCCTGAAACTGGTAAATCCATAACAGGCTGGTCCAGCCGATGGCCATCAGAAGATTGGACGCCGGTCCCGCCGCAGCAACCAGCGTCATGTCGCGCTGCGGCGAGCGCAGTTGCTTGAAATTCACCGGCACCGGCTTGGCCCAGCCGAACAGAAATCCGCCGAGCCACAGCAACATTGCCGGCACCAGCAAGGTGCCGACCGGATCGATGTGCCGGAACGGATTCAGGGTCAGACGCCCGGCACGCTCGGCGGTGTCGTCGCCGAAGTGACGCGCCACGTAGCCGTGCGAGGCCTCGTGCACGGTGACGGCAAGCAAGACGGGTATCGCCCAGATGGCAATCTTCTGGGCCAGGTCGGATAGATCGGGCATCGGACAATTATACGGGTGCAGGCGTTGGGCACCGGGCATCCGCCCGCACGGGCCCGGCGTAATCGATGTACATCCGCTAGAACCGGTTGCGGACTTCGCGGCACTAATCTTTCGCAAGATTCACCGGAAAATTCTTATGGTCAGGTTGAACAGGGCGGTCCGACTCGCAACGACACTTCTGATCGCGCTGGGCCTGGGGGGCCTGCTCGTCGCGCTCGATCCCCTGGGGTCCGCGTCCGCGCAAACCAGTCCACCGTTCGGGCTCACGACGCGAACGCCGGTCGCAGGCGTGACGTTCCCCTTCACGCCGCCGGCCACGGCCGGCGATCTGCGCATCGTCAGGGCGTTCCCGAACGTCTCGTTTTCCAATCCGCTGTACCTGGCGGCCGCACCCGGTGTGGATACCCATCTGTACGTCGTCGAGCAGGGCGGTGTCATCCGCCGCATCGCCAACAACCCTGCAATCACGACGAAGGAGGTCTTTATCGACCTCACCGCCCGGGTCACGCAAGCCGGTGGAGAAGAAGGCTTACTGGGCTTGGCTTTTCACCCGCAGTACGCATCCAACGGTTTTTTCTACGTCTACTACACCGCTGCCACTCAACCCCGGCGTACGCTCCTGTCGCGATTCCGTCGCAGTACCGCCAATCCGACCGTCGGCGACCCAGGGTCGGAACAGATTCTGCTCACCATCGACCAGCCGTTTTCCAATCACAACGGTGGCTGCTTGCAGTTTGGCCCCGACGGCAAGCTTTACATCGCCTCGGGCGACGGCGGGAGCGGCAACGACCCGCAGAACAATGCGCAGAATCTCAACTCGGTCCTGGGCAAGTTGTTGCGGCTCAACGACGATGGCTCGATTCCTTCCGACAACCCGTTCGCCAATCAGGCAGGTCGGCGCGGCGAAATCTGGGCCTACGGCCTGCGCAACCCCTGGCGTTTCAGTTTTGACGCCTCCACCGGACAGGTCTGGCTGGGCGACGTGGGACAAGTCGCCTTCGAGGAGGTGGATATCGTCCGTCGCGGCGGGAACTACGGCTGGCCCGTTTACGAGGCTGAACGCTCCAACACCAGCCCGGTCAACAAGAACCCCGGCAATCTGCCGGCCAGCGCCTTCGACCGGCCGGTCTACACCTACCCGCGCAATTCCTCCGATCCCAACGCGGTATTCGGCCCCAGCATCACCGGCGGCTATGTGTATCGCGGCGCCGCGATTCCGGGCCTGGTGGGCAAGTACCTGTTCGCCGATTTTCTGTCGAACAAGGCCTGGGCGTTGAGCCAGACCGACGGCGTCGTCAGCGGCGTCAGCCTGGTGGGTGCGGTGCCCTTGCCGAGTTCGTTCGGCGTCGACAACGCGCAGAACGTTTACATCACTTCCTTCGACGGCCATGTGTACCGGATCGAGCAGAACGCCGGCACGCCGGGCGCAAGCTTCCCGGGCAAGCTGTCCGAAACCGGGCTCTTCACCAATACGGCCGGTCTGGAACCGAACCCCGGCCTGATCGAATACGAGATCAACGCGCCGTTCTGGTCGGACGGCACGCTCAAGCGCCGCTGGTTCGGACTGGAAGGCAGCTCCACCATCGGCTTTTCGCCCGATCAGGCCTGGACTTGGCCGGCGCATGCCATCGTCGTGAAGCACTTCGAGATCACCTTGGCGACCGGCGTGCGCAAGCGCCTGGAGACCCGCGTGCTGGTCAACGAGAACGCAGGCTGGCGCGGCTACACCTACCGCTGGAACGACGCCCAGACCGACGCCGATCTATTGCCCGATGCGCGCAGCCAGGTGGAACTGGACGTGCTCGATCCGGTGACGTCCACCGCCCGGCGCCAGACCTACGAGTTCCCCAGCCGCAGCGACTGCCTGCGCTGTCACACCTCGGTCGCGGGATTCATCCTCGGTGCGCGCACGGGGCAGGTTCAGCGCGACCATGTGTTCCCGAACGGCGTGACCGACAACCAGTTGCGCGCGTACAACCAAGTCGGGCTGTTCTCCACCGACATCGGCGACCACAACCTCTACGCGCCGCTGACCGACCCCGCCGACGCGACGGCGCCCGTGGCCGACCGCGCACGCGCTTATCTGGACAGCAACTGTTCGCAATGTCACCGCCCCGGCGGACCCACCGGCGTCACGCTGGACCTGCGCGACGCCGCGACCACGGCCGGCATGAACGCAATCAACGTCCGTCCGAGCGCAGGCGACCTCGGCTTGGCCGATGCGCACCTGATCACACCGGACAGCAAGGAGCGCAGCGTGCTGTGGGAACGCATGCGTCGTCTCGACGGTACGCGCATGCCGCCGCTGTCTTCGCACCTGGTCGATCAGGTCGGGGTGGCGCTGATCGGCCAATGGATCGACGAAATGCCGTCGGCACCGCCGCCGCCCACACCGGTCAACCTGATCCAGAACCCCGGCTTCGATTCCGGCGTTCTGAGTCCCTGGTATTTCTTCGCCACGGGTAGTGCGGCCGGCAGCGCCACAACCGACAGCAGCATCAAGGTCGAGGGCGCCTTCTCGGCACGCGCCACGCTGACCAGTCCTCACGCCGCCCAGCCCTGGAACGCCCAACTGGCGCAGACCGGTTTCAGCCTGGTCGCCGGTCAGACCTACACCCTGAGCTTCTGGGCCAGAGCCGACAGGACCCGTTCGATCAACGCCCTGGTGCAACTCGATCGCAGTCCGTACACGGGCTACACCTCGCAGGTCGTGCCCTTGACCACGAACTTTCAGAAATTCTCCTACACCTTCACCGCACCGGCCACGACCACCGCACTCATCTCCTTCCAGCTCGGACAGTCCGCAGGAAGCGTCTGGATCGATGCGGTCTCGCTGACCACGGATAGCGGCACGCCGCCGCCGCCACCTCCTCCGCCACCGCCACCGCCGCCCTCCGGCAACCTCGTGCAGAACCCGGGATTCGAAACCGGCAGCCTGAGCCCCTGGTTCTTCTATGCGGTGGGCAATGCCCTGGGCAGCGCAGCGGTGGACAGCGCGGTCAGGTTCGAAGGCACGCGCTCGGGACGTGCGCTGATAACACGGGCCGATACCGCCGCACCCTGGAACGCGACGCTGGCGCAAGCGCTCGATCTGCTCGCGGGCAGAACCTACACGCTCCGGTTCCGCGCAATGGCAGACCGCAGCCGCAACATCAACGCGGTGGTCCAGCTCAACCGCGCGCCTTACACGGGCTACCTCAACCGGGGTGTGCCGCTGGGCGCGACCTGGCAGGAATTCACCTACACCTTTACTGCGCCGGTCACGACCGGCGCGACCCTGAGCTTCAACCTGGGCCAGTCGGTCGGCAGCATCTGGATCGACGCGGTGGTGCTCGAGTAGCGCTTCGGCAATGGTTTGGCGGGGACGGCCCGCCGGACCCTCGATTCTTTTTCAGCTATCCAGGCCCAGCATTCCGCTCGGACCCTTGCCCTGCCGCACCAGTTGCGGCGTGCTGCCTGTCAGGTCCACCACTGTGGTCGGTTCCAGACCGCAGTAACCGCCGTCGATCACCACATCCACCGCCGTATCCAGCGCGTCGCGCCATTCGCCGGGCTCGGCCACCGGGTCGGTCTCGCCGGGGAAGATCAGGGTGCAACTGATCAGCGGCTCGCCCAGGGTTTCGAGCAGCGCCTGCGCCACCACGTGCTCCGGCACGCGGATGCCGATGGTCTTGCGTTTCTCGTGTGCCACGCGCCGCGGCAGTTCCTTGGTGGCGTCGAGCACGAAGGTATAGGGCCCCGGCGTGTGCTGCTTGAGCAGGCGGAACTGCCAGTTGTCGACTTTGGCGTACATCGCAATCTCCGACAGGTCGCGGCACACCAGGGTGAACTGGTGATGGCGGTCGAACTGCCGGATCTTGCGCAGACGCTCCGCCGCCTGCTTGTCGTCGAGCTGACAGCCCAGCGCATAACAGGAGTCGGTGGGATACGCGATCACCGCACCCTGGCGCAGGCGCACGGCCACCTGCGCCAGGGTGCGCTTTTGCGGATTGAGGGGATGAATTTCGAACCAGTCGGCCACGAGCGGCGATTTGTGTTTGGAAAAACGAGACTGCCCCGATGGACTCAGGACGGCCTCTTATAATGCCCGAATGAAATCGATCATCGACCTTGCACCCGTCGCGCTGTTTCTGGCGGCGCTCTTCCTGCGCGACATCTACTTCGCCACCGGCGTGTTGATGGCCACCACCACGCTGCTCGCCGCGTGGTACTGGTGGCGCGACGGCAAGCCGCACAAGCTGCACACCTTTACCGCGGTGACGGTGCTGATCCTGGGCAGCATGACGCTGTTTTTTCACGACTCCAGCTTCGTCAAGTACAAGACCACCGTGGTCAACGGCATCATCGCGCTGGTGTTCCTGCTGTCGCACGTCATCGGCGACAAGGTGCTGCTGGCGCGCATTCCGCAGAAGACCATCACCTTGCCCGATCCGGTCTGGCGCAAGGTCAATTTCGCCTGGGCCGCGTTCTTTGCGGCGATCGCGCTGATCAATCTTTACGTGCTGAAGAACTACGACGACAAGACCTGGGGTCTGTTCAAGACCGTGGGCGTCAGCGGCCTGATGTTCGTGTTCATCCTGGCGCACATTCCCTTTCTTGCGCGCTACCTGCCGCAGGACGACGCGTCGCCTAAGTCGGGTTAGTCATGCTCTACGTCATCTTCGGACTCGACGCACCGGACGCCGGTCCGCGCCGTCTGGCCAATCGCCCGGCCCATCTCGAACGCATCAAGGCGCTGCACGAACAAGGCCGCATGGCCATCGTCGGGCCGCTGCCGAAGATCGACGCGCCCTCGCTCGAAGCGGGCGCGGCCGGAAGCCTGATCGTCGCGGAGTTCGACAGCCTGGAGGCGGCGCGCGCCTGGGTTGCCGCCGATCCGTTCACGACGGCCGGTGTTTACGCCTCGGTCGAAGTACACCCCTTCTTCAAGCTCAGCCTGTGACCCGGATCGAGCGCATCTGCGAGACCTTGCACGCCGCGTTTCCAGACGCGCGGATCGAACTCGAAGACGAATCGCATCTGCACGCCGGTCATGCGGGCGCGCAGAGCGGCCGCGGACATTTTCGCGTAGCGATCGCCGCCGCCGCTTTCAAGGGCCTCGCACCGATTGCGCGCCATCGCGCGGTCTACGCGGCGCTGGGCGAGTTGATGCAGACCGACATCCACGCCCTGTCGATCGATGCGCGCGAACCGTAGATTTCCATGAGCGCCGCAACCGACCTCCCCAAGCTCCACGGCCGCCGCATTCTGCTCGGCGTCACCGGCGGCATCGCCGCCTACAAGGCCGCCGATCTCACGCGCCGCTTGGTCGAATCGGGCGCCGAAGTTCAGGTCGTGATGTCCGAGGGTGCGAAGCAATTCGTCGGCTCCGCCACCTTCCAGGCCCTGTCCGGCAAACCGGTTCGCGATTCGCTGTGGGACGCGCAGGCCGAAGCGGCGATGGGACACATCGAACTCGCGCGCTGGCCGCACCTGATCCTGATTGCGCCCGCCACCGCCAACGCCCTGGCCAAGCTCGCCAACGGCATCGCGGATGACTTGCTGAGCACGCTGGTGCTGGCCAGCGACCGCCTCGTCGCCGCAGCGCCTGCGATGAATCGTCTGATGTGGGCCAACGCCGCGACGCAGGAAAACATCGTGCGGCTGAAGTCGCGCGGCGTGCACGTGCTGGGTCCCGGCGCCGGCTTCCAGGCCTGCGGGGAAATCGGCGAAGGCCGCATGCGCGAGCCGCTCGACCTGCGCGCCGACGTGGCGCGTCTGCTCAGTTGCGGCCCGCTCTCGGGCAAGCGCGCGGTCGTCACCGCCGGTCCTACGCGCGAGCCCATTGACCCGGTTCGCTTCATCACCAACCGGTCTTCCGGCAAACAGGGTTATGCGGTAGCAATGGCATTGGCCGAACTCGGTGCACAAGTCACACTGATTTCCGGACCGACGAATCTCGACGTGCCTACGGGCTGTACGCGCGTGGATGTCGAAACCGCAGCGCAGATGTGCAGCGCCGCGCTCGACGCTTCTGCCGGAGCCGATCTTTTCATCGGCACGGCCGCCGTGGCCGACTATCGCGCCGCGGAAATATCCAGCGAGAAGATCAAGAAAAAATCCGCCGGACTCAGTCTTGCCCTCGCGCGTACCGACGACATCCTGCTGCGCGTACGCGCCGCGTTTCCGAAGCTGTTCATGGTCGGCTTCGCCGCCGAAACCGAGGACCTCGAACAGCACGCGCGCGAAAAACTCGCGAAGAAAAATCTGGACCTGATCGCCGCCAATTGGGTAGGTCAGGGTCGCGCGTTCGACCGCGACGACAACCAGCTCAGCGTGTACTGGCACGACGGCCGGCGCGAACTGGCGCACGGCCCCAAGGACGCGATCGCGCGCGAACTGGCTGCACTCATTCTCGAACGCTACACCGCCACGCTCAGCACATGACTCGCATCCAACTGAAGATCCTCGACCCTCGTCTGGGCCGCGAACTCCCCCTGCCCGCGCACGCCACCGACGGCTCCGCCGGCATGGATCTGCGTGCCCTGCTCGACGCTCCGCTGGAACTCGCGCCGGGGCAGACCACCTTGCAGCGCACCGGTCTGGCCATCCACATCGCCGATCCCAGCCTGGCCGCCGTGATCCTTCCGCGCTCGGGCCTGGGGCACAAACACGGCATCGTGCTGGGCAACCTAGTCGGTCTGATCGACTCCGACTACCAGGGCGAACTGATGGTCTCGTGCTGGAACCGCGGGCAGAGCAGCTTCGTCATCAATCCGGGCGAGCGCATCGCGCAACTCGTGATCGTTCCGGTGGTGCGGGCCGAGTTCGAACTCGTCTCCGAGTTCGAAAGTAGCGACCGCGGCGCGGGCGGGTTCGGGCATACCGGGCGGCATTGACGGGCGTGTTCGGAAGCCTTGTCTTTCGCACTCGCACCGCTCGCCACGCAATCTCCATTTGCCTAATATCGACAGTGAACCTGCCTACACGCCGAGAGTTTCGATGAGCGAACTGCACAGGATCACGGTAAGTCCCGACATCTGCGGCGGCAGGCCCTGCATCCGTGGATTACGGGTGCGCGTTAAAGATGTCCTGGAGTTGCTCGCCTCCGGCGCGAGCCGGGAAGATATTCTGGAAGACTATCCCTATCTCGAAGCGGCCGACATCACGGCTGCACTCGAATTCGCTGCGCGACAAAGCGACCATCCGATTCTGCGCGCCGCCTGATGCTTTTCCTGGTTGACGCCCAGCTACCTCCCGCTCTGGCGAGGTGGCTCGCCAGCCAGGGACATCAAGCCATTCATGTCGCCGACATCCATCTCGACCGCTCGCCAGATACCGACATCTGGGCGCACGCGCAGGAGATTGAAGCGGTTCTGATCACCAAGGACGAAGACTTCTCCATCCTCAGAACGCGGACCTCGACAGGCCCTCAAGTCGTATGGATTCGTCGGGGCAACGTGAGCCGAAAAGAACTGCTGGTCTGGATGGAGGACTTGCTTCCGTCTCTGTGCGAGACGCTTTCGCAGGGCGAGCCGCTCATCGAGATTTTCTGACCCGCATCTCGTCCGAAAAAAATGCACGCCTGCGCCGGATGCACTATGTCCGCTCTTCCGTTCCAGACACCCGCAAGATCACCCCTTCATCCGCCACCACCCACAGCTCGCCGCGCGGGCTCACGCGTACCGCGCGCAGGCGCAGCTTGCGGTCTTCCAGCAGGCGTTGCTCGAGCACGAACCGACCGTCCTTCAACTGCACACGGCTGAGAGTCCCGCGCAGCGCGGCGATGAAGATGCTGTCCTTCCACTGCGGAAACAGATCGCCCTGGTAATACGCCATGCCGGCGGTCGCGATGCTCGGCACGTAATGGTGCACCGGCTGCTCCATGCCGGGCTTGGCCGTGCCCTCGCCGATGCTGCCGCCCACGTATTCCTTGCCGTAGGTGATCACCGGCCAGCCGTAATTGCGGCCGGGAAGAATGCGGTTGACCTCGTCGCCGCCGCGTGGGCCGTGTTCCACCGCCCATAGCTGCCCCGTCCCCGCGTCCAGGCTCATGCCTTGCGGATTGCGATGTCCGTAGGAATAAATTTCCGGCCGCGCACCCGGCGTGTTCACGAAAGGGTTGTCGGCGGGGACGCTGCCGTCGTCCTTCAGGCGCAGAATCTTGCCGTGATGGTTGGCGAGGTTCTGCGCCTCATCGCGCTCGCCGCGATCGCCCACCGATAGATACAGAAAACCCTTCGCATCGAACGCCATCGCACCGCCGAAGTGATTGCCGCTGCGAGTCTCCGCCACAGCCTTGAGCAGCACCGTCAGATCCTTCAGCGCGTTGCCGTCCAGGCGTGCACGCACGAACTGCGTGGTGACGCCGCTCCCGCTCTTCACGGCATGGCTCAGGTAGATCAAGCCATTGCTGGCGAAGGCGGGATGTAGAGTCACCGCGTGTAGGCCACCCTGTCCGGCCACCGTCACGGTGGGCATGCCACTCACCTCGGAACGCTTGCCCGTGCGCAGATTGATACGCAACAAGCGGCCGGCTTTTTCCGTGACCAGGATTTCGTCGTCGCTGATGAAGGCGAGGTCCCAGGGCAGAGTCAGGTCCTTGACCGCGACCTCCACCGAAAACTCGCCCGAACCCTCGGCCGAGGCGGCCTGAGACTCGTTGAGTACAAGCCATTGCGGCGTGCCCGACCAAGGCTGCCAGTAGCCGACCAGCAGAATCGGCACGATGAAAAGCAGGAGCCGCACAGCGGAAGGAAGTCGCATCGTCGCCTCGCCTGGAAGATCGACCCAGGCTGGGTCGCGGCTTCATCCTCAACAGACCGCGGTCGAAGCTGTCGAGTTCGTATCGCCGACGACAGCGCCCACCTGCAGGGCGGGAAAGTGGCAGGCGTCATGGCCACGCATCCCATCTTCGCGAACGGCGGGATGCGCCTATCGGCCTTCCCGCCCTACGGTCCTCAATCCAGGCTACGAGTTGCGGTCTCGGCATCCAAAAAAAGAAACCCCTCCGGAGAGGGGCTTCGAAGTGCTCAGAACGAGATCAAGGGGGAGGTGCAGCAGCGCCTCGACAATTCGCAGGCACATACTTGTTGTTCGCCGCATCATCCACAGTGCAGGCCCAGGTAATTTCCCCGGCGGTCTCTTCGGTCGGTGCAAGGGTAATCACGATGTCCTTGACATCCTCCGTGTAGGTAATGGTGATGGCGCCGCCATCCTCCATTGCTACGCTCGACACATAGTCGGTCGCAGCCGGCCCCTCCCAACCCGTACTGTCAGCGGTGACCGCAGTGAGAGCGCCCAAAGATTGGGCAGTCTCTGCAACTGCCGTCTTCGCCGAAGCGGCCAGCGATAAGCCTTCGGTGACCTTGGAGCGAATGACGTAATCCTGATACGCCGGGATGGCGATCGCGGCCAGGATGCCGATGATCGCGACCACGATCATCAGTTCAATCAGGGTGAAACCTTGCTGCATCTTGTTCATAGGTAGCTCCTCAAAAGTAGCGGTTGAAGTGATTCGGGTTAACTCGCCGTTTACAAGGTGCAGTCGCTGTGCCACGGCATGGTAGCCCAAGTTTATTTCGTTCCAATCATGGCTTTGCGTTTTTGCGGCCGTAACATCGCCCCTTTCCTTCTCCCGGCAACGTCGTTCGGCGACGCGTATTGTCAGTTTTCTGCGACGGAACACAGCACCTGCGGCGCTCTTCAGGGTCGCGTCACAACCCTTTAAAAATAATACTAAACAGATAGTTAGAATGACAATTGGTTGGCGTCAATTTGCTGGCATCGCGGACTTTACGCCAGAGAACCGACACCGGTGCGACGCAGGGCAAGGCCTGTGCCCTGGATAGCGGTACGCCCTTGCCCGAGGTGCAGCACCGCGACGGCCGGTCAATCCAATCCAAACGCTTCGGCAACCAGTCGATACGAGCGCAGCCGCGCCTCGTGGCTCCAGATGTTGGTCACGATCATGAGTTCGTTGGCGCCGGTTTCGCGCACCATCGCGTCGAGCTTTTCACGCACGGTCTGCGGCGAACCGACGATGGCCGGACCGCGGGTGCGTTGCAGGCTTTGGAGTTCGCCGTCGCTCCAGGAGTAGGCGCGTGCTTCTTCGGGACTCGGCAGGGGCAGGTACTCGCCGCGCGAGATGCGCAGCCACAGCAATTCCATCGACAGCGCGAGTTCGCGCGCCTCGATGTCCGTGGAGGCGCAGACCACAGCCACCGCGAGAACCGCGTGAGGCTCGGGGAAATTTTCGGAGGGCCGGAAACTGGCGCGATAGCTTTCGATGGCGGGCGCCGCGGGCTCCGGACTGAAGTGCGTGGCGAAACTGTAACCGAACCCCGAGGCGCCAGCCGCGCTCGCGCTGGCGCCGCTGGAACCGAGGATCCAGATCGGCGGCAGGCGCACGTCGTCCGGCATCACGCGCACCTTGTGCAGCGGGTGGCCCGGTGAGAAGCGCGCCATCGACAGGTACAGCAGCTCCGACATCAGCGACGAGAACTGCTCGCCGCCGAACGAACGCAGCGCGCGGCTTGCAGCCTGATCCGAGCCCGGCGCGCGGCCGATACCTAGGTCGATGCGTCCAGGATGCAGCGCCTCCAGTGTGTGAAAGGCCTCGGCAATCCGCAGCGGCGCGTGGTTGGGCAGCATGATGCCGCCGGAGCCCACGCGGATGCGCTGTGTGGACGCGGCCACATGGGCAATGAGCACTTCCGGCGAACTGCATGTCACGCTCGGCAGGCTGTGATGCTCGGCAAACCAGTAGCGAGAAAACCCGAGACGCTCGGCGAGTTGCGCCAGGTCGACCGTGCGACGCACCGCGTGCGACGGCGACGTGTCGTCCGACACCGGCACGAGATCGAGAACGGAGAGCGCAGGTTTCATATCAGCGAACCTGGTCACGCGTCAGGCGCTGCCGAGAAAATCCGATTTGCCGATCTCCACGCCGTTGTGCCGCAGGATGTTGTAGGCCGTTGCGCAGTGGAAGTAGAGGTTGGGCGTGACGAAGAACTGCAAGTAAGCCTGACCTTCGAAGTTCAACTCTCCGCGCGGGGTCTTGAGCTGGATGGGTTTGGCTTCGGTGCCGTCGATCTGCGCCGCCGTTGCGCTGCGCACGAACGCAAGCGTCTTTTCGATGCGCGCGTCCAGATCGGCAAGGGTCTGCTCCGTGTCTTCGAAGCTCGGCGCGGTCAGGCCGGACAGGCGCGCAATGCAACCCTTGGACATGTCGCAGGCAATCTGCACCTGCTTGGTCAGCGGAAGCATGTCGGGGTAGAGCCGGAACGCAGGCAGAACCAGGGGATCGATCTTCCTTGCCTCGCAATGCGCGGCGCCCTTGGCGAGGATGGCGCGAAGATTCGACAGCGCACGGACGATGGCGGGAACGGATTGCTGATACATGCTGAGGGACATGGGTGCTCCTGGTGACGGGAAACGAGTGGCCCGGATTGTACGCGTCGCGAACGACGCTCCGGACTCCGCCAAGCGGCAGGCATGAGGCTGGTGACACCTGCGGAAGTCGCTGGAAGAAAACAGCCGTCATGCCCGCGCAGGCGGGCATCCAGTTTTCGTCCGCAATCCAGCCGCAGTCGGGGCTGATGGACTGGATTCCCCGCCTTCGCGGGAATGACAGTTTTGAACCGTTTGGCTGTCACTCCGCGAAGCTTCAATAATTTCGAACTAACCCACTACCGAAAGTTTCCGCAGGTTCGCTATCGGTCTGGCGCGTGTCAGAGTTGCTGTATGTCTTATCGACTCTTCGTATTCACGTTAGGCTCGCTCCTAGCAAGCGCCTGCAACGCCGGCTCGCCCGGCGACATGCGCAGCGCACCGCTGAGCTGGTCCGAGGTACAAGCTCGCCCGCTCCCCGCCGCCGGCGAGCGCATCGCCTACGGCACCGCGCCCCAGCAGTTCGGTGAGCTGCGCGTACCCGCGGGCGCCGGCCCTTTCCCGGTGCTGGTGCTGATTCACGGCGGCTGCTGGCTCAATGCCTTCGACTACCGTTACTTCTCGCACCTGGCCGACGCGCTCACGCGCAAAGCCGGCGTCGCAACCTGGAACATCGAGTTCCGGCGACTCGGTGATACGGGCGGTGGCTGGCCAGGAACCTTGCTCGACGTGGCGGAGGCCACCGATCACCTGCGCGAACTTGCCGGCTCGCACCGTCTCGACTTGAAGCGTGTCGTGAGCGTTGGACATTCCGCGGGCGGTCATCTCGCGCTGTGGCTCGCGGCGCGCCCCAAGCTGCCCCGCGACAGCGAGTTGTATCGGCCCGATCCGCTGGCCTTGCGCGGCGTGATCGGCCTTGCGCCCATCACCGATCTGGCCGCTTACGGCGCCGGGCCGGGCGGATGTCATTCCGCAGTCGGCGAACTGCTCGGCGGCACGCCTCGCGAGCGGGCGCAGCGCTACAAGCTATCCTCGCCGCGCGAGTTGTTGCCGCTCGGCACCGCGCAGTGGCTGATTCAGGGATCCGAGGATCCCATCGTCCCTGCCAATTCTGTGCACATCTACGCCGAGGCTGCGATTGCGGCCGCCGATGGCGTGAGCCTGGAACTGACCACCGGCGCCGGGCACTTCGAGCCGGCCATGCCCGGAACCGCAAGCTGGCCTGCACTGCTCGATGCCGTGGTGCACGCGACCGTAAAAATTCAGGACTGATCCGGCGACGGCTTGCGCAAGCGCTTGACCTGACCGCGCCGGGTCTTGTCGTCCACGCGCTGGCGTTTGGCGCTCTTCGACACGCGCGTGGGCCTGCGCACTTTGGGCAGACTGGCCGCGGCCGCAATCATCACGCGCAGGCGTTCGAGCGCAGCGTCGCGGTTCTGTTCCTGGCTGCGGAACTGCTGGGCCTTGATGACGATCACGCCGTCGTTGCTCAGGCGCTGATCGCGACGCGCGAGCAATCGCGATTTGCAGTCCTCTGGCAATCTCGAAGCAGGCACGTCGAAGCGCAGATGAATCGCGGTGGAGGTCTTGTTTACGTTCTGCCCCCCCGCGCCCTGGCTGCGCACCGCGGTCAGTTCGATCTGCGCGAGCGGCACGACGATGTGCTCGTTCACGGTCAGAACGTCGGTCGGCGCGTTGTCCATTTCCTGCGTAACCATCACACGCTCCCGCTCGCAGTGATCTGGTCGAGCGCCGCAAGAAATCCATCGACATCGGCAACCGTATTGTCCTTGCCGAAGCTTGCGCGCACCGCGCCCTTGGCGGTAACGCGGTCGTGGCCCATTGCGAGCAGCACGTGGCTGGGCTCGCCCGAGCCCGAGGCACAGGCCGAACCCGAGGACACCGCGAAACCCTTGCGGTCGAGCGCCATCAGCAGGGCCTCGCCGTCCCAGCCCGCGAGCGCGAACTGAATCGTGTTGGGCAGGCGCAGTGGCGCGCTCCCGCCAAAAATCAGCGCATCGGACCGCGTGCGCAGACCGGCTTCGAGTCGTTGCCGCAGACCCAAGGCGTGTTTCGCGCGCGCATCGAGTTCCGCAATCGCCAGCTCCGCTGCGGCGCCGAATCCGACGATGGCGGCCACGTTCTCGGTGCCGCCCCGCATGCCCCGCTCCTGCGCGCCGCCGTGCTGGATCGGATGCAACTCGACGTGATTGCGCACGACCAGTGCACCCGAACCCTTGGGACCGTAGATCTTGTGCGCGGACAGGCTCAGCAGGTCGGCGTCCAGTTCGTTCACATCGACCGCGATCTTGCCTGCGGCCTGTACCGCGTCCACGTGCATCAGTGCGCCATGCGCATGCGCCATGCGGGCAACTCGCGCCACGTCCTGGATGACGCCCGTCTCGTTGTTGGCGCGCATCGCGGACACCAGACGCACCGGACCGGCAGCGAGTTGGCGCTCGAAGGTTTCGAAGTCGATCAGGCCCTCGCGATCGACCGCGATGGGCTCGACGTTCCAGCCGAACGCCTTCAGCGATTCGGCCGCTTCCATCACTGCGGGATGATCGGTCGCGCCGTACAGAACCCGTGATGACGCCTCGCCCGCGGTCACGCCTTTGAGTGCGAGGTTGTTCGCTTCCGTGCCGCCCGAGGTCCAGACGATTTCCTTGGCCTCGCAACCCAGCAGTTGCGCGACCTGCGCACGCGCCTGCTCGACCGCGTCGCGCGCCATGCGGCCGTATCGATGCAGGCTCGACGCGTTGGCCGACGGCCCGGACAGGTAGGGCAGCATCGCTTCCAGCACCCGTGGATCGAGGTGCGTGGTGGCGTTGTTGTCGAGGTAGGTGGGCATGGCTTTTACTTCTCGTCGGGGCGGAGCCCTTTCAGTAAAACGATGCGGCCCTTGTAGGAGGGGCTCTGCGCCGACCGCCGCACTCTGGTAGACCCGATTGCGAAGTTCGAGCGCCAGTCGGGGCAGAGTCCCTCCTACAAGGCCTCAGACCTTTGAAGGCCTCAGACCTTTGAAGGCCTCAGACCTTTGGCCGCGACTCGCCCGAGGCCAGAGAATCCAGCACCTTGCCCTCGCGGCAGAATTCCGGAAGCTCGACCTTGGACAGTTCCATGTCCGGCACGCGCGAGTCCATCTGGTGCAGGGCCTTGCATACCTGCACGAGTCGTTCGTCCAGACGATCGATGTGCTCGGCCAGACCGGCGAACGCGTTGGCCACCGGATCGGTCATGTCGCGGGTCAGGCCGTAGGCGTCGAAGCCCAACTTTGCCGCCGCAGCGCTCAGCGCCGCAGACGGCTCTGCCGCAACCACGCGCGCGGGAATGCCGACCACCGTCGCGCCGGGCGGCACTTCCTTCACCACCACCGAGTTGGAGCCGACGCGCGCGCCCTCGCCCACCGTGAACGGCCCAAGCACCTTGGCGCCGGCACCGATCACCACGTTGTTGCCTAGGGTGGGATGGCGCTTGCCCTTGTTCCAGCTCACGCCGCCCAAGGTCACGCCGTGATACAGCGTCACGTCGTCGCCGATCTCCGCAGTCTCGCCGATCACCACGCCCATGCCGTGATCGATGAACAGGCGATGGCCGATCTTCGCGCCCGGATGAATCTCGATGCCGGTGAGCCAGCGCGCCAGATGCGAGTTCAGCCGAGCCAGCCAGTGCAGGCCATTCGTCCACAGCCAGTGGCTGACCCGATGGCCCCAGACCGCGTGCAGGCCGGGGTAGCAGGTGACGACTTCCAGCACGGTGCGCGCGGCGGGGTCGCGCGCAAACACGCTGCGGATGTCTTCACGGATGCGGGACAACATGGGCGGGGTCCAGGAGAAGCGGACGCGGATTTTAGCGCCGACAGGAAGTGCCGGCGGCGTGGCTCAGTGACTCGGGGAGGCCGCGCCCAGGCGGCCCGCGGAAAACCGTTGGCGGTAGGCGCCCGGAGAGAGCCCGACGATGCGGCGAAAGATTTTGCGGAAGGCGCTCGGATCTTCATACCCGACTTTCCATGCGACTTCGTCGATGGCCTGCCTCGAGAGTTCGAGCAATTCCCTGGCCCGCGCAACGCGCAGGTGCTGCAGGTAACTCGTCGGCGTCTGCCCGGTGGCGCCCTGGAACCGGCGCAGAAAGGTGCGTTCGCCGAGCCCCGCCTTGCTCGCCATCGCCGTGACCGTGACCGCCGACCCGCTCTGCACGTGCAGCCATTGCTGAATGGCGAGTATCGCGTCGTCGCCATGACCGATCCGCGGCGAGGGGCTGGAGTAATAACGCTGCTCGCGACCCGCGGGATCGACCAGAAACATGCGCGCGGTGGCCAGCATCGTCGCCGGATCGATCAGCCTTTCGATCAGGCGCAGACCCAGATCGATCCAGGCCATGACGCCTCCCGCGGTCAGCACATCGTCTTCGTCGATCAGCAGTTTCGCCACGTCGAGCTGCACGTGCGGAAAGCGTTGCGCGAAGGCCTCGGCCAGCACCCAGTGCGTGGTCGCGCTGCGGCCGTCGAGCAGACCGGTTTCAGCGAGTAAGAATGCGCCGGCGCAGACCGAACACACGCGCGCGCCGCGCTGGTGATGTGCCTTGATCCAGGGCACGAAAGGCGCCGCTTCCTCGGGCGTTGGAGTGCCCACCAGGCTGGGCGGGAGAATGAGTGCCGCGAGCGGCGCAACAGCTCGCGCACTGCAATCCAGGCGCGTGTAGTGCTTCACCGCGAGCCGCGTCGGGCCTGTGTCGCGTTCACTCTGGAGCCGGGCCGCGGTCTCGAACAGGTCCGTCAGTCCGTGCACGGCGGCGCGCTGAGCGCCGGGGTATTCGACGATGCCGATACGCGCAGGCTGGACGAAACTCGGCATGTGTCGGAATCAACCCGCTCGCTGTCAGTTTTGACTATTGGGTCGAGCATGGAGCGGGCCTAACCTGCACGTCAATGCGCGTCAATGCGCGCCGTTTCCCAGCGACCGGAGCACGAAATCCCATGAGCGACAAGATCCTGAAAATCTGTCTGGCTGGAGGCGTTGCCTATTTTTGCTGCATGAGCGCCGCCCATTTTCTGGGCTTCAAGGTGCCGCTGCTGTTCATCTACTGGAACGTGCCTTCGAATCATTACCAGGACATGATCATCTCGTTCTGCGCGTTCACCTACGCGGTGCTGTTCTTCGCGGCGTTCCGTCATCGTGCGGTGGTGCCCGCAGCCCTGTTGGCGCTGGGAGGCACGGTGCTGGGTTTGTCCGCTGTCAATGCCTCACCGGCGCTGGCTTCAATGCTCGATGGCGCGCCGACCACCGTGTACTGGATTCAGACCGCGATGCTCGCCGGCTTCCTCGCGCTGCTGATCGTGCTGCATCTCCAGTCGAAGCCGGCCGCGTAGCTCGTCGCGCTGACTGGTTCGGCCATGCTTCGCGACTTGTTCCTGCGAATTCGGAATTCCGGGTCGCTGCTGATTGCGGCGGCGCTGCTGTCCGCTTGCGCGCTAACCGAAAAAGCTCCCGGGCCCTCATCAGCGACACCGGATACTGCGATCGCCAGCGTCGATCCCTCGCCACCCGCGTTGCCCATCGAAGACGCGGGCCATGTCGAGGTTCTGTCGGAGACGTATCCGGAACACTGGTTCTGGGTGTTCGATCCCGCGTTCGGCCATATGCTGGACGGCAAGGTCATTCTGGTCGATGCGGACGCGCAGACCGTGGCCACGCAGGTGCAGGGCACATTCAACGTATCTCTCATGGGCAGCTTCGTGCAGGGCCGAAGGCGGCCCGAGATTTACGCGTTCGAGAGCTTCGCCTCGCGTGGCACGCGTGGCGTACGCACGGATGTGCTGACGATCTACGACCGTCGGACGCTCGCGCCGCTCGGCGAGGTGGTCTGGCCCAAGCCGAAACGTTTCCAGGGTTTGCCGCACCGCTCGGCGCTGCAACTGATCGACGACGATCGCCTCCTGCTCGCCTTCAATTTCAATCCCGCGACTTCCGTGACGGTGATCGACACCGCGAGCCGCCGCATCCTGAACGAGATCGAGACGCCGGGCTGCTCGATGATCTATCCGACCGGCCGACGCGGCTTCAGCTCGCTGTGCGCCAACGGCAGTCTGATGACCACACTGCTGGAGGCGGACGGCAAAGTGATTTCGCAGAAACGCAGCGAGCCCTTCTTCGATACGGACCGCTCGCCGATCTTCGACAGGCCGGCCCTCATTGGTGGCGTCGCCTACTTCCCCAGCTTCGACGGCCAGGTCCACCCGGTCGATCTACGCACCGACCTGCCCGTGGTCGGTCCCGCCTGGCCGCTGGTGCCCGAAGCCGAACGCGCACAAGGCTGGCGACCGGGCGGTCTGTCGTTCATCGACCAGGACGCGCAGGGCCGCTTTTATCTGCTGATGCATCCGGACGGTCGCGAAGGCACGCACAGCAGCGGCGGCTCCGAGGTGTGGGTATTCGATCCCGCCAGCCGCCAGCGCGTGCAGCGCATCGCCCTCAAGTCCTGGGGCATCTCGCTGGCGCTGAGCCGCGGCGCGCGACCGCTGCTGATGGTCACCAACCCGGAGATGAGCCTCGAGGTCTACGGCACCGGCGACGGCAAGCTATTACGGACGATTAGCGGCATCGGCCAGGAAACGCCTCTGCTGGTGGCGGGGACTTACTGAAATGAACCCCGTCCTGGTTCTGCTTCCGGCGCTGTTCTGCGCCCTGCTGTTCGGCGTGTCGGGTCTGGGCAAGCTGCGTCGCCAGCCTTATTACACCGCCCTGATCGGCGCCTGGCTGCCGCTTGAGCTGAGTGCAGCGCGCGGACTGGCGATCACTCTCGGGCTGGTCGAGGTAGGTATCGCGCTGGCCCTGAGCCTGGAGGCCACGCGTCAGTCCGGCGCCGCTGCCGCCGTCGCGTTGTTGCTCGCGTACCTCGCGGGTCTGGCGTCGGCTTTGCAGCGGGGACGCACCGATCTCGATTGCGGCTGCGGAGGATCGGTCGGTCAGCAGAAGATTCACTCGCGGCTACTCGCGCGAAACCTTGCGCTTGCTCTTGTCGCCGCGATGCCGCTCCTGCTTCCGCGGCCCTCGCGGATCGCGCCGCTCGAACTGGCGCTCGCGCTCGTCGCGGCCGTGGTCTTTTATCTTCTCTACGCCGGACTGGAAGCCCTCCCCGTCCACCGTCAGCGACTCACCACGGCCGGAGGACGACGATGAGCCTGCTCCTGATCTCCAATATCCTGCTGTGGGTCGGCTTGGCCACGATGTCGCTGATCGTGCTCGCGCTGGCGCGGCAGATAGGCGTGCTGCACGAGCGCATCGCGCCGGCCGGTGCACTTGCACTCAACTCGCGTCTGACTCCGGGCGCGGCGGCGCCGATGCTGAGCCTGCGCGCACTCGATGGTCGCGTTCTGGAAATCGGTGGCCCGCGCGCATCGCTGCGCTCGCAATTGCTGTTCTTCGTCTCGCCGGACTGCCCGGTGTGCAAATCCTTGCTGCCGGTACTCAAGTCGGCGGCGCAGGCCGAAGGCGCCTGGCTGGACGTGGCGCTCGCCAGCGATGGGGAAGAACAGCCCCATGCGGCGTACGTTGCGACGCATGGGCTGGAGCCGTTTGCCTACGTCGTGTCGCGCGAGCTGGGACAACGCTACGGCGTTTCCAAGTTGCCTTACGCCTGCCTTATCGACGAGACCGGACGGATTGCCGCGCTGGGCATCGTCAATTCGCGCGAGCATCTGGAGAGTCTGTTCGAAGCCAAGGAGAGAAAAGTCGCGAGCATCCAGGACTACTTCGCACGGCGCGCAAGCGGGAGCATCCCGCGATGAGCCTCTTCGATCTTTTCGGTGAGCGACATGTGCGGCGCCTGGCGCGCCTGACGTCGCGACGCGGCGTGCTCAAGGAGCTTGGAGGCTTGCTCGTCGGCGGCGCCGCAATTCCGCTGTTACCCGTTGCTCGCGCGGCAGAGCCTGGGGCCAAGGCCCCGCAGGAAGCCGGCGATCCGGCGAGCTGCGACTACTGGCGGTACTGCGCCATCGACGGCTATCTCTGCGACTGCTGCGGCGGCAGCTACAAGAGCTGCTCGCCGGGAACCGAGATGTCGCCCATCACCTGGATCGGTACCTGCCGCAACCCGGTGGACGGTCGCAGCTACGTGATCTCGTACAACGACTGCTGCGGAAAATCCTCCTGCGGCGCCTGCCTGTGCTCGCGCGACGAGGGCGATCGGCCGTCATATCGCTCCGACAAGACCAATGACGTGAACTGGTGCCTGGGTACGCAGAGCGCGGTCTACCACTGCTCCACCGCGCTGGTGATCGGCGTGGCGATCCCGGACTAGGGACATGGCTGCCTGGCTTAGATCGCTCGCTCTTGCGCTGATCTGCGCCGCAGCGAACGCAGGAGCCGCAGACCGCGCGCAGCTCGATTACCAACTCCACTGCCAGGGCTGCCACACCCCGAACGGCAGCGGTTACATGGGCGTGCCGGCCTTGGAAAATCACGTCGGCACCTTCCTGAGTATTCCTGGCGGACGCGACTACCTCGTGCAGGTTCCCGGCTCGGCCACTTCGGCGCTCGATGACGCGCGCCTCGCCGCGGTGCTCAATTGGATCGTGCTGCGGTTCGCTCGCACGAGCCTGCCGGACTCGTTCAGGCCTTACGCCGCCGAGGAAGTGGCGCGTCTGCGACGCGAGCCCCTGAACGAAGTCGCATCGATTCGCCAGCGATTGCTGGCGCGCGTGCCGACGACGGCCGCAGGAGCCAAACCATGAGGCTGCAATCCCCGTACAGTTTTGTTCTGCAGCTTCTGCTCGCCACCGCGTCCTTCGCTCCGGAATCCAGCGGGGCCGCCGACATCTCAGCGCTGGCGACCAGCCAGTGCGGCGCCTGTCACGGCGAGCAGGGCCGCGCGTCCAACCCGCAATGGCCTCGGCTCGATGGGCAGAAAGAGACCTACCTGGCCCGGCAACTCGAGGCGTTTCGCGATGGCACGCGCAAGGATCCTCTGATGTCGCCGGCTGCGGCAGGATTGAGCGACGCGGATATCGAAGCGCTATCTGCCTACTACCGCCAGCTCTGATCGGATCCGCCAATGACGATCCGGGCCACCCTCTTTTCCTGCTTGCGGCAGTGGTGTTGACTCTGCAAGCGCCTAGCGCGCTGGCGGCTGACGCGATGACCGGACGCAACGCGGCGGCGGTCTGCACGGGCTGCCACGGCGCGCGCGGAATCAGCGCTAACGAGGAATGGCCCAACATCGCGGGACAGCAGGCGCGCTATCTGGCAAAACAGCTCACGGACTACCGCGAAGGCCGGCGTGAGAACCTCATCATGTCGCAGGTCGCGAAGCGTCTAGGCGATTCTGAAATCGAGGCGCTTGCCGCGTACTTCAGTGCGCTGGACTGATCGAGCTGCGCGCTTGTCGTGGCTTACTTCCCGCCTTCGTCGATCGGCCGGTCGAGCACCGGGCCGGGTCCTTGCAGACCTTCCCGCAGCTTCGAACCCACACCGCGATTGATCGCTCCGATGGAGCCGTAGACCGCGTCCGAAATCAGGTCGTGCGTCTTGCGCACGATGCGCGTCGTGTCGCGCGTCACCGGAATGGCTTCGAGAATGCCGAAGGGAATCGCCGCAATTCTCCGGTGCACGGTTTGCACGACGGAGGCTCCCACCGAAACAACGGTTTCGGTGAGCTGCTGCATCTCGGCCAGTTGCCGCTCCGCGCGAGCCAGACGCTGTGCTTCGGCCGCTGCGATCTCGGTGCGGAACAGCGCGTCACGCGTGGCGTCAAGCTCGTGCCACAAACCGGCGAGCGCGGTCGCCAGCGCAATGCTAGCGATCAGCAGTACCAGCGCGAACAGGGCCTCAAGCATCGCCGACCACCTTGACCTCGGCCACGACGCCGTACTTCGGCAGTTCCAGCCGCACGATCTTGGCCGCTTCCAGGCTCACGATCCGGCGCACGATGCTCGGCGTCAGCCGGCCCGCCATGCCGGCGACCCAGTGCTTCTGCGCGGCCAGTTCCATCGGATTGAGGATGCGGATGGACAGCATGGCCGCGCCCTCGCGTGCCATGCGCGTCAGTTCCACCGGCGTCGCTGGAGTGGTGGCGAGTTGCTCGCTGCGCGCACGCAGCTTGCCGATTTCGGCGCGCAGCATGGCGAAGCGCACCATCAGCACGGCCAGCGCAGCCAGGTTGACGAGCAGCAGGATCAGGATGGGATTCACTTGGGTTCTGGAGCGGGAGGTGGATCGGAGCGCCGGGTGCGGCGCTTGGGCTCTTCGACGGATGTGAGGATGCCACGGAGAATTTTCACTTCGTTGGAATCCGGACGAGCGCGGTTGAGAAGCTGACGCAGGCGACGCATCAGCAGCCGCGGGTTGTGCGGATCGAGGAAGCCGGTGGCGAGCAGCACCCGTTCGAGGTGCGCGTAAAGATGCTCCAGTTGCTCGTGGCTGGGCGGCTCGTAAAAGGGATGTCCGTCCTTGGGCGAGACGCGCGGTGCGGCGATGGCTGCCTTGCGCAATTCCCAGGCGTAGAGCTGCACCGCGGCGGCGAGATTCAACGAGGAATATTCCGGATTGGCCGGCACCAGGGTCTGCGCGTGGCAGAAGTCCAGCTCGGTGTTGGTCAGCCCGGTACGCTCGGAGCCGAAAACCAGCGCGACCTCGGCCTGCGCGCCTGCTTCGACCAGTCGCGTCGCCGCGTCCGTGGGTTGCAGTGGCTCGTCGCCCAGATGCCGCGGGCGGGCCGAGGCCGCGACCACCCAGGCGCAATCGGCGACGGCCTGTTCCAGGGTCTCGACCACGACCGCCGATTCGAGCACGCGCTCGGCGCCGGCCGCGCGGCTGGTGGCCTGTTCGTCCGGGAACATTCGAGGCCTGACCAGCGTGAGCCGGGTCAGGCCCATGGTCAGCATCGCGCGCGCGGCGGCGCCGATATTGCCGGGATGTGTGGTCGCGACCAGCACGATGCGGACGCGCGAAAGACTGTTTCCGGTTTCCAGTTTCCAGTTTCCAAAGTCAGTAATGGACACGATTGTGGGCCGCGTTACTGGTAACCGGAAACCGGAAACCGGAAACTGCCGTCATGCATCCTCTAATCAACATCGCCGTCTCGGCCGCGCGCAGCGCAGGCAATTACATCATGCGCAACCTGGACCGGGTTCCGCAGCTTCAGATCGAGCGCAAGGGACGCAACGACTTCGTCACGCAGGTCGATCGCAATGCGGAGGCCGAGGTCATCAAGATCATCCACAAGGCCTACCCGCAGCACGCCATTCTCGGCGAGGAAGGCGGCAAGCTGGGCGATAACGAAGTGGTGTGGATTGTCGATCCGCTCGACGGCACGACCAACTTCCTGCACGGGTTTCCGCATTTCGCCGTGTCCATCGGCATCCAGGTGAAGGGGCGGCTGGAACACGGTGTGATCTATGCGCCCTGCACGCAGGACCTGTACATCGCCAGCCGCGGCGCGGGCGCTACTCTGAACAACCGCAAGATGCGAGTCAGTGGCGCCAAGGACATGGACCAGGCGCTGGTCGGCACCGGCGTGCCGATCCGCGAGGAAAATCTGGATGCGTACATCCCGATGCTACGCAACGTCGTGGCCAATACCGCCGGTGTGCGACGCGCCGGTTCGGCCGCGCTGGACCTGGCCTATGTCGCGGCCGGCCGGCTCGATGCGTTCTGGGAACTGAATCTCAAGCCCTGGGACATCGCGGCCGGCATCGTACTGGTGCAGGAAGCCGGCGGTTATGTGAGCGAGATTTACGGTGCGCCGGACCCGCTGGTCAGCGGACATATTCTTGCGGCCACGCCAAAGCTGCATCCGAACTTCGTCGAACTGCTGCGCTCGGGTTCCGGCGGATATACCGCCGCATCGCCCGCCGAGTAGCGCGGGACGATGCCGCTCACCGACCCCCGGTCGCGGGCGTGGCCCGCTCCTACAGGCGGCGGGTTCCGTAGGAGCTGTCAGCGCGGATCGCGCCGTAATCGCGAAGCAAACTGTAGGAGGGGCTTTGCCCCGACAGGCGTTCTCACGACGAGTCGCGGTCCGTTCTGCGAGTGCCTTTCGGGGCGGAGCCCCTCCTACGCGGAGAGCTTGTTTGACAGAAGCGGGCCATGCCCGCGACCGTGCACGTCAAGGCGCTGATACGCCCATGGAATTCACCCACCAGCTCATCTTTCTAGCCGGGGTGCTGTTCATCACCAGCATACTGGCGACGGTCATCACTCCGCGCCTCGGCGTACCGCTGCTGCTGGTCTTCCTGATCGTGGGCATGCTCGCGGGGGAGGATGGACCGGGCGGTGTCCTGTTCGAAGACTATGGCCTGGCCAACCTGCTGGGCACCGCAGCGTTGTCGGTCGTGCTGTTCGACGGAGGCATGCGCACCAAGCTCGCCATGTTCCGCGTGGGGCTGTGGCCGGCGCTGAGCCTGTCCACGCTCGGGGTCGTGGTGACCGGCGGCATCGTCGGCGTCTTTGCGGCTTGGCTGCTGGACCTGTCCTGGGCCGAGGGCCTGCTGATCGGTGCCATCGTGGGCTCGACCGACGCTGCGGCAGTGTTCTCCCTGCTGCACACCAGCGCGGTGCGGCTCAACGAGCGCGTGACCTCGATTCTGGAAATCGAATCCGGCGCCAACGATCCGATGGCGGTGTTCCTGACCCTGGCGCTGCTGCAATACATCCAGATGCCCGCGGACTACGGGGCGTTCGACTCGGTCCTGCTGTTTGTGCAGCAGATGGGTCTGGGTGCGTTGTTCGGCATCGGCGGCGGCTGGGCGCTGGTGTGGGCGCTCAACCGGTTGGAGCTGAGCGAGTCGCTGTACCCGCTGCTCGCGTTCTTCGGCGGGCTACTGATTTTCGGCATCACCGGACTTCTGCACGGCAGCGGATTTCTGGCGGCTTACCTCGCCGGGCTGGTCGTGGGCAACCGGCGCACGCGCGCATTTGCCGGCATCCGCCGCTTTCACGACGGCGTGTCGTGGATGGCGCAGATCGGCATGTTCGTGGGCCTGGGCCTGCTGGTGACGCCGACCGAGTTGAAGCCGATTGCGGGGGAGGGCTTGCTGATTGCGCTGGTGCTGATCGTAGTCGCGCGCCCGGTGGCGGTGGCGCTGTCCCTGGCCCCGTTCCGGCTGCCGCTGCGCGAGCAGGTGTTCTTGTCCTGGGTGGGTTTACGCGGTTCGGTGCCGATCGTGCTGGCGACGTTTCCCTGGCTGGCCGGGCTGGAAAATGCCGCGGTGTATTTCAACATCGCTTTCTTCATCGTCCTGGTGTCGCTGGTTCTCCAGGGCTGGACCCTGGCGCCGGCTGCGCGGCTGCTAGGCCTGCAACTGCCTAACCAGGGCACCTTGATTGATCGCATCGATTTCGACTTGCCCGGCACGCGCGGCTACGAGATCGTGAGCTACCGAATCGGCGAGTCCTCGCCGCTGATCGGCATGAAGTCGCGCCAGCTCCCGCTGGACGACGTCTCGCGCATCGTCTGCCTGGCGCGGCGCGGCAAGATCATCAGCTATCGCGACTGGGGCAATCTGCGTTCGGGCGATTACTTCTCGCTGCTGGCGTCGCAAGACGAGCTACCCAAGCTGGACGCGCTGTTCCGGACCCGGGCGGCCTCGAAGTCCGTGGCAGCGGAGCAGCGCTTTTACGGCGAGTTTCGCATCGAGCCAACAGCCTCGATCGCGGCGCTGGCAGAGGCTTACGGCGTTGCAGTCCCCGACGCCACCGATGGCCAGACCGTGGCCGCGTTCTTCGCCACCGTGGTTCCGCGGCCCGTGGTCGGCGACCGATTGCGCCTGGGCGAACTGGAACTGGTCGTGCGGCGCATGGAAGCTCAACGCATCGTGGAAATCTGGCTGCGGCTGCCGCACTGAGGTCGGCGCAAATGCAAGTTCAGCGCTTCTGAAGCACCCAGGCCGTGGTGTAACCCATCTTGTCGGCCAACAAGCCCACCGTGCGCTCGGCAGCCTGCTGGCTGGTCAATCCCTGCACGACCACCCGGTACGAAGCACGGCCGCGAACCATCTCGGTCCTCAGGCTGGCGGGATAACCGGCTTTCACCAGAATCTGAACGTGTTCGTCGGCCTCGACCGGACTGGAGAAGCTCGTCACGTTGACGATCCACTCCGGCCCGGGCGGCGGGGCTGTCGGAGCAGGACTCGTTACCGCGACATCGGTCGCCGCGCCGGCTGGCGCCTGTGTCTCCGGCGTGGCGGGCGTGGCTGCCGTCGCAGACCCGGTTGTCGCCGCCGTGGCCGTCTCCTCGACGGGGGCAGGCGCAGAACCGGCGTTGGGAACGGGGACCGGGTTGCGCGACAAGTCCGCCGGCCCCGGTGACGGAGGCGCCCCAATCACCGCACCGGGAGAAGAGATAACCGCGGTAGATTTCGTCATGGCAGGGGGCGCGGCAGCGCCTGCTGCGAGCGCCACTTCGCCCTGCGCAACCGGCGATGCCGCCGTAGGCGGTACCGCAACCGGCACCGCTGCTTTGGCCTCGCCCGCGGCCACGGGAGATTGGTCCTCCGGCCTCTTTGTCGACCCTGAATCTGCGTCTGCCGGCACGGCTTCCGACGTTCCGGCACCGGGCGGCTCGGCCGCCAGCGCCACCTCCAGGGCGGCGGCCAATCCCAAGCCTTGCTCCGATGCCGCTGGCTGGGTTGCGGCACCGCTCGCGGTCCGGACCGGCGCCGTCACTGCCGCAAGCAAACGCGGCTCCAGCTCCGGCCAGTCCGTTGCCGCCAACTGCCGGGTGGCGGGCCCACGATCCAGTCGCAGGCAGCTTTGCGCGCTTACCGGATACTCCCAGTTTCCCCCGTCGGAGATCGTCAGCCGGCCGGAAACATTGCACGCCAGGGTTTCGCCGCCGCTGCGCCGAAACAGGTATTCGCCGCTGGAAATATCCGCGATCCACGGCCCCAGGAGCACGGAAAACGGCCACTTCGCGTCGTCCGTCGGGCGGCTCCATGCCACACGCAACGCTCCGCTCTCCAGCCGCAGGCGCGTGGTCAGGTCCACCGCCCAACTGGAGAACGGCAACTTGTCGGTAATCAGTGCGGCCTGGTTCGCGATCGGGGCCAGATCGATACGACCGTGCGCGGCCAGGCGCAGGCCCAGCCGAGCGCCTTGCCGCAGCGCAACTCGCTCCTCGTGAAAAACCAGATACCCCGGCTGGGCCCAAAGCTCGCGGCCTGCGCGCTGGATCATGACGTCGCCGCTCATGTCCTCCACCTTGAGAATCCGGCTGGGTTCCTGCGTCTTGGCGCTGCCCGGCGGCGGTTCGCCCCGAGCGGGTATCGCCGCGAGCAGGGCCGCCAGGCAAGCCACCCCCAGGCTCTTGCCGAGCGCTTCGCACACCGTGATGTTCCGTTTCATTTCAACCGTTGGCGACCTTGGGCCATTGAGCCAGCTCGGCGCAGGCCGCGTCCATGCGCTGCAAGCCCTGCGCCACTTCCGCCTCGCTGATCAGCAGCGACGGCGCCAGCCGCAGCACGTCCGGCCCCGCCACGAGCATCCAGATGCCGTTGCGCAGACCCGCGTTGACCACGTCCTTGGCGCGACCTTTCCACGCGGCGCTCAGCGGCGCGCCGAGCAGCAGGCCCATGCCACGCACCGCATCGAAAAGACCGTAGCGCCGTGCCAGCTCGGCCACTCCGGCGCGCAGTTGCTCGCCACGTGCGCTGACATTGGCGTAAGTCTCGGGACGACATATTTCCTCCAGCGCGGCCAGGCCGACGGCCGTGGCCAGCGGGTTGCCGCCGTAAGTCGATCCGTGCGTGCCGAAAGCCAGGCTCGCCGCGATATCGTCCGTGGTCAGCATCGCGGCCACGGGAAAGCCGCCGCCCAGGCCCTTGGCCGTGGTGAGCACATCGGGCACCACGCCCATCTGCTCGTAGGCGAAGTAGGTGCCGCTGCGGCCGTTGCCGGTCTGCACCTCGTCGTAGATCAGCAGCGCCTGGTGGCGCGTGCACAGGGCGCGCACGCCGCGCGCGAATTCCAGCGTCGCTGGCATCACGCCGCCCTCGCCCTGCACAGGCTCCATCACCACCGCGCAGGTGCGCGAGGAAATCGCTTTCTCCAGCGCCGCGAGATCGTTGAACGGCAGATGCGTGATGCCACCGGGCAGCGGCTCGAAACCCTGCGTGTACTTGGCCTGGCCGCCGACGCACACAGCAAACAGCGTGCGGCCGTGAAACGCGTTGTGGAAGGAAATGATTTCCTGCTTGGCTGTGCCATGTTTCAGTGAGGCGTGCTTGCGCGCCAGCTTGAACGCAGCCTCGTTGGCCTCGGAGCCGCTGTTGGCGAAGAACACCTTGCTGGCGAAGCTCAGCTCCGTGAGCCGCTTGGCCAGACGCAGGGCCGGCTCGTTGGTCATCACGTTGGAAACGTGCCAGAGCTTGCCGGCCTGCGCCGTCAGTGCGGCGACCAGCTTTGGGTTGCAATGGCCCAATCCTGTCACCGCGATACCACAGGCAAAGTCCAGATATTCGCGGCCCTGCTGGTCCCACAGGCGCGAGCCCTCGCCACGCACCGGAACGATTTCGTTCGGCGCGTAATTGGGAACCATCACTTCATCGAACGTCTTGCGGGAGACCTTGGGGACCGACGCTTGCATGACCTGACCTTGAAGGGATCGGCTAATTCGGCGGGCACCATGCCCGGCTCGACCATCCGAAAATCCACCCGCATGTTAACGGATAGCCTGTAACCCTTGTGTTGGCTGCATCACGTTTGGACGGCTCGAAACGGCGACAAGTTTCCCGCCATCTCGACCCGTCCGCCAAAGTCCCGATCGTTGGCCGACCGGGAGATTGACCGCGACCGGCTGCAACAGGAACCCGGGCCTGCGGCAACGGTCGGAGCAGCGCTGCGTGCTAATCTCCGCGCCCTCGCGCAAGCCTTGGAACCCGCTGCCCATGTTGTTTTTCCAGACTCGACAACCCAGCCGCAACCCGACCCGACCGCTGGCAACCCTCGCCTGCCTGCTCTGCGTGCTGCTGCCAGCTTCGACCCATGCCGAGGTGCTGGACCGCATCGTGGCCATCGTCAACGACGGCATCGTCCTGCAGAGCGACCTCGATCGCGAGATCGGCTACGCCATCGTCCAGTTGCGCGCGCGCGATATCGAGCCTCCCTCGGACCCCTCGGTGCTGCGCAGCCAGGTGCTGGAAAAGCTGGTGGTCAGCCGCGTGCAGACGCAGCGCGCTGCACAGGCCGGTATCCGCGTGGACGATCGCGAACTCAACGAGGTCATCACCGGCATCGCGCAGCAGAACAAGATGAACCTCGCGCAGTTCGCCGAGGCCATCAAGGACGATGGCGGCGACTTCCTCGCAATCCGCGAGCAGGTTCGCGACGAGGTCACGATCAACCGCCTGCGCCAGCGCGAGGTGGACAGCCGCGTAGTGGTCACCGAGCAGGACATCAACCTGTTCCTCGCCGGCCAGCCCGAGGAAGACGACACCGAGTACCGCCTCTCGCACATCCTGGTGGCGATTCCGGACGGCGCCACGCCGGAACAGCGCGAGGCCGCGCACAAGAAGGCCGACGGTCTGCGCCAGCAACTGGTAGACGGAGGCGATTTCGCGGCGCTGGCGGTGTCCAGTTCGGACGGTCAGCAGTCGCTACAGGGCGGCGATCTGGACTGGCGCAAGGCCGACGTGCTGCCGCTGATTTTCCTGCAGGCCGCGCGCAAGCTGAAGCCCGGCGACAACAGCCCGGTGCTGGAGACCGCCGGCGGCTATCACATCATCCGGCTGGTCGAGACCCGCAACAGCGAAGAGCGCAAGACCGTGGTCGAAACCCAGTCGCGGCACATCCTGCTGCAGGCCAACGCCATCCGGACCGAGGACCAGGCGCGCTTGCAGGCGCGCGACCTGCACCAGCAACTTTCCAAGGAAGGCGTCAAGGAAGAAACCTTCGCCAAGCTCGCGGGAGAATTTTCCGACGACCCCGGTTCCAAGGCCAACGGCGGCGATCTGGGCTGGCAACCGCCGGGCCTGTTTGCGCCCGAATTCCAGCAGGAACTGGACGCTCTGCAACCCGGCCAGATGTCGGCTCCGTTCCGCACGCAGTTCGGCTGGCATATCGCACAGGTAATGGACCGCCGCGACCGCGACATCACCGACGAGTCGCGCCGTGCGCGCGCCCGCGGCGCGATCCGCAACCGCAAGGCTGCGGAGGAATACGACACCTGGCTGCGACGCCTGCGGGCCGAGGCCTACGTGGAAGTTCGCGGCATTCAGACGGCCGCCCCGGCTGCTACTCCCGTCGTCGCGCCGGTAGCCGGGCCGTCCGAAAAGGCCTCGTGAGCCGGGCTTGACTCCACGCATCCTGATCACGCCGGGTGAACCGGCGGGTATCGGTCCCGATCTGATTCTGCGCCTTGCGCAGGAAAGCTGGCCTGCCGAGCTAATCGCGGTATGCGATCCGCTGTTGCTGCGCGAGCGCGCCCTGCAGCTGGGTCTGCCGATCGCCCTCGAAGAAGTGAGCCTCGACGAGTCCCCTGAAATCCACGAACCCGGATTTCTGAGTGTGCTGCCAGTGACGATGGCCGCGCCGTCCAGGCCGGGACAACTCGACGTGCTGAACGCCGCCTACGTGCTGGACACCCTGCGCGTCGCCGTGCGCGCCTGCCAAGCGAAGCAGGCGCAAGCGATGGTGACCGGGCCGGTGCAGAAAAGCCTGATCAACCAGGCGGGTTTCGACTTCAGCGGACACACCGAATTCATCGCCGACCTGACGCGAACGCGCACGGCGGTGATGATGCTGGTGGCCGATCGCCTGAGAGTGGCGCTGGTCACCACGCACCTGCCGCTGCGCTCGGTCGCGGCCGCGATCACGCAGCGGCGCGTGCAGCGCACCTTGCGCGTGCTGAACGCCGATTTGCAAACACGCTTTGCCTGCGCCAAGCCTCGAATCCTGGTCTGCGGACTCAATCCGCACGCGGGCGAAGGCGGCTATCTGGGTCGCGAGGAAATCGACGCGATCACGCCGGCCATCGAGGAAATGCGCGACATGGGAATGGACGTGGTGGGTCCGCTGCCCGCGGACACGCTGTTCACCCCGGGCGTGCTGGCCGACGCCGACGCAGTGCTCGCGATGTACCACGACCAGGGCCTGCCGGTACTCAAGTACGCCGGCTTCGGCGAGGCCGTGAACGTGACCCTGGGCCTGCCCATCATCCGCACCTCGGTGGATCACGGTACTGCGCTGGACCTGGCCGGTACTGGCAAGGCGCATGCGGGCAGCCTGCACGCGGCGGTGGACATGGCCATCCGCATGGCCGGAGCCGCCGCTTGATGCCCGAGTCGGGCGCGGGCCGGACGCTGGCCAAGAAGCGCTTCGGTCAGCACTTCCTGCACGATGCTCGTGTCGTCGCGAAGATTCTTCAGGCGCTCGATCCGAAGCCGGGCGATCGCATCGTCGAAATCGGTCCCGGTCGCGGCGCGCTGACGGCGCCCTTGCTGTCACGCATCGGCACGCTCGACGCGGTCGAGATCGACCGCGACGTGATTGCGCCCTTGCAGGCCGCCTGCGGCGATGCGCCGGGACTCCGCATCCATCTGGCCGACGCGCTCTCGTTCGACTTCGCGAGTCTCGCAACGGACGGCCAGAGTCTGCGCCTGGTCGGCAACCTGCCCTACAACATCTCGACGCCGCTGCTGTTCCACCTGCTGAGTCAGGCGCACGTCGTGCGCGACATGCTGTTCATGCTGCAGAAGGAAGTGGTGGATCGCATGGCCGCCGGTCCCGGCGAACCGGACTACGGTCGGCTATCTGTTGCGCTCGCGGCGCGAGCCGAGGTGAGCGCTCTGTTCAATGTGGGGCCCGGCGCATTTACGCCGCCGCCGCAGGTGGACTCGGCGGTCGTGCGCATCGTGCCGCGTCCCCCCGCGTTCGAGATTCGCGACTGGAATCTGTTCGACAGGGTCGTCACCGCAGCTTTCGGACAGCGTCGCAAGCAATTGGGCAACAGCCTGCGCCAGCTTGCGACACCCGATGATTTGAGCGAGGCTGGAATCGACCCCGCTTTGCGCGCCGAGCGGCTGTCGGCGGAAGAATTTGCGCGGCTCGCGAACGTGTTGCATCGACCTTCTGCATAGCAGACGGTCGCGGGCATGGCCCGCTCCTTCGCATCGGGTTCCGTAACCGTCTCCGGTGGATGCGCATAGCGTATCCACCCAATGGGCCGCGCCACGGAGGGTGGATAAGCGAAGCGCATCCACCCACCCCGGCCAAGGTGGGGCGTGATGCGTTGTTGTTGGTAACGGAC